>JAZNCH010000080.1:0-1795 GCA_045587445.1 Eubacteriales bacterium | reverse complement strand
GTGCTATCCATTTAGGTACTCCAAGCTTCAGTAGTCCCCATTCTCGTTTACTCGGCAGTTTCCACTGCTTCCAGATTATCACCCTTATCTGCGTTCTTAAATGCTCGTCTATGCCTTGAAGCTTTGTTTTCATTGAGCCTTTGCGGAAGTAATTTATCCAACCTCTCGTTACCTCATTAATCTTCTTAATTCGGTTTGTAAGGTCAATGCTAAGGCTTCTTTTGCATAGTGCTTTGAGCTTTCTTTTGAGTCTCTGCACAGAGTCATTATGAGGTCTTGCTTTCCATTCCTCTTTGTCTTTCCAAAAACCAAATCCAAGATATTTGAGCTTGCTTGGTGGTGTTACCTTTGTTTTGGTAGCATTAACCTTTAGTCCGAGCTTTCTCTCTATCCAATCGGTTATGGAATACATTACTCTTGTTGCTGCCGCTTTGCTTCTTAATACAATTACCACATCATCTGCGTATCTTGTAAATCTGAGTCTGCGGCTTTCCAGCTCTTTGTCAAGCTCATTCAGCATTATGTTGCTGAGTAAGGGAGATAGGTTTCCGCCTTGCGGTGTGCCTATCTCGGTTGACTCGTATTTGCCTTGGTTCATAACACCCGCTTTGAGATACTTTCGTATTAAGCTTTCCGTATCTCCGTCGTGTATTACTCTTCCTACAAAACTCATCAGTTTGTCTTGCGGTACGTTGTCAAAGAATTTCTCAAGGTCAATATCCACTATCCATAAATAGCCGTCATTGAAGTATTCAAGTAATTTGGTTATTGCTTGCTCACATCTTCTGTTGGGGCGAAAACCATAACTGTTCTCACTGAACATCGGGTCAAATATGGGTGTTAACACTTGGGTTATTGCTTGCTCTATTACTCTGTCAATTACCGTGGGAATGCCGAGTTTTCTCACACCGCCGTTTGGCTTCGGTATTTCTACTCTAAGCACGGGTTGCGGTTTGTAAGTTCTCGCTCGGATTTGTTCCTTAATACTTCTCCAATTTGCTCGCATATATTCTTCGAGTTCTTTGGTTGTAACTCCGTCTACTCCGCCTGCACCTTTGTTTGCATAAACTCTTTTGTAGGCTTTTTCAACGTTCTCGTTACTAAGTATCTTTTCAAGCATTTCCGACATATTCCGTCTTTTCTCCTTTCCGCTTCCAAGCAAAGTTTTTTTTCGCTCCCTATGTTATTTGTGCTTTTCCTCAAATACGCTTCGGTTTCACACATAGTCGGGGTTGTTGCTTGGAACATGCATTTCAAATTGACGGTTTGAATTGTTCAGCCCTTCCCAAGTTTTTCCTTGGTACTATGGCTTCTGCTGACTTCTTGCCGTTCGTTGTTACTACGGATTTCTCCGTCGGCAAGACCTCACGGGATAAACCAATACTCTTTCCTCGTCTACCTGCCCGGTCTACGCAATAGGATTACGGTTACCTTTTGGACTTCATTGCTTTATGTCAATTTATCCGCCTATTACGCCTTCGTACCGAGTTTCTGTCCGTCAGGCTACGATTTCGCTATCCCTTCTTCTCGCCTGCACCTCACGATGCAAACCTTGGGAGTCGCTTTCGGGTTGGTCGGTAACTACCTCCCAGCGGACTTTCACCGCAGAGCATTGATATGCCCGTCATACGCAAAAAACCGCTACGGAATTCCGTAGCGTTTTTTATTATGCTTTATATACAGAGATTACTTGCTCTCCTCGTCAGCATCAACCAACTTGATAAGAGCCATCTCGGCACCGTCGCCGCGGCGAGCACCAAGCTTATATATCTGAGTATAACCACCGTTTCTCTCT
>JAZNCH010000079.1:0-3046 GCA_045587445.1 Eubacteriales bacterium | reverse complement strand
TTCTGCGGTGAGAGGGGGATTTCTACTTAAATTTCGTGTTATTTCATATTATTTTAATAATCAACTAAATATCAAGTATTTACCAAGGAGTTTATTTCGTGTCATTTCGCTATATTTCGCATAAAATTGGGCGATTATTTGGGCGATTATATTAAATTTTGTATTTTTGACACAAACAATCTGTTATGGTAGTAGCACATAAGCATAGAATATCTGTCGGACTTGGTAACACATACAAGAACGGCACACGTTGCGTCCGTATCCGAGTTACATATGCAGGAGGTAGAACGGACTTGCATACGAAGTTGTCAGCAGAGGAAAAGCAGTGGGATAGCAAAAAACAACGTTTCAAGCAGGGGTGCATAACAGACGGAGTGCAGTTCAATATCCTCAATGCCACTATTGACACCTATATCGGGTTTGTGGATGACTATTTCAACAAGGCGTCACTACGTGAGGCAACACCGACACTTCAGGACTTGAAACAGCAGTTCAACTACACTTACAAGCAGTCGGGCAAAAGTCAGACAGACGAGTTCTTCTTCGTGTTCGACAAATACATTGAGACACGCTCCGAAACACGTCGTTGGAGCAAGGAATATAGAGAGATGTTCGCACGAACCCGTCAAAGCCTCAAAGCATTCAAGGCAGACATCCGTTTCACGGATTTCAGCACCGAGACTATGAACAAGTACCTGTCTCACCTTTCAAAGACTATGTATAACGACAAGATTGCAAAGGTGTTGAGTATGCTTAAAGAGTTCCTAAAGTATGCTAATCAGAAGAACTACCCAGTAAACAAAGAGTTCTTTGAGTATGAACCGACGTTACCACAGAGCAGAAAGGCGGTGAGGTATCTCACTACCGAGGAACTGAAAACCATTATAAGCCTTGAACTCGAACAGGGCGGTTCTATGGATATGACACGTGACTTCTTCGTGTTCCAATGCTTCACGGCACTACGTTACTCGGACATCAAGCAGTTGAAGCACGACAATATCCGAGAGGTTGAAGACGGAAAGTACGAGATAGACATCCTTACGAAGAAGGACAAGGATAGGATACCTTTCCCTTTATCCAAGGTGGCAACCCGTATATATGAGAAGTACAAGGACAACCTGTACGACAATGGCGTAGTCTTCCCTGTCATCAGCAATCAGAAGTACAATGACCATTTGAAAGAGTTAGGCAAGTTGGCACAGCTGCAAGGCGAATGGATAGACTACCAATACAAGTTAGACAAGGTTGAGGAAGTCAAGACGCCAAAAGCGGATTTGACATCACATACTGCTCGTAGGACATTCGTGGTAACGGCACTCAACGAGGGCGTGGAACTTGACTTGATTGCACAGATAACCTCACACTCCGACGTTGAGGTAATGCGTCCATATATTGCCTCAACCCGTAAGGGTAAACAGAAAGTAGTTGATGCACTTGACAATGCTACGCAGGAATAATTTTTCGGAAAAGTTTGTGATATTGAAAACTTTATATACCTTTGTCGCATAATGTATGAGCCGAAAGGCAAAAAGAGAAACAACGGATTGGTATTCAGCCCTCACTGAATACCTTTTCTTTTTCAGGAAGCATAAGCCGAGGGATGTAGTTCAGTACATAGGGTGTTCTTTACGGAATTCTCTTTTTAATCATACATTATGAAAGAACGACTCAAAGTTACTTTGAAACTTCATATCGAAGTCAGTACACAAAAGGTTGTCAAGGTAAAGGCGCACGAGCGCATTATCAATGGCAAGACAGTGAAAGTCCGTTCACACTACCGTGCTATTGAGGGATAGCCCGATAGGTAACTGACGGAAACCGCTTCCTTGCGGTGCTTCTTCCCCTCGGTGTTCATAGCAAAGAGATTGCGATCCAGCAATCTCTTTGTTTCTTTATACCTATAAACAGAACTCCTTTTTCACTCTCTGAACGGTAGATACCGACACGTCGCACAACTTTGCCGTATCTCGAATGGATTTGCCCTTTTTAAGAGCTTTAATCACGTTGGAATATTCTTGCGCTTTCTTATCCTTGGACTTGACAGAACCCGTTTTCCTGCCCATTTTGACGCCCCTCTCAACAGCAAGAGCTCTGCCACTATTCAAGCGGTATGAAATGTTCTCTCTTTCCATCTCGGCACAGAAACCGAGACAAGAGATATAGATAGCGGTAGTCGGCATAACTTTGCCGTTCTCGTCAAAGAGAGAGAAGTTCTCTTTATGGAAGTACAGATTGACATTGCTGTCTATGCAGTTCTTGACGGTTTCGAGGACTTCCCATATCTGTCTTCCAACCCTCGAAAGCTCACTCACAAGGATAAGGGCGTTGTTAGCACGGGCATACTCCAAGCACTCCTGCAAAACGACACGCTCCGCATTCTTCTTACCGCCACTGATTTTCTCGCTATATACCTGTACGACGTCATATCCGTTGCTTTCAGCATACGCAGTCATATCTGAAATCTGCCTGTCCGTATTCTGTCGTTCTCCTACCGAACTGACCCTTGAATAAATTACCGCTGTCTTCATACTACCAGAAAATGTCTATGATTAACTTCATAGCTAAGGTAGTGAATTTATTTCATATATTCAAATAAATCTTTGATAAAAATGAATACAATACAAGCATTAAAAAAGTGTATTCAAATTGATTTTTCTGAATACACTTGATTTTTGAATACGTTAGAGATTATTCTTAATCATAACGTATTTTGCTAATTTCATTCCTTTGCGAATTTCGGTGGCGTATGTAGTTCCTCTTAGAGAAGAATGGTCGACGATGTCTTCAACTCTAATACCGCTGTCTGTAATGACATCCGCATATTTAATACCGAAGCACTGAACGAGTGCATTGCATTCTCTGCGTTGCTTGCCAATCTCGTAATGGCGTTCTAATTCTTTAGATAGTTCTTGTAGTACCATAAGTCTGTGTTTTTTGTGGAGCAAAGCTACGACTTTTTCTCCACCTTGTCAATGTGTCTAATGATATTTACTTTATGCTATCCTTGATATCTAATTACATATCATTACTTGATTAACCTTAAACG
>JAZNCH010000078.1:0-3282 GCA_045587445.1 Eubacteriales bacterium | reverse complement strand
GGATCACGACAACCGTGTACCGTACTACGGCTGACAAAAAAAGAAGGGGCGCTTCTGCGTTTTGCAAAAGCACCCCTGTTAAGGAATGTGTGGTTCAAAATAAAAACCTCCGTAAATTGGTTTAAGAGCTTTTGCTCCTAAAGGCTAACTTACGGCTGTCGCATGAAAGTGGCGTGAGTGTCGCACGAGAGTCAAATGACCCCCGTTTGCGTCGCACGAGAGTCAAATGAGAAAAAGAGGTGTCGCACGAGAGTCGCATAGGGTGTCGCACGAAAGTCAAATGGTCATTTTTCGACAAAAAAACAGAGGGAGCGAACCTTTTTCGGGTTCGTTCCCTCTGCTGGCTGAGATGTTTGATTTTTAGTCAAATAGCTGTCCGTATGGAAGTGATTCGTCCTTACAGATGAATTTTTGAAGCGTGTCAAATTCTTCCGAGGTAAGACGGGTTTTCGCCTTCTCGATTTCACGCTTGGCGAGTACCACGGCACTTGAATGATAAATAGCATAAACGAGCCAATATTGTGCCTTTACGTTTTCGGGTACAAGGTTCAATGCCTGGGCAGCAAAGTGATGGATAGCATCGTAATCTTCAAATTCAGCAAATATTGATAGGAGTTCGTTGACCATAGAGATATATTTCATCTTATAGTCTGTCGCAATGCCAACAATCCAATGGTCATCACAAGCAGCTCCTAAGACGTGTCCTTTATAAAGCTTGATGGCGTGTTTCAAGGAGTGAACTTTTTGGGGAATAGGAATATCCTTTTGCACTTGCTTCCACAGCTTTTCAAACTTCTGCAGGTCGCTCATCACGTTTGCAGACGGACTTAATCTATAGCCGTTTGGAGTGTACTCTATGAGTTTGTTTCTACAGATTGGCTCAAACGACTTTCTAAAGCGGTATATATAACCACGAATGTTCTTGTTAATGATGTCGATGTCAGAACCATCTTCGGGATATAAGGCATCTGCAATAGCCAATGCAGAGTGAGCCGTTTTCCTGTTGAGCATAATATATGCAACAGCACGGCTGCTTTTAGGCGAATTGAAGTCTTGGTCTTTCCACACGCCTGCTGATGTTGTGATTTCCATTCCTCCGAAGAAATTGATAATAACATCGTTGTCGGTCTTGATTTCATCCGGCGTAAGAGCCATTCTGACTCTTTCCATAGTATTCTTCTGTGCAATGGCACGATGAAGAACGTAAGCGAGAATATTGAGAGTGCTTGTCCTGTAGTTATACTTTTTGAGATTTCGGACAACAAGAAAGCCCATAGGCTTGGGTCCAAAAGGAACTGCCATAACGGAGTGTACTTCAAGCCGTTTATAGACTTGGTATTCCTTGGGCGAGGTTTTGTTAATTTCTTCAACATCCGAGAAGATGATTGGCTTCTGCTTTTTGATTGCATCAACAATACTGGGCATAACCATAAGGTTCTCAAATTCCTGCAGCTTCTCCAGTTCTTTCACGGTGGGATCAATGTTGTACCACCAACCGGTAGCCCAGATATTGAGTTCCAAGTCAATCTCGATAACACCAGCCCAATCTGCTTCATAGAATGTACACGCTGCTGCAAGTGCTTTCTTTGCAATTTCTCCGGGGTCATCGTTTGTATGTAACCCCGATTCCAGTTTACTGATGGTCTTTTCCTGTTCGATGCAGTATGTAACGTATTCATTTTCACACTGAGAAAAGTCCTGTACAACAGACGGGGGGTGTGTATCTTGCGGTTTCTCAATTCTCTTGATGAAACCGCCGAAAAAATTAGCCATAACGCAATTTCCTCCTTATATCGTTTTGCTTTCCAATATTATACAAGAAAAAGACTGCGAAACTTCGGGAAATATGCCGAACGTCTCGCAGTTTTATCATTTTTTTGAAAGTCGGCTCATATAATTACTATTTGTCTTTATTTAGCCGACGGGTATTGCTTATTACGAGCATCAGATCGTCATCGTCGAGCTTCTTGAGTTCTTCAATGGCAGATTGCAGTAATGCCGGGTTGTCTGCTGCATCGTTGAAAAACTGGCTTGGGGTAATCTCAAAGTAATCACATATTTCGAGGAACTCTGCCATGGGAGGCAAAGATTTACCGGAAGAAATATTGTATATGTAACTGCGGCTATGACCAAGATCATAACTCATTTTGTACTCAGATACACCCTTTTGTATCCTCAACTGCGTAATCCTATCACGAATAAACTTAGTATCCACTTGCCTCACCACCTCTCCACTATATATTGTAGGCGAAAAGACAGTTTTACTAACCCAAGTGCTTACGCTTAATTCGACAGGTTATTACAGAATTTTACGCTTTTTGCGAAAAATATATGGAAACAGCGTATTAGCTTTGCTTTTGTTGGGGTTATATCCGAAGGTTCAGCGTTTATGCTTTGCATACTGCGAGATAAATATGGATAAGTGCCGCAAAGACGCAAAAAAGGATACCGCCGTTCTTGGCGGTATCCTTTTAACTTTCAGTTCCTTTTGTACTTGTCCATTTCAAGCAGAATCCGATATAGGTGCTCCTGCTCCTCTTTGGTTTTTGCGGAGAGAAATTCGTAACACTCAAGGGGTATGTCTCTGGTCTCATCCTCCTGCCCGCCCAGCTTCTCAAAGAGCTTTGACAAAGATACGTTCAAAGCGGCAGCGATCTTTTCAATACTTTCAAGAGTTGCGTTCTTCTCGCCACGTTCGAGCTGACCGATATAAGTCGGGTGGCACCCGGACATTTCAGCAAGCTTTTCTTGGCTTAACCCTTGTCGGGTTCTGTAGTTTCTGATTCGCTGACCAACTGATTTTGCAATTTCGCTCATAGCCTTATCCATCCTTTTAGCACTATATATAGTCTATAAATATTCAAACAAATTTTCCACAGACTATTGATATTCTTTCTTGTTTGTGCTATACTATAAGTCTATATTATGCAACTTTTTGTGCTTATAGTATTTGGATAGGGCGAAAACAAGCCATGTCAAATTGAAAAACGATCTTAAATGACCGCTATACACACATCTATTATCATAAGAACTGCGACAAACCGCTATATGCGTAAGAACCGGTTCAGTTACCCGTAAGGGACTTGGAGGATAGCTGAGTCATTAAGATAGCCCATCGGACATGATTTGTTCGGTGGGCTTTTTTAATAAGGAGCATATTTTGATATGAACATTTTTACTGTTGCCTTTTTCGGGCATAGGATTATCGACAATCCTTTTCCTGTGGAACAGAAACTTGAAAAGATCATACGAGAGCTATTGCACAGCAAGGAATATGTGGAG
>JAZNCH010000077.1:0-34106 GCA_045587445.1 Eubacteriales bacterium | reverse complement strand
AAGTTCGAGAAATACTCACGAACGGCGGGCAACCCGATCCGAATCCACTATGCCTTCCGACTTCCCGAACAGGAAGGTGTCCCCGCAATCGACGTCCTCGCACAACCAACAGCAAAAACCGCATAAAAAGTAATAACCGGAAGGTTTTTACACCTTCCGGTTACATACCACCCTCAATTCTCCGTTAAGAACATCACGGAAAATGCGGGGGATATTGTTTGTTTTATAATCTATATTCAAGTATTTCTCTGTATTCGTTGTAGAACGTTTCAAACGTACCATTGTCGAGATGCTCTCTTATCTTTTCCATAAGCTCATTGTAGAAATAGAGGTTATGCAAAACGCAAAGACGCATTCCGAGCATTTCTCGTGCCTTAAACAAATGTCTGATATATGCACGGCTGTATGCTCGGCATACGGGACAGTTACAATCCTCGTCAATCGGTCTCGGGTCATTGAAAAACTTTTCGTTGTTCAAATTGAGTTTACCTTTCCAAGTAAAAAGGTTTGCATGTCGTGCGTTTCTGCTCGGCATTACACAGTCAAAGAAATCAACACCTCTGTGAACCGCTTCAAGTATATTTACGGGCGTTCCTACCCCCATAAGATATCTCGGTTTGTCTTTAGGCATAAATGGCTCAACGTGGTCTATAACGTCATACATTATTTCTGCAGGTTCACCAACGGCAAGTCCGCCTATAGCATACCCAGGCAAATCAAGCTCAGCTATCTGCTTCATATGCTCGATTCTAAGGTCATTATAAGTACAGCCTTGATTTATTCCCCAAAGCATCTGCTTTGGATTCACGGTATCAGGCAATGCGTTAAGTCTTTCGAGCTCTGCCTTACATCTGTAAAGCCACCGAGTCGTTCTTTCGCAAGAACGCTTCGAATAAAGATATTCGGCAGGATTTTCAACACATTCATCAAATGCCATTGCAATATCCGAACCTAAATTTGACTGTATTTGCATTGATTCTTCGGGGCCCATAAATATTTTCTTTCCGTCCATATGCGACTGAAAGGCAACGCCCTCTTCGGTTATCTTACGAAGCTGAGCCAATGAAAACACCTGAAAACCGCCCGAGTCTGTCAATATAGGACCATCCCAATTAAAAAATTTGTGAAGACCTCCAAGCTCTTTGATAAGCTTGTCGCCCGGCCTTATATGAAGATGATAGGTATTTGACAATTCAACCTGACATTTTATTTCTCTAAGGTCCATCGTTGATACTCCGCCCTTTATCGCCGCACTCGTACCAACGTTCATAAATACAGGCGTCTGTATATCTCCGTGCGGAGTGGAAAATACACCTCTTCGTGCATTCCCTTCTGTTTTCAATAACTTAAAAGCCATAATATCTCCTTAAATCTTACTTGCGTTTAAACTGTTTTTCTATACTATCCTTAGTCACCTCAAAGGCAACCGGTCTTCCGTGCGGACAATATTTTATATCGGGCAGTCCCATAAGCTTTTTCACAAACGCTTCGGTATCTTCCTTTGCATCGGGGCGTCCCGCTTTTATTGCCGCCTTACAGCTTGCCTGATACAACGCTTTTTCAAATACTATATCCTTGGTTAATTCTGCATTTCCCGTTCCTTGAGAAAGTCGTGTACATACAGTCATATACAAATCAACTGCCGCATCAATTTCAAGCCCGACAGGAATTGCATAAAGCATCAAATCGCCGTTTTCTTCTTTTCTGGTTTCAAAGCCTATAGCCGCTATATCGTCGCAATACTCTTCCGCAGCCGCCATTTCAACCGAATCAAGCTCTAACTTTACAGGAACAAGCAAAAATTGAAGAACGTTCTTTTTCTTCTTCATATTTCTTTTAAGCTCCTCAAATATAATACGCTCGTGTGCCGCGTGCTTATCTATAAAAAGAATCTTATCTGCCATTTCAACAAATATATACGAATAAAAAGCCTCACCTATTATTTTGTAAAAAGGCAATTCTTTTTCTGAAGGTGCTTGTTTTTCAGTTGCCTCTTCATAAATATATTTTCCGTTTGGGCTTTCAATTCTGCCAATGTAATTCTCTTCAAGCCCAATATCAAATGAACTTTCCACTTCTTTCGGCGTGTTATCTATCTTCGGAATACTTACCAACGGTTCATCATCGGTGAAAATCTTATGCTCTGTTTTAGGCGCAGGCTTTAATTCAATATCTCCCAACAGGGCAAACTCCGTATTAATATTCATTTCATTCGTAAAGGATATTTTTTCGGGAGCTGTTCTTTCATCACGCTCTTCTACAGGAACAAAAGAATTTATAATATTCAATCCCTCTTGTTTCTTGGTGCTTTCAAATATATCAGGCTCAAATATATCTTCTTTAGTGCTCATTACCGTAGGTCTTTCTACGCTGTTTTCAAGCGCCCCTCTGACAGTCGAATATATAGCATCAAATACTTGTCTTTCGTCGCTGAATTTAACCTCAGCTTTCGTCGGGTGAACGTTTGCATCAACAAACGCGGGGTGTACGTCTATTTTCAAAACACAGCAAGGAAATTTACCCTCAGGAATATATGAATCGTACGCCTGTTCAAGAGCCGCAGATATAGTTTTGTTTCTTATAAATCTGTCATTGACAAAAAGTATCTGATGATTACGATTACTCTTGATATTATCGGGATTGCCTATATATCCATAGACCTTAACGCCTTCTGTGAGCCAATTTACAGCAGTCATTTTTTTTATAAAATCTCTGCCGTACAGAGCGTATATTACGTTTGATAATTTACCGTCGCCCGCCGTTGAAAACTTTACTGCATCATCTGTTATGAACTTAAAGGCAATATCAGGACGTGAAAGTGCCAATTTCTCAACAACGTTCGAAACCGCCATTCCCTCGGTCATATCCTTTTTCAAGAACTTACGCCTTGCCGGTACGTTTGCAAAAAGCTCCTCTACGATAACGGTAGTCCCGTTTGGACAACCGGTATCTGCAATTACAACTTCTTCGCCGGGATTGCACATCATAAGCGTTCCTATTTTATCTTCTTGACGCTTAGTCATTATGCGAACTTTAGATACGGAGGATATTGCCGCCAAAGCCTCTCCTCTGAAGCCGAGTGTCATTATCTTGCCAAGATCCCACTGGTTGCTTATTTTACTTGTAGCGTGTCTCTTTATACAAACAGGTACGTCATCACGGCTCATCCCCTTGCCGTTGTCGCACACGCGGATAAATGCAACTCCGCCTTTTTTTATTTCGACCGTAATTTTTGTCGCTCCCGCATCTATTGAGTTTTCTATAAGCTCTTTTACTGCCGACGCAGGTCTTTCAACTACCTCCCCCGCCGCAATAAGATTCGCTACATGGATATCAAGTACGTTAATTATTCCCACGTATTTTTCTCCTTAAATTTTCTTTACTGTATCATTTTCTTTAAATCAAACAATACACCCAGTGCTTCTATCGGTGTCGTAGTATTCAAATCGACACCTTTAAGCTTTTCTATAACTTCATTGTTCGCAAGGCTCTCAAAAGATAATAAGCCGTCATCTTCCTCGTTATTCACTACCTGTACGACAGGTCTTTCCTCGCTCTCAATTTCTTTCAAAATTTCTTTTGCCCTCTTAATTACAGATGACGGTACACCCGCAAGAAGCGCAACCTCAATACCATAGCTGTCGTCTGTCGCTCCCTTAACTATCTTGCGCAAGAAAATAAGCTCGTCTCCCTTTTTCTTCGCTGCAATGTTATAATTAACAACACCGTCAATCTGACCCTCAAGTGTCGTCATCTCGTGATAGTGCGTCGCAAACAAGGTCTTCGCCCCCAGCTTCTTACCCGCACTGTATTCAGCTACAGCCTTCGCTATACTCATACCGTCAAACGTGCTTGTGCCTCTGCCTATCTCGTCGTAAATTATAAGGCTCTTTTTGGTCGCATTCTTCAAAATATATGCAACCTCGTTCATTTCGAGCATAAAAGTAGACTGTCCGCTTGCCAAATCGTCAGATGCGCCAATACGCGTGAATATCTTGTCAACAACGCCTATTCTTGCCTCCCTTGCAGGCACGTAACTGCCTATCTGTGCCATTAATGCTATCAAAGCAACCTGTCTCATATACGTAGATTTACCCGCCATATTGGGACCCGTTATAAGCATAAGTCTGTTTCTGCCCGTGTCAAGCTGTGTATCGTTAGGTACAAAATAGCTGTCCTTTACAAACATTTCAACAACAGGGTGTCTGCCGTCCTTTATGTTAATTATATCACTGTAATCAACCTCGGGGCATACGTAGTTATTCTTTACCGCAACGTCGGCGAGACTTACGTATACGTCAATTAACGCAAGTTTATAAGCTGTTTCTTGTATTCTCTCTGCCTGTTGTGCAATCTTTTCTCTTATTCTCTGGAAAATCTCGTATTCAATTCCCGCTATTCTGTCAGATGCACCGAGAATAGTCGATTCGAGGTCTTTTAATTCCTGAGAAATATATCTCTCGCAGTTTGCAAGTGTCTGTTTTCTTACGTAGTTTTCGGGTATAGGCTCTGTATTTGAACGCAATATCTCTATATAATAGCCAAATACTCTGTTGTAGCCTACTTTAAGTTTCTTTATACCCGTCTTTTCTTTTTCGCGTTCTTCAAGGTCTCTTACGTACTGTTTGCCGTTATTTATAATATCGTTCAGTCGATCAACCTCTTCGCTGTAGCCTCTCTTGATTATACCGCCCTCTCTTATCGAGAAAGGAGGTTCTTCAACAATTGCCGATTCAATAAGGTCATATATATCACGAAGCTCGTCTATGGAGTCGTGTACGTTTTTTAATTCGTCGCTCTTAAATTCTGACAAAAGCTCTTTTACGGCAGGAATAACCGAAAGCGTCTGGGATATGGATTTTAAATCCTTGCCCCCTGCACTTCCGTACATAACCTTTGTCATAAGCCTTTCAAGGTCAAGTACTCCCTTCATACAATCGGCTAATTCTTCCCGTTTAAAATAATCGTTATAGAGCTCTGTTACAGCCTGCTGTCTGCGGGTTATGTAATATGTATTTACAAGAGGAGTCTCAACCCATTTTCTTATAAGCCTTGCGCCCATAGACGATTTCGTCTTGTCGAGTACCCAGAGAAGACTTCCCTTTTTCTCCTTTGAGCGCATGGTCTCGGTCAATTCAAGGTTCCGTCTTGTATTCATATCAATTTCAAGATACTGTCCCGAATGATATATATTAAGCTCTTTTATATATGAACTGTCGGTCTTCTGTGTCTCGTTTATATAGTCTAAAAGTGCTCCGGAAGAACATATTACGGCATCGCTTACCTTTTCACCGTTTTCAAGCGGAAGTTTGCCGAACTGTTTTATAATAACGCTCTTCGCATAAGAGAGCTCGTATCTGTCTGCCTGATTATCGTTTACAAAAGCGTTTAATCTCTGTACCGCATAATCATAGAGTCCGCGACACATCTCTTTTTTTATATTTATCATTACTTCGCGGGGAGCAAAGGTCGCAATTTCGTTAAGAAGTCTCTGACCGTACTGTTCGCCTGACATCTCGGTAGCCGAAATATCGCCTGTCGAAACGTCGGCAAAAGTAACTCCCGCGCCCTTACCGTCAAGATATACCGAGCAAATATAGTTATTCTTATTCTCCGTTAAAAGCTCGCTTTCAATAACGGTACCGGGGGTTACTATTCTTACTATTTCTCTTCTTACAATATCCTTTGCTTGAGATGGGTCTTCGGTCTGTTCGCATATAGCAACCTTATATCCCTTTGATACAAGTCTGCCGAGATAGTTGTCAACAGCGTGATAAGGCACTCCGCACATAGGTGCTCTTTGTCCCTCGCCACACTCTCTTCCCGTTAAAGTCAATTCAAGCTCACGCGAAACGAGAACAGCATCGTCAAAAAACATCTCGTAAAAGTCGCCCAATCTAAAGAATATTATGCAGTCTTTATTCTTTTCTTTTATATCAAGGTATTGCTGCATCATAGGGGTTACACCCATAATATCTTCCTCACATTCAATCAATTACCGTACCGTACATAGCGAAGGTATCGGCTTTGTCTATTTTTACGTTACAGAATTTTCCCACAAGAGCCTCATCGCCGTCTATATGAACAAGGCGATTTTTGTCGTTTCTGCCCGTATATTTATTCTCGTCGGTCTTGCTCTTGCCCTCAATAAGAATCTTTATCGTCTTACCGACGTATTCACTATTCAAGTCCTTGGTTATACCGTTCTGTACCTCAAGAAGCTTTGCAAATCGTTTTTTCTTAATTTCGTCGGGAATCTGTCCTTCCATCGATGCCGCCGGCGTGTCCTTTCTCGGTGAATAAATAAACGAATATACCGAGTCAAATTCCACTTTTCTTAACATTTCAAGAGTATCTTCAAATTCTTCGTCGGTCTCGGTAGGAAACCCTACTATAACGTCGCTTGTAAGGCCTACATTTGGCATTTTTTCTTTCGCATACGATACAAGCTCAAAATAGCCTTTTGAATCGTATTTTCTGTTCATCAATTTTAGTACCCTGTCATTACCCGCTTGAAAAGGTAAATGCAAATGTTTTACTATTTTTTCTTCTCTTGCCATTGTATCTATAAGCTTCCTCGATGCGTCTTTCGGGTGGCTCGTCATAAACCTCACCCAAAAATCGCCCTCTATCTTGCATATATCTGTAAGCAAATCGGAAAAGTCATAATCAATACTCAAATCTTTACCGTAGCTGTTTACGTTCTGACCAAGTAAAGTAAATTCTTTGTATCCTTGCTTTGAAAGCTCTCTTATCTGTTCAATTATAGCCTTGGGTTGTCTGCTTCTCTCTCTGCCCCTTACGTAAGGCACAACGCAATAAGAACAAAAGTTGTTGCAGCCGTACATAACGCTTATCCACGCCTTAAACCCGCTTTCTCTTACAACCGGAAGCCCTTCCCAGATATTCGCGCTATCGTGGTCAAAATAAAACAGTCTCTTTTTTCTGTTAAATGATTCAAGCAGTATTTCGGGAAAACGCCAAAGCATATTCGTACCGAAAAGAAAGTCTACGTAAGGATATTTGTTCTTCACGTCGTCTTTTCTGTGCTCCTGCGTAACCATACAACCGCAGATGCCTATTTTTAAATCGGGATTCTGCTTCTTCAAATGTTTAAACTGACCTGTTATAGATAAAGCCTTTAGTTCTGCGTGCTCTCTTACCGCACACGTGTTTACAACAATAAGCTCCGCTTCTTCAGGCTTGTCCGTCAGTTCATATCCCATTTCAAAAGCCATACCGGATATGTATTCGCTGTCGGCTTCGTTTTGCTGACAGCCAAACGTCAATATGTGAGCGTTCGGTCTTCTCCCCTTTTCTTCCGCGAAAAAATCACTTTTTGCCCTTACAGACATCATAAAAGCATATTGCTGTTCTATTTGTTCGGGGGTTATATTCACCGTTTTATTTTCCATAATTTCTCTCTTCTTTATATCTTAACAATAGTTACCCATTATATTATTTTTATTATTATATTATAACAATTTTCTACATCATTGTCAATATAAAAAAACCTTCATAAAATGTATTAGGGCAACTAATTTTACCAAAAAAACACTTTGCATTAAGTCTAAAAAATTTACGGTGAATTTATATAAATAAAAAAGGAGATGTACATTATGAATGATATAAAAATATGCGTTCTCGGCGGCGATTCACGTATGATTTCCGCCATACGCTTTATGTATAAACAAAACTATTCCGTCTTCGCCTTTGGTATTGACGGAATATCAGACGAGGCTGTAATCTATAACAATTTGGAAAGTGCTGTTTCTGAAGCTTCTCTTATTGTTTTGCCCCTCCCCTTTTCCACCGACGGAATAAAGCTTTTTGCTCCGTTATGTAACTTTGAAATAAAAATATCCGACATATTGTCTACCCTCAAAAAAGGTCAGCTTATCGCTGGCGGAAAACTGTCCGAAGATTTTTGTAAAAAAGCTATGCAAAAGGGCTGTGGCATATATGACTATTACCTCTCCGAAAGACTTTCGATACTTAATGCCATTCCTACGGCAGAAGGTGCTGTATCTATTGCGATAAACGAAACCCCGAAAACAATTTTCAGTTCAAAATGCGTTATTGCGGGATATGGAAGAATAGGAAAGATATTAGCCAAATTACTGAGAAATATGGGGGCTGACGTTACCGTTCTTGCAAGAAGCGAACAGGCACTTACGTGGGCTGAAGCAGACGGCTGTCACGCACTTCCCTTTTATTGTGCCGGCCGTTACCTTGAAGATAAAGACATAATTTTTAATACGGTTCCTACGCTCTGGATGGATAAAAACATTATTGACTCTACAAGAAAAAATACCGTAATCATAGACCTCGCTTCAGCTCCCGGCGGAGTTGACTTTGAATATGCAAAAACTGTTTCAAGAAAAGTTATTTTCGCTCTTTCTTTGCCCGGCAAGGTAGCACCCGAAACTTCGGGTAATATTATTGCCGATTGCGTTTTATCCAAGCTGAAAGGAGGTTTATTATGATTTGTTACGCTATGTGCGGTTCTTTCTGTACGCTTAGCCTTTCGTTTGAAGTTCTTGAAAAAATGAGTCAGAGTGGACATGATTTTTTACCTGTAATGAGTGAAAAGACATATTCAACCGACACTCGATTCGGTAAAGCTATAGACCATGTATCAAAACTTGAACGTATATGCGGTAAAACGGTTATACATACCGTTCAGGACGCCGAACCTATAGGTCCGAAATTACGTCCCGGCGCTATGATAATAGCCCCATGTACCGGCAATACACTCGCAAAACTCGCAAACGGCATAACCGATTCGTCCGTTACTATGGCAGCTAAAGCACACCTCAGAAACAACAAACCTCTCGTAATAGCACTCGCAACAAACGATGCTCTTTCGGCTAACCTCGTTAATATCGGCAAGCTTCTTGCAAGAAAGAATATATATTTCGTTCCATTAGTTCAAGATGACCCCGAAAATAAACCCTCATCCCTCGTTGCAAACTTCTCACTAATTCCTCAAACTCTTGAAAAAGCTATGGAAGGAAAGCAAATAAGCCCTCTGTTTTACGGCTGTTCTACGTAAGAATATTTTTTCGGTATTTTTTCACCTAATACTCCAATAATATATAAAAGTAACACTTATCTAATGCTATTTTTTATAAACAACAAAAAATATGCATATAAACAACATAAAAAGCAAAAAAAACCTTGATTTTTGTTAAAATATATATTAAAATATAAAATTGAAAAAAAGTAACTTTTATATAAAAAACAAGGGGAATATAATCATGGCAAAAGAATTCAGAAAAATTGGCGTACTCACTTCGGGCGGCGACGCTCCCGGTATGAACGCGGCTCTCCGTGCAGTTACCAGAGCTGCACTTGACAAAGGCGTTGAAGTTATGGGTATCTACGCAGGCTACAAGGGTCTTGTTCATCCAAACCTCAAACAGTTTACACCAAGAGATGTTTCCAATATCATTTCTAAAGGCGGAACTGCTCTCCTCTCCGACCGTTGCCTTGAATTCAAGGAAGAAGAAGGTATGCAGAAAGCTATACAGACTTGTAAGGATAATAAGATTGACGGTATCATTGCTATCGGAGGCGACGGTACGTTCAGAGGAGCTACCGACCTTTCTGTAAGAGGTATTCCCACGATCGGTATTCCCGCTACTATCGACAATGATATTACTTCTACCGAATATTCAATCGGTTTTGATACTGCAGTTAATACTGCTGTTGATATTATCGACAAACTCAGAGATACTTGCGAATCACACGCTCGTTGTAACGTTGTTGAAATCATGGGCAGAAACGCAGGTTGGGTTGCTCTTGAAGCAGGTGTTGCTACAGGTGCCTCCGCTATCGTTATAAACGAGGTTGAGTTTGACGAAGACAAATCAATCGCGCAAATTATGGAAGCTAAGAAAAATAACAAGAGAAACTTTATCGTGTGCATTGCAGAGGGTGTTCCCGCTGTTTTGGGCGATAAACTCTATTCAGAAAAGTTCGCAAAGAGATTTGAAGAGAAGACAGGGATTGAAACAAAGTTCGTAAGACCTGCTCACATTCTTCGCGGCGGCAATCCCACAATGCGCGACAGACTTCTTGCAACACAGCTCGGTAGTGAGGCTGTTAAGCTCCTTCTTGAAGGCAAGAGCGACCTCGTTGTAGGCGTTCGCGATGACAAGATAGTTTCTACCGAAATCGGCTATGCTTTGAAGCTCGACCGTATGTACAAGGGCACACTTAAGGATGGCGACCTTGACAAGTTCACAAACGCTCAGGTAGCTGAAATGAAAGCATACTGCGAAAAGAGAAATGCAGACCTTCGTCGTCTTTACGACGTAGCTTACGAAATGGCTCACTAAGTTATACACAAAAAATTTACTCCGATAGGTTAAATCAGCCTATCGGAGTTTTTGTTTATTTGGTTTATATAAAGAATTTTCTTTCCATTACTTCTCTTGCAGGTCTGTAGATTGCTACAAAAATCAAAAATAGACCAAGCATTGCAAGCGACACAAGCGGGTACAATGACCACCCGTGAAATTCATTTACGTTAAACGTAATATTAGCCATATATTCGATAAGCAGCATAAAGCCGCCGAGGACTATAAAAAAGCCGCCGAAAACATAGAGCTTACCTTTTTTCAGATACTTTAGCAGAGTTACAAAAGTCGTTATCAAAACGCCTAAACCGCCGACAAGCGGAAATGCAAACGACAAAAACCAACCGCCGTTTGTATGTAAACTAATATACAACAAATACACGCCAACTGCACAAAAAGCTATCGGTACAAATATAACCGGATTTGGCTTCTTAAACCAGCTCGGCAATACTATAGAAACATAGCTTAGACCTAACGCCCCTATAACGTATCCCGACCATGTTACAGCTCTGTATATGCGCCAATCACACAGAAAAACTATAATCATAGCAAGGGTAATCGCAAAAGTCAAAAATATTTGCAATATATAGGTGTTCGCTTTAGCTCTCGGGTATTTTTTAGGCGGATACTGAGCATCTCCCTCACCTTGAATAAGGTCAGGATGAAAAACAGTAGTATTACAAAGTGGACAAACTTTTTCACTATCCGCTAATTTAACTCCGCATTTTATACAATACATTACATTTCACCTCTGTTCGATCTAACAAACGTCTCTATTCCCATTTCTTGCATAACCTTGTGAAAATGATATTCAAGTTCGGGTTCTTTTATATTTCTTATAAAGTTAACGTAGAGCGTTTCCCCATACGACAAAACACCGCAGTTATAGGGGGCTGATGCCTGTACTCCAAGAATAAAATCAAAACGCTCAACGTAAGGTTTCATTTCTTCAGGCAACTGCACATTACCCAAGTTTGAAAGGGAAAGACACGATTTACACTCGCCCACCGTGTCAAATATCGCTTTCATAACTATATTTTTCACAAATAGGGGCATAACTCTTACCGCCATAAGCTTTTCACTGTTTACGTTTGCGGCAATCTTCATTTTCATCTGTTTTTTTGTTATATCCGTGCCCATACAGTGAACGATAATCTTGCATATTTCTTCAAAGCTGTATTCTCCCAGAATCGGCAAAATCTCGGGCGTTGTGTAAAGTGCAAAATTTCGCAAAGTCTTACTGTGAAAAAGATTTCTCAAATTAACGGGCAAAAGCACTTTGATTGGCTTTCTCTTTCGGGGAGACGGAACCTTTTCTGCCTGTAAATTCTGCAAAGCCATCATAATAACCGCGCACAAGAACGTCGTAACACTTACTCCGTATTCATGAGCCTTGTCTAATACGGCTTTAGTCGAAAGCTCAAAACATGTTACGTTTAAAAATCCCTTTTTCTCGGGTGTTCCCCACAAATGCCAAGCAGTATTTTCAGCCCTGCTTGCAGAAACTCTTCCCGAATATTTATTGAAACTGTCTTCAAGCTCCTCTTCCGAAGGCTCTTCAAGTCTGCCCAAAACACCGTGTTCTGCAGGTATCTTTAAACCATATTTTTGCTGAAGATATTCTGCCACAAGGCTTTTTAAAAATATTAAAGCTCCCGTACCGTCAGTCAGTGAGTGAAATATCTCTACTGCAATTCTCTTCTCATATACTATAACACGAAAAGCACACTTAGCCGTCTCTTTTTTTGACATAGCCGTTAAAGGATAACTGCTTTCGTCCATTATCTTCGGTACTTCGGAAAGTTGTTCAAGATAATACCAGAACAAGCCCTTTTGAAGTCTTACGGCAATAGAAGGAAAACGCCTTACAGTTACGTCAAGGGCAGTGGCAAGAACATCTCTGTCAACGTTTTCGGTTAACGTCGCAGATACTCTGAAAACGTTACTCCACTTCTGTCTTCTTGCCGCAGGATATATCTTTGCCGCATTGTCAAGTTTCAACCATCGAAGTTTGTTTTCCTTTGACATTCTCTTGTTTAAAAAGTTATTTATCAAAGAAAAGTCTTTCTCGTCTTCTTCAAGGTCATATAACAAATAGCCGTGCCATCTTTCTTTGGTTACAACGAGTTTTGACAGTTTTCCGCTTTCGATTAATCTTTCGTGCATTTTTCTTGAATCGTCAAGCATTATTTCGTCTCCACCTACAAATATAAGTGATGGAGGTAATTCTGCCAAATCTGCAAACAAGGGAGAGACATAAGGGTTAGTTCTGTCTTGTGTATAGCTGTTCGCAAAGAAATCAAGTAACTCTATGGACATCGTCGGGTCTTTTTCAATATTATCTTTATATGAATCCCCCGATGCCGTCAAATCTGTCCAAGGCGATAAAGCAATTATCGAGCAAGGCAATCCCAATCCCTCTTCTTTTATGCGTAAACAAAGTGAATAACAAAGTCCTCCGCCCGCACTCTCTCCACACAAAGTTATTCTTTCGGGAGAATATCCCTTTTCAAGCAAATATTTATAACTTGTCAATGCATCGTCAAGTGCCGTAGGAAATGGATATTCAGGTGCTAATCTATAGGCGGCACAAAATACCCTTACCCCCGTTTTAGCGGCAAGAGTTGTTCCAAACCCCTTTGCATACTCTATTCCACCGCAGGTATATCCACCCCCGTGAAGATAGAGTATTACTCCCTGTCTGCGTTCGTCCTTAGGGATTATCCACGCACCCTCAAAGCCGTCAAAAGAATGTTCTTTTTCGATGATATGATTTTTGTATCTTGATACCATCATTTCACCGATCTTATCCTGACCTTTTCTTATAGTCTTCAAAGAACAGCTTTGAAGCAGAGGCTTTAATATCAACAGTTGGTTTCTTATCGTCTTTGCTGAAATCGCCATAATTTTTCCTTGTTTATAATTAATATTAAAAGAATGAAATTTGATTTGTTTCGGGAAGTCCCTCAAGCACTCCGTTATCGCGCAACAAATCTACTATCTTTTTCGACAGTTTCGCGCGTTCTGCAAGTTCCTCGATAGACAGAGGATTTTCGTCTCTCGCCTTTACTATATTCTGCGCAACGCTTTCGCCAAGCCCCGCAAGACAAGCAAAGGGAATTCTAATTTTACCGTCCTCCGGCAAGAACGCCTTAGCGTCTGATTTATAAAGATTTACAGGCAAGAACTGTATTCCCCTTGCAAAACATTCATTTACTATCTGCATTGCGGTATAAGTATCCTTTTCGGTAGCCGAGGCATCTCTACCCTTTTCGTCTATCATAGCCATAAGCTGTTTTACCTTATTTCTACCACCCATAACCGTTTCTCCGTCAAAGCCGTCGGGAGCCGCCGTAAAATATGCCGCATAGAATGCTATCGGATGATACACCTTGTACCAACCGAGACGGAACGCGGACATAACGTATGCCGCCGCGTGGGCTTTCGGGAACATATATTTAATCTTCTTACAAGATTCAATATACCATTCGGGAACATTGTGCTCACGCATTTTCGCTTCCATTTCGGGTGTCAGATTCTTATTCTTTTTACGTACGTTTTCCATTATGTTGAAGGCATCGCTGTTGTCGAGTCCCTTGTGCTGAAGATAAACCATTATACTGTCTCTCGTTCCAACACATTCCGAAATCGTGCAAGTGCCTTCTTTAATCAAATCTTTAGCATTACCAAGCCATACGTCAGTACCGTGAGAAAGTCCCGATATCTGCAAAAGGTCTGAGAAATACTTAGGCTGTGTGTCAACAAGCATCTGTCTCGTAAATGCCGTACCAAATTCGGGAAGTCCAAACGTACCTGTAGGACTGCCTATTTCTTCTTCTGTTACTCCCAAAGCCTTGGTAGAAGTAAATAGAGACATAACCTTTTGATCATTCATAGGCACCTCAAGTACGCTTATCCCCGAATAGTTTTCAAGCATCTTATATTTTGTGGGTACATCATGCCCGAGAATATCAAGTTTAAGTATCGTATCGTGCAAATGGCTGAACTCGAAGTGAGTCGTTACGATATTACTCGTTCTATCGTCTGCAGGGTGCTGTACCGGTGAAAAGTCGTATATATCGTATTCGTGAGGAATAACGATAACGCCGCCGGGGTGCTGACCCGTCGTCAGCTTTATACCAAGACACTTGTTTATAAGCCTCTGCATCTCGGCTCTGTTTACCGATACGCCCTTGCTTTCAAGATATTTGCTAACGAGCATAAATGCCTTTTTATCCGCAAGCGTACCCAAAGTTCCTGCTCTGAACACGTTTTCTTCACCAAATAAAACCTCGGTGTACTTATGTGCATCCGCCTGAACGTCCCCCGAGAAGTTAAGGTCTATATCGGGCGTTTTTTCGCCCTTAAAGCCGAGGAACGTTTCAAAAGGAATATCGTGTCCGTCGTGTATCATATTCGTTCCGCAATGAGGACAGTTTTTATCGGGCATATCAAATCCCGATGCTACCGAACCGTCGGTGAAAAATTCACTAAACTTACAATTCGGGCACCTGTAATGCGGAGGAAGAGGGTTAACCTCAGTTACACCGCACATCGTCGCAGCAAAGGATGAACCGACAGAGCCTCTTGACCCAACAAGATAGCCCGCCGCTTCGCTGTTCGCAATAAGCTTTTGCGCAATAATATACATAATCGCAAAGCCGTTACCAATGATAGGCGTCAGTTCTCTTTCAAGCCTGTTCTTTACAAGCAGTGGTAACGGGTCTCCGTACCATTCCTTCGCCCTCTTCCAACACATTTCCTCCAGTTCTTGTTCACAGCCCGGAATACTCGGCGGATAAAAGCCTGTAGGAATAGGTCTTATCTGCTCGACCATATCATTTATCATATTAGGATTGGTTATAACAACTTCACGTGCAGTCTCTTCGCCAAGATATGCAAACTCTTCGAGCATTTCGTCTGTAGTTCTGAAATAAAGCTCTGAATCGCCCTCGTCGTCAAAACCTCGGTCGAACTGAAGCATCTTTCTGTGTATCTCATCTCGTTTTTCAACAAAGTGAGCATCACAGGTAGCCACAACGGGCCTGCCCGCCGCCTTACCTATTTCGATTATCTTTCTGTTGAAGTTACGCAAAGCTTCTTCGTCGGGAGCCAGTCCCTTTGCTATCATAAAACGGTTGTTGGATAGCGGCTGTATCTCTAAATAATCATAGTACTTAGCTATCTTTATAAGCTCACTCATAGACTTGCCCGCAAGTAAAGCGGAAAACAGTTCGCCCGCCTCACACGCAGAGCCCACAATCAGCCCTTCTCGAAGTTCATTCAAAACAGTCTTAGGAAGTCTTGGGTTTCTGTAATAATAATCAAGATACCCCTTTGATACAATCTTATATAAGTTTTTAAGACCAACCTTGTTCTTGGCAAGAAGTATCATATGATATGGGCGAAGTTTTAGCGGGTCTGATTTTTCACCCATAATTCTGCCCATTTCTTCGGTATTTCTTGCGCCCTCTTTTTTGAGCTTCTGGCACATCACGCCGAATATCTTTGCAAGCATTTCGGCATCGTTATAAGCTCTGTGGTGTCCAAATTCGCCAAGCTTATAATAATCTGCAATAATATTCAGCTTATGCTTCTTTAATTCGGGATTCAAAAATCTCGATAATGGAACAGTATCAATATATGTCGGCTTAAAATGTATTTTATAGTCCTCGCACGCCTTTTTTATAAAGCCTATATCAAAGGAAGCGTTGTGTGCAATAAGTATTCTGTCTCCCGCAAATTCAAGGAAGCTCTTTACCGCTTCTTCTGTTTTGGGAGCCCCCTTTACCATTTCGTCGGTTATGCCTGTTAATTCAACTATATTCTGCGGTATTGGACACTCGGGATCAACGTACGTACTGAATATATCGAGTATCTCTCCGTTTTTGAATTTAACAGCACCTATTTCGGTTATCTTACAGTTTTGAGCTGAAAGACCTGTCGTTTCAATATCAAATATGCAAAATTCATCATCGGTAAAGTTTGCGTTACTGTCTCCGTAAACAACACGTGCCGTATCGTCTACAAAATATGCTTCCATACCGTATATTACTTTCATACCGGTCTTTTCAGATGCATACATCGCTCGGGGAAAAGCCTGAACGTTTCCGTGGTCGGTTATCGCAACCGCCTTGTGTCCCCACTTCTGTGCTAATTTTATAGCATCTTCGGGTGCAATAATAGCATCCATAGACGACATACAAGTATGTAAATGTAATTCAACTCTGTGTTCTTCGCTTTTTTCTTTTCTTGCTATTTTCTTTATCTTGGCAATATCAAGCACGTTCATTACAAGCTCGTTTGCGAACTTGTCAAAGCGTACGTTTCCTCTTACTGACAACACGTCCCCGGGACCTACCTCACCCGTAATCTGCGCCTCGTGTGATTCGAGCACCATTTTACAGAATATTGACGAATCGTTGTCGGTCATTGCAAATTCAAATATTACCTTGTCGCCGTTTCTGTTTTCCTTTGCCTCTGCCTGAAATACCTCACCGAATATTACTACTCTTCTTAAAGGCTTATCCAAGGCTCTCATAGGTACAGGGTCAAGGTCAAATTTTTCACCGTATATGTATTCGGCTTCCGACGTGTCAAAATCGGTATCGCCGACGTGAATAATTCCGCCGTCAAGCTTTTCAAGTACATTTTCCTTATCGCCCAGCGCAGTTACTCTTTCAAGCTTCTTTTCATCGGGAGCGTTTTCGGTTACAACAGGCACGTTTCTTTGCTGTTCCTCGTATTCTCTTGCAACCCTCTTTATTTCCTCAACGTATTTTATTTCTCTCTCTCTTATATCTGCAGAAAAATCATATCCCGAATTTTCATCCCGTGCAATTTCTATTTTATATTCAAGTCCAAATTCGTCCTTGATTATCTGAGAAATAACCTCTGGAGTCTTTGCAGAATATAAAAGCTCAATACCACCGTTTGTAAAAGATATGTTTATCCCTATCTTGTTTCCTTCGGTAACAAGGGTATATTCATTGAAAAAACCTCTTGAAATAACGCCTCTGTGCCCCGCTTCAAGCAACACCTCGGACATATACTTCTCGGAAAAAAGCTCTTGACTGTATTGTGGGATTATTCTGACACCGTTCAAAACGTATGCTTTTTTTATCGCGTCTTCAAGACCGTATAACCTTTTCTTGTCTATCAGCTTTTCAAATCTTGCCTCTGCTTCAACAAGCTTGTGTTCACGGTTAACTCTAACGTTTTCAACGACGCCGAATTCCATTATATCTGCGTACTGTTCGTCGGGAGTATACCGATTAAACAGTTCTTTCAACTTCTTTGACATTACGTTTTTCCTTTTTTACATTCTTTTTATTTCTTCAATAAGCTCGTCTATAATTCTGTTTTCGTCTATCTTTCGTACTATCTGCCCTTTTTTGAAGAGTACCGCTTCTCCGTCGCCCCCCGCAATACCAATATCACATTCCTTGGCTTCGCCGGGACCGTTTACTATACAGCCCATTATAGCAACATCAATTTTTTTGCTTACTTTAAAGTCTGCAGTTCTCTTCTCAAATTCATTCGCAATCCCAATCAAATCTATCTTCGTTCTCCCGCACGTAGGACACGAAATAATATTTATTTCGTTATCTTCTGCAATTCCGAGAGAAGAAAGTATAGCCTTACCCTCTCTGATTTCTTCAGTGGGGTCTGCGGTTAACGATACTCTTATCGTATCACCGATTCCGTCAAGCAAAAGACTTCCTATACCTGCAGCAGATTTTATAACGCCTTTATGTACGGTTCCAGCCTCAGTTACCCCGAGATGCAACGGATATTCTGTTCTTTCGGCAAGCAGTCTGTTTGCTGTTACCATATCGGCAACACGTGAAGATTTCACCGCAAGAATTATATTCGTAAAACCATACTTTTCAAGAAGAGATGCGTGATATAAAGCACTTTCCGCCAAAGCCTCTCCCGACGGTCTTCCGTATTTTTCGAGTATGGACTTTTCCAAAGAACCACTGTTCACGCCTATTCTTATGGGTATATTTTTTGCATTACAAGCCTCTACAACTGCCTTTACTCTTTCTTCATTGCCGATATTTCCGGGGTTTATTCTTATCTTGTCTGCCCCGGCATTTGCCGCCTCAATTGCCATTTTGTAATCGAAATGTATATCCGCAACTATAGGGATATTTATATCCGAATTCTTTAAACGGTAAATCGTCTTAACTGCATTCATATCAGGAACGGTCATTCTTACTAAATTACAGCCAATTTTTTCTAATCTCTTTATCTGACCGTAAGTTGCATCAAAATCAGCCGAATCGGTATTTGTCATAGACTGTACGGATATTTTCGCATCTCCGCCTATATATATATTCCCAACCTTTATTTTTTTGGATATACGTCTTTCCATTTTCTTCACCGTCTTTTATTTAAACAAATTTTTTATATCGTTAAATCCTACGAATACCATTAAAAGCATCAACAAACAAAGTCCCGCAAAGTGAATATACCCCTCTATTTCGCGTTTTACGGGTTTGCGGAAAATAAGCTCGTAAAGCATGAAAACAAACCGTCCGCCGTCAAGTGCGGGAAACGGAAGCATATTGAATATACCGAGGTTTAATGCAAGAAGTGCGCACATATCAAGCAAGTTCTTTATACCCATTTTCGCAGCATCACCTATAGCCGACGTTACCCCTATCGGCCCTGACATCTGCTCAACACCAACTTTGCCGGTTACAAGATATATAAGCGATTTCCATATAATACTTACAGTAGATTTGCTGTAATAGTAAGTATGCTTGATTATACTCTTTAAGCTTCTTCCCTCGCCGTATACCCCAAAATCTATCTGCCCGAACACCATGCCGTTTTCGGTTATCTGCCCGAAGACTACATCTTCAAGCACGATTTTCTCGCCGTCTCTTATAACGGTTATATCAACAGGCTCAGCTCCCTCAAACATTATAGCTTCAAGCATATCGCGGCCCGTATGAACGTTCTGGCTACCGACCTTTATTATTTCATCGTTTACTTTAAGACCGCACTGCTCTGAATTTGCATTTTCACTAAACCTTGAAACGATATTCGTTGCGTTTAACTTGTTTGAAGATACAATTATAAGCACTGTCAAAACACCGACAAGCACGTTCATAAATGCGCCTGCGGCAACAATTATCATTCTCTGCCATACGGGCTTGTTGTTTAGTGCATTTTCGTCAGGACTATCCTCGTCTTCGCCCACCATACTGACGTAACCGCCTATAGGCAGAAGCCTCAATGAATATACTATTCCCGTTTTTTTTGAGTTCCTCGAAAGTATTTTTGGTCCCATTCCGAGTGAAAATTCATTTATACCTACGCCGAACATTCTGGCAGTCAGATAATGCCCAAGCTCATGTATAAATATTAAAAATCCAAATATCAGTATTGCTATAACTACAGTCAATTCTTTTCCCCTTTTAACTATCTAAGGTTAATTACTGTTTCACTAAATTTCTAACCCATTCTCTTGCTTCCAAATCTGCTCTTTCAACATCTTCGATAGTCGGATTGGTTACATTCTTATAGTTTGCGACAACGTCGCTTACCATATCCATTATATCCGTAAAAGATATTTTGTGATTCAAAAACAAGTAAACAGCCTCTTCGTTTGCACCGTTTAATACTGCAGGAAGCAGTCCGCCCGCCCTCATTGATTTATATGCAAGATCGAGAAGAACAAACGTCTCTTTATCTGCCTCGGCAAAGGTTAATTTTCCTATCTTTGCAAGGTCGAGCCTTTCCTGCAATCCCTCATATCTGTCGGGATAAGTCAATGCATATTGTATGCACGTACGCATATCGGGTACACCCATCTGTGCTAAAACAGCATTATCAATATATTCCACCATAGAGTGTATTATGCTCTCACGGTGAACAACTACGTCAACTTTATCGACGTCTACGTTAAAAAGATGACACGCTTCGATAACCTCAAACCCCTTATTCATAAGAGTTGCCGAGTCTATCGTTATTTTCTGCCCCATATTCCAAGTCGGGTGTGCAAGTGCCATTTCGGGAGTTATGTTTTTAAGCTCTTCTCTCTTCTTACCGAAGAACGGTCCGCCCGATGCAGTAAGTATAAGTCGGCTCACCTGCTTTGACGGATAGCCCTCAAGACATTGAAATATCGCACAATGCTCACTGTCAACAGGAAGAACGTTTACGTTCTTCTGTCTTGCTCTTTCCATAACAATGGTACCTGCGGTAACTAAAGTCTCCTTGTTTGCCAAAGCTATGTTTTTGCCCGATTCAATTGCAGCTAAAGTCGGACGAAGTCCCGCTTTGCCTATTATGGAGTTCAAAAACATATCGCATTTTACTTCAAATGCAAGTTCTTCGATAGCCTTTTCTCCGCCTACTATTTTAGTAGGGGTATCGGAAACCTTTTCTTTGAGTTCCAAGGCTTTTTTTTCATCAAGCACCGCGCAAAATTCGGGAGTAAATTCTCTTACCTGCTCTTCAAGTCTGTCTATATCCCCTCTTGCCGTCAATGCCTTAACTTTTATTTTATGCTTTCTGGCAACTTCTATACTCTGTCTTCCGATAGAACCGGTTGAGCCAAATATCGCAACTGTCTTTTCAAACATAATTCTACCTCAAATTTTTTAATAAAACAAACGGAATATTCCCGAAAGGTCAAACATCAGCAAAACGAACGGTGCTGATGCAATTACAGAATCAAATCTGTCGAGAATTCCGCCGTGACCGGGCATAAGCTTTCCATAATCCTTTATGCCGTATTTTCTCTTTATCAAAGAAAACACAAGATCACCGCACTGTGAAACGACAGATAACACTATACCTACACAAACAAATGCAAGATAATTAGCCTTTATTCCGTCAAACGCTTTCGTCATCACAAAGCCGTACAATACTAACGAAAGATTGCAGAAAACTATTCCGCCTATAGCTCCCTCAACCGTCTTTTTCGGGCTAACATCCGGAATAAGCTTATGCTTACCCAAAAAGTATCCCGTAAAATATGCAAATATATCCGTCATCCAAGGACAAATAAACACGAGAAGATATATGTATTGACCGTATTGGTAGTCTCTGAGCAAAACAATACTCGAAAAACCGTTAACTATAAATCCAACGGTAACATATACCATAGCCATAGTAGAAATATCTTTTTTACCTTTTGAAAAAACGGCTATTACCGCTAAATAGAAAACGAACACCACCAATATCTTGTGTGCAAAATTAAAAAATGCTTGTTCGTTTCCGTAAATCCTTGCGCATATCGGTAACAATGCACCTATAAAGCAAGACGGCAAAAGCACACAAAGGCTTTTTTCGCCTATACATTTCAGCATTTCATAAACCCCAACAGCAGAAGCAAATGCAAGTACCATCGGGAATACAATAGTATCTGAAAAAATCAAAAACGGCAAAAATACAAGTGTGCATATCACCGCAGTTATAATTCTTGTTTTCATCTTAAAAATAATTCTCCGTAAATTTTTATAGAACAGCACCGAATCTTCTTGTACGTCTGTAAAAAGCTTCAACCGCCTTATCAACGTCATCTTCGGAAAAATCGGGCCAAAGCACGTCAGTAAAATAAAGCTCCGAATATGCCCCCTGCCACAAAAGGAAATTCGACGTGCGTATTTCCCCCGCAGTTCTTACTATCAAATCAGGTGGAGGACAATGAGAGGTATACAAGTTTGCTTCTATATCCTCTTCGTTTATCTCTTTCTTGCCCTGTTCAATAAGCTTATTTACAGCGTGTACTATTTCATCTCTTCCGCCGTAATTCAAAGCAACGTTGAGTATCTTACTGTATTTTGCAGAATCGCTTTCAGCTTTTTCAAGCCTTTCGCGAAGCTCAGGGGTAAATCTGCTCTTATCTCCAAGAAAATGGACTTGTATATTGTCCTTTTCCATAACTGTATAAAGATAGTCTATATACTGACCGAGAAGTTCCATTATGGCGTTTACTTCATTTTCGGGTCTCTTCCAGTTTTCAGTGGAAAACGCATATACAGTAACACAATTTATATTTATTGAACCGCAGTACTTAACTATGTTTTTCATAGTTTCAGCACCCTTTTTATGTCCGAACTCGCGGGGCATTCCCTTCCCCTTTGCCCATCTGCCGTTTCCGTCCATAATAAAAGCTATATGACGAAGACTGTCGTCAGCAACTATCTTAGTCTTTTTTTCTTGTTTTTTCTTTATGCCAAACATATATTTCTCCATATAAAACACGGGCGTATGTCTGATTTATGCAGACACACACCCGCATATATTTTTGTCAGATATCCATGATTTCCTTTGTTTTACGGGTTGTTATGGCATCTATTTCTTTGATATACTTGTCGGTCAAATCCTGTATTTCTTTTTCGGACTGTTTCTGCTCGTCTTCAGTCATTTCGCTCTTTTTCTTCATATCCTTAACCTTGTCATTAAAATCACGGCGAATATTTCTGACTGCTACCTTTGCGTCCTCACCCATTTTTGCAACCTGCTTGGAAAGCTCTTTACGTCTTTCTTCTGTAAGCTGAGGGAATGTAAGTCTGAGAACCTTACCGTCGTTTGAGGGTGTAATTCCGAGGTCAGATGCCGCAATTGCGCGGTCAATGCTCTTCAATGTAGTTGCATCCCAAGGAGAAATTACGATAGTTCTTGCATCTACAACCTTAACTTCAGACATCTGGTTAATCTGTGTGGGAACACCGTAGTAATCAACTGTAATCTTGCTCAAAACAGCAGGATTAGCTCTGCCTACTCTTATACCTTCAAGCTCGGTCTCATAAGAACCGATGGATTTTTGCATCTTGCCTTCATAATCTTTTGTTGCGAGTTTCATAATAAATTTCCTCCGTTTATTTTAACTGTTAATTTTTTGCATTTTATTTTAAAACTGTGCCAATCTTTTCGTCATTAACAACACGAATAATATTCTCGGGATCGTCAAGGGCGAACATCTGTATGGTAAGCTTGTTTTCGAGCCCAAACGACGCCGCTGTCCAGTCAAGTGCCTTAAGCCCCTTATTCAGTATGTCAACGTAGCTTATTTCATCAAGTTTTTTAGCGTTTTTGTCAACCTTGGGATCGGCAGTATATACACCGTCAATATTTTTCGCCATAAGGACAGCATCTGCATTTATTTCAGCAGCTCTGAGAACAGCTCCCGTATCTGTCGAGAAATAAGGGCAACCCGTACCGCCGCCGAATATAACAATCTTTCCGTTTTCAAGATGCTTTACAGCGTCTCTCTGTGTAAACGGATCTGCAATTCTTTCCATATCTATAGCGGTCATAACAACTGCTTCTGCTCCCACCTCTTCAAAGCCTTGCTGAAGAGCTAAAGAGTTGATAACCGTTGCAAGCATACCCATGTGGTCAGCTCTGCTTCTGTTCATCTTAGCACCCTGTCTTCCGCCGCGCCATATATTGCCGCCTCCAACAACAATCGCTACCTGAACACCCATACCGACACATTTTTTTACGGTCGAGCATACTTCGTTTATAAAATCATAATTAAGAATTTCTCCCTTTCCGCAATCCTTAGCCAATGCTTCGCCGGAAAGCTTAAGGAGTATTCTTTTATATACGGGGCTTGTATTTGACATTGTTTTGTCCTCCCATTTTTGCACACTATTTCTATTTTATATATTTTACCTTAAAAAGTGCATTTTGTAAATACATTTTAATAAATTTATATAATATATAAATAAAAATGTATTACATAACAGCAGGGTACACGGGCTGCACCAGTGTACCCTGTGTTGTATAACCAAAAAAGCGCACTTTTTTTATACAAAGTACGCTTTTTAAATATTTAGTTTAATTCAAAATACGCGGCGTTAACACAAGCACCGGAATAAGTTTGGTAATCCTGACCATATACGGTAATACTACCGGCACATTCGCCGTAAACAGTTACTTTATCCCCAACAGCCAAATTTTCTACGCCCGATTGAATACAACTGCGTATTAAAATACGGAACTCCACACCTGCCACATTTTCATATGTGCAAACGTAATAATCATTGTACTTCTTATTGCTGTAATAACCCTCGGGGTCTGTAAATTTTTCTGCAACCACAAGTTCCATTTTTACATACTTTTTATTGTATGAATCGGGATTTCTGAAATAGTCGTCGGGTGATAAGTTTTCGCATTTAGCAGCATACTCGCTAAAAGAAAGCGATGTATTAACAGGTCTTTCAAAATAGTTTCCGACAGAATTTACTATATTTTTTATTCCCCACCCCGACACGATGGTATATACTACCGCAACTGCAATAACCGCAATTTTGGTATTCTTGCTGTGCGGACTTCCGATAAGAAGAATAATCCCCATTATCGGAAAGATAATAAGCATCAGTATTATAAACCACCATCTATGATACCAATCGATATGCTGAACGGTTTTCGAACGTCCGTTTCTTTGTTTTTTCTTTTTTACAGTTTTTCTGTTCCCCGCCCTCATTTCTTCGGGGCATTCCTTGCCGCATATAGGACAGTTATCTTGCGGAAAATAACATTCACAATCAGGACACTTGTTTAAATCCGGTCTGTCAAGCTCATTGTCGTCCATAAATGAACCTATAAATCTTCCCATAATAACATCCTTTCTTTATTTACAATCTATGACTTTCTGTAATCCATAGGTGAACAAGAATAATACTTGGTAAACTGTCTGTAGAAATCACTTGCATTTTTAAAGCCTACGCACTCTGATATTTCGTTTACCGTCTTGTCGGTAGCCTTTAAAAGCGCTGAACCTACCTTTGCTCTGAATTTCAAGGTATAGTTATACGGCGACATTCCCGTACACTTTTTGAAAATTCTTGTAAAGTGCGATTCACTCAAATTACATATATCCGCAAGCTCCGAAACGGCAATAGACTCGTCAAATCTAAATGCTATTTCTTTTAATGCGGGCATAATATTGTATGCATCGGTCTGCTCTGCATTTCTTATATTTTCTGCCTCCGCCGATTCTTCAGGTACAGCCCCTTTTCTGTTTGTAAGTAGAGAAAATGTATAGAAATACAAGGTTGCAAGACGCTCGTATTCGTCACGTCTTGTCTTACCCTCTAAAACTATCTTCTTAAGCAATGTATTAAGCTCAGCTTCATTTTCTTGCGTACAGATACAACTCTTTGGCAATAAAAGCTCGGGGTATCTGTTTCTCATTTCAAAGGGGTCAAAATAAACAAATTCCCAATTGCAGTTACTTCTCTTTATACTCTTTGAGCAGTGAATTATATCGGGAGCAATTATAACAGCATCTCCCTCTTTAACTGCATAAATATCATTTTCGAGCAAAAACACGCCGTTCCCCGATAAGCATACACCTATTTGATAGCTTGAATGATAATGCATTGACGGTATATTGCTGTCCGGTAAATCTTGATTTTCGGGAAATCCGAAGAAGCACCTGTTTTCAGGAGGATTAAAAGGTGCATATTCAACGGGATACTCCGTTATCATAATTCTCTTTGGCATTAAGGTCCCTCCAAAGCTCTTTTTCAAACTCTACATTGTTTTTATTATACCTTTTTTAGCGTATTCTGTCAAGTTTATGAACAAGATTGGAATAATTTTATTATTTTTTATACTTTCTTTTGGTTGCTTCTCCCCCTCTAATATGTCTCTCTGCTTTGTTTACGTCAAGCACCTTTTTGACCTGAACGTACATTGTGGGATTTATATATTTTAATTTACTTATTAAATCTTTATGTACCGTGCTTTTGCTTATTCCGAAAAATGCCGCCGTTTGTCTTACAGTTGCATTGTTATCAATTATATAGGAGGCAAATATTTCACATCTTTCTCTGAATTTTGAACTGTATAAATTCATAATTACACCAACTCTCATATTGCTTGATACAATATATGAAGGTGCATTAAAAAATATATTTATCTTTTTTTCAAAAACATATTGACAATTCCCCAAAAGTGTGTATAATATCTAATGTTGCTTGAACAGAGCAAATGCGAGAGTGGCGGAACTGGCAGACGCGCACGTTTGAGGGGCGTGTGGATTTACCGTACGGGTTCAAGTCCCGTTTCTCGCACCAAAATCACGGAATACTCGTTAGAGTGTGCCGTGATTTTCTTTTTTTCGAGAGAAACGGGGCTTGAAGGGGAATCGGTAGTGAATCGATGCTCCGGTGGAGCATCGAGAGCCGAGGAAGACCGAGCGCGTAGGTCGCGCGAGACCAAGTCCCGTTTCTCGCACCAAAACATTTAAACCCGAATTATTTGAAAGGTTCGGGGTTGTTTTTTCTTAAACGATATTATATAAATTTTGGTTTCAACTCAAAAATGCTGCTGCAAATTTGCAACAGCATTTTATTTTTTATTTCATTACGCTCAAAAATTCCTGAAGTCTCTTTGATTTGGGATTTCCGAATAACTCCTCAGCATTTCCTTGCTCAGCAATAACTCCGTCGTCCATAAATATCACCTTATCAGACACTTCCCTTGCAAAACCCATTTCATGAGTTACAACAAGCATTGTCATATCCTCTGCCGCAAGTTCTTTCATAACAGCCAATACTTCCACCGTTATCTCGGGGTCAAGCGCTGACGTCGGTTCGTCAAAGCACAGAATATCGGGCTTCAATGCCAATGCTCTTGCTATCGCAACTCTCTGCTGTTGTCCACCCGAAATCTGACAGGGATAGTTACCCATTTTATCAGACAGTCCAACCTTTGCCAAAAGCTCTGCGGAATGTTGGAGTATCTCTTCTTTTACCTGCTTCTTATTCTCTTTGTAATCGGGTCTTTCCTTTGCCAACAAAAGAGGGGCAAGACTTACATTTTCCAATGCAGTGTATTGGGGGAAAAGATTAAAAGACTGAAAAACAAGTCCGAAATGGAGTCTTTTCTGTCTAATTTCCGCATCTGTCTTCGCACTCTTATCACTTGCATCAAAAAGAAGATTCCCGTTCAAATAAAACTGTCCTTTATCGGGAGTTTCAAGAAAGTTTACACAACGCAAAAGTGTCGTCTTACCGCTTCCGCTTGAACCGATAACACAAAGCACCTCGCCCTTTTCTATCTCGAAGCTGACACCCTTCAAAACTTCGGTCTTACCGAAGCTTTTTTGTATATTTTTTGCTTCAAATACTGCCATAAAAAGCTCCTTTCGACCTTATATCTTGTAATAGTCAAGCTTCTTTTCGAAATACCCGAACAGAAGTGTGAGAATACCAACAAACGCAAGATAGAATACCGCCGTGTAGAACAAAGGCCACATAAGTCCGTATCCCGCAAAGTTCTGTGCCGCCTGAATAACTTCAACTATCATTATTACTCTCGCCAAAGCAGTATCTTTTACAAGAGTAATAACTTCATTTGACATAGGTGCAAGGATACGCTTAACTACCTGCATAAGTATTACTTTAAAGAACACCTGAGTCTTGGTCATTCCCAAAACCTGTCCTGCCTCATACTGTCCGCGCGGTATGCTCTCAATTCCACCTCTGTATATCTCAGAAAAATAACAAGCATAGTTTATTACAAATGCAGCAATAACCGAGGCAAAACGCGACAATATCGGGGTTCCCAAAAGAAATCCCGGTACGTAGAAGAATATTATTACCTGAAGCATCAACGGTACGCCGCGTATAATCCAAACAAATGTCTTTACAACATATGCAAGAGGTTTGAATTTCGACATTGACCCAAATGCTATCACCAAACCTAAAGGAAGCGCTAACACAAGTGTTAGCGCAAATATCAGGCAGGTGTATTCAAGTCCGCCAAGCAGACTTAAAGTTACTTCCCAAAATCCCATTATTATATTCCTTATTTGTTATGTACTCGAATATTATTCGATAGTTTCGGTTACATTGAGTACGTTTTCAAAGCCGTACTTCTTTGCAATTTCCATAAGCTTACCGTTTTCGTTGAGAGTCTTAATAGCTTCATTTACTTTCGCTGTAAGCTCACTGCCCTTCTTGAAACCGATAGCATAGATCTCGGATTCAAGTTCGATTGCATCAACGATAGCGAGATCTGCATAGTCGCCCTGTCCGCAAATATTCTTCGCAAGAACAATATCAACTACGATGAAGTCAACAGCACCTGACTTAACTTCTGTAAATGCATTAATCTGAGCTGTAGCTGTAAAGATCTTATCAGCATCGGTTACTGTTTCAGCATAAGCCGCACCTGCACTGCCTGCTTCTACACATGCCTTCTTACCCTTGAGGTCGTCTGCTGTCTTAAAGTTGTCTACGCCGTCCTTCTTAACAACGATGCACTGCTGGTTAAGCATATAACCGTAAGAGAAATCAACGAGATCGGATCTCTTTACGCCGTTGTCGCTGGAGTTTGCTGTAAAGCCGTTCCATACACAGTCGATAGCACCTGAATTAAGTTCGTTGTACTTCTGTCCCCAGTCAATAATCTGAAATTCAACGTCCATGCCGAGAATCTTACCAACTTCCATAGCAAATTCAGATTCAAAACCTGTCCAGTTGCCATTTTCGTCCTGTTCGTTCATCTTTTCAAAAATAGTAACACCGCAAGTAAGAGTGTTGTCTTCTTTCTTTCCGCAGGAAGCAAATGCAAATACTGCGCCGATAATGAGAACAATGCTCATAATCAATGATAATGTCTTTTTCATGATAAAACCTCCGAACACCTTTTTCGGTGTTATTTTTTGTTTTTTATCGCTTTATCGCTTTACTTAACTAAATCAATAAAGTCGATGTATGTATAATATCACACCCCTCTCCGTTTGTCAATAGTTTTTTAATATTATTTTTAATAAATTTGATATATAAACGAAGCTTGATACTTTTATTAATAACTAAAGATGATATGGTCTACGCCCATATCATCTCTAATCGCAATAAAAATAACGCCTCCCTATTCAAAAAGAAGCGTTATTCTATATATAACTCTTTATTCAAAACTTCTCAAAGCCAACATAAGAACACTCTTCGTTGAGACTTTTCTTATATATTCTCTTCCGTTGTTTCTTATATTTAGCTTCTCGCACTTGCTTCCCTGCACAGTGCTTACCGCAATGTAAACGGTTCCGACAGGCTTTTCGTCGGTACCTCCGGTAGGACCTGCTATACCTGTTATGCTTAACCCCATATCTGCACCCATAAGCTTTCTTATGCCCTCTGCCATCTGCAATGCGCATTCTTCGGATACCGCACCTTTAGTCGCAAGGGTTTCTTCACTTACGTTCAAAAGCTTTGCTTTTATTTCATTTGCGTATGAAACAACGCTTCCGTCAAGTACGGCAGACGAGCCGCTGACAGTAGTTAAAACTTCCGTTACCATTCCGCCCGTACACGATTCGGCAACCGCAATTTTCATATTATTTTTTGCAAGTCTTTCTATCAACTCTTTTTCAGGTGTCGTGTCTACTCCGTATATATACTTACCGACCTCTGTTTTTTTCAAAACTTCAATCATATCGGAGCATATTTTTTCGCCCTCTTCCTTTGTACCCGCTTTTGCCGTAACACGAAGTCTTACCTCTCCGTCAACCGCATAAGGAGCAACCGTAGGATTCGTAGAATTCTTCATTATATCAATTATAACAGTTTCGACCTTTGATTCACCCATTCCTATTATATTGATATTCTTGCTGACAAAAAGTGAATCCGTTCTTGTTTCAAGATATGGCACGACACATTCTTCAAACATAGGCTTCATTTCTCTGGGAGGTCCGGGTAATATTATTGCAGTCTTTCCCGTTTCTTCATTTTCAATTATAGCACCGGGGGCAGTACCGCAGTTATTCTGCATAACTATACAGCCAATAGGCATATATGCCTGTTTAACATTGTTTTCCGTCATTTCTATGTTTCTTGACACAAAAAAGTCTTTCAGTCGGTTCAAAGACGGCTGATGAAGCTCCATTCCTTTGCCCATTAATTCGGCAACGGTTTCTTTTGTCAAATCATCATAGGTAGGACCTAATCCCCCCGTAAGTATAACGACATCTGCTCTTTCTAACGCCTCTTGCAAAAACTTTTTCAGTCTTTGAGGGTTATCGCCTACAACCCCTTGGTGATATTGGTTTATTCCAATTGCCGCAAGTCTTTGAGAAATATATGCGGAATTCGTATTGATAATATCACCTATAAGTATTTCCGTACCTACGCACAGTATCTCGGCATTATCTATTTTTTTCATAAAAATCACTCCAACTATTTTTTTACAATATTATTTTAACACAAAAAAATCTTTTCTGCAACAGTTTAAATTATTGAAAAATAGATTATTTACATTATTGTTATTTTGTGTTATAATATTTACTCAAGCACACACTAATAACGTAAAGTGAGGTTTTCACATTTGAATATACCCAAGTTTGATAAAGGCGATACGCTTATTATGAAGAAAAAACACCCCTGTGGCTCATTTGCTTTTGAAGTTATGAGGACAGGCAGTGACGTTAAAATAAAATGCAAGGGCTGCGGGCACGATATGACTTTGAATAGACTAAAACTTGAAAAAAACATAAAAAAGGTTGAACCGCAAAACAAAGGAGGCGAAGAACAATGACAAATAATACGATGATGCCGCTTGACTGCGATTACAAGCAAAACAAAATAAAATTCAGTCCGTATCTGTTGTGGGCTTTCTTCATTCCCTCTGCTTTATATCTCGTTGTTTATCTCCTTAGGGGAGTTTACCCAATAGGCGAAGGCTCAGTTCTCGTACTCGACCTCAACGCTCAATACGTTTACTTTTTTGAAGAACTTCGAGACGTTTTGAGGGGCGACGGAAGTCTTCTCTACTCATGGCAAAGAGCACTCGGCGGTGAGTTTATGGGAATGTATGCCTATTATCTCGCAAGTCCGTTTAATTTACTCATAACCCTCTTCCCTGAAAATTCAATAACCGAAGCTCTTCTCACCATATTTGTACTCAAGGCGGGGCTTTCGGGATTTAATTTTGCCGTATATCTTCACTATTCGGGCAGAATGAAAAGTAAATACGCGTCTGTTATTTTCTCCACTATGTACGCGTTGACTTCATACGCTATGGTCAACGCTCACAATACGATGTGGATAGACGTTCTGTTGTTCCTCCCATTGATAGTTCTTGGTCTTGAAGACCTTATCAACAAAAGAAAATATAAGCTTTACACAATAATTTTGACGGTTGCCGTTATTTCAAACTTCTATATTGGATTTATGCTTTGCGTATTTATATTCTTTTATGCAATATATTACTACTGCGCATACGGCTATTCGAAAAAATATAATGCATCGGGAGAAAGATTGCATACATTAAAATCATTCCTGCGCGTGCTTTTGTTTTCTTTACTTGCTATAGGAATGTCTGCCGTTATAATTTTCACCATATATTATTCTCTCAAATTCGGAAAGAATGACTTTTCGAATCCGAACTATACTCTGAATTCTAAGTTTAACCTTTTAGACCTATTCGCGAAAATGTTACCGAATTCTTACGATACCGTAAGACCTGAAGGGCTCCCCTTTGTTTATTGCGGTGTTCTTTCGTTAGTGCTTATACCCGTATTCTTTATTTCAAGAAAAATTACGCCGCGTGAAAAGATTGCCGCAGGATTTCTTCTGTCGGTTATGGTCATTCTTTTTTCCGCGTCAACGCTTGATATATTTATGCACGGTATGCAGAAGCCTAACTGGCTCAATTACCGTTACAGCTTTATGTTCTGCTTTTTGCTTGTTGTTTTCGCACATCAAGCCTTCAACTACCTAAAAGACGTCAATTTCAATCATATAGTTGCCTCCTGCGGCGGTCTGGTGCTTTTAATAGTTATCGTACAAAACGAAGAATACGAATTTATTGACAACGTTCTCTGTATATGGATAAGCCTTATTTGCGTAGGTGTTTATCTGCTTACTCTTTACGCTGTAAAAAGAGAAAAAATTACGAGTTTTACATCGCTGATTCTTGCAATTTTAGTTTCCACAGAGCTTTTGATAAACGGCTACGTAAACCTCGATTCGCTTGACCAAGACGTTATTTTTACGTCGAGAACGGCATATAGAGAATATATCGACAAAATGCGTCCCCTTACCGACTATATACTCGAAAACGATACTTCGTTCTACCGTTTTGAAAAGATGAGCCACCGAAGAACCAATGACAATATGGCTCTTGACATAAACGGTATATCAAGCTCGACCTCGACTCTAAACGCCTCTATCATTAAACTTCTCAATCAACTTGGATATTCCTCAAAATCACATTGGTCAAAATATTATGGAGGAACCCCCGCGTCAGATGCACTTCTCGGTATTAAATATATTATAACCGACGATGATTTGAACAGTGAATTTTTCAAAAAGCTTCACTGCGAAAACGATTTCAGTGTTTATCAAAGCAAATATGCTCAAAGTATCGCTTTTGCCGTATCGCGTAGGGCCGAATACGTTGATTTCGGTTTCTACGAAACACCTTTTGAGCTCATGAACGAGCTTGTTACCGCTATGCTTGACGCAGATTCAACAATTCAATTATTTAAACCGATTGAAAACGTAAACGAGACGACAGACAACGTAATAAAAAGCCAAGCCACATTCGAATATACTAAATACGTTCCTAAAAAAGAAGGAAGTAATGCGATAGTATCGTATACCTTCAACGCTCCGACTACAGACGAGATATACTTCTTCTATCCGTCAGACTACCCGAGAAAAGTTAAGCTTTTGCTTAACAACAGAGATTGGGGTACTTTCTTTGATAACGAAACCGACAGAATCCTTTCGCTTTCAAGTTTTGAAAAGGACGAGACGGTTAATTTAAAGGTTACTCTTGATGATGAAAACCTATATGTTCTGACCGATCAAAACTACTTTTATTATATGGACACCGAAATATACAAGGAAGTTATGACAAAACTGAACGAGTGCAGTTTTGAGGTTACCGAACATTCGGATACACGCCTAAAAGGAACGATAACAGTAAAAGAAGATGATTCGCTTTTGTTTACGTCTATTCCCTACGATGAGGGATGGCATATCTACTGCGACGGAGAGAAACTCGACCTTGCAATAACCGCCGACTCTTTACTTGCGGCTCAAATCGATAAAGGCGAACACGAGCTTGAATTCGTATACAGACCCAATTGCTTTGTATACGGTTCCATCGTTGCTGCAGTCTCTTTCGTTATATTCATTGCTGTAATCATACTCGATGGAATAGTAAAGAAAAAGAAAAGAAAACTTCTCGTACAAAAAGCTGTAGACGATTTTTATGTGGAATTCAAATTGCCCGAAGATATTGAAAATGACACTTCTGATACTCCGAGCGAAGATACAAACGGAAAAAACACAGAAAATCAAACACCAACTGAATAAAGCAAAAGACATATGACCACCCTCTAAAACGGGGGTGGTCTTTTTGATTACAAAACATTATGAATTTCCGTTAGTTTTTTTAGTCGGCGGAAGCGCATATATGCTGCTTGAAATAACGTGGCGCGGCTTTACTCATTGGTCTATGGGGATATGCGGCGGCATCTGCTTTCTCGGCATATACATTTTTGAAATTTTGCAAAGCGATTGCCATATAGCAAAAAAATGTCTGTTCGGCAGTTTGTTTATTACACTAAACGAATTTATCACGGGTTGTATAGTTAACCTACTGCTTGATTTGAACGTTTGGGATTATTCCGGGCATATCTTTAATATATTAGGACAAGTATGTCTTCTGTATTCAACACTATGGTTCTTGCTCTGCATACCCGCATTTAAAATCGCAAGACTTATAAAGGATAAGATTTTTTTGCCTCAA
>JAZNCH010000076.1:0-2997 GCA_045587445.1 Eubacteriales bacterium | reverse complement strand
CCTACCATCGACCCTGTAAAGCACGGAAATTGGCTTAAACATGAAATCGTGGTAAACGGCAAAGTAACGGTTGCTAAAGATGCTTTTGTGTGTTCCCTGTGCCAAGATATATGGCATACATCTTCCAAAATGAAGTATTGCCCATCTTGTGGGGCAAGAATGGACGGTGAGAGTGAATGAATTTAATTGACAGAGATAATGCAGTAAGAGCATTAAACTTTAAAGCAAAACAGGCTTATAACAAAGACAATAGATTAGTATATATGATTTATAAGGAAGCCGCCGAATTGGTAGATAAGCTACCTACGATTGAGAATTTTCCTGACATTCCCCCTGTAAAGTACGGAAAATGGGAAGATGTAGGCAATAAAGAGTTTAAATGCTCTGAATGTGGCATTGTTCTTGGCGGTGCTTATTGTTATGTGTACTGTCCGCATTGTGGTGCAAAAATGCTTTGAGGTGTTAGTAATGGGTAGATTGATAGATGCTGACGTAGCTATGATGAAGTGCAAAAGTGTTGAAAAACTATTCAAGACACGTCATCCTCGGCATTATTTTAATGCGGATGGACTTATTCACTTCGTTGAAAAACTATTCGAGCATATGCCCACCATTGACCCTGTAAAGCACGGCGAGTGGTTGAGCTGTTCTGATAGACCAGACCGACTTATATGTTCGGTGTGTAATAGAGGTTTTGATATGTGGTTCTATGAACCAGAAATTTTGCCACATTGCCCCAACTGTGGTGCGAGAATGAATGGAGACAAAGAATGAAGCAAAAGTTTTTAATTAAAGTTGTAAGCAGTGGTGAAATACTTGCTACAGTTGAATTAGATAAAAAAGATAACGGCTATGTTTACGTTGGTGGAGAATCCCACAAAGTAGAAAACCATAAATTTGGACGTGAGATAGACATTACTCAATTAGTTTATTGGGAATTAACGGATGACGGTCGAGTTAAAACCCATTGGAACGTAAGACGACAACTTTTAAAAGCTGATGAGTATTATTGTGGCTATTGTGGAAGATTTCACACAGTTGCAAGTTCGTTTTGCCCTAATTGCGGAGCAAAGATGGACGGTGATAATAATGGGTAAATCAGTAGATACTGACGATATTCTAAGAGCTTGTGACAAGTTTTTGAAAAGGTGTGCCGTAGATTTCCCTAATAAATATTTTGAGAGGCAAAGCGTTAGATTAGTAGTCGAAAAACTATGTGAGCAAGCACCCAATTATCGTTCGTTAGAAACCATGAAAAATGGTAAGTGGCTGATAAAAAAAGTCTATAACGAGCAAGGCAAGGTCATCGGATATAATCTAAATTGCTCTAATTGTGGCTTCTTTTGGCGAGAGTATTTACACGCCAAGGTTTTTAAATTCTGCCCGCATTGCGGTGCAAAAATGGTAGATGGGGAGGTAACAGAATGAAAAACTTTATGTTATTTCTATCGGGTATGAACTGTGGCGTAATGATAATGAATATGGCACGTAGCGAATATGAGATAGCTTTCTATAATGCTATTGCGTTTGTACTAACTTTAATTTCTTGGAGGTTGTAATATGAAAGACACTATCACCGGTAACAACCAAAACCTACAATGGTTAATCGTAGCTGCGTTCCGTTATAGCGTTGGCAGACACCCTACTCAAGCGATGTGGGGCATTGAAAACGTCATTTTGGATAATTTGGACGTACTGGACAAAGTATTTATCAAACAATTCATTGACGAGATTTACAACGAAAAACGCATTGAGCAACTGCACAAAGAATGGAAGTTGAGCAGGGAAGACGATATTTTCTACGGGCTTAAAGGACACGTTCAGGACGCACTCCGTATGACTGAAACTGCCCGCGATATTAAAGCGCAGGAGCTGTATTCTAAGCTGAACGAGGTAATGGCACTTATTGAGGAAGTAGACCAAGACCAAATCATAAACAGGGAATACGTCTACAAGCCTACTGTCTACGACACAAGCTACTTGAATAATATGTTGCGTCGCTTAGAAGCGGAGTATGCGAAAAGATTGGAGCAAGGCAATGGATAAAGTATGTAATGTCCCCAAAGTAACCCTCGAACAAGGTAGTTGTAACCCTAAATACCGTTGTTGCCGTAACTGCTGGCAACGGCGCACTTGTGATGTTATTTGCCATCTTTGCTTTTCTCCCGAATGTGAATATCGTAAGAAGGTGACAGAATGAACCCTAAAACCTTAGCAAAAATTGATATTACTTTACTGCTATTCAACTGCATTATGTTAGGCGTGTATCTTGCTGAAAAAGATTGGACGGCGGTAGCTTTGCATAGTGTTCTCGTGGCTTTCTTAGCGACCAACCTAAACGAAAGTATGGATGCTTTGATTGAGTTAGGCGAAGAGGCTTGGAAGCTGTGCAAGAAGATTGATGAGGTGGTGAAAAAAGATGAGCAGAAACCTTGAAATCGCCTTATTCGTCCTGTTGGCTCTTATCTTGACCTATCTGTCTGATTGGTTTGAATTTTTTGGGAGGTACTAATATGGCTAAAAAGAAAGAAAAACCAGCACCGTGGACTGCCAAGTTTACGGAAATGGCTAAAAACATTACTGAATTAAACCGTGCGAAGCGACAGGCAGAGGCAAGGCACGTTGCTAAAATCCCCTCTTGTACTATCTTTATGAACGGGCAAAGGGTGGTGCTGAATGGAGACTGATAAACGATGTGGCGACTGCCGTTGGTGTATGAAAGACGAAGGTGAGCCGTACTACTGCTTAAAGAAAGACTTGTACACGTTCGTCACTCCGAATGATAAAGCGTGTGAAGAGTTTGACGAGAAAGGAGAATAACGATGTTTGTCCTTTTCCTTATGTTTATAAGCATTTTGCTTATGATATGGCTTTGGTGTTGTTATTTGTTTGTTCCGAATTTCAGCAAGAGAGCCGAAAAAATCCTCGATGTATTAGTGGAAAAAGAAGAAAAGAAAGAAGGTAATGATTTATGAACAAATTTATTGGCGCAGGCGT
>JAZNCH010000075.1:0-3216 GCA_045587445.1 Eubacteriales bacterium | reverse complement strand
AGTACCGCCAATCGTTACGTCATAACCCGCAAGTCTATTCTTGCTATCATCATAACGCAATCCCAATTTAGACAGCAGGGAATTGGTTAAGCTGTCAACAATCTTTTCGCTTGTCGGTCTTCCGAGAATATCATACTCATATCTTGTCTTTCTATTGAGAGACAAATCAATAAGCTCAGATAATCTCGAATAACCGTCATAGCTGTATTTATATTTAAGAGCATTATTAACCGAGAAAGACGTTTGACGGTTAAGACTGTCATAGCCATAGCTTACAACAACGCCGTTACCGTAAGTCATAGTCTGGGGCAGACCTTTTGCATTGTAGGTATATGAGCTTAAAGTTCTGCTGCCCACCTTTGTCGCAAGATTTCTTGCAAATCCGTCATAAGTAAAGCTATACGTCGTTCCGCTTGGTGAAAGTATGCTTGACAGTTTCTTACCGCCGTCATAGCTATATGAAACAGAAGAAGTTGCATTTCCGTTTGCTATACTTACCCCTGTAAGCAACTCACTGCCGTTGTAGGTATAGTTTGTTGAAACGTTTTTAGGATTAGTCTCGCTTGTAACATAACCGCGTGATTCGTTATACGAATAATACGTCGTTTCACCTCTGCTATCGGTTATACTCGACATATATTCGCCGTTTGTTGTATACGTTGCCGACGAATTTATAGAGGGGTTAGCCGACGTAGCACCCGAATCGGCATTGGCACTGTTAATCGTTTGTGTCGAAATAGCAGCTTCATCATCTTCACAAAAAGCACTTGCAGGTATCGTTGTAAAGAATATCGCTAATGCAACCAACAACGCCGACAGCCTTCTTAGATGCTTCATCATTTTACCTATCCTTTTGTTTTTTGTTTAATCTGTGTCTTACTCCGGCACAAAATGTGCCAGAGTAAGATGTTTTTAGTAAAATTTGTTTTAGTAATGGGATTAATCAGCATATAAATCAAAACGAATTGATGCATTTAATTCATAGGCAACTTCAATTAGTTCCTTGTTGAGCTCAAAAATTGGAGGAGAAGTTGGAGTAAAATATGAAACTATCCAGAAAATTGCTTCCCCATTTTCTTTCTTGCATATATCTCTTAAAATTGAAACATTTGAGTGGATTTTTGCAATCATATCGTCAATTGCGGGTTTTATATTGTAATCACAGCAAACTAAACTTTTAATTGTCCAAAATCCTTCTAATGGTTGATTTGTAAGAGGACTTAATTTCATTTTATTTCTATTTTTACACTCAAAAGGTATTATTCCTGTAAGTTTAGTGATGTTTTCAACATCATAATTATTATCAAATACTAAACTTAATTCAATGTATGTCTCTGGAATCATAAACTCACCTACTTTGTTCTATATATTGTTTCAGCTACAATTTTCCCAGCCTTATCTATAATATATATAATGCCGGTATTTTTATCAGCAGCTAAATCATATAAAGAGATCTGAGCTTTTTTTCCCAAATATTCAATTTTCACCTCATGAGCATCGATTTTTAATTTTCGTTTTAAAAATGAATTAGAAAGTTTACCTAAATTACAACCTGTATTGTGAACTAAAATAGCATCATTGCTAACAAAGTATGTATGATAATCTTCAACTTCAAAGTTATAAACTTTTATAGGATTTAATACAACAACATGTTTTGTTTCAATTATATCAATTGTATTTCCAAAATTATCAATTAGTGAGTCATAACATTTCAAGTCTTCAGCATTAACCCAACCTTTATTCGAAACATAGAATGGGTGTCCTGGTGTTGTAATTATGCATTCATTGTTTGTAATCACATAAATCAATTCATCAGTTTCATTTACAAAAGTTTGTACAACTTTTTTTAGAGAAGTTTCTCCTGTTTCGGGATTTGAAGCCCAGACGTAATCTCCTATTTCAATATCTTCAATGGCAACATAACCTACAGAAGACAATATTGATGTTCCGGCTACAAAACAAACATTACTTGTTAGTCCGCCTGAAATGAATCCGGTTATTGCTCCTGTCATATAACCATCGGCAGCACCTTCAAGTGCGGCTTGCCCTGCGCCTTCCCACGAACCTGTTTTTATTCTGTGGGTAACAGCACCGGTTATTGCTCCGGAAGCAGCACCGGAGGCAGCACCAATCAAAGAACCTTTTAGTGCACCGAGAGCAAAACAAGCTAATGTAGTTCCGGTTCCTGCGGTAGCAACGGTAAGTATAGCTGCAGTTGCAATAACTGCTGTTCCAATTAATACTTTTGTTGCCCATTTTGGCCACAAACCTGTGTCATCGGTCATATTTATCGGGTTATTGAAACAGTATGCGAACAAATTGTTTTCCAATATATGCAATGTGCTTCCGTCAATAATCGAAGGATCATCAGCACTAATCCATCTACAGATTTCAGGGTCATAATATCTTGCTCTACAGTAGTAAAACTCTGTCTCTGCATCGTAGTAATAACCTCTGTAGCGGAATGGGTTAAGTTCGCCAATTGTTGTAGCAAGAGAGCCTGTCGTCGCAAGAATCTTGCCCCATTCGTCGTAAGTATATTCTACAACCGTTGTGCCAGTACTGTCAAGTATGCCAATAACGTCGCCTTGCAGGTTATGGATATAGTAATAATCGGTAGTGGTTGTTCCGTTTACTACTGTAAATCCATAAGCTATGCCGTTATCGTCATAGTGGTAATAGATATACTGGCTGCCGGTCTTTTCAGCGTAAAGCGTACCGTCAAGCCAATAGTATTCGGTAATAGTTCCATTGATATTTTTACTTGTACGTAAACCGTTGGAATCATAAGTATAACTAATATTGTCTGTGCCGTTTACAATGTTAGTCAGCTTTCTGCCGTCGCTCCAAGTGAACGTACTGCCATTGTAATATGTCAATGGATTACCTATGTTGTCATAAGTAATAGACTGTCCGTTGTAAGCAGTCAGCAAATCTTTCCACTCAGTGTCGCCGTAAGTATATGACTTGATTGCTGTGCCATTCTTCGTAACCGACAGAATATTACCGCCGTTGTCATAATTGTAAGTGTATGTGTCTGTACCTCTTGTAACAGTCTTCAACTGATTAAGGTCATCATACGTATAACTTTCAATTACAGTACCGTCTTTCGATATACTTGTAATATTACCTAATTCGTCATAAGTATAAGAAAGAGTATCATCGCCGTTCTTCATTGAGCTGACGAGGGTAGTGGTACTGTTGGCATTAGCACCC
>JAZNCH010000074.1:0-32738 GCA_045587445.1 Eubacteriales bacterium | reverse complement strand
TGCTTAACGAATATATCGGCAACGGTCTTCCCTGGGATCTTGACAGATATTTCGGCGGTGCGTCCATTCTTCCCCCTTATCAGGGCAAGGAGCGCTCCGACTGGTATAAGGGTACGGCGAATGCCATTTATCAGAATCTTGAATTTATAGATAAGTTTGACCCGGATTATGTACTTATACTGTCAGGCGACCATATATATAAAATGGACTATTCAAAAATGCTTCAGCTACACAAGAACAAGAAAGCTGACTGTACGATAGGTGTTTTTGAAGTGCCGCTCGAAGAAGCAAGTCGTTTTGGAATTATGAATACAAGGGATGACGGAAGAATTTTTGAGTTTGAAGAAAAGCCGAAGGAGCCTAAAAGCACAAAGGCTTCAATGGGTATATATTTCTTTAAGTGGAAAGTATTGAAAAAGTATCTTATTGCAGACAACGAAGACCCTGAGTCAAATAACGATTTCGGTAAAAACATTATCCCCAAAATGCTTGAGGACAAGTACAAACTTTTTGCATATTCGTTTGACGGTTATTGGAAAGACGTAGGAACTATTGACAGTCTTTGGCAGTCAAATATGGATATTCTCGGTAATGATCCAAAATTTGACCTGTTTGACGGTGAAAACAAGATTTATTCAAGAAATTATGCCCATCCCTCAACCTTTATCGCTAAAGGTGCAAAGGTTGTCAATTCATATATCGCAGAGGGAAGTACCGTTTACGGTAACGTATATAATTCCATTATTTCTACAGGCTGTACTATAGGAAAAAATGCGGAAATATCTAACAGTTTTGTTATGCCGAATGCTGAGATAGGACGCAATTCTGTTATTAAATATGCAATAATCGGTGAAGATTCTGTTGTGAATGCAAACGCAAGAATAGGTGATATTCCGGAGTTTTACGATAAAAATAAGTGGGGAATTGCTGTGGTTGGTAAAGACAAGGTAGTTCCTCAGAATAAGATTCTTTTGCCGAAAGAAATATTATGATATTATTCTTGTTTACGATAATTAGATTTGAGAGGTGTATTTTACCATGAAAGCAATGGGTATTATTTTTTCAAATATATATGATAGCACTTTAGGGGAGCTTACAAATCACAGAACTGTAGCTTCGTTACCATTCGGCGGAAGATACAGACAGATAGATTTTGTGCTTTCCAATATGTCTAATTCAGGTATTTATAATGTTGGGTTAATTACAAAATATAACTACAGGTCCCTTATGGACCACCTTGGTTCTGCTGCCGATTGGGATTTGAGAAGAAAGAACGAAGGTTTGTTTATTCTTCCGCCTTTTGCAAGCGGTAACACCGGGGTATATAAGGGGAAACTCGAAGCACTTTATTCTGCAGTACCCTTTATTGATAATTCACTTTACGAATACGTTGTTGTATGTGATTCAACGGTGCTTTGTAATATGGATTTTAGGCCCGCAATCAGTAATCACATCAAATCCGGCGCAGACGTAACTGTTATATCTAATAAAGAACTCGAGAACAAAAAGAAACATCCTTTGATAGTTTATGCCGATAAAAAAAATAGGGCTAAGTCGATATTACTTGACTCTGTATCTGACGAAGAGGCATTTGTGGGTATGGGAATGTTTATAATAAAACGTCAGCTTCTTGTTGACGCGTTATATGAATCCCACTCGAAAGGGTATGTTCATTTTGAAAAAGATTATTTGCAGAGATATTTTAATGACGGAAAATTAAAGGTTTCGGTATATGAATTCAAAGGTATAGTTTTGAGAAACGAAAATATTAAGAGCTATTATGCTAATAATATGGCTCTTCTGCAAGAAAAAACCAGAAATGGTCTTTTCGGTAAGAATCCTATCTACACAAAGGTGAGAGATGAAATGCCTTCGTATTATTGCGAGGGGGCAGAGGTTGAAAACAGTCTTTTGGCAGACGGTTGTAAGCTTTGCGGAAGAGTAACAGACAGTATAATTTTTAGAAATGTTACGATTAACACGGGCGCAGAAGTTAAAGGGTGTATTGTTATGCAGGGCGCTCGTATAGGAAATGATGCAAAGCTTGAATGTGTTATTCTTGATAAAAACGTTAACGTAACCGACGGAGCTGAGCTTAGAGGTACACCTGATCACCCGGTTATAATAAAAAAAGGAGAAAAAGTATGAAAATAGTGTTCGCAGCAAGTGAAGCTGCACCGTTTATAAAGACAGGCGGCCTCGGCGATGTCGCCGAGGCCCTTCCTGCTGCTTTGTCAAAAATAAATGATAACGAGGTTATTATGTTTTTGCCTTTTTACAGCAAAATAAAAAATAACCCGTCAATTGAAACAGAGTTTGTAACAAGCTTCACCGTAAATATTGCTTGGAGAAGACAATATGTAGGTGTTTTTAAGTATAAAAGCCGTAAAAAGAAACTAAAGATTTATTTTATTGATAACGAATATTATTTCAACAGAAACAGTATATACTGCCAAGGAGACGACGGAGAAAGATTTACTTATTTCTCTAAAGCTACCCTTGAAGCCTTGGTGAAACTTGATATAGTACCTGATATTATTCACTGCAATGACTGGCAGACGGCTTTAATTCCTGTTTTGCTTCACGCTTTTTATCACGAATCTTTAGGAAAAGCAAAGACGGTCTTTACTATTCATAATATTGAATATCAAGGTTGGTGTGATCCATATTTTCTTGAGGATACAATAGGATTAGATGAAACTTACAGAAATATATTTACTTACAATAATTCAATAAACTTTATGAAAGGTGCAATTTTGTGTGCTGATGCACTGACAACGGTATCAAAAACTTATGCACAGGAAATAAAATATCCGTACTTTGCACACGGACTTTCGCCAATTATTGAAGAACATAGTTTTAAGCTTGATGGTGTTGTAAATGGCATTAACCTTGAAATTAACAATCCGAAAACCGATAAAGCGTTGCATGTAAACTATGGAATATTTGATTATGCAATGGGGAAAAGTCGTAACAAAGAGGCTATTCAAGCAAGACTCGGGCTCCAAATCAGACCTGATGTTCCCTTAATTGGTATGGTATCAAGAATTGTTTCTCATAAGGGGTTTGATCTTATTTGTAATATAGTAAATGAGATTTTGAAGGAGGACGTTCAGCTTGTTATACTTGGTACGGGGGATGAGTCTTACGAAGGTTACTTACAGAATATTGCTGACTTAAACAGAAATAAATTTTCGCTTAATCTTTGTTTTAATTCGTCGCTTGCATCACAGATTTATGCTTCCTCGGATATTTATTTAATGCCGTCAAAGAGTGAACCATGCGGACTTTCTCAGCTTATTGCAATGCGTTACGGAACTATTCCTGTTGTTAATGCGACAGGAGGGTTAAAGGATACGGTTATACCGTTTGACGGTACAGAAAACGGGAACGGCTTTAATTTTCAGACGTTCAGCCGAGAAGATTTACTTGATGCGTTAAAAAGATGTATTAATGTTTACAGAAATGATAGAACCGCTTGGAACAAAATAGTAATAAATGCTATGTCCTATGATTCGTCTTGGGACAAGCCGGCAAAAGAATATATGGATATTTATAAAAAGTGCCTTACTTGACATATAATAATAAATGTACTACATTTCATAAGTTATATATAGTAAGTGAAACCAAAGGAGAGTTTGTTATCAATGCAAAAAGAAAAAATTGATTTGCTCAACATATTAAATGACACTTCAACAAGACTTTTTAGTTGCAATATTAATGAGTCAACGGAAAAACAGTTATATAAAACGGTTTGTACCGTTTTGAGAGAATTTCTTGCAAAGCTAAGAAAAGATTTTAAAAGGGAAGTATCGGAAAAACAAAAGAAGCAGGTTTATTATATGTCAATGGAGTTTCTTGTAGGGACTTCGTTAAAAAACAACTTGTTTAATCTTGGTTTGGAAAATGAGTTTAGGACAGTTTTGGAAAAACAAGGCTTTGACCTTGATTCATTATACGAGCTTGATCCCGACGCGGGGCTTGGTAACGGTGGGCTCGGAAGACTGGCTTCATGTTATATGGACTCTGCGACAGGTCTTGGAATGCCTGTTACCGGATTTTCTATCAGATATGAGTTTGGCATTTTTAAGCAAAAAATAATTGACGGCTGGCAGATGGAGTTTCCGGATAACTGGTTAGAGCGAGGCGACGTTTGGCTTCAGCCAAGACCTGATGAGAGTTATGAGGTCAAATTTGGCGGGACTGTAAACGAATGGTTTGACAACGGTCAGTTCAAGGTTGTTCAGACGGGGTATCAAAGCGTTATTGCGGTTCCTTACGATATGTATATTTCGGGATATGATTCGTGTGCTGTTAATAAGCTTACACTTTGGAGTGCAAATATACCGAGCTTTGATATGCACGCGTTTTCAAGAGGCGAATATGTGCGTTCTCTTGAACAAAATACGATGGCAGAGGTTATTTCAAAGGTTCTTTATCCCGCCGACAATCATATTGAGGGAAAGAGACTACGTTTAAAACAGCAATATTTGCTCGTGTCGGCATCGTTGCAGAGTATAATTGCAAAGCACTTGGCAAAGTATGCAACATTGGATAATCTTGCAGATAAAGTATCTATCCATATTAATGATACTCATCCCGCACTCTGTGTTCCCGAGCTTATGAGACTTCTTATTGACGAACACGGTTACGGTTGGGAAAAGGCTTGGGATATTACTTGTACGACCTTGTCTTATACGAACCACACTGTTATGAGTGAGGCTCTTGAAAAATGGAGCGAATGGTTGTTTATAGAGCAGCTTCCGAGAGTTTATTCTATAGTTGCCGAAATAAACAGACGGCTTGTTGAAGAGTTAAACAAGGCATATCCGGGTGATGCTGCCAAAATTAATTATATGTCTCCTATTGCTGACGGCGAAGTGCGTATGGCTAACCTCTGTCTTGCTTGTTGCCACAAGGTTAACGGTGTTTCAAAGCTTCACACGGAGATTTTGAAGAATAGCATTTTTAATGATTACTATAATCTTGACAACAGACGTTTCATAAATGTTACAAATGGTATTGCATATAGGAGATGGCTTTGTCAGGCTAATCCCAAACTTTCATTATTTATTTCTGAACTTATCGGAGATGGTTTCAAAAGGGACGCAAACGAGCTTGAAAAACTTTTGAAATACCGCGACGATTCTGTCGTGCTTAACGAACTCGCAAAAATCAAGAGAGAAAACAAATTAGCTCTCGCAGATTATATTGCGCATAAAAACGGTGTTAACATAGACCCCGACTCAATTTTTGACGTGCAGATAAAGAGACTTCATGAATATAAGAGACAGCTTTTAAATGTTTTGCAGATACTTGCAATGTACAACCGTATAAAGAGTAATCCTAACGAGAATTACGTGCCAAGAACATTTATTTTTGGTGCAAAAGCATCTGCGGGGTATGACCTTGCAAAACAAATTATAAGCCTTATTTCTGCAGTTTCTGAACTCGTGAATAATGACCCTGTTGTTAAAAACAGAATAAAGGTAGTATTTCTTGAAGACTACAGAGTTTCTTTGGCAGAAAAAATTATTCCGGCGGCTGAAATATCAGAACAGATTTCTGTTTCGGGCAAGGAAGCCTCGGGGACGGGTAATATGAAGCTTATGATAAACGGAGCTGTTACACTTGGAACGCTTGACGGTGCAAACGTTGAAATATTTGAGCAGGTCGGAGTAGACAATATTTTCTTGTTTGGTATGGATGTCAACAAGGTTAAAGCACTTTGGGAAAAAGGTTATAACCCGAATGATTTTATTGCGAGGAGCTCTGAACTTCGTCAGGTATTGAATATGCTAACTTCCGGAGTGATTGGCAGACGTTTTGACGATATTGCCTCATCGCTTCTTACTAACAGATACGGTGTCGCTGATCAGTATATGGCCTTAGCGGACTTTGACGATTACGTGAGAGCTCAAAAACTTGTATCTGAAACTTATATAAATAAAGAGGCGTTTATGAAAATGTCTCTTACAAATATTGCAAAGGCGGGAGTTTTCTCGGCTGATCGTTCTGTTTGTGAATATGCTGAGAATATCTGGAACTTAAAATAATGCGAATTTTGTACGATAGCAAAAACAAAAAATTTAAATCTATATTTGGTCCCCTTCGCGAAAGAGAAGGGTGCGAATTAAATATCCATATACCTTTAAATTGCAAAACTGTAAACGTCGAATTGATTTTTTATAAAGAAGATGGCAGCAGGTTTTCATCTTACCGTATGTACAAATCGAATGAATCGAAAGGATACGAAGTTTATTCCTGCAACATCTGTTTTTCGAAAACCGGACTTTTTTTCTATTATTTTGTAATTGAAACCGAGAATGAAAAATTCTCACTTTATAAACAAGGTTATGATATGACAAATATGGAAGAGGGAGATTTCTGGCAATTGTCGGTAATTCCGTTAAAATTTCACGTTAGTGATAAATTTTCGGGTAAAGTAATGTATCAAATATTTCCCGACAGATTTTATATATCGGGAAAATGCGATACTAAAAATAAATTAGAGCCTTTCTTTTTGCACACTTCAACAAACGATGTTCCTTGTTTTTTGCCCGATGAAAAAGGTATTGTTCAGAATAACGATTTTTTTGGCGGGAACTTGAAAGGTATAACCGAGAAAATAAGCTATTTGAAATCGCTAAATGTTGGTATCATATATATTAATCCTATATTCAAAGCTTATTCAAATCACCGATACGATACGGCTGATTATAAAAAAATAGATGAGCTGTTGGGAACGGAAGATGATTTTAAAAAACTATGCATTGCCGCTCATAATGCAAACATAAAAATTATTCTTGACGGAGTTTTTTCTCACACAGGTTCAAATAGTATATATTTTGATTCCGAAAACGTTTTCGGCGGAGGTGCGGTTTCTAACCCCTCTTCAAAGTACAGAGAATGGTTTATTTTTGAAAAGTACCCAAATGAATATACTTCGTGGTGGGGAATAAAAACGCTGCCTTGTGTAGATGAAAACAACGAGAGCTACAGAAATTATATAATTAATGACGATGACAGTGTTGTTGCTCATTGGTTAAAACTTGGTGCTGACGGCTTTAGACTTGACGTTGCAGATGAGTTGCCAGACTCTTTTATATTGGCGTTGAGGAATAGAATGAAAGCAATAAAAGAAGATTCGTTTCTTATAGGAGAGGTTTGGGAAGATGCATCTAATAAATGTAGCTATGGCGTAAGACGTAAATATTTTACCGACGGTGAACTTGATTCAGTTATGAACTATCCGTTTAAGAAAGCGATAATTGACTTTGTAAAGGGAGACGACAACGGATATGCTTTCAGAGAAATAATTATGTCAATTGCCGAAAACTATCCTTCCGACGTCCTTAACTCTGTTATGAATGTTCTGTCAACTCATGATACAGTAAGAATAATTACCTCACTTGGAGTTAATGACATTCCTGTAAGTAAGGCGGACAGAGCTGTATATCGTATGAATGATGCCGAAATGACGAATGCTAAACAAAGACTTGCGGTAGCCGTATTTTTGCAATTTATACTTCCGGGCAATCCTTGTATTTACTATGGTGATGAAATAGGAACACAAGGATTTGAAGATCCTTTTTGCAGAGCATTTTTTGATTGGGAAAAAACAGTAGAAAATGATATTCTTGATTTTTATAAACAAATGACAGCGATTAAAACTTCATCGGAAATTTTAAACAAAGGAAATGTTGACATTTTTGTTGAGCAAGAGGGTGTTTTGAGAATAGAGCGATTTGTCGGAAAAAAAGCGTTGACAGCATATATTAATGCCGGTGAATCGGATTTTTTGATTAACTGCGAAAGAGTAGTTTTGTTATCTAAAAATACTGATTATCAATGTAACAAAAAATTAATAAAAAAATTGGGTTTTATTTTGTTTTATTGATTGACAAATCTGTAAATGTTGTGTATAATTAACATGTAGCTTTTACATAACTGACGGAAATACGCAGAATAACTGCGGTGGAATGTAAAAGTTTATAATGCCGACCGTCTGGGCAAGTCAGTTTTTGTAATGAAAAAGCTGATTTGCCTTTTTTTGATTTTTTAGGAGGTAAAAAATATGGAACACAATAATTGGGCAGGATTTAAAGGAACGTTTTGGAAAGAAAATATAGACGTTCGCGATTTTATACAGTCAAACTACAAAGAGTATACCGGGGACTACTCGTTTTTAGCGGGAGCTACCGAGAGAACAAACGCTTTGATGAAGAAGCTTCAGTCTCTTTTTGCTATTGAAAGACAGTTTGGCGGAGTTCTTGATATTGATACTTCGACTGTTTCTACCTTGACAGCATTTGCTCCGGGTTATCTTGATAAAGATAATGAACTTATAGTTGGTTTGCAGACAAACAGACCGTTGAAACGAGGAGTTAATCCTTTCGGCGGTATGAGAATGGTTAAGCAGGCTTGTGAAGCATACGGTTACAAGCTTAGCCCTAAGGTAGAAGAAGAATTCAAGTTCAGAACAACTCACAATGAGGGCGTATACAGAGCATATACAGACGAAATGAGAGATGCACGTAAGTGCCACGTTATCACCGGTCTTCCCGATGCTTACGGCAGAGGAAGAATTATAGGCGACTACAGACGTGTTGCTTTGTACGGTATAGACAAGCTTATAGAAGAAAAGAAAAAGGATAAAAAAGCTCTCGCGGGCGACGTTTTAAAAGCGGATAACATTAAACTTACAGAGGAGCTTTATCAGCAGATTGCTTTCTTAGGATATTTGAAAGAAATGGCTGAAATGTACGGTTTTGATATTAGCCAACCGGCAAGCAACGCTAAAGAAGCGATACAGTGGACTTATTTTGCATATTTGGGTGCTATTAAAGAGCAAAACGGAGCCGCTATGTCTCTTGGCAGAGTAAGTACATTCTTTGATATTTATATTGAAAGAGATATTGAAAAGGGAATTCTTGACGAAATTGGCGCACAGGAGCTTATTGATGACTTTGTAATGAAGCTTCGTATGGCTCGTCATCTTCGTACTCCCGAATATAATGAACTTTTCGGCGGCGACCCGATGTGGATAACCGAAGCTGTGGGAGGTATGGGTGAAGACGGCAGAACATTGGTTACAAAGAACAGCTACCGTATTCTGAATACACTTTATACTTTGGGATCTTCTCCCGAACCCAACCTTACTGTTTTGTGGTCTAATAAGTTACCTCAAAGCTTCAAGAAATTCTGTGCTAAGGTTTCTGCAGATACAGACTCAATCCAGTATGAAAACGACGACATTATGCGTCCTATATATGGCGATGACTATGCGATAGCTTGTTGCGTATCTGCGATGAGAGTTGGCAAACAGATGCAGTTTTTCGGTGCGCGTTGCAACCTTGCAAAACTCTTGCTTATCGCAATTAACGGTGGATATGATGCCGACAGTAATATGCATATCGGTCCTCAAACTGAGCCTATGGCGGTTGATAAGTTAGATTTTGATGCTGTTATGGAACGCTATGATATTTATATTAAGTGGGTAAGCGAACTTTACGTTAAGACGATGAACGTTATTCACTATATGCACGATAAATACGCTTATGAAAAGACACAGATGGCTTTGCATGATACTTCCGTTGAACGTTTTATGGCATTCGGCATCGCAGGATTGTCCGTTGTTGCAGACTCTTTGAGTGCAATAAAGTATGCAAACGTTAAACCTATCACAAATGATGCCGGATTTGTTGTTGGTTTTGATACCAAGGGTGATTTTCCTAAGTACGGAAACGATGATGATAGAGTAGATGATATTGCAAAGGAAATGACTCACAAGGTTATTACAGAGCTTCGCAAAACTCCTACGTATAGAAACGCTATCCACACACTCTCTGTTCTTACGATTACATCAAACGTTATGTACGGTAAGAATACAGGGGCAACTCCCGACGGAAGAAAAGCGGGTATGCCTTTTGCTCCCGGAGCTAACCCTATGCACAATAGAGAAGAGAACGGTGCGTTGGCAAGCTTGAACTCTGTAGCAAAGCTTTCTTATGACGACTGCCGCGACGGTATTTCTAATACTTTCTCGATTACTCCTCAGGCACTTGGAAGAACCGAAGAAGAGAGAATTGACAATCTTGTTTCTATTCTCGACGGATATTTTGCAAAGAAGGCTCACCACATTAATATAAACGTTTTGAACAGAGAAACGCTGATGAAAGCATACGAAGACCCCGAAAGCTACCCCAATCTTACTATCAGAGTTTCGGGATATGCTGTAAACTTCAATAAGCTCTCACGCGAACAGCAGAAAGAAGTTATCAGCCGTACCTTCCACGAAGCGTTATGATAAAAGGATATGTCCATTCGATACAAACTCTCGGAACGCTTGACGGGCCGGGAGTTCGTTTCGTTGTATTTACACAGGGCTGTAATTTGCGTTGCTCGTGCTGTCATAATCCTGATACGTGGAATTGTAATGAGGGAACAGAGTATACTCCCGAAGAAATAGTAAAACGTGCAAAAAGATATAAAGAATATTTTGGCAATGATGGTGGTATAACATTTTCGGGCGGCGAACCGTTGCTTCAAGCCGGTTTTGTATGTGAAACGTTTAAGCTTTGCCATAATGAAGGTATAAACACTTGCCTTGATACGTCGGGAAGTGTGCTTAACGATAGCGTTATTAGACTTTTGCAAGAAACGGATATTGTTTTGCTTGATATAAAGTATACCGAAAACGACCTCTATAAAAAACACGTTGGCTGTGATATGGATAATGTTTTGAATTTTCTTGATACACTTCAAGAAATGAAAATAAAGACCGTATTACGTCAGGTTGTTATTCCGACAGTTAATGATTATAAAGAAAATTTTTTGAAACTCAAACAAATAGCCGATAATCACAGTGTTGTTCAAAAGGTTGAGCTTTTACCTTTTAAAAATATTTGTATAACTAAGTATGATATGATGAAGATTGATTTTCCGTTTAGGGATATTCCTCTTCCGAAAGAAACTGATATTAAAGAATACTATGGGTTAATTCAATAAAAATGCCGAATTCTTTTCGGCATTTTTATTACAAAAAATTGGCAGTAATAATACCCGTATGATTGTTTATAATAATACCAGAGTCAAACAGACTCAATTGATATAGATTTTTGATTTTTATCAAAAAACAAGGAGAAAACAAAATGGCATCTAACAAGACACTTGTTCCCGAAGCTAAGGAAGCTCTTAACCGTTTTAAGATGGAAGCAGCTAACGAAGTTGGCGTAAATCTTAAGCAGGGCTACAACGGCGACCTCACATCTAAGCAGGCCGGTTCCGTTGGCGGTCAGATGGTTAAGAAGATGATCGAAAAGTACGAGAACGATATTAAGGGTTCTAACTGACTGTAGTTAAACAGTTATAATAAGAACAAAAAGGATAGTGTCCTTACCGAATTGTAAAAAAGCTCGGTAAGGGCATTATTATTTTGCTCTCACACTATCGAAATAGTTGACTTATTCTTGAGAAAATGGTAAAATAATTATATGATGTTTTATTAGGAGATTTTTATAATGGCATTTGATGCAGGTATGGTTGCCGCTTTGGCAAATGAGCTTAATATAAAATTGTCGGGGGCGAGAATAGATAAGATTCAACAGCCTGAAAAAGAGGAGATAGTTTTAACTTTGAGAGCTGATAGAGAGAATCTTAGGCTGTCTATATCTTCGGGTGCAAACCATCCGAGAATAAATTTAACGGATATTGTTAAAGAAAACCCCGCGTCTGCTCCTATGTTCTGTATGCTTTTACGTAAACACTTGACAGGGGGAAGAATTATTTCCGTTGAACAGTACGGTTTTGAAAGACTTATGCAGATAAAAATGGAATGCAGAGATGAAATGGGATTTCTTTGCATTCGCTATATTATTGTTGAAATTATGGGCAAATACAGTAATATTATTTTTTGTGACGAAAACATGAAGATTATAAGTGCTATAAAGCCGGTTGATTTTACTACAAGCAGTAAAAGACAGGTTTTGCCCGGGCTGACTTATGAATATCCCCCCGCACAAGATAAGCTATCGCCTCTTGAAACATCAAAAGAGCAATTTAAATTTTTGTTTGAAAGTACATCTTCGGAAAAACTTATATCGCGTTATATAACCGATTCATATATGGGTATATCCCCCCTCGTTTCTTCCGAGATTGCTTACAGGACGACAGGAAATGCCGATTCTATTTTGTCCGAATGTTCTTATAAGGATTTATGGGACAACTTTAATGAAGTTATTTCCATGATAAAAGAAAAAAACTTTGTCCCTTTTCTCTTTAAGGCAAACGACAAGCCTGTTGAATTTTGTTTTATGAATATAAAGCAGTTTGGCGGAACTTATACGAAATGTGAATGTGAATCTTTCAGCAGACTTATTGACCAATATTACGTAAAGAAAGAACGCATAAACCACATTAAGCAAATTTCTGCAGACTTGCTTAAATATCTTTCAACAAACGAAAACCGTATTATTAAAAAAATATCTATTCACAAAGAAGAGATAAGAAGAGCAAACGAGGGACTGAAGCTCAAGAATTCAGGTGATATAATTACGGCTAATATATATTTGCTGAATAGAGGAGATACCAAGGTTAAATTGTGGGACTATTCTTTAGAAACACCTATTGAAAAAGAGATAGTTCTCGATTCAAAGCTCACTCCCTCGCAGAACGCTCAAAGATACTACAAAAAATATAATAAATCAAAAAAGGCTATTGAATATTTAACAGAGCAATTAAAAAATGATGAAATTGAGCTTTCGTATATAAGGTCGGTCATTGATTCACTTTCGAGAGCAGAAGGCGAAAATGACCTTGAAGAAATAAGAAGGGAACTTAAAGCATCGGGGTATGGTGTGAAAACTAAATCACAACAGAAAAACGCTCCGAAAACGTATCCGTTGGAATTTAAAACCGAAAACGGATATACGGTTTTTTGCGGTAAGAATAATATTCAAAATGATATGCTTACCTTTAAAACCGCCACTAAGCTTGATTATTGGTTCCACGTAAAAAACATTCCGGGATCGCATTGTATTATGATATGCAACGGAGAGGAGCCGCCCGAAATTGATTTTACTCAGGCGGCGATTATAGCGGCTACTCATTCCAAGGTTTCCGAGGGGGAAAACGTTGCTGTTGACTACACTTTTGTAAAAAATATTAAGAAGATAAATTCATCGAAGTTGGGTTTAGTTACCTATTCTACAAACTGGACTGCTTACGTTACCCCCGATGAAAAGTTATGTGAAAAACTCCGTGTGAGGTAAATTATTATGCTAAAACTTGTGTACGGTCCCGCAGCCTGCGGTAAAAGTACTTATGTTTACAACAAAATAATTGAAGATTTAAGATGCGGCAAAAAAGCTATTCTCATAGTTCCCGAACAAAATGTTCTTTCTGCCGAAAGATGTATTACCGATATGTCAAATGACGTATCGACAATTGACCTTGAGGTTTTGAGTTTTAAACGTCTTGCCAACCAAGTTTTCAGAGTGTTTGGCGGATTATCGTTTAATGATTTAAGCGAGGGTAGCCGCTTGCTAATAATGTGGCGTGCACTTCGTGAAGCCTCTGCCTTTCTTAAAGTTTATAACAACGTTGACGATAAGAATAAGTCGTTTGCTGAGCTTATGCTTTCAACCGTTGATGAGCTGAAACAGTTTTCTGTTACCCCTATTAGCCTCGAAAAGGCGGCTGACAAACTTAAGGATAAGTACAAGTCTTTGAGTGATAAATTGTATGACATAAGCTTTGTGTATTCGACATACCAAGCCTTTCTTTCGAAAGAATATAATGACCCGTCGGACGAATTAACTCGACTTGCCGACACTCTTGAAAATAATTGTTTTTTTGATTCGTATAACGTATATGTAGACGCTTTTGACAGCTTTACCCCACAGCAGTATGAGATATTAAGCCATATTATTGGACAAGCTGAAAGCGTATGTTTTTCGCTTTGTTATGACATAAAAGATAGTTCGGGCATATTTGGCACAACCGAGATTACTTATAAAAACATTAAAAAGATTTCCAATAGATACAACACGGGTGTTGAAGAGGTATATCTTGAAAAGACTCTTGGTTTTGAGAGCGAAGCTATAGAATATGTGTCAAGAAATCTTTGGAATCATAGCGTACAAAGTGAGGATTTTTCGGGTAATGATTCTGCTGTTAATACTATTGTTTGCCACGATAAATTTGAAGAGTGCGAAGCTGTAGTTGGCGATATTCTTAAAAAGGTAAGAGAGGGAGTAAGATACAAAGATATTCTTATAATCGCAAGAGATATTAATTCATATGAGGGGATTATTGATTGCGAGCTTGAGAACAACGGACTTCCTTTCTTTATGTCGCGCAGGACAGATATTACAACCAAACCGTTGTTTAAACTCATTCTTGCGGCTCTTGCAATAAAAAATAAGGGGTGGCGTTTTAACGACGTAATTTCATACGTCAAGACAGGACTTGTAGGTATAAGTTTTGATGAATGTGATATTCTTGAAAACTATGCTTCCGCATGGAATATAAACGGCAGACGTTGGTATGACGGAATTGACTGGAATATGAACCCCGATGGCTTTGTTGAAAAGATAACCGACGACGGAGCTGAGTTGTTGAATAAGGCGAACGAAATCAAAAATAAGATCGTGCCCCCTCTCGTAAAATTTTTTGATTTTATAGGCGGAACTACTGTAGCTGATGTTACGGTGGCTTTGTATGAGTTTCTTTGTGAACTTAATATAAAAGAACAAATTGAGAATAAAGCTTTGGAATGTAGACAAAACGGCAATTATGCCGAGGAAAAAGAACTTGTACAGCTTTGGAATTTGCTTATAAACTCTCTTGATGATATTGTTGAGTTTGCGGGAGAAATGAAAACTGACGGTTTAAACTATGCAACAATACTTGAGCTTGTTTTGAGTAAAATAGATATTGGTACTATCCCTGCAAAGGTTGACCAGATTATGCTCGGCAGTGCTTCCTTGATTCGTACCGGCAGCGTTAAACACGTATATTTAATAGGTGTAAACGAGGGTGTTTTTCCAAAGACGGCTGAAGAAAACTGTATTTTCAACGACAAAGAAAAGTGTATACTTAAGTCTGTAGATGTTGAGTTAAGCCCCGGTACAGATAGACTTACGTCAGACGAGTTATATTGGTTCTACAAATCAATATCAACGGCAAGAGAGACCTTGACGCTTACCTATTGCGGTTCTGACCTTAAAGGCGCATCAGGCAATATATCCATTGCAGGCTCAAGGGTTAATTTTCTTTTAAACAATAAACCTGTTATAAATTATTTGGAAGTACCTGCCGAAGATAAAATTCAGGGCAAAAACACAGCACTGAAACTTCTTGCATTGAATAGAGATAATGAAATCGGTATAGCATTGCAGAGATATTTTGAAAAGAATAATGCTTTCGGTCAGTTGGCAAAACTTTTGGATACATCTCTCGAGGCGGGGGTTTCCGATATAGATAATGACCTTGCAAACGAAATATATAAGGGGAATATGTCTACAAGTCAGTCAAGGATAGACAGCTATGTTAAATGCTCGTTTGAATATCATTGTAAATATATACTAAAACTTCAAGAAAAAAGAAATTCAGTTTTCAGAAGCAATGATATAGGTAATTTCGTTCACATTGTACTTGAACGATTTATGTCGAGGATTGCTACGGATAACGGCATTAATACCGATATTGATGATGACACAATCGTTAAGCTTATTGATGAAACAATTAACGATTACGTAAAGAGTGCGTGTCAGGGAATGTCCGAAAACAGTCCGAGATTTATGCAGCTTATAAGGAGACTCAAAAGAACAACGCTTTTGCTTGTTCGTAATATTTTGACGGAATTCCGTCAAGGTGAGTTTATTCCCAAATTCTTTGAGCTTTCTATTTCGCACGAAAACGAAAACGGTGTTGAACCTTATGAAATTAAGCTTCAAGACGGAACAAAACTTTTTATGCGTGGAATAGTAGACAGAGTTGACACATTTAAAAAGGGTAAAGACGTATATATCAGAATCGTTGATTATAAAACAGGTACAAAGACTTTTTCGCCCGACGACATAGAAAAAGGCCTAAATTTGCAGATGCTTTTATATCTGTTTGCTATTTGGAACACAAAAAGAAATGATTTCAAAGAGAAAATTAAATGCGAGGGGGAAATTTTGCCCGCAGGTATTTTGTATTTTGCCGCAAAAGCTCCCGATTTTACTATCGAAAATGACAGCGAAATAGAAAACGCATACACTATAGCCGAAAGCAGTATCGGCAGAGTGGGGATGCTTGTAAATGATGTTGATATACTTAGGGCGATGGACAAAAATTTAGAGCAAAAGTATATCCCCGTAAAGCTTTATAAAAACGGCAATTTAAGTAATACCAAATATCTTAAAACCGTTGAAGAATTTGGTGAATTATCGCGCAAGATTGATGATATTTTAAACAAGATTGCAATGGATATGAAGTCGGGCAGCGTAAAAGCAGAGCCGATGGAAATGAAAAATAAGAACGACAGTCCTTGCACATATTGCAAAATGAAGGCGATATGCAGAAGACTTGATAAGGAGGAAGATGATGAGCGGTAAATTTGAGTTAACGCCTGCGCAAAAAGTTGCAGTTAACTTGCGCGGTCACACAATGCTCGTCTCTGCCGCCGCAGGCTCGGGTAAAACCGCAGTACTTACCAAAAGAATAATTGAGCTTGTTACTGATTCTAATAATCCCATTGACGTTTCTGAATTGCTTGTTGTTACGTTTACAAAGGCGGCGGCTACAGAGTTAAAGGAGCGTATATCAAACGCGGTTTTTTCTGCTTTAAAAGAAAACCCGACAAACAAGCATCTTTCAAAACAGTTGCTTGATCTGGGTAAAGCGAAAATTTGTACTATTCACTCATTTTGTGCCGACTTAGTGAAAAATAATTTTCAAAATCTTGACTTGCCCGCTAATCTTCGCGTAGCAGATGAAAGCGAGTCTGCGCTTATTTGCAATAATATTATGAATGAGCTTATAGACTCCTGCTACGGTGGACTATATTCGGAAAAAATATCCGATTTTGCCGATTTTACCGAAAACTTTTTACAGGCAAAAAAAGATGACAGTCTTCCTATGATTTTTACGGGGATATATAATTATTTGCGTAACTTTCCAATAGGTGTTGAGCTTTTAAATAAGTGTGCCGACGAACTTCGTGCAGGAGCAGAATTAAATCCCCTTGAAACTAAATGGGGAGGAAAGATAACCGAATATTTAAAAAGAACGTTTGAATATTATTACAAAGAGCTTGAAAATGCTTGTGAATATTTTATTGCTGATGAAAAGTTTGCAAAGGCATATCTTCCGGCATTTGAAGAAGACAGACGTATTTGTTATAAGATAATAAATTCAGTAGAAAGTTCAATATATTCAGAACTTGTAAACTGCTTTAACGGTAATACAAAAATAAAGCTCGGAAGTGTAAAGAGTGAGTTCCAGACGGTTGAATCCGATTATTACAAGACGATACGTGCTGAATTTTGGGACAAACTCTCAAAAGTTGCTTCTAATTATTTTGCTTTTTCAGAAAACGTTGTTAAAAAGAATTTTGAACGCACTTCCGTTGTTTGTCGCGATATGTATGCATTTCTTTCGGCATTTGACGGTATGTATAAAGAAGAGAAGAAAAGCAGAGGTCTTCTTGACTATAACGATCTTGAAAATTTTGCCCTTCGTCTTCTCTATACAGATAAAGAATGTACAAGGTCAAGTGAACTTGCAAACAGTATAAAAGAAAAGTTTAAATATATTTTTATAGATGAATATCAAGACGTAAACGAGTTACAGGATAAGATATTTTCAGGGATAAGCACCTCTGTAAACAGATTTATGGTTGGCGATATAAAGCAGAGTATTTACGGCTTTAGAGGGTCTGAGCCTGTATTGTTTTCCGAATACAGAAAGATTTTTCCCGAGGTTTCGCCCGAGGGAGAATGTCCCGAAGACGACGGCGTTACTCTTTATCTATCTAATAACTTCAGAAGTGATAAGGCAGTTATTGATTTTTCAAACGCTGTATTCGAAGTGCTTTTCAACAATAACAGTGGGAAAACCCCCTATACCGAGGGAGACAGACTTGTATGCTCAAAGGTGTATAATGAAGGGGAAAAGGACTACAAAGTAAGACTTTGCTTTATGGAGGATGATGAGGAAGTATCAGGAGTTATCAGAGAAGCGGAATTTGTTGCTTCTGAAATAGAAAAAATGGTAAAAGAGGGAACGGAGCCGTCGGATATAGCTCTTCTTTTCCGTTCGAGAAACAATACGATATACTTCGAAGAGGCTCTGAAAAAGAGAAATATCTTGAGCTTTAACCAAGTTGACAGAGATTTTTTTGAAAATGACGCCGTTCTGTTGATGCTATGCATATTGAATACAGTTGACAATCCAAGTAGAGATATTTATCTTGCAGGTGCGTTGAAAAGTCCGATATTTGCTTTTACGTTGTCGGAATTAACTGCTATTCGCAGATATGAAAAAAGCGGGACGTTGTTTTATGCTCTGCAGAGGTATCACCAAGATAATTCGGATAAAAAATGCGAGTTTTTTCTTTCAAAGTTAAACCAATGGCGTAAATATGCCGAGGGCTGTCCCGTTGACAAGCTTGTAAGGTATATATATAACGAAACACATATAGTAGAGTTACTCTCAGGAAGAAAAAACAAGGATTCCGATATAGAACGTCAGGCGAATTTGCTTTTGCTTTACGAATATGCTCGACAATTTGAAAACGGAAGTTTCAAGGGGCTTTATAATTTTATTTTATATTTGAACGACGTTTTGGAAAAGAAAACCAAGCTTTCTAACGCAAGACTTACAGGTGAGGGAAAAGGCGTCGTAAATATAATGTCTGTCCATAACTCCAAAGGGCTTGAGTTTGATACGGTGTTTTTTTGTGATACCGCGCATCAGTTCAACAGAGGCGACGAGAGAAACTCTTATATAATTCATAAAGATTTCGGATTAACGCTAAGACTTCGTGATGAAACGTCTTTTGGTAAATTTAATACGTTGGCAAGAAGTGCTGCTGAAATAGCCTTGAGAGAAGATGCACTTGATGAAGAAATGCGTGTTCTTTATGTTGCCTTGACGCGAGCAAAGAAGCGTCTTATTATAACCTCTGCATTAAAACACGCAAGGGTTTTAATAGAAAGTATTTCCTCGCCCGAAAGAAAGGTGTCAAGGCATATTTTGCTTGAGGCAAAAAATATGTCGGAGCTTATCTTGTGGGGAATTATAAAATCCGACTACAAGGATTATGACCTTGAATATGTTTCTAAAAACATTGAAGAGGAACATACTGCTGTTGAAAAAACCGAAAAAGTATTTGATGAAGTTTTGATTAATGATGTTTTAGGTATAATCAAAAAAAGACTTTCGTTTGAATATCCTTATAAAGAAATGACCGAATTGCCTTCAAAACTTGCAGTTTCAAAGCTTTATCCTGCAGTTCTTGATGAATACACGACACAAACCGAACCTATTGCTCCTTCTATGTACTTGAAACCTAAATTCTTACTTCCGGAGAAAGAAAGGGCGACTGGGGCGGAGAGGGGAACTGCTACGCATATTTTTATGCAGTTCTGTGATTTTGATAACGTAATGCATAATGGTGTAGAAAGAGAACTCTTGAGACTGACAGAGAAAGGATATATTGACAAGCGAAATTCATCGCTTGTTAATAAAGAAAAAATAAAAGGATTTTTTGAAAGTCAACTTTTTAATACTCTTTCAAAGGCAAAAAAAGTGTGGCGCGAAAGAAGATTCAACATCAAACTTCCCGCAACTGATTTTACGCAAGATTCAACATTAAAAGAAAAGTATGCCGATGAAAGCATACTTGTTCAAGGTGTTATTGACCTATTGTTTGTAGACGAGAACAATAAACTTATATTAGCCGACTATAAGACTGACTGGTTTTCTGATGAGGATATAAGCAATGGCACTGCAGAGAAGATTCTTATAGAAACACACAAAACACAGCTTTCATATTATGCGAAAGCGTGTGAGAAAATGTTCGGAGAAAAGGTTGATAAGATTCTTATTTATTCCTTTGGTTTAGGTAAGACTATTGAGATATAAAAATAACCACCGCTAAGGCGGTGGTTTAATTTTTTTATTTTCTTCTATACTCTGTAAAAAAGAATTTCAAATCTGCCTCTGTATCTTTTTCGGGGTCGCTGATTTGTGTTTCGCTTTTCCATACCATTTCCCAATTTTCGTCTTCGTCAAGATTGGGGAAGTACACGTCTTTTTCAAATGATTTGTCAAACTTGGTAACGTATGCCGTGTTACAGTAGGGAAGCATTTGTTTATAAACACTTGCACCGCCGATAACGAACACATCGTCAGTGTTATATTTATTTACTTCTTCAAGCAAGTGTTCAATTGAGTGAACGACCGTCGTATATTCCGGATGATACTCCTCCGAAGGGTGAAGGACAATATTTGTTCTGTTTTTTAAAGCCTTACCGCCGGGAAATGTTGCTAACGTATTTGAACCTAAGATAACTATTTTACCGGAAGTTAAGTCTCTGAAATTCAAAAGGTCTGCTCTGACTCTTGCAAGAAGGTCGCCTTTGTAACCTATACCCCAGTCTTTATCTACAGCAACTACAAGTTTCATAAATCAATTCCTTTCAATATCCTGTCTTAAATAGCGACAGGGAATCTTCCCACCTTTTCACCGTGTACGTAATTATTTATGGTGAAGCTTTCGGGAGTAAAGTCATAGAAATTTGTGATTGATTTGTCAAGAATTACTTCAGGCGCAGGATACACCTCGCGTTTAATTAGTTCTTCTACGATTGGAATATGTCTGTCATAGATATGTGCGTCTGCAATAACATGAACAAGTTCACCGGCTTGAAGTCCCGAAACCTGAGCAAACATCATAACGAGTGCTGCATATTGAGCTACGTTCCAAGCATTTGCCGCAAGCATATCCTGCGAACGCTGATTAAGTATTGCACAAAGTTTGCCATCTGTTACGTTAAATGTCATACTGTAAGCGCAAGGGTACAAAGCCATTTCGTGCAAATCTGCAAACGTATAGAGGTTTGTCATAATACGGCGGCTACAAGGATTGTTTTTCAGGTCATAGAGAACTCTGTCAACCATGTCAAATTCGCCCTCACGGTATTTATGTTTAACACCCATTTGATAGCCGTAAGCTTTACCAATAGAACCGTTTTCGTCAGCCCAGCTGTCCCAAATATGAGAATTAAGGTCATTTATATTGTTCGATTTCTTTTGCCAAATCCAAAGAATCTCATCGATTGCCGCTTTAAGAGAAATAGGACGAAGAGTTATGAGAGGGAAGTCTTTTGAAAGGTCATAGCGGTTAACTACACCGAATTTTTTGATTGTATATGCGGGTTCTCCGTCTTCCCAATGAGGTCTGACTTTTTCGTCTTTCACCCAAGAGCCGTTTTCGAGTATTTGCTTGCATGTATTTATAAAAGCAATATCAGCTGAACTCATTTTGGAAATCTCCTTTTATTCTTCGGCAATATCGCCGATTGAATTTATTATAAGTCTCGGTCTGTAGGGGTATTGATTAATGTTGGAAAGGTTGGTAACACCCGTTAAAACAAGGATGGGGTCGAGACCGCTTTCGATTCCCGCTATAATGTCGGTGTCCATTCTGTCCCCTATCATAGCGGTATCCTCTGAGTGTACGCCGAGTATACGAAGGCCTGTCCTCATCATAAGCGGATTGGGTTTTCCTACGTAATAAGCTTGCTTACCTGTTGTTCTTTCAATGGGTGCTACAAGTGCACGGCAAGCAGGAATAGGTCCTGTTTCGGAGGGCCCTGTCAAATCTGTATTTGTTCCAATAAGTTTCGCACCGTTATTCACAAGGCGCATAGCTCTCGTTATGTTTTCATAATTGTACTGTGCCGTTTCGCCAATAATAACGTAATCGGGGTCAACGTCGTTCATTGTAATACCTGCATCGTGAAGCGCGTTGTAAAGACCTGCATCGCCAATTACGAAAGCTGAACAATCCGGTTTTTGTAGTTGCAGAAATTTTGCTGTTGCAAGTGCACTCGTGTAGAAATGAGACGCATCAACGTCAAGTCCCATGCGAAGAAGTTTTTGTCTCAGTTCTTGGGGGGTTCTGTTGCTTGCGTTGGTTAAAAACAAGAAGTTTTTGTTGTTGTCATGAAGCCATTTTACAAACTCTTTTGCACCGGGCAGAAGGTTGTTACCGTGATAGATAACACCGTCCATATCGCATATAAAGCCCTTTTTTTGTCTTAAACTTACCATTATGTACTCTTTCTTTCAATAATATTGTTTTAGATATTATATCACATTTTTCTATTTATTTCAATAGTTTTTTTATTCCCATTGAATATCTTTTAAGGCTAACGTAAAGCTGTTTATCTCGTTCTTTGTTTCCTGTACTTCGGCGTTGGTTAAAGGCTCATAATAATACTGATAACAGAAAACCGATACCCCGATACATTTTTTGGCTTTTTTAGTGTATTCAAGACATCTTTTCATTATATCGGTATCATCTTTCCATTCATCCTTACCGTTTCCCGCCCACCTATCTGTTTGGGAAAGGACCTTGCCAAATGTCATACCTATAACAAGCTTTACATCGTTATTTTTTATTATATTTTCCCATTTTTCGACAGTTTTGTCAAATGGATGTTTCTCGTGCTTAAATCCAAAATATATTTGCGGACAGATATAGTCAATATATCCTTTTTCAGAGCACCATGTATACACATCAGCATAAGCATTGTCTGTTGCATTTGACATATTACCTTCGGGGCTTATTCCGTAAAGAAGCAAGTTGTTTTTTTCTTTAACGGCAGAATATATTCCTGAAACAAGTTTGTTTAAATTAGAATATCTGAATTCTTTAATGCTTAAATTTCCACCTTGTGATTTATATTCGGTATAGGCGAGAAGGTCGAATTCTTCTGATGTTGTAGGATAAAAATAGTCATCCATGTGCACGCCGTCGAAACTGTAGTTATTTATTATTTCTTTCACTCCGTCGATTATAAGCTGTCTTGTTTCGTCATATGCAGGATTTAAGTAGAATCTACCGTTAAATAAAACTATAAATCTTCCGTTATTGTCATTGTACCATTTTTTTATCAAAAAGTTTTCGTCAATTTCGTTTATTTCCTCGTCGGTCATAGCTCTCAAAGGATTTATCCATGCGTGAACTGAAAGCCCGATTTTGTGTGCCTCACCAATGATAATTTCTATAGGATCGTAAATAAGAATATTGGAATAACTTCCTGTTACGTATTTTGAGGGTGGATAATAATTTGATGGATAGAAGCTGTCTGCATTAGGTCGTATCTGCAAAAAAACTGTATTAAATTGGTTATTCTTTATATTCTCAAGAACTTTTATTATCCGAGCTTGAAAATCATTCTTTTCTCTTTGTTTCCCGGAATCTGTATATAAACTTTGCAAATCGAACTGTGAAAGCCAAATAGCTTTAATGTTCTTATAGTTCAATATTTCATTTATGGGTTTATTCCCCTTGTCCAAAGTTATTTCTCGAGGCAGAGCGTCTGTCGCAGTATCCTCGTAGTTTTTTGTTTTACTTTTATTACACGACATAACAGACAAAAGAAGAAATGCTAAACAAAAGATAAAAAATATTTTTTTCAAACAATCACCTCGTCTTGAGCGTAAACAACGTTTACTTTATTTTTATCAAGTATATGCTTTTTCATAGAATAAAAATAACTCATACTTATATAAAAAGTGTTTGGAGCTACGCTTTTGACACATTCCGTTAATTGTGTAAATGGATCAGTTATAACATATATAACAATATCTGATTTTAAACATTTATCGGTGATTGTATTTTCATTTTCTTTAAAAGAAATGCATACGCTTTTGTTTTTTGTTAGCTTTGAAAAATACTTATTATATTTTTTGTGTACGTCTGCTGTGTATAAAAGGAATCCTAAAACAGAAATGACTATCAAAGGAATGAAAATAAATAGAGCTGTAGAGAATATTAAAAAATACGCACCCGTTTGTATCCAGATGAAAAAAATTCGCAGAAATCTAAAGATTCTTCCGACGAGAATGTATTTTCGTAGAAAATTATATATACTTTTGATTTTGTGTGCTATCGTTGTTTTCTTTGCGTTTGCATACAGATATGAAAAATAGTTTTTGTATTTTAGCGGATTATTCTTAGTGTTCATATAAAGTAGTTTTTGTCAAAAAACTCTTTATATACGTTTTTGTTGCCCGCATACACTTCGCTTCTTTTATGAAGCGGCGGCCTGTTGCCGTTTCTGTCTGTAATAATTCCACCGGCTTCTTCAATAATAATACTTGCGGCTGCATAATCCCAAGGGAAAAGATTGAGTTCAAAAAACATATCGTGTCTTCCGCAAGCAAGATAACACAAGTCCAAAGCCGCACTACCTGTTCTTCTAATATCCTCGCAGTCGGGCATTATTTTTGCAATCATTTTCATTGTTTTGTCGATAAGATCAGGATAATACGGTGCTGTGCCAAAGCTTACAAATGAATCTTTAAGACAAGTGCATGACATAGTGATTTTTGTATCGTTCAAAAACGCGCCTTTGCCTTTTGAAGCGTAAAAAATTTCCTTTGAGTAGGGGTTTATAACTACACCGCAAATAATTTCTCCGTCTTTTGCGAGTGCTAAGGAAATAGCACTGTGTTTGTACGAGCGTCTGAAGTTAGCCGTGCCGTCTATTGGGTCGCATATAAAGCAATAGCCTTCGTAGGGGTTACAATCCGAACTCTCTTCTTCGCCAAGAAAATTAATTTCGGGATAAATATTATTCATTGTATTTTTGATATATTGCTGAACCTTTGTATCGTAAAGCGTTACAAAGTTTCGATTCCCCTTTTTTACGGCGGTATCGTTTATGTTTTGAGCGTCAATCATTATTTGTGAAGCGTCCTTGACGACTTTAATCATTGTTTTTAACATAACGGTTGTCCTTTCAAAAATAAAGCTATACATATTATAGCATACGTAATTTCTAAAACAAGTAGGTATTGACAAAATATCAAAAAAATAATATAATATTTTAATAAGATTGTTGGAAATTCGCTCACATAAGGCGAATCGGAGGTTATAAATGGCGGAAAAGAAAGTAGTTTATGATGATAACAGTATATCAAGTCTTAAAGGTGCTGACCGTGTAAGATTAAAGCCTGCGGTAATATTTGGTTCTGACGGACTTGAGGGCTGTGAGCATTCTGTGTTTGAAATATTGTCAAACTCTGTCGATGAAGCAAGGGAGGGCTATGGCGATAAGATTATTATTACTGTTTTTGCCGACCATTCGATTGAAATAGAGGACTTTGGCAGAGGCGTTCCGCTTGGATATAATGAAAAAGAAAAGAGATATAACTGGGATTTAGTATACAATGATTTGTATTCGGGCGGTAAATATCTTAACAATGCCGACGGTGCATATAAATATTCATTGGGTACAAATGGACTCGGCGCTTGTGCTACACAGTATTCGTCCGAATATATGAAAGTACGTTCGTATAAGGGCAATGAAGTCTCCGAAATGAACTTTAAAAAGGGTAAACCCAGTGGTAAATTTACCGTAAGGGAAATGGAGAAAAAGGACAAGAAGCACGGTACTATTGTAAAATGGAAGCCCGACCTTGAAGTATTTACCGATATAAATATTCCGCTTCATTTCTTTACCGAGATGCTGAGAAAACAATCGGTTGTTAATGCGGGGATCAAATTTGAACTGAAATATGAAAATGAAAACGGCAAGTTCGAAACTTTTGAGTTTATTTACGAAAACGGTATTTCCGATTACGTAGTTGAGCTTGCGGGAGAAAATACGTTAACCCAACCTGTTCTTTGGAGCTATGAAGACAGAGGCAGAGACAGAGAAGATAAAGACGATTATGATTTGAAAGCAGAGATTGCATTCTGTGCTTCAAACACCAATAAAGCAATTGAATATTACCACAATTCAAGTTTTCTTGAACATGGCGGTTCTCCCGATAAGGCGGTCAAAAATGCTTTTTTGTACGAGGTCGACAAGTTCTTAAAGAATACGGGAAAGTATCTTAAGAACGAATCTAAGATAAGCTTTAACGATATTGAAGATTGCTTGGTTTTGGTTTCAAATAGCTTTTCCACTCAAACTTCTTATGCAAACCAAACAAAAAAAGCAATAAATAACGTTTTTATTGCCGAAAGTATGACAGCATTTCTTAAGCGCAATCTTGAGGTTTATTTCAAAGAAAAGCCTATCGAAGCTGAAAGGTTTGCAAATCAGGTTCTTGTCAACAAGAGAAGCCGCGAGAATGCCGAGAAAACAAGACTTAATCTAAAAAAGAAACTTACGGGTACTATGGACGTCGCAAACCGTGTTGAAAAATACGTGGATTGCAGAACAAAGGACGGAACAAAGCGTGAGCTTTATATTGTTGAGGGTGATTCGGCTATGGGGTCTTGTAAATTAGGCCGTAACGCCGAATATCAAGCCATTATTCCTGTTAGAGGTAAGACTCTTAATTGTTTGAAGAGTACTTATGACAAGATATTCAAGAATGATATTATTATTGATTTGCTGAAGGTTATCGGTTGTGGTGTTGAAATTAATACCAAGGTAAAGGGAGACGTTGTTCCTTTTGACCTTGATTCACTAAATTGGTCAAAGATTATTATATGTACCGATGCTGACGAAGACGGTTTTCAGATTAGAACACTTATCCTTACAATGTTTTATAGGCTTCTGCCAACACTTATCAAAGAGGGAAGAGTTTATATTGCGGAATCGCCTTTGTTTGAAATAACTTGCGGAGACGAAATTTATTTTGCTTACAACGAGGTCGAAAAGCTTGAAATTATAAAGAGTCTCGGCAAGTCGAAATATACTTTGCAAAGGTCAAAGGGACTTGGTGAAAACCAGCCTGACATGATGTGGCAGACTACAATGAATCCTGCTACAAGAAGACTTATTAAGGTTGAACCCGCAAATGACGAAGAGACCGAAAGAATATTTGAGACGCTTTTGGGCGATAATCTTGCTGAAAGAAAAAGATTTATTACTATTCACGGTAACGAATATTTAGCTGAGGCGGATATTTAATTATTGACAGTAAAAGAAAAAATTGTTATAATAATATTATAAATAAATGTAAAGGAGACATACTATGGATTTTTGGGATGATGTATATAAAAAAGTATCTGATGCTGCAAATTACACAGCAAAAGAAACAGGAAGATTATCTGAACTTGCAAAGGTTAAATATAACTTGATGCGTGAAAAGGCAAAATTAGAAGATGCATACAAGGAAATGGGTGAATTATATTACAACCAAATGAAGAATTCCGAGTATGATGAAAAAAAGATTGCTTTGGCGTACGATAAGATTGAAAAATGTATCACAGAAATAGAAAGACTTAACACTCAGGCAAACGTTATTAATAACACTAAGGTTTGTAAAAAGTGCGGAGAAAAGTTAACCAAAGAAATGCTTTACTGCCCCAAGTGCGGCGATGAATTTAAAGCCGAACAAGAAGCTCCGGCAGAGGAAGCCCCCGAAGATACATCTGAAGAATAAAATAACACCGAAAAAAGGGCTTACGTTCTGAATAGGCCCTTTTTTTACGGAGATGAAGTATGATAAGTATATCTTGTGAAAATATTAATATGACCTTCGGTAGTGAAGAGATTATAAAAAAAGTCTCTTTTGCGCTTAACGAGGGCGAAAGGTTGGGAATTGTTGGCGTTAACGGCGCAGGGAAAACGACCCTTTTTCGCATTATTACGGGTGAATACACTCAAACCGAGGGAAACGTATATATTGCAAAAGATAAAACAATAGGTATATTGGCTCAGGAGAGTGCTTTTGAAGATAGCGGCACTGTACTGAGCGAAACCATGCTCGCAAAATCACAGCTTATTGAAACAGAGAAAGAACTTGAATTCCTACGCAAAGAGATTGAAAACGGAAATAATTCTCTTGCGGATAGGTATGCTTCTTTACACGAACGCTTTACCAAAGACGGTGGGTATGAATTTCGCGGAAGAGTAAAGGGAACGTTGAAATATATGGGCTTTGATGAATCTATGTGGGATACCCGCATTTCAAAGCTTAGCGGCGGTCAAAAGACACGGCTTGCTATGGTAAGGCTTATTTTGCGTGAGCCGGATATAATGTTGCTTGACGAGCCGACAAACCACCTTGATACATATTCGGTAGAATGGCTCGAAGATTTTTTACGTACCTATAAAAAGACAGTTTTGATTATTTCCCATGACCGTTATTTTCTTGATAGAACCGCGACGAAAATTCTTGAAATAGAAAACGGAAAAAGCCACATATATAATGGAAATTATACGCGGTATGTTGAACAAAAAAAGACGGACAGAGAGATACAAGAAAGACATTATAAGAATCAGCAAAGGGAAATTGCACGTATTGAAAGTTACATAGAGCAACAAAGACGTTGGAATCGTGAGCGTAACATAATTGCTGCTGAAAGCCGCCAAAAGCTTCTTGATAAAATGGAGAAAGTCGAACGTCCCGAAAACCTTCCTGAAGGTATCAGGTTGCGTTTTAACACATCTTCCGAAAGCGGAAATGATGTTTTGAAGGCAAAAGGGTTATCTAAATCGTTCGGTGCTTTAAAATTGTTTCAAGGCGTTTCTTTTGAGATACACAAAAAAGAGCACGTGTTTATAACAGGCAAAAATGGATGCGGCAAATCTACACTTATAAAAATTCTTGCAGAGAAGCTACGAGCCGATACAGGTGTTATGGAATATGGTTATAACGTTAAGGTGGGGTATTATGACCAAGAAAACCAAGAACTTAACGAAGATAATACCGTTCTTGACGAACTATGGAATTCTTATCCGAATCTTACACAAACTGAAATAAGAAATGCTTTGGCGTTATTCTTGTTCAAGGGGGACGATATTGCAAAAAATGTATCAATGTTAAGCGGGGGCGAAAAGGCAAGACTTACTTTATGTAAATTGATTTTGTCAAGAATGAATCTTCTTATTCTTGATGAGCCAACGAACCACCTTGACATTAATTCAAGGGAAGCTCTTGAAAATGCTCTCTTAGATTTTGACGGCACTATTATAGCAGTATCACACGATAGGTATTTTCTTTCAAAACTTGCAAACAGAATAATTGATTTTGACAAGGGAAGTGTAGCGGATTTTATAGGTACTTACGAAGAGTTTTGTCAATATAAAAAGAATAAGCAGACCACTATTGACTCTGCTATAAAAACAGAAGTACAGACAAGCTCAAAAGAAAGTTACCTTCAAAACAAAAAGGAACTTGCTGAGAGTAGAAAACGAGAAAGAAAGATACAGAAAGCTAAGGACGAGTCCGAAGCCATTGAACAGCAGTTGGAAGATTTGGAAAAGCAGATTGAAGAGAGTGCTACCGATTACGTAAAATCAGCAGAACTCTGGGAAAAGAAAGAAGAACTTGAAACGAGACTTCTCGAGCTTTATGAGTTGCTTGAAAGTTAACGTGGTTGGACATTTTTTGTGTTTTGAACATATATTTTTCGTTTTATAAAAAAATATATCCTCCGATTTCGGAGGATATATTTTTTTAGTCATCTTCAAAAATTTCTTCACGTCTTCTGAAAAGAAGCGAAATGCACCAAATCGCCGAAAGTCCGACAACGGTGTATATTATTCTGCTTATCAAGTCCGTTTGACCGCCGAAGAGCCAACTAACTATATCAAATTTAAATAAACCGATACTACCCCAGTTGAGACCGCCGACAATAAGCAAAATCAATGAAATTCTGTCAAGCATTTTTTTCAGCTCCTTAATATTAAAATTTGAGCAATATTATGATTGACAGATTTTATAATTTTATTCGCAAAGAGTTAAAATTAATTAGAATGAAAAATGACGCACACTGTATCAAGTGGGCGTCATAGTGTTTATTCATCTGTTGTGGGTGGAGCAATAGTTGTAATATTTACGTTACCAACACCGACATGAGCGTTAAAGATTCCGTTTACTTCATCGTTTTCGAGAGCATATTTACCCTTGTGGATTTCATCATTAACCTTTATTTCTCCTGTTTCGGATTCAATTTCAAAATCATAAATGATGTTGGAGGCAGTAGAAAAATCTATGTTTCCGTTTTCAATTTTTATATTTGCGTTTGCTATAAATGTTCTATCCAACTTGACATTGCCATTATTGATAATAAAATCTGTTAGGGAAATAGCCGGTGTTTCTGTAAGAGTAATGTTGCCTTTGTTTATTTTTATATTATAATCACAAGTTTGATTAATCTTTGATAATGATACATTGCCGTTTTCAATTTCTATATCGAAAATCTTTATTTGAGAGCTTGATGCAATATAAATGTTGATTATCTTGTCTTTGTTGTGTTTATTAAATCTTACGAAATCACGCACACCGTCAAATGATATGTTTCCGCTTTCTGCTCTTCCGGAAAGAGAGGATATAATATCATTTTCAATGTTAAACGAACGGTTGTTTGGATATGCCGAATATTCAAGTGTGTTAAAATTAATTATTTCGATATAGTTCTTTTCAGCGTTTCCGATTACGTTTATATCGGTATTTTTGAGTTTAATATTAATCTTATTTGTGTTTTCTGTTGAAAATTCAACAGTTTCAACAAGATCACCGTTTTTAGTTAATTCTTGTCTGTATAAGTCAATTCCTTTTTCTTTTGCTTGCTTAAGGCTTTCGTTTCTCAAAACAAATCCTGTTATGACAAGAAGTACTGAAATAACGAGGAAAACTATAGAGGTTTTTTTCATTTTACACTTCCTCCTTTACTTGTTTTCCAAAATACATTTTTGTTAGCTTTATGCAGAATTTAAATAACTTAACCAATTCTTTAAACAAGTATGGTACAAGTCTTTTTACGTAATTGTAAAGCAATATGCTTGAAAACATTGTAATACCGGATGATATTATGCCGATGCTGAGTTCGTATAACGCAATGGGCATAGACTTGAAGCACATATATATACCGTACCCAATAGGAAGTATAGCAAAGCATAAACCGGCAACAAGTATGCATATATACGCAACCGAAAAAATAACAGCCGATGCTATAAGCAAAGGGAAAAGAATTGATACAAAAACAAATACAAGAGCTGCTATTATTATTGCTATAGGCAATGTCGACTTGTATTTTTTTAAAGATAATTTTTGACGAAGGTTTTTCAAAAACATTTCAATTTTTGAAAGTTTTTCCTCGAAAAGCATTTCAAAATCATACTCGGAAAGCTCTGCCAGAAATTCTTCATCATTATTAGTGTGAGAAACGGCAATTCTTTCCAACGTTTCAGTCATTTCTTCAGCTTCGCGGATATGCTTATCTATATTCGGCGCTTTGGGAATTTCCATAGTAGGAACATCACTGTCATTAGGTTCATCATCTGACACTTCATTTAAAGTTTTCTCAGTTGGGGTGTGTTCTGTTTCTGCAACAACCGAAGGTGTAGTGCCTTCGTCATTTGGTGTATTAATTTCTGTTTTATCTGATGTTTTTGTTGTTGAAGAATCGGAAGTGTTTTTTTGTTTAGCGTTTTCGAGATTCTGTATGGATTTTATTATTCCGTCAATACCGCCGGCACTTTCAATTACACCGTCAATTTCCTCGGCATTTTTTCCTTTAAAACATTCTTCAAAAATTTTAACGTGTTTATCAATAGACTCTTGCGGTAAATTCATTTCAGTGAGTCTGTCTTTTACTGTAGCTAAGAAAATAAACTTTTCCACTTTATGAAAAACCTCCTCAAAAAAATAAGGTAATGTGTTGTTTTAAGTAAAAAAATATGTTATAATACTATTATAACACAAAAAAATAAAAAAGCAATAATATTATTGTCTTGTATTTATAAATATTCTATGTACAAGATGAAAAAACGAGGATTGATTATGAGAGCGAGAAAAAAGAAACACGGTGCTGAAAGACTTGCGGCAGTATCCGAATATTTTACAGCCATTCCTGAACTTGATTCAAATAAGCTTACGTATCTTGAAATTGGTTGCGGAAAAGGTAAATTTATTATTGAAAATGCGGAAAATAATCCCGAAATTAATTATATAGCCGTAGAAAAGGTGTCTGATGTTATTCTGCTTGCCGCAGAAAAAGCAAACGAAAGAGAGCTTAAAAACATAAAATTCATGATTTGTGATGCAAAGGGATTAACAGAAGTATTTCCTCCGCATTCAGTTGATTACATATACTTGAACTTTTCTGATCCGTGGCCAAAAGCGGGGCATTATAAACGCAGATTAACTTATAAAGCATTTCTTGACGTATACAGACAAATTCTTAAAGAAGACGGAGCAATCTTCTTTAAGACGGATAATGCAGGACTTTTTGAGTTTTCTCTTGAACAATTTACCGAAGACGGCTGGAGACTTGAAAACGTTACTTATGATTTGCACAACAGCGAATTTGCAAAAGATAACATTATGACAGAATATGAAAAGAACTTCTCTGAAAAGGGATTTAATATACACAGGCTTGAGGCTTGGGTAAAATAAAAATAGGGGCTGTCTCAAATGCAATAAATTGCAGAAGAGACAGCTCATTTTTTGTGGAATCAGTAAAAATGAAGGGGCAAAAAATAAAAAGCCTCATTTCGAGGCGAAAAAGAGTATAAGAAACAAGAGGTATATGAAAACCTCGC
>JAZNCH010000073.1:0-6162 GCA_045587445.1 Eubacteriales bacterium | reverse complement strand
GGTAGTGCCGCCAGTGGTAGTGCCGCCAGTGGTGGTGCCGCCGGTGGTGGTGCCGCCGGTGGTGGTGCCGCCAGCAGCCTTGGGAGTGATCTTGAAGTAACGGTGGTTAGCATAATCACTTTCTACGTAGGGAACAGCGCCGGAGCCGTCCTTATTCTCGCTGGCGATAGCAGTATAGTTGCCTTCCAGAATGGGCTTCTTGGAGAACACGGCGAAGTTGTTTTCTGCAGAAGCCACGCCGAATTCAACGGTACTATCCTTAATGATAATATCACCATTGGCGCCAATACCAGTTCTACCGGTATTTGCACCGGTAACTTCAGAACCATTCTGGATAATCAGATTTCTCTTAACATTGTCGTTACTGCCGGTACTAAATGTGAACGCGAGGGATTTAGCACTGCCATCTGAGTTCAAAGTGACTTTAGCATAACCCCAAATACCCATAGTCCTCGGTGCATCATTGATATGGACCTTAGAGTTATCGATAGTCATATCGCCACCGGTGAAATAAAGAGCAGGATAAGTGGAACTTTCGGCGTTGGGATACAAATCCAGGTTGGCATCCTTAATGATAACAGCGCCTCCGTCCAGCTTTGAAACACTAGCAGTTGCCCAGATGCAGAAGCTGTTGGCAGCCTTAACGGTCAGTTTGCCAGGACCGGTAATTGTGGTGGTAGCGGTGCTGGTGAGGTGGATGCCAGGGCCCTTCACATCAGAGAAAATGGTGGAGTCTGTCTCAACCACGATCTTCAAATCAGCAGTAGCATTAATTTGCAGAGGGGTCTTGCTGTATGTGCTAACAAGATTTGCGCCCTTGAAGGTAAGGGTAACTATACCATCAACAAAATATTCCATCTTGATGTTCCAGTTTTGATCTGTGCCTTCTGCTGCAGCACCCTCTGCATTAGTGACAAGGTACATAGTGGGAGCACCGGGTGTCATATACACATCGTTCCAGAAGGAAGTCTCGGTACCTTGCAGGATCCAAGCTCTAACATACTTTTCCGGAAGTTCGTCCGCAGCCATGGCAGCCAGGGGCAGCAGGCCAACGACCATGCACAGGGCGAGCAATAAGCTTAAAATTTTCTTCATAATGACTCTCCTTTTTACTATTTTGGTTTTTGATACTGTATAATTATAGCACGGGCATTTTGATTTTTCAATCCGCTACTTTGCATAAATTTCCATCTTTTTTTGTGAAATTACGCAAGCTTTTCTTGTTTAATTTCACAAAATTCTTTTTGATCGCACACCCAAGAAACATGGGCAGGTTTCTTGCCAAAACCTGCCCATGTTTCTTGGCGGAGACGGTGGGATTCGAACCCACGTGCCGTTGCCGGCAAACTGATTTCGAGTCCGCAGTGCAAAATGGAAGTCAACAGAAAAAATCGGACTTTAACGCACTTTATTTACCTACTCCGCAAAATTGCCGAACAGCAACCGTTCTCTACTATTATAACCTCTATTCGAACTCTTTACAAGACCCGATTTTTCAAGAGAAATGGTGGAGAGAAAGCCGATAACCACAAGTCGAACCGTTGCAAAAAGCCTTATATATCAAGGGTTTTCGGCGTTTGCTATCCAATGCCGCAAGCGGATTTCGAATCCGCAGAGAAAATTTGAAGATATGGGAAGTCGGGAGCAAGTAAAAGCAGATAGCAGTAAATGATATTCGTTGTAAAATCAGCGGTTTCCAAGGCTAAAGCCGAAAAAAGCCTTGAAAAAAGGGTCAATTTGAACCCACGATAATCGGGGTGTTTGGAGGTCATTTTTCATCCGAAATGAGAGAAAATGGAGAGAAAAACACCCCGTTGGAGAGAAAAATGGAGAGAAAAAAAGAGAGATTATAACCGCATCAATACAGCGGTTTTCGACACTACGAAGTTTTACAAATGGCTATGCCGTTGACCGATTATTACATAATGAGGTGTAGCTATGGAACAGATAACCATTGAATTTTTGAGAACTACATATCCCGAAGAAATCACCAAGGATCAGTTTTATAGGATATGTCACATCAGTAAAAAGACCGCATCGTATCTTTTGGAAAGCGGCATCGTCCCCTGCCGGAACAGCGGCAAGAAAACACGGAAATATAAAATCCTACTCACAGACGTTATCCAGTACCTTAAACAGCGGGAACTTGACCCGTTGATTTTCAAGGCACCCGAAAACTACTATAAGAGTGGATATGGTGAACGTCCCCTCGGATTACGGGCGGTGAAGCTGTCCGAGGTTCGCAAAGACCTCCTACGGGACGTATTTGCAAAGCAGATTTCCCGATATGACGATGTTATCACTCCCGATGAGGTTGCAGAAATCCTCGGATACACCACCAAGTCGGTTTCCGAATGGTGCTTGAAGGGCGAATTAAAGTCTTTCCTAATATATAATAGATGCAAAATCCCGAAAGAGTATCTTCTTGACTTTATGATCTCGGAGCGTTGCTTGATGATTGTACGAAAGTCAGCAAAGCACAAGCAGATGCTTGAGGATGCTTTGAAAAAAGTATAGTGCGAATATCAAATTTGCACATTGGAGCTTTTAGAGCGTTTTTGCTACACTATTATTGAAAGGAAGGTGCAAGAGCATTGAAAAACTTTATAGAAGAATTTTTTTACGGCAATATCGAGCCGCAAGGACGAAGCAAAAAGCAAAGTCCAGCAGTCCAAAAGGAAATGGATCTTTTAGTAAAAAACGAGGAACTGCTAACCAATGCACTTGCCGATGAAAACAAGAAATTATTTCTTGACTATGTAAATGCCTGGGGTGTTGTGAACGGTGAGTCCACCGCTGATAGCTTTATGGTTGGTTTTCGTTTAGGAGCTGCTTTCGTGTACGACACCTTTGTAGCAGGTTCAATCCCTACATACGATAAGTAAAGGAGCAGAGTATGAAGAATAAACGATATATGTTATTGAATAACGAGCAACATAGCACCTTGCTCCGTTGCCTTGTGGAGTTTAAGAACGACCTTGTACGTCAAGGCAGAACCGCCGATATTGTGGACGAGGTAATCCTTAAAGTGATGAACGCTCCCGTGAAAAAGTTAAGAGTATGACATACATAACCGCACAGCCGCTTATTCCAAAAGAATAGGCGGCTTTTTCTATTCCCCTACATAGCCGATCATTCGCCGTGGTCGGCTAAATCTGTGTAAAGGAGGACACGCGAATGGCGAAAACAAAGGTTATTGCCGTAGCAAACCAAAAGGGCGGCGTGGGTAAAACCACAACCGTGTATAATCTCGGAGCCGGTCTTGCGATGCACGGCAAAAAGGTCTTGCTTGTGGATGTTGACCCACAGGGCGATTTAACCAAGATGTTGGGACAGCGCAAACCCCACGATATGCCGTTGACTCTCGGAAACTGTATGAATGATATTGTTGCAGGAAACGAGGTCACGGAGCATCCGGAAATCCTGCATCATTACGAAGGCTTTGACTTTGTACCCGGCAACCGTACTTTGTCTGCGGTGGAAACGGGACTTGTCAATGCGTTCAGCCGTGAAACCGTACTGCGACAGTATATTGACAGCGTAAAAGACGGTTATGACTATGTGTTGCTTGATTGCCGCCCTTCCCTCGGTATGTTGGTTATCAATGCCTTGTCTGCATCCGATTATGTGCTCGTCCCCGTACAAGCGGAGTATTTTGCGGCGGAAGATATGACCGAACTACTCGGCACGGTACGGCAAGTAAAGCGGCAGATCAATCCCAAGTTAGAGGTAGGCGGAATATTCTTGACGATGGCGAATGACACCAACTTCCGCAAGGATGTGGTAAAGGCTATCAAGGAGAACTACAAACGGCACTTTCCTGTATTCGATACAGTTATCCCCGCTACCGTAAGACTTGGCGAAATCAGCACCAAGGACAAGAGCATATTCAAGCACGACCCTAACGGCAAAGCCGCAAAAGCGTATGCAAACTTGGTAAAGGAGGTGCAAGGAATTGGCGAAAGACAGCGTATCCAGCCTTCTGACCTCAGTAGATGAGCTTTTTACCACCCAAGAGGAACGGGATATAGCAAAGCGAGAAACCGTAATGGATATTCCATTATCGGAAATCAGCGACTTTCCCAACCATCCGTTCAAGGTAACGGTGGATGAAAAGATGCTTGAAATGGCGGACAGCGTAAAGCGCTACGGTGTGTTAGTCCCTGCCATTGTACGACCGAAGCAAAACGGCGGTTATGAAATGATTGCCGGACATAGGCGTAAAAAGGCAAGCGAGCTTGCGGAGCGACCGACACTTAACTGCATTGTCCGTGATCTGACCGACGATGAAGCCATTATTATAATGGTGGACTCCAATCTGCAAAGAGAGGTTATCTTGCCGAGTGAAAAAGCGTTTGCTTATAAAATGAAGTTGGATGCTATGAAACGGCAAGCAGGCAGACCAAGCAAAGATAATTGTGCAACACCGTTGCACAATTTTGACGGCAAGCGAAGTCGAGAGATTCTTGCGGAGCAGACGGGCGAAAGTCACGAACAAATCCGCAAGTTTATCCGCCTTACCGAACTTATCCCCGAATTGCTTGATATGGTGGACGAGAACAAAATCGCATTAAGACCCGCCGTAGAGCTTTCCTACCTTGCCGAAAAAGAACAACGGCTACTGTATGAGGAAATCGGGTATTCCGATTGTACCCCGTCCCACGCTCAGGCAATCAAGATGCGCAAGTTTGCAGAGCAAGGTCAGTTGACCGCAGAGGTCATTTCTTCCATTATGCAGGAGGAAAAACCTAACCAAAAGGAGCAGTTTAGGATGCCAAGAGAAAAAATCAGCAAGTATTTTCCTGCGGGGACGCCTGCGGAAAAGATTGAGGACACCATTATCAAGGCGCTGGAGCTGTATCGCAGACGACAGCGTGATATGGAGCGTTAATGTGACTACCAAGGGGTTAGTGTACCCTTTTCTATCAAGGGGAACGGCGGCGGTTGTTTGCTCCCCCTCTCCACACCTCACCCCCTCAAAAACCTGCTGTACCTGCCGAAAAAAGAGATATATCGCAGACTTGTAAATTGTCGAAATCTCCGTAAACTGAAAGCCAAAAGGAGGTCTTTCGATGAAACGCATATTTTTAATTTTGGCAGCTATCCTCATTCTCTTAACGGGCTGTAACAATTCGACGGAATTATCGGATACGCCTACGGAGAGCACACCCGCTATTGTATTAACGGAAATGGTCACAACATCTACTACCGAGAACGAAGATCCGAAAGGGACAACTGATAATGCTGATGCGGCATCTTCTTTTTCGGCAAGTAAAGAAACCGAAATGACCGAACCCGAAGAAACAGTAAGCGAAACAAAACCTTCCGTAACAACCGAACAGCCTGCTACAACCGAGAAAAAGGAAACGGCATCTACTACGCCTACCGAAACAAAAACCCCTGTAACAGATACGGAGCCGCAGGAAACCAAACCCGCAGAAACACAGCCGATTGAGCAACCGCAGGAGAAGATACCCGAAACGACCACACCAACCGAAAATAAAACCGAGCCTACGGAAGAACCAGCACCCGAACCTGAAACACAAGCACCCGAAACCACAGAACCGCCTAAAGCCTTTGACATTGGCTATTGGGTAGGATATGCAAAGAACTATGCACAGAGTAAAGGTCTTGTTTTAGATGCTGCCGCAGTCGATTGTTGGGACAATCCCATACGAGCAGGTTCGCATTGTATCTACCTCGAAAGAGATATACAAAGCCGTTTGAACCGATATGCAAACGATGAGGATATAACCGACGTATGGATTTGGGCAGAGTCGGTTGGTAACGATTGCTACGATATTTATATCGGCTACGCTTAACTAAATATTAAAAAGGACGCACCGTGAAAAATCGGTGCGTTTTTCTATTTCAAAAGGAGGATCATTTTATGAAAATGAGTTTATTCAAAAAAGGTACGTCGGCGTTGCTTGCCGTTATTATGTGCCTTTCTTCTTTTCTTGGCATTGGCTCTACAACTGCCTTTGCCGCAGAGAGTACCACCGCAGAGGTTGTTATGATGTCCTTCCCCCGTGAAGGTGACGATAACTTCGGCGGTGATTGGGGACACGGCGAACTCCGTTATATGAACGGTTGGTCTGCCGCAGAAACCAAAAAGATCACAGTATATACCGTTGGTTCGTGGTCGGGCAATGCTTGTTA
>JAZNCH010000072.1:0-7322 GCA_045587445.1 Eubacteriales bacterium | reverse complement strand
AAAACGTTAAAGAATTGCATCAATTCATCAAGAGATAGTTTTCTTAAGATTTTTCCTACTCTTGTTATTCTCGGATCTTCTTTGATTTTAAAAACAGGTCCGTCCATTTCGTTTTTTTCTTTCAACTGCTCCAAAAGTGCTTCAGCATTAGGACGCATTGTACGGAATTTATACATATAAAATTCCTCTCCGTGTCGTCCCACTCTTTTTTGTTTAAAGAATGGTCCGGCACTTGGATCATCAATACATATAACAATCGCAATGATTATCATAAGCGGAAGAAAGCCAAGCAAAATTATCGTCGCAAAGAATATATCAAAGAGTCTTTTCTTTCGCCAATATCCCAAATAGGATTTTTCGATTAAAGCTTCCAATTTTACTCTTGTTTTCTCGTCAACTTTCTCACTATCAATGTAGGGCATTTTCAAATCCTTCTTTCATTTATTCATGGTTAAAATTTAAAAGTGTATTGTACTCTGTGTTACGCCAGGGAGAATAATAAAACTTACTAAAATCTTGTCTGCTTCCGTCAATCAATTTCTCTCCGCTTTTTACATATCCCGGATGAAATCCAATCTCAATATCTCTATTTTCTCTTTCTGCAAGTTTCAAATAGTGTGGAAGCAGTTTTTTTATTCTTGCTTCGTTTAATTTTCCCGAAAACATTATTCCCATAAAATAAGCGGATTTTATTTTTGATTTTGCAAGTTCCTTCCGATTTGCAAAAGCAAGAATCTTTAAAAGCCATTGCTTTATCAAACCTGCCAAATTATACTCAAAATATAACGATGGTGTAAAAACGTATGGTAAAATCGGCTCTGCAGGAATACGGATACTTTGAACATTCAGACCTTCATCTTCAATTACACGCATCAGAGTTTTAAAAATAAGCGGTATCATATGGGTGTGCTGATGACTATCTATTGAAACAGATAGCGTTTCTCCCATAGCCTTTTTCCAGAATTTAATCTGACTTTGTATTTCTGTATAAACTTGTTTTTCAAATTCCTTCCTTTTATTTGAGATGGAAAGAAAAAACAAACCTATAAAAGAATATTTAAAGTATCCGTTGTCCGACATTAGCAAATCAACATCATTTGAATTGGAAAGCGGACGTCCCTCAACTAAATTGATATGTAAAGATAGTGTCATTTTACTACCTGATAAACGCTGTTTAAAATCTGATATTTCGCCGTTTGGCAAAACACTAACCTTGTTTAAAACACCATTTTCAAGACAATTTTCTATGCGACTGTTGCCACAGGTAGATATACCATAATCGTCCGCACAAAAATATATCATGTTAATTTCCATAGCCTTTCTGTCCACAAATAGTAACGAAAATATACACCATCCCGTCTGTGGACTGACAAGGCGTATAATGGAAATTATGCACATCGCCGTTTCACACCGTACACGGTGTGAAAATTTCGGCGGTGCAATTAAATATGTCGGGTAAATAACGTGATTTTTCACGTTATTTACCTCTTAATCCCCAAGTTTTATAACAATTACATTATCAATTATTGAGATTGAATTTTTTGCAGGCCAGTTATTTAAACTGTCTGTATCAATTCTTTTCAGAAGTTCTGCTTTTTCTTCACCTGAAATAAATTTATAATTTTTTCCGCAATAGTCATTTAATGCACTGCATAAAACACTTTGTCCAACTATTTCATCGTCTGCTCTCAAAATATAGCCATCTGTTGTACCTGTCATATCAGGCGGCAGCATCACGCTGTAAGCCTCACTTTCGGGAAGATAGCCTAAAACTAAAATACTATCACAATATCTCGCACCTTCGGTCTGTTCGATTCGGTCTGCAATACGGATTAAAGTTCCATAAGACTTTTCATAAGACATATTCAGTTTATGATAACTGACATTTGCAATGATTATCTGATTAAAAATAAGAATTGCTGTAACAACAAGGATTGTCCACTGTTTTACTTTGTTTAGTTTTACACTCGTATTTTCATATTGCAGTATGAAAAACAGATAAAATACCAAAAAACCCATTTTCATCAGGTTATGATAATCTATACCGCTATTTATAAAGCTAAGCACACTTGCACCAATAGGTAACAAAATCACACAAACGCACAGCATCAGGATTTTGGCAATACCCAACTTGTTTTTTATCACATCTGTCAAATACAAGACAAGAGTCAGAACAAACACAATGCAGTTCGTTACGATGAACACATTCAGTCCTGCAGAAAAATCAAAAAAATAATTAACAAAAGACTCTTTGATGGTGTATAATGCTCCTGCTATGTCAATGACCTTTAGCGATGTTGCATTGTCAAATCCCTGATACTCTAAAAGTGCAGTTCCTGTAAATTTAAGAAGAATTGTCATCACTAAATAATACAGTGCCATACCCAAAACGCCTGTCATCAAAAACTTCACGCATTTAAGCAGTGACTTTTTCATGTCTGTATTTTTGTAAAGCAAATCGAGAATCAGACTTAAAAGCAACAACATTATTGTAACAGTTATGTATGCCTGATATATTCCTGCAGATAAAGCTATCAAAATCACAGAACCTATGTAGCAAGGCTTATCTTTTGTAATAAGCATAGCCGCAATACACGAAAAGAGAAATGCAAGGGCATATCCGTCTGCCACATAGTTATACATCATCACAGATGTTACGGTAGGAAATGTTATAGCCGCCGCACCTATAAGTGCTGCTGTTATATTTTTTCTGACACCAAACATTTTACAGATGCATACAGCGCCAAATCCGTGGAAGATAATTGCCATAAGACCTACAATAAAGGGCAGATCATAAAAGGAACTTGGAGCACACACTACCGGGAGAAACCATCTTCCCATTGAAATCATATTTTGCGCATCATATCTGAAAACAAGTCCGTCCCAGTTAGGAAGCCAATTTGTAATTTTATATAAATGAGCAATAAGTCCCATAACAAGTGCCCAAATAAAGCACACTTTCCACTGGGGTAAAATGCTCTTTTTAATTTTATTTATAATTTGTTCAGGCATATTACCACTCCAACCACTTTAATTTATGCAAAAACTTGCCATATAGCTTGTCATACATCTTAACACCGATAATTCTTTTAATCCGTGTTGTTCTTTTCGTTACATCCGATGTCCATGAAGCACTGTAATGATGTATGGAGTATGTGTTTCGGGTTATAGTCTTTTTCCCTGTATAATAATCCATCGGGCAAAGATACTCTCTTGGAAGAAAAACCATATCCATAAACGTCTGATTTGTATTTTTAATATCCATACCAAGCCGCATCAAGGCAGCTGTATTTCGATCAGGACAAGGAGTAAGGTCAAGGCTACCATCCTCCAACAGAAACGGTATATCATCATAGTCTTTTAAAAACTCTCCGATTATTTTGTTTCCTTTCTCTGCACCAAATCCAAGTCCCGTTGCAACAATACCTTTTTCATCAAATCCCATAAAACCTTTGTTATCAAGTAAATCATCAATAGGCTTTATAAGCTCAACATCTGTATCTAAATATATTCCACCATTATCATAAATTATCTTAAGCCTTGCAAAATCGCTGACAAACGCCCACTTCTTCGCTTCATAAGCCTCACGCATATAGCGACTTTGCGATAAATCAAAGTTGTCCTCGTTATGGCAGATTATTTCAAACCCTGGGCAATACTTTTCCCAGCTTTTAATACATTTTTTTGCAAGCTTTGGCATTTCGCCTTTTCCAAACCAACAATAGTGAATCACTTTTGGAATACTCATGCTTTATTCCTCCATAATTCAATTAAGTTTTTAAATGCTCTTTTGAAAAATACAAAGTTTACTCCTATGTATAAAGGCACTATCCAAAGAGAATGGATGATTCCTTTTATAAGCAACCTGATAAAAGAAAGACCGCTGAAGCTATCCACAAAAAAGATTGCCATTAAAGTAGCAAAAACTGCTCCGTTTACTATCCAAAGCTTATATGTATGGAACATTCCTCTGCCAAGCACTTTTTTGTTTGAATAATAAATCATCATTGCTCCTCTGTATAAAAGTGCAACAATTGTGCCGATTATTGCACCGCAAATTCCCCATTTCAAAATTGAAACTATTGAAACTGCGATATTTATAATCATTTCCCAAATTGCATGGGAACGTGTTTCCTCAAATTTTTCCGAATATTCAAGAACATGGTTTGAAGGAAGCTTACCGTTTGATAAAAGGTTCATAACAACAAAAAGGATTACTAAAAGCGCATTTGTGTAGTTTGCATCGTTTATTCCTTTTGTGTATATCTGAATGAGCGGTAATAAGAACACTGCCATTAGTGTATATATAATGAATGTGGACATAATGTAAAGTGTTTCATACACATTATATACGTTCATAAATTTCTCTCTGTCGGTGTGGAACATCTGACCAAGTGCAAAGCTGAACCCTGAAATAATGCTTGTAATAAATGTTTGTACCTGTGAAAAGAAGATATTGTAAATTGTGTAAACACTAACCACCTTAAAATCACATAAAAATGACAATAGCAAAACATCTGTGTTATTAAAAACCATTCCTGATATCTGATGAACCAAGACAGATTTTCTTTGAGAAATCGCCTCATAATCAGGCTCAGTGTTAAAACTTAACCATTTATATCTTTTTTTAGCGTGAATATATATGTAAAAAAGCTGCAAAAGCGATAATATACAGTATGAAAGCTGCATGAGCAGAAGATTGTTGGTCAATAATATAACAAGTATTTTTGCAATGTTTGAAACAAGCTGCAAAATCGTCTCGGAATTTGTTATAACATATTTTCTGCCGTCAACTTCTAAAAGTATTCTGTATTTAGCTTGCATAAAATAACTGAACAAATTAGGAAGGGCAGTAAGGATTACAATTCCAAAAATCAGCCCCGATTCTATACCTGTTGGTACAATATATTCATATGCAAAAGCGATTAACAATACGATAATCGCATATATGACACCAATTTTTACATAGTAATTATGTGTTGCTGAAATAACAGAGCTTATCTTGTTATGATTTTTTTCGGCAACAGGTTTATAAAGTGCTTGGGTGGTCGCAAGACCTATACCCGATTCAAGCAAAACCATATATGCAAAAATCTGCTTAATAGTGGAAAGAACTCCGTTAACTTCTGAGCCGAAATTTTCAAGATAAAGTCTTGGAAGAAGAAAACTCAGGACAATCAGGACAACCTGATACAAAACCCCTGACAACAAGTTATATTTAATTCTGTTATCTTTTGTTGCCATTCGGGGCACCTCCTTGTTTCATCTTAGAATTTTATACTCTGTTTTCTATATATCCTTCTGTTGCATTGTCTCTATGTATTATCTTGGCTGGATTTCCTATCACAATACTGTGTGCCGGAACATCGAAATTCACAAAGGTCAAAGGTGCAATCATTACATCCTCGCCAATTTTTATATTACCTACAACAACCGAGTTCGTTCCAATCCAACAATTACCGTCAAATGTTGGTGCGCCGCATCGCACGCCACGGTTTTCATATCCTATGGTTACTCCCGTGCCTATATTCATATTTTTTCCTAAGACTGCTTCCGGGTGTATAATAACTCTGCCGGTATGGCCTATATAAAATCCTTCATCGATTTTTGTACGTGCCGGAATTTGTATATGGGTTTTATAAGACATAAGTTTGAGTTTAACTGTATAGTATAATTTCAAAGGCTTGAATCTACATTTTTCTGCCTTTCTGAAAAGCGCAATATACTTAAGCTCTGTTGGTCTTAAAAGTCTTTTAATAAAACTTTCGCCCTTTTCTCCATAGTATCTGTATAAATCCTTTGAAAACTTATCATTCATATTTTATCTTCCTTACGGAGCTTTTTTCTCCAAAAATATTTTTCTTGTAACAAAATTATATATCGGAACAAAAACGCAGGCAAAAATCTTAACCCAAATATAGTAAACAGTAAGCATTTCCGTTCCAATCCACATTATAAATTGATTTATCAAGAGTCCGCCAATGCTAAGAGCGACAAACACTATAAATTCTTTTACCTTACTGTTTTCACTGCCCTTAAAAACAAACAGCATACTTAAAATGTAATTTGCTATAACCGATACTGAGAAAGCAATCGCCGATGCTACAAGAACATCAATGTGCATAAATTCTTTCAACACCATCAGCACAGCCAAATCAATCAAGGTTGCAATTACACCGACAACACCAAATTTTATCAGTTGTATTATGAGTTTTTTCACGTATCTTCACCTTTTAAAACTTCTTCATATACTCTTTATAAAAATCTTCCGCCAATGTTTCCGGGAGTGCTTTTGAATAATACCACCCCTGAATATAATCACAGTCGCTTTCAGACACCAATTTGTTTTGTTCTTCCGTCTCAACACCTTCGCATACAACCTTGAGATTAAGGCTGTGTAATAAAGATATGATTCCTAAAAAAAGTTTCTTTCCGCTTTCTCTATCGGAAAGCAGAAGAACATCTTTGTCAATTTTCACTACATCTATAGGATATTCGCAAAGGCTTATAAGCGATGTATAACCACTACCAATATCATCTAATGCAATACTAAATCCAAGTTCTTTTGTTTTAATAATATTATTCCTTGCTACATCCATATTGTTTTCGATTGAATCTTCTGTAATTTCAATCAGGAGTTTGCTTCTGTCAAAATCATACTTATCCGCTATTTCTTTTATTTTTGTAACAAAACTCTTTTCGGATATAGTAATTCTTGTAATATTGCAGGATATGGCAAGTTCATTAAAATCGGAATTTTCCCATTCGGAAAGTTTTTTGCAAACCATTTCAAACATATAGTAATCAAACTTTACAATAAGTCCGGATTTTTCCATCAATCCTATATACGCTCCGGGGAATATAACCTCACCGCATGAATTTTCCCATCTTGAAAGAGCCTCGCTTGATACAATCTTCTTTGTCTTATTATCAACAATAAATTGAAGATGCATTTTGAACTCGTCATTTTTAAAGCCCTCTTCAATTTTTTTCAAAAGGTGGCGCTCTTTGGACAGGTTCTTTCTTTCAGACAAAAAAATCATACACTTTTTTAATAACTTATTACTCATCTCACTTGCTCCAAACGTTTTTTTATTTCTCACCGCATAGTATGCAATAACATGTTTTTTATATACAAAAAACAAAAGCCGCAACAATATAAAGTCCCAAGTAAAGACCTCGTATCATTGCAGCTGGACTGGCATAGTGTAAAACCTTAGCCTCTTTGCTTTGCGTCACCGACTTTCGTCGATTTTGCTAACTATTATTTTCTGTCAGTATATCACAATGATTCGCCTTTGTCAACTCTATTTACTCTTTTG
>JAZNCH010000071.1:0-28429 GCA_045587445.1 Eubacteriales bacterium | reverse complement strand
CTTTGCCTACTTTCTTTAAAACAAGCCCTCTCAGTCAGCTTCGCTGACAGCTCCCCCAGAGTGGGAGCCTTTGGTTTCGTACAACCCCGAGAGGTAAAGTTCTTTGCCTACTTTCTTTAAAACAAGCCCTCTCAGTCAGCTTCGCTGACAGCTCCCCCAGAGTGGGAGCCTTTGGTTTCGTACAACCCCGAGAGGTAAAGTTCTTTGCCTACTTTCTTTCAAGAAAGTAGGTCAAAAGGGGTAAAAAAGGAACTCTTTCGAGTTCCTTTTAAAATCATTAATAGTTTTCAGCTTTAACCTGGAAGTAAGCCTTAGGATGTTCGCAAACGGGGCACATTTCGGGAGCTTTCTTACCGATGTGGATATGGCCGCAGTTAGAGCACTGCCAAATTGTTTCGCCGTCTCTTGAGAATACAACCTCGCCGTTAACTCTTTCGAGGAGCTTTCTGTAACGGTTTTCGTGTTCCTTTTCAATTCTGCCCACAGCTTCAAAGAGGTAAGCGATTCTGTCAAAGCCTTCTTCTTTAGCTTCTTTAGCAAAAGTAGCGTACATATCGGTCCACTCATAGTTTTCGCCCATAGCAGCATCGAGGAGGTTTTCAGATGTTGTACCTACGCCGTCGTGGAGGAGCTTATACCAAATTTTAGCGTGTTCCATTTCGTTCTTTGCTGTTTCTTCAAAGATAGCAGCTATCTGAACATAGCCTTCCTTCTTTGCCTTAGATGCAAAGTATGTGTATTTGTTTCTTGCCTGAGATTCGCCTGCGAACGCAGCCTGCAAATTTGCTTCTGTTTTTGTACCCTTCAAATTCATAGTAGTTCTCCTTTAAAATAATATATATTTTCTAATTATTATTAACAGCACAATCGGGACATATTCCCTCAAAGATTATTTCGTGACCGGTAATCTTAAACTCACAGTCTTTTTCTGCAATTTTTTCAAGATCCTCGTTACAGGCGTATCCGGTATCGACAACCTTGCCGCAAATCGAACACTTTACATGATAATGTTTATGCAATGTCTTGTCAAATCTATCCGGTCCGTCAAGCACCTTTACTCTAAAAACCTCGCCCTTATCCGCAAGGTCGCTAAGCACTCTGTAAACCGTCGCCTTACTAACGTTTGGGCAATTTACTTTAACCTTGTCATACACAGCATCGGCGGACGGGTGAGCATAAGAATTCAACACTATTTCTTTTATCAATGTTTTTTGGTATGTATTACGTTCTTTTTTCACACCGTTCCCTCCTTTGTTCTTTCTTGATGATATTATATCCTAATAAGGATTTTTTGTCAATAGCTTTTATAAATTTTTTCCAATTTTTTTACTTAACCAAAAAACAAAAAAATAACCGTGCATTTTATAAACACACGGTTATATCATAATCATAAAAATTATACAACTGTTTCATCAGGTGCAGCAGTAGTATCCTGAGCCTTGCCTTAAGTTTCGTCTGATTTTGTTTCAGCAGATTCATCCTTAGTCTCTGTGGGCTCATCTTTAGTTTCTGCTGATGCGTCCTTTGTTTCAACAGCATCATCAGCCTCTTTTTCGGGCTCGGTTGCTTCTGTCTCAACAGAGGTTTCGGGCATATCGTATTTTACTTCATCTTCGCCAAGAAGCTTTTCAATCAGAATTTCTGTGTAAACGTTAACTTCAATAGCACTTCTGCCGTTAGCTTTTTCGTATTCTTTAAGGTTCTCGTAGCCGTATTCCTTTGCAAGCTCTTCGCCCTGCTTCTTGTAAACTTCCTCGGAAAGCTCAATGTTATGTTCTCTTACAGTAAGATAAACAACCATTTCTTCTTTCACCGTGGACTTAGCAGAAGAGAGTGCATAAGCAAAGAAATCGTCAACACTTTTGTAACCGCCAAAAGTAGCTACCATTGTTTCAAGAGTAACACCGTTGTATGCAGCCAACTGCTTATAGTAGTTTATAAGCTGGTCGTAGTAGTTCTTTGTTTCTTCTTTAGGATATTTGTTAACCTTTGCGGAAGAAACGTACTTTTCCCAAATGAGTTCTTTAGCGATTTCCTTGGATTTTACATCGCAGAACTCTTTAACCGTAGCATAGTCAGTCTTTTCTTCAATCATCTTGTCGGAAACGTCTGGAGTTGTTTTTTCTTTAATGCTGTTGATTTTTACAGTAAATACAACGTCCTTGCCGTTAAGGTCTTCCTTACCGTAGTCCTCGGGGAAAACAAGGTTAAGAGTAACTTCTTCACCTATCTTTTTATCGATAAGTCCTTTTTCGAAACCGGCAATAAATGTGTTTGAACCAATTGTAAGGTCAGAACCTTTAGCAGAACCGCCCTCAAACTCTTTGCCGTCAATTTTACCTGTATAGTCGATGTTTACAATATCGCCGTCTTTAACGGCTCTGTCTTTAACGTCAACAGTAGTTGAATATTCCGACGTAACAGTGGCAATTTCTTCTTCCAAACGTTCCTGAAGCTTGTCCTTGTCAATTTCCACATTCGGAAATTCTCCGATTGTCAAATATTCCTTAAGATCAAAATCATAAGGTGTTTCGTTCTTACCGCAACTGCAAAGAACAACAGTCAAAGCAAGAATAAGCATTACAAATAAAATGAGTTTTTTCATTGTTTTTAGACTCCTTTGAATCAATCAAATATTAACTATTATAATAACACATATTACCAAAAAAATAAACCCAAAAAACAATATGTTTACAATTCCGCAACATTTAACAAAAATAAATATTTTCATATAAAAAATATGGAAAATTTTTTCTTATTTTTATAAAATACCTATAGACAAATGACAGCAAAAAATGTTATAATGTTTGTGATTTGAAATTACATGCTTGAAAGGAGCATAAAAAAATGGATTACCAAAATATACTCTCAAAAAAAGTTCAAAAGATCCAGCCCTCCGGTATCAGAAAATTCTTTGATATTGCAGCAGAAATGAAAGACGTTGTATCGCTTACAGTAGGCGAGCCCGATTTCGTTACACCTAAGCATATTCGCGACGTTGCAATTAAGAGTCTTGAAGACGGTGCTACCAAATACACATCAAACAGTGGTATGACAGAACTCCGTCAAGAAATCGCAAATTACCTTGACAGACGTTTCAACACAAAGTATGAAGCTTTAAAAGAAGTTATCGTTACCGTTGGTGGTTCGGAAGCTATCGACAACGCAATCAGAGCTTGCGTTAACCCCGGTGATGAAGTTATCATTCCCCTTCCCGCATTCGTATGCTATCCTCCGTTGGTTGAGCTTGCAGGCGGTACACCCGTTATTATCAACACTACAGAAAAAGATAAGTTTAAGCTTACCGCCGAAGCATTGAAGGCAGCTATCACTCCCAAGACAAAGATGCTCATTCTTCCCTACCCCAACAACCCCACAGGTGCTATTATGACAAGAGAAGACCTCGAGCCTATCGCTGAAATTCTCCGCGACACGAACATTCTCGTTCTTTCTGATGAAATTTACGGTGAACTTACCTACGGACGTCAGCACTGCTCATTTGCAAGTCTTCCCGGTATGTGGGAAAGAACAATTATCGCAAGCGGTTTCTCAAAGGCTTACGCTATGACAGGTTGGAGAATGGGTTATATTGCAGCTCCTGCTCCCATTACAGCTCAGATTTTGAAGCTTCACCAGTATGCAATTATGTGCGCTCCTACAACCAGCCAGTACGCAGCTATTGAAGCTATTAAGAACGGCGACGAAGACGTTAAGATGATGGCTGAAGAATACAACAGACGCCGTGTTGCTATTATTGAAGGTCTCAACAAAATTGGCATCGACTGCTTTGAAGCAGAAGGCGCATTCTATGTATTCCCCAACATCGGCAAGTTTGGTTTGACAAGTGATGAATTCTGTCATAGACTTTTGCGCGAAGAAGGCGTTGCTATAGTTCCCGGTACTGCATTTGGCGAATGCGGCGAAGGTTTCGCAAGAATTTCTTATGCTTACTCTGTAGAGCACATTAAAAAGGCTCTTGAAAAGATGGAAATTTTCGTTGCAAAGCTCAAAGCCGAAAAGAAGTAATTAATAAAAGTCTTATATATTTTCGAAAGAAGGAATATTCAATGAAATTAACTTACAAAGGCAAAACAAAAGACGTTTACGCCCTTGACAACGGAAACGTAATGCTCAAGTTCAAGGACGACTGCACAGGCAAAGACGGCGTATTTGATCCCGGAGAAAACTCCGTAGGTCTTACTATTGAAGGTATAGGCAAGGCTAACCTCCGTACCTCTGTATACTATTTCGAAATGCTCCAGAAAGCAGGCATTAAGACTCACTACGTTTCTGCTGACATCGAGAATGCTACAATGGAAGTACTCCCCGGCAAAGTATTCGGCCACGGTCTCGAAGTAATTTGCAGACTCGTAGCAACAGGAAGCTTTATCCGCCGTTACGGTGAATACATCGCAGACGGAACAAAACTTGAAGGCGGATACGTTGAATGTACTTTCAAAAACGACGAAAAAGGTGACCCGTTAGTTACATCTGAAGGCTTAGCTGCTCTCGGCGTTATGAGCGAAGACCTCTTCAAGTCTATGAAAGAACAAACTCTCAAGATTACTAAGATAGTTGCTGACGACCTCAAAACCATCGGACTTGACCTTTGGGATATTAAGTTTGAGTTCGGCTACAACAACGGCGAAGTTATTCTTATTGACGAAATTGCTTCAGGAAATATGCGTGTATACAAGGAAGGCAAAATTGTTGAACCCGTAGAGCTCACAAAGCTTATTCTCAACAGATAATTACTGTACAAAAATTAAATATAGAAACTTTATCTGTACGCACCAACCAACGACAGTATAAAAGTTTTTTTGAATTTCAAAGGCGATTTTTTTAAAAAGCATCTTTGATGGTTTTTAGGGCAATGCCATAATCGCCTGTAACACAAAAAAAGCACCAATAGGTGCTTTTTTTATTTTATAAAACTTGTCATAATCCCAATTTCCTTTTCGGGAATACCATACTTTTCTTTACCGAGAGCAATACTTTTGATAAGGAAAGCCATATTTCTGCCAAGAGTACGCATAGTCTGCAACCCCTCTTCGTCTTTTACAGCGTCCCCGGGGGCTCTTCCGTGAACACTGTTCCAATACTGGCTTGAGACTATCGGCATACCGCTTATTGTAAAATACTTATTAAGCTCATCAAACGTAGCAGAACAGCCACCACGTCTTGCAACTGCAACAGATGCCCCTACCTTCATAGTCTTATTGAATGCCGTGCTATAGAAAAGTCTATCGAGCAAACAAACCAAAGTACCATTTGCCGAAGCATAATATACGGGACTGCCCACCACAAGACCGTCAGCCTCTTCAAGTTTAACCGCAATTTCGTTCACAACGTCATCCATAACGCATTTTCCATTTTTTTTGCAGTATTGACAGCCTTTACAGCCCTTTATTTCCATATTACCGACCTGAATAGTCTCAACTTCCACTCCCTCTTGCTCGAGAATATTTTTAACCTCATTCAAAGCAATAGAGGTGTTACCGTTTTTTCTCGGACTTCCGTTCAGCATAAGTACTTTCATATTTATTATCTCCATTTCGTTTTTTATCATCTTATTATATATATCTTAATATTATCACAAACACAAAAAAATGTCCATATATTCGACAAAATAAATAGTCAAAAGTATAAGTAATATGACCACAACGTTGTTCCTTATTTCTGCGGCGGTCTCGTTACACGAAACAGCATTGACGTCAGTCTTTCATACAGTGGTCAGTCCAAGGCATTCAAGCACTTTACAATGATAGATGAGACGCGGGAAATCTCGCCCTTAAAATTTGAACGAACAGAAATGCGCGTTTTCGCTTTACTCGAGTATTTAATAAAAAAATAAAGGTATACGTTTTCGTATACCTTTTATTTTGCAGTTTTAATTAACCAAGCTTTGCGTAGTTAATCTTGATGCCGGGGCCCATTGTAGATGCGATAACGCAGCTCTTAATGTACTGACCCTTAGCAGCAGCAGGCTTAGCCTTGATAACAGCGCCAACGAGGGCATCAAAGTTTTCCTGAAGCTTTTCAGCACCGAAGGAAGCCTTACCGATGGGGCAGTGAATGATGTTTGTCTTATCAAGACGGTATTCAATCTTACCTGCCTTAGCTTCTTTAACAGCCTTAGCAACGTCGGGAGTAACTGTTCCGGCCTTGGGGTTAGGCATAAGGCCCTTAGGACCGAGCACCTTACCGAGACGACCTACCAAGCCCATCATATCGGGAGAAGCTATGATAACGTCGAAGTCAAACCAGTTTTCCTTCTGAATCTTTTCTACGTATTCTTCAGCACCTGCATAGTCAGCACCTGCATCGAGAGCAGCCTGAACCTTGTCGCCCTTAGCAAATACAAGAACCTTAACAGACTTACCTGTACCGTTGGGGAGAACGATTGCACCTCTTACCTGCTGGTCAGCGTGACGGGAGTCAACACCGAGACGGATGTGAAGTTCGATTGTTTCATCAAATTTTGCTTTTGCTGTCTGGCAAACGAGAGAAATTGCTTCGTTTGCATCATAAAGCTTTGTTCTTTCGAGCAGCTTTGTGCTGTCGCTGTATTTCTTTCCCATTTTCATTGTAAAAACCCTCCTTATTCCTCAACTGTGATACCCATACTGCGTGCAGTACCGGCGATCATGCTCATTGCTGCTTCAAGAGAAGCTGCGTTAAGGTCGGGCATCTTTGTTTCAGCAATTTTCTGAACCTGCTCTTTTGTGAGCTTAGCAACCTTAGTCTTGTTAGGTGCTGCAGATGCTGTTTCAATTCCGCAAGCCTTCTTAATAAGAACGGGTGCGGGGGGAGTCTTTGTAATGAATGAGAACGAACGGTCTGCATATACTGTGATAATTACAGGGATAATGAGACCTATATCATTCTTTGTTCTTTCATTGAATTCCTTTGTAAAGTTAGGAATGCTTACACCGTACTGACCCAAAGCAGGACCGATAGGGGGCTGAGGGGTAGCTTTTCCGGCGGGAATCTGAAGTTTGATATAACCTTGAATTTTCTTTGCCATTTCTATACACCTCCGAATGTGGTTCCAATGCGGGAGAATTAAAGTAATAAAAATTTTCTCCCTCCCACGATGCACGTAAATCTTGTTACGTGTTAAGCAAAGGATGAGATTTTGTTTTAAAATTAAATCTCTAAAATTTCAACGCTGTCAGAGTCAAGCTCAACAGGCGTTTCTCTTCCGAAAATGGTCGCCATAACCTTAATTTTCTTCTTGTCTTCGGAAATTTCTTCTACTCTTCCGATGAAGCCTACAAGTGTACCGCTCTTAATCTTAACGCTGTCGCCCACGTTATAGTCAAGAGTTTTGGCTACGGTTTCAATACCGATACTTGCAACCTCTTCGTCAGTCAACGGAACCGGCTTGGAACCGGGGCCTACAAAGCCCGTAACACCGCGAATATTTCTAACCACGTGCCAACTCTCATCAGACATAATCATCTTAATAAGAACATAGCTGGGGAAGATTTTATTTTCAACTTCCTTTGCATCGTCTTCTTCGCCGTCCTTCACCGTCTCAACGGGAATAATGGAATCGAAGATAAGATGCTGAAGTCCACGGTTTTCTACAATCTTTTCCAAGTTGGCTTTTACCTTGTTTTCATAGCCCGAATAGGTGTGTACTACGTACCAACACGCCTCACGGCTGATATCATTAAGATCACTCATAATTAAACCAACTTACTAACGAGCAACAAAAGCTGACCGAATACAGTATCAAGCGCAAAAATGAACGCGCTTACCACTACCATCATAATGAGTACAACGCCTGTGTACTGGAGTGTGGTCTTGGGAGACAACCAAACGATCTTCTTGAGTTCACTCTTATAATCTTTGAAAAACTTAGCAATTCTCTTGCCGAGACCGAGCTTGTTTTTCTTAAGGGTAGCTTTCTTGGACTTTGCCTGTTTATCAACAGTCTTTTCGGTCTCTTTTACTTCCTCTGCAACTTCAACAGCTGCTTCGGACTGATTCTTTTCAAGCTCTGCCATTATGCTACCTCCTTACTTAGTTTCTCTATGAAGAGTGTGCTTACGACAGAAACGGCAGTACTTGTTCATCTCAAGTCTGTCTGGATCATTCTTCTTGTTCTTCATAGTGTCGTAGTTTCTCTGCTTGCATTCGCTGCATGCCAGTGTAATTCTAACTCTATTTCCCTGAGCCATTCAGAGACACCTCCCGATAACAGAATACATACGTATTCCTAAAATTTTATCTCCCTCACACGAAGAAATACGCGACAAAAAAAGACCTCTCCGCAGAGGTAGATTTATTATAGCATGTCCCCTCCCTTTTGTCAACACCTTTTTTCTATTTTTTTACATACGTATTTACAACTTGACACAATTAGTATATAATATATATTATGTAAGCTTATACATAAACGTAAAACACATCGGGAGACAACAGATATGCCCATAAAGAACGAGGTATACAACCTAAATATAGATACAATAAACCACCTGGGTTATGGAATATGCCGCATAGACGGCATGGTTTGTTTTGTAAAAGGCGGAGTAACGGGGGACGAGCTTGAAGTTAAGGTTATAAAAGCCAATAAGAACTATTGCATCGGCAGAGTTGAGAAAATAATCACCCCCGCAAAGCACCGAAATGAACAGAACTGTCCGGTATATAAAAGATGTGGGGGCTGTTGCTTCAGACACATAACCTACGAACACGAGCTTGAACTGAAAAAGTCCTTTGTTGAAGCCGAGTTCAAAAAAGCCAAGCTTGATATAAAGGTTAATGACGTTGTATCTGCAGGCGAAACGGTACGTTACAGAAACAAGGCTCAATATCCCGTTAATGCAGAAAACAAGATAGGTTTTTACGCCGAAAAGACCCACGAGGTATGCGAAAACAGCGATTGTACTCTGCAGCCCGAAGTATTTGGGAAAATTACAAACACCGTAAAACAACATCTTGATAAATACGGTATAAAAGGATATAACGAAGAAACGGGTAAAGGACTGTTACGTCATATATACATTCGTCAAGGAAGAGTTACGGGCGAAATACAGGTATGTCTCGTTATAAACGGAAACACACTTCCCCATTCCAACGCCCTCGTTGAAGAATTAAAAAAGATAAACGGCATAGTAAGCATTTGCTTGAACGTAAACACGAAAAACACAAACGTTATTCTCGGCGAAAAATACGTAACGCTTTTTGGCAAAGATTATATAGAGGACGTGCTGTGCGGCTTTAAGTTCAGAATATCCCCCGCATCATTTTATCAAGTCAACCACGATTGCGCAGAGCTGCTTTATAATAAAGTATATGAACTTGTTACGAAGGCAAAATGCGACAGAGTAACAGACCTGTACTGCGGTACGGGGACGATTGGACTGTGCGTAGCGGGCAGACTCAAAAACTGCAAGCTGACGGGAGTTGAGATAGTTCCCGAGGCTATTGAAAACGCAAAGATAAACGCGAAAATAAACAATATTGAAAATGCAGAATTTATATGTGCCGACAGTACGGATACACAAAACGGAATACTAAAAAACAGCGACATTGTTATTCTCGACCCGCCAAGAAAAGGCATAACAGAAGAACTTGCAAACAAGATAGCCGAAAGCGGTGTAAAAAATATAGTCTACGTATCTTGTTCTCCCGACACGTTAGCAAGAGATATAAAATGGTTTAAAGAATTAGGATACACTTGCGAAGAAGCTACCCCCTTTGATATGTTTCCTCGAACAGGGCATGTAGAAACGGTAGCATTATTAAGTCGGCAAGATACTTCAAAATAAAAAAAAGAGTCCACAATTATGAAGATTGCTTTTGTGAATTTAAACCTACTCCGCCCCAAATTAACCGAAAAGATAAATAAATATATTGCCTTGTCAAAAAACAACAAGCTGACAATAGGTCTTTATAAAAACGGAAAATGTTACGTTTTTGGTAATACAGAAGAAAATCGGTTTTTTTATGATATCGGTTCGGTAACAAAAACCGTAACCGCCCATCTTATTTTAAAGCTACACGAAAACAAAGAGCTTGATATTGAGAAAACAGTCGATAACTATTTGCCTCTAAAAAAAGGAAAATACCCCACTATTTATCAACTTTTAACCCATACTGCAGGATACCACCATTTAACACCGATAGAGGTAACCTTTCTCCCTCTTGTCGCCCACGGCTATGCGCGAAAAAACCCTTACGAGAACTGCACCGTAAAAACGGTAATAAAATGCCTTGAACGGCGCCGTTTTGTAAAGCCAAAGGTTCGCTATGGATATTCCGACTATGCATCAGCTATTCTTGCCACAGTTGCCGAGGAAGTTACAAAAACGCCTTTTTCTACTCTTTTGGAGGATTTTATAATTAACGATTTGGGTCTTAAAGAAACCCTTATTGAGCTTGGTTCGAATAAAAGAAATCCAGCTGCCGCAAAAGGTAAAAAGATTCTGCCGTTCTGGATATGGAAAAGAAACAATCCTTATATTGCAGGCGGAGGTTTGGTAAGCAATATCGGGGATATTCTTAAATATATTGCACTGCAGATCGAAAGCGATAAGCCTTATATTGCCTATGCCCATACAGTCTGTGAAACTTCGGAACTAAAAAACAGCAACCACCTTATGTGCATAGGCTGGCATACATATAAGAAATCAAACCAACTATGGCATGTTGGGGGAGTTGGTACTTTCCGCACTTCCGTTATCCTCAACAAACGGTTAAAGATTGGCGTGGCGGTATTAGGTAACGCAAAGGGAAAGTCCTCTGCCAACGCCCACTATATTGCAAAAATGCTTTATAGCGAGCTAAAAAACAACCGTATAACTTTAAAAGAAGAGTAAAAATGTTGCTATACAGCACTCAAAGCGTAACAAAAGAGGTATTACTATGAAAAACACAAAAATATGCCCCAAATGCGGCAGTACCGATATAATAAGATATGACGGCTACTCGGGTCCCTACGGTACCGGCAACAACTTAATGACAGGCAACACAATATTTTCTACTGTAAATGTAAACAGATATATTTGCTGTACCTGCGGCTTTACTGAAGAATGGATTGACAGAGAAGATATAGAAAAAGCAAAGAAAAGTAAAAAAGCAAAACGATAACCCCCAAAAAGATACTGAAAACATATATGAAAAAAGTTATAATACTCGGAAGTCCGGGAGCAGGTAAAACCACATTTGCAAGAAAGCTTCAAGCCGTTACAAAATTACCTTTATATCACCTCGATATGATATGGCACAAGCCCGACAAAACCAATATAACAAGAGAAGAATTTGACAAAAAGCTACAGGAAATAATGTCTTCAGACGAGTGGATAATCGACGGCAATTATTCTCGCACCTGCGAAATAAGAACAAGGAACTGCGACACCGTATTTCTGCTTGACTTTCCTCTTGAGCTGTGTTTAAAGGGTGCAGAAGAACGAATCGGTAAAGAAAGACCGGATATGCCTTGGGTAGAAGAAGCGTTTGACGAAGAATTCAAACAATGGATATTGGATTTTCCTACAGAACAGCTCCCAAAATTATATAAGACCATAGAAAAATACAATAAGGACAAAAATATTATCATTTTCAAATCAAGAGAAGAATCCGACAGATATATAGGTCAGCTTTAGGTCAATTTCCAAACAAAAGGAAAACAAAAAATAATTCGAGCTTCTCATTCGCCACCATACTATTACTTTGCGGTAAAGATACTTTCGAGACACTGGTAAATACTGCAATTGACGGCAGTATTGAGCTTTTCAAACAATATACAAATAATGGAGTTTACACAGTATGAACTATTTTAACAATGATTTTAATACAGAACAACAAACTAACGAAAAAAAAGTTGATTTAAAAAAAGCTAAAAAAGCATTTTCCAGAATTGGATTTGCTTTATGTATGGTAATTCTCGTAGTCAATATCGTGCAGATTGCATTAATGATAGTTTTGGCTTTATTTAAAAAGGAAAATTTTCTCGAAACATCTACGGGAATGTGGATAGCATCAATGGTTCCGTTGTATATCTTCGCTTTCCCCGCAGGCTTACTTATGATACGTTCCATTCCGCGTAATGCCCCCGAAAAAAAAGAAATAACGTTTAAAACTTTTTTTGTTTACGTATGCATTGCCTTCTTCTTTATGAACGTAGGTAACTACATCGGCGTATTTTTGTCAATGTTTCTTTCCCAAGGAACAGCAGAAAACGCACTTAACACTTTTGCTTTAGATACAAACCCGCTAAAAATATTGGTTATGGTTATTTTAGCACCACTGCTTGAAGAATATATATTCAGAAAACAAATTATTGACAGAACGAAAATATACGGAGAAAAGACAGCCGTTATTCTGTCGGGACTCCTCTTTGGACTATTCCATACAAATATGTTCCAGTTCTTTTACGCATTTTTCTTAGGAGTACTATTTGCTTATATTTACGTTCGCACAGGCAGACTGCGCTACCCTGTTATGATACACGGAATAATAAACTTCTGCGGTTCTGTCATAGCACCTTATATAGTATCAAAAATCGATATGGACACGATAAACAAATTATCCACAATGGACCCCAACAGCGTTCCTCCCGAAGAATTGATGGAAATTATGATGCCGATAATGCCGGGACTTATGATGCTTCTTGCATATTATGCCGTCAGTTTGGGACTCTCAATTGCGGGATTTGTACTATATATTCTTAAGAAAAAGAACATACGTTGGACACCCGCAGAATCACAGCTTCCTCATTTTGAAATTGCAAATACGGTATATATGAATATAGGTATAGTACTGTTTATTACAATAACCGTAGCATTGACGGTAGCTTCTGTTTTCTTAGCCTAACATAAAAACACAATGTATCGCAGATACACTTTTATTAAATAAAGGAAATACCATTTTGAATATTACAAAATTAGAGAAAAAAGACTTCGAGAGTTTTTTTGCACTGATGCAAGAAGCTTTTCCCCCGGAAGAATACAGACCAAAAGAAAAACAGTACGCAATAATTGATGACAGTAATTACAGTGCACATGTTTTGATAGATAACAATGAGGTTCATGCCTTTATTGCTACTTGGAAGCTGAACAGTTTTTATTTTGCAGAACACCTCGCCGTATCCCCAAAAATGCGTAACCAAGGTGTCGGCTCGGCATTTGTTAAAGAATATTTAAAATTAATTCACATGCCGCTTATACTTGAAGTTGAAAACCTGACCGACAGTTTATCCCAAAGAAGAATAGGATTTTACGAAAGATTAGGCTTTATTTTGACCGATATATGCTATGACCAACCGAACTTTCAAGAGTCGGAAAAACGAATTCCGTTAAGGATTATGTACCATAATAACGGACAAGAATTTGATACTGCAAAAGTTAAACAGGAGATTTTTGAAAAGGTTTACAAGAAGCCTTTATGCAAATAGGAGAAAAGTATGAAAAACTTAACCGCTATAGTTACAGGCGCATCACGAGGAATAGGCAGATGCATTACAAAGACTTTTGCCGAAAACGGTTATAACGTCGTAATAAACTACAGCAAAAGCGAAGAGAGTGCAAATGAACTAAAAGCTGAATTAACCAAAAAAGGTTATAGCTGTGAAATATTTAAAGCAGACGTCGGTAACTTCACCGAAGCAAAAGCTCTTGTCGATTTTTGTATAGCAACATATGGAAAAATAGACGTTTTGGTAAATAATGCGGGTATTAGCCAAATAAAGCTTTTTACCGATATAACACCTGAAGAATGGAACAGTATGCTGCATACAAATCTTACGGGAGTATTTAACTGCACCCAAAACGCCATAAAAGAAATGATAATAAACCACAGTGGAAATATAATTAATATTTCGTCAATGTGGGGACAGACCGGTGCATCTTGCGAGGTACACTATTCGGCAGTAAAGGCGGGCGTTATCGGCATGACGAAAGCCCTTGCAAAAGAAGTGGGATTGTCGGGAATTCGCGTAAACTGCATAGCCCCCGGTGTTATTATGACCGATATGATGAAAAACTTTTCAAAAGAAGAGCTCGATGCAATAAAAGAAGAAATACCCTTGAATCAATTTGGAACACCGCAAGATATTGCAGATTTAGCTTTATTTCTTGCCTCTGATAAGGCGAAGAATATTACAGGTCAGATTATTGCATCAAACGGCGGTATGGTGATTTAATTTCAAAAAAACTAAAAAAGCCTCGCCCTACGGGAGAGGTGGAAGCCGCAGACTGACGGAAGGATCGTTAGCCCTCTCAGTCGCTTCGCGACAGTTCCACCGAAGTGGGAGCCTTAGGTTTTATAACACTTTATAATTACTACGAGAAAGAGTAAAACTATGGAAAAGACAAACGTAATGCGAATCTTGTCTCAGAAGAAAATTGAATATAACGTTTATGAATATAATCCCGACGAGACGATAGGCGAAAATGTTGCAGCACTTATAGGCAAACCTGCGGAATCGACTTTCAAAACCCTCGTAACAGTAGCTAATACTAAAATTTACTATGTTTTTGTTGTTCCGGTAAATTGTTCGCTTGATTTGAAAAAGGCGGCGAAAGCGGCAGGAGTTAAGTCAATAGAGATGATAAAACAAAAGGACCTTTTACCTCTGACAGGTTATGTACACGGCGGCTGTTCACCCATAGGTATGAAAAAACAGTTCCGCACCTTTTTGCACGAAACGGCAACGAGTTTTGAAAAGATAATTTTTAGTGCGGGTAAAAGGGGTTATCAAGTTGAAGTGAACCCGAAAGATTTGATAGATTTAATAAACGCAGAAACTGCAAATATTGCTATATTAGACTGATTAATAAAATAATATTGAAGAATTTTATGAAAAATAATATCGCGATACATACAAATAGTGCAAGACATCCGAAGACGGACTTGCTACACAATATATAAATTACGAGGTATAAGATACTGATGAACGAGAAAAAAATACAGGTATCGTGCGATCTATGCGTATATTACATATACGACGAAGAAGACGAGTGTTACGAGTGCGTAAAAAATCTTGACGAAGATGAGATGTTAAGATTTTTGACAGGCAACTATAACAACTGCCCATATTTTCAGCTTAACGACGAATATGGCAGAGCAAGAAAGCAGATATAAGCCCCCCGCTGCCGCGTGGTATTCTTTATCCTAGCTCGACGATGAATATGGCAAAGTAAGAAAGCAAATAAAAAGATAGTGGGCTAAGTCATTAACTCAGCCCACTATCTTTTTATCTATTCACTTATTTATTTTGGGATTGTTGGTAAGTCCGAGAATGTAATCGACTGACACACCGTAAAATTTTGAAAGATTTATCAATATATCGGTTGGAATATCGCGTTGTCCAAGTTCATAATTGCTATACACCTGTTGAGAGCATTTCAAAAAATCAGCAACTGTTTTTTGTGTAAGATCCATATCTTCTCTCAAATCACGTATTCGTTTATACATTTCCTTCCCCCTTATATCTTCTATGAATAATATACACTACCGCAATTTGCAGTATTGACTTTTACTGCAATTTGCAGTATTGACTTTTACTGCAAATTGCAGTATAATATTGTATGTATTTTGTCAAAAAACATACAAAGGAGAAAAAGATGAAGTTTATTTTAGGATTATTAGTGATATTTGCCATATTTTTTATTGGCAAAGCCATACGAAAAATGTAAAAAGGGGGAACATGTTTTGGACACTTTGGGCAATTACAATTCACTTATTGCATATTTCAGTGTAATTGCAATATGCATCATACTACTTATTATATTTGTACTATGGTATATAGAATACAAACATCAATTATATTATATAAAGATTGAAATTTCGCGTTCTGACGAAGCGGAACAAAAATACTGGAAACAAACCAAAAGAACCCTATGGTATAGAGTTCTCATAAATATTTTCAGATAATACGAAGAAGCATAAAACTGCTTCTTTTTCTTTATGCATTTTTGCATTGCTTTTTTAGATAGTATTAAAAAACAATACGTTTACTCGGGTTATTACAGGATAAATATTTTTTAAATACAATTATTATTAAGGTATTGCAGAATAATTAAAAATCTGTTAGAATAACAGAAAGGCGGTGTTATTCTAATGAAGATTATTGATGTTACAGGACAAATAAGAAACGATATGTGGAACTATGAGTTCCCTTTTCCTCAATATAAATTAAAGCCACTTCCCCAACCGGAATGGGTAGAATCAAAGGTATACTGCGAAATATTTGAAGGTATGCACTCACAGACGGGCACGTATTTTGAAACGCCCGCACACTTCTTCGGTCCCGAAGAAAGCTACAACCTCGAAGCAGTACCGATAGAAAAGCTTGTCAACGTAAGATGCTCACACATAAAACTCGACAGAAATATGTTTGAAACCGGCAAGCGTGAAAAAATTACTGTAAAAATGCTTGAGGAAGCATCAAAAAATATAGATATAAGAGAGGGAGATGCGTTAATCTTCTCTTGCGGTTGGGGCATATATTGGTCTGACAAAAAATATCTTGAATGTTCGCCCTTTCTTTCGTACGAAGCTATGGAATGGCTTGTAAACAAAAAGCCGTTTATATTAGGTGCCGACGTACCAAGATGGGAAAACCTTGAAAAACCCGAGGGTTTTTTTGAAATGTTCTACCGAGCAAATATTCTTCTGCTCGGCCCCCTTGTCAATCTTGAAAAAGTGGGAACAAAAAAACTTACTCTCACCACACTTCCCATTAACGTCATCGGTACAAGCTGTGCTCCCTGCCGAGCAATAATTACCGAAAACAACTAAAAGGAGATACAAAATATATGATAACCAAAGAAGATATAGTTTTCAGCCTTGAATGTATGGGCATAGAAAAAGGAGATATACTGCTTCTCCACAGTGCACTCACAGCAATAGGCAAAGTCGAAGGTGGTGCTGAAACTGTTATTGATGCTTTCCTTGAAGCTATCGGCGAAGAAGGAACACTTGTAATGTCAACGTTGACAGGTTGGTTTGCTCCCTTTGATGCGGCAACCTCCCCCTCGGCAGTAGGTTATCTCAGCGAGGCGTTCAGAAATCGTCCCGGCGTACTCCGTTCACTTCACCCTGTTCACTCTGTAACCGCTTACGGAAAGTATGCAGAATACATAACCAAAGACCATGACAAATGTGAAACCGGTTGCGGTGAGGGTACACCTTATTTAAAAATTGCAGAACTCAACGGAAAAGCAATGCTTCTCGGTGTAGATATGGACAGAAACACAACCATGCATTCTATGGAAGAAGCTATTGATGCAAAGTATCTGCTTACACTCGATATCCCCGCGCCTACGTATATCGACGACTACAAGAACAAAAAATTTACTCTCAAAAAATTCCCTCCCGGACACCGTGATTTTCTTTCGATGACTCCCATTCTCCGCAAAAATAACCTTATGAACGAAGGAAAGATAGGCAACGCGCTCGTAAAGGTTATTGACGTAAAAGCTATGTTTGATTTGGGTAAAAACCTTATGGAAAAGAATCCCCTTTTGTTTATTTGCGAAAACGAAAACTGCAATTCTTGCCACTGGTCGAGACTTCTTTATACGAACGAGAAGATAGATTATAGCAGATATAAAAAAATACAGTGCCATGACCCGCACTGCGAAGTTTGTGTAGTGGAGGAACAGTAATTATGTATAATTTCAGCGTAGAAATATCAGATAAAATAACAAAAAATTTTGAAGAAAAATTAAAAGTATCCTCAGAACTTGGAATAAACAACATTGAAATATTAGACACACTTGACGGCGTCGCACTCTATGAAATGACAGGAGAACAGCACGAAAAAGTCCGCGACCTGCTTATAGACTACTGCAAGAGAATAGTACTTCTTACGACAACCCTTGACGTAAACGACAGGATAAATTTGAATCTGCTTTTTAGACGTGCGCTTGTTTTGAACGTTAAGGGAATAAAAATTTGCCCCAAGGAAAATGATGATCTAACTTACGTAAAGAAGCTTTCAAAATCCTACGGAATTCCGATTCTTTTTGAAAATAACTCAAAGACTTTTATAAACAACGAAAACGTTATGCAAGAGTTGATAAAAGATGATGCAAATGCAAGTCTTATATTCAACCCATTCGAATTCGTATGTATGCAAAGACACCCATTCTTCCACGTATACTACACAAGCAAGATAAAGAACAGAATATCCTTCCTCCGTATAACAGACGGACTTTACAACGCACACGAACCGATAATGCTCCATCACGGTTGCGCCGAAATTAAGGAACTTGCTTCTATTATGCTTTCACGTTCATTTGACGGATATTTCTCGTTTACCCCATATATGCTCGATATGACACTTGAACAGTATAAAGAATGTATAGCAATATTCAAAAACGACCTTAAAAAGATGTAAAATTCTGAAGGGGCTGTCTCATTAAGACAGCCCCTTACTTTTCAATACTTACTCATATTAGCCTTATAAATAGGACATGTGGAATAGTCCGAGGTACAGTAATTTTTTTCGTGAATTACCTTTTGAGAACTGTAAGTAAATCTTGTTACAGTATTTTCCCCGACGATTCCCTCACAAGTAACACTTTTAACAGATTCCGTATAGAAAAACGGACACATAGCCTCAACGTTTATAGTTTTGTTTGCCATTACCCTCAAACCTCCATTTTTATTACTCTTGTAAAAAATTAAAATGTACCGAAAGAAAAAGTGGATTCATTCTCATTTTCAAGAACACCTATTTTCATACTTCTGAATTCTCTTTCGTTTTCATCAATATCGTAATCGCTTTTTTTGCGATAATAATCAATCACGTCTTGTTCGTATGCATAAAATTCATAACTGTAACCGTCATCAATATGTCTCATAATAATACTCCTTTGCCAAAATAGACTTTAAATACCCCCGAAAACATTCGGAGGTATTTACTAATTGTTTGTAGCCTTATAACTACATTTTTACTTATCTTTTTGAAATACCAACCGTTCCGAGAACAACTGCGGCAAAGCCGAGTATCAGACACCATGTGGGCAAAAGGGTAAATGTATTTATAAGATTGTTCATCACCACAAGAACTCCCCACAGGGCAAGAAGAACTCCTCCGCAAATCAAACAATTCTTAACAACGTTCCCTACAGTAGCATCAGATCCAGCTTCATCTCCACCCAAAGTAGATATAATAAGTAAAAAAATAGCTGCAACAACCCTAAGAGACTGTACAAATATATTATCCTTGCGAGTTTTACGGCCGAGTGGTCTTCCGTTTTCGACACGAATATATCTATTTGCAGTCATTTTAGATGCATTTTGCTTTATTAATCTTTCGTCAATGTAGTTATTCATAGTGTTTACTCCTTCCGCCTTCTTTAGCTTACGTACACATTATACTCCACTTTTAGTAGAATGTCAATACTTTTGGTAGAATTTTTTTAAAAACTTCTTGACTTTTTTCTACTTTTAGTATACAATGGTATCAGAGGGAGTGATTAAATTTATGACAATAGGAAAGAGGATAAAGCATCTGCGTGAAAAAAAGGGATATACGCAGGCTGAATTCGGCAAATTGCTCGGATTGTCTGACAAGGCTGTTTCTACGTGGGAAAATGATATAAAGATACCCAGAATGTCTACCTTACAAAGAATTGCAGATATGTTTTGCGTATCAACGAGCTACCTTGTAGGAGAAAAGGAAGACAAGAACCACAGAGGAGCTGTAAAAATACCTGTTATGGGTAACGTTGCGGCTGGTACGCCTATTACAGCTATTCAGGAATATATAGACGTAGCCGATTCGGATACTTGGGAAGAGATTCCCGAAGCATTGGCTAACACCGGTGAGTTTTTTGCATTACGTATAAACGGTGATAGTATGGAACCGAAGATGTCGCGAGGCGATATAGTTATTGTAAGACAACAGCCCGACGTTAACTCGGGAGAGATTGGAATAGTTATGGTAGGCGACGGAGAGGCGACATGTAAGAAGATAAAGAAACGCCCCGATGGCATTATGCTTATATCGACCAATCCAAAATATGAACCGATGTTTTATAACAACGAGCAGATAGAGGAAATGCCCGTTTGCATAATCGGTAAGGTCGTCGAACTTAGGGCTAAGTTTTAATTTATGGTGTCTGTTTTAAAAAACAGACACCATTGTTTTATAACAATAATTAAATAGAAAAAAACTATCTGCATTATCAGCAAAGTTATTGAACTTCGTGCTAAGCTTTAAATGGCTCTGTTTTTTAAAAAAACAGAGCCATTTTTATCTATACACAAACCAAAATACGCACAAAGACAAACACATCTGTCTTATTCCCTTGCTGCCGAGACGGATAATGTCGTAAAAAGAAAAACACAACAGAGCATTATCTTTATGTACAAGAATATCATAGGATTGATATTTCACAAGATAATCGGTCTGTCGTGCTGCTGTGAGTTTACCGACATATATTATACTCAAAACAATATGATTTGTAAATATATAAAATCACCTATTTTTTGATAATTTTTTTGGTGCATTTAGCGATTTGTTAAAATTTCGCAAAAACCTCTTGACAAGAATTTTACCTTATTTCAAAAATATACGTATTTGTTGTAGCAACGCCCCCACAAAAAGCATATTATACAACGAGGCACAATATGCCATTTATATAAAAATAATAGGGAGAGAAAAATATGAATTATAACAGAAGCTGTTATAACCGTCAAAGCGACAAAAGATACTGTCCGACAAGACCTATGGACAATTGCCAGACCCCAATCCAACCTCGCTATACGGATAACAGAAACTACGATACTGCCAACACAGCCGAAATGAATTACAGATTGGCTATGGTATATTCACCGTATCAGGAATGGCAGAACATTTACTGCGGAGAAAAGGCTCTCGAAAACGGAACCCTTTTCGCTGAACTGAACAAACCCTTTGCGGGATATAAATGCACCAAGGGGGTATGCCAGTTATGAAAGAAAGAGACAAGATGATGAAAAACGTACAGATTGCCGATTTTGAACTCATAGAGGCAAACCTTTATCTTGACGTATACCCGAACTGCGAAAAAGCACTTGAATATTTTTATACGGCTCGCGACAGAGCGGACTATATAAAGAAAGAATATGAAGAAAAATACGGTCCGTTGACCGCGAATTCAAATATGGGCAAAAAGTGGGATTGGATAGACTCACCGTGGCCCTGGAAATGTGAGGGCTAATATATATGTGGATATATGAAAAGAAACTTGAATACCCTGTAAAGATAAAAAACCCCAACGCTAAATTGGCCAAAGCAATAATCACACAACTCGGTGGTCCCGATGGCGAGCTTGGCGCATCCTTGCGTTATTTAAACCAGCGTTACAGTATGCCTTACGACGAAGTAATAGGAATATTGACAGACATAGGCACCGAAGAACTTGCACACATGGAGATCATAGCCGCAATCGTTCATCAGCTTACAAGAGACTTAAGCATTGATGAAATCAAAAAGTCAGGATTTGATGCGTACTTTGTTGACCATACAACAGGAATTTACCCGGTATCAGCGGCAGGTGTTCCCTTTACTACCGCATATTTGGCAGTTAAAGGCGACGTTTTTGCCGACTTAAACGAAGACCTTGCTGCAGAACAGAAAGCAAGAGTAACTTACGACAACATCCTCCGTCTTTCCGACGACCCCGACGTATGCGACGTTATAAAATTCCTCAGAGCAAGAGAAATAGTTCACTATCAGAGATTTGGCGATGCGTTACGCATATCGCAAGATAAAGCTTGCGACAAGAAAAACTTTTATATGTATAACCCCGCATTTGATAAAGCGGGACTCAACTGCTGTAAAGAGGAAAAGCATAACGACTGCGGTTGCAGATAAAAGGGGCTGTCTCATAGCATTAGCAAACTGTGAACACTATGTACAGCTATAACAAAAAAATCAAGGTCATTTAAGTGATGTCCTTGATTTTTTTGTTGCTTTTGTTTATAATTTTATCTCAAAAATTTTTATTTGAGACAGCCCCTTTTAAAATCCCTCAAAAACTTTAACTTTAAAAACAATGTTTTATGTTGACATCAAGTAAAAATAGGATATAATATTGTATATGTAGAAAAATAAGCAAAGGAGACGAACTTTCAATTAGAAAATAATTGAAACTTAAACAAAAAAATGAGCGAGAATTGCACACATGATTGTTCTACCTGCTCTGAAAACTGTTCGTCAAGAGACCCAAAATCATTTCTTGAAGCCTTAAACGAACACAGCAGCGTAAAAAAAGTATACGGCATCGTCAGTGGTAAGGGCGGTGTTGGAAAATCACTCGTAACCTCTATGTTAGCCTCGACTATGAACAAGAAAGGTAACAAGGTTGCCATTCTTGATGCAGACCTTACCGGCCCTTCTATCCCCAAGGCATTCGGAATACACGAGAAAGCATTTGCCGACGAAAGAGGTATCATACCCGCAAAATCAAGGAACGGCATTGACGTTATGTCAATCAATTTGTTACTCAACAGCGAAACTGACCCTGTCGTATGGAGAGGTCCTGTTATCGCAGGAACAGTTAAGCAGTTTTGGACAGACGTAATCTGGGAAGACGTAGACTATATGTTCATCGATATGCCTCCCGGCACAGGCGACGTTCCTTTGACAGTATTTCAATCCATTCCCGTTGACGGAATCATCATCGTTACATCCCCTCAAGAGCTTGTTTCAATGATTGTTGAAAAGGCTGTAAAGATGGCAAATATGATGAATATTCCCATTTACGGAATAGTAGAAAATATGTCTTATTTTATGTGCCCCGACTGCGGCAAGAAACATGCCATTTACGGCGAAAGCCATATAGAGGAAGTCGCAGAAAGATTCGGTATTAAACGTATCGCCAAATTACCCATTGACAGCGAAATTGCAAGAAAGTGCGACAAGGGTGATATTGAAAGCTACGACACAGAAGCACTTACCGATTTTACAAAAGAATTATAAGAATATAGTGCGAAAAGACTCCCCCTATGCACGCCATTTAGCATATAAGAAAAATGCGATTCAAATTGAATCGCATTTTTTACTTACTTAAGTCAAAACCAATTATTTTTGCAGCATTTCTTTCAAAAATATCGTCTGCAACCGCTTGACTGTAATGCTTACAAACTTTATCGTATGCTTTATTCATATAGGACTTTCTTAGTCCCATATTGTGCATATCGCTTGATACCACTATAGCCTTTCCGCTATAATATAATTCAAAAACAAACTTACTCCAACTGTTCTTCATAACAGACTTCGCATTAGTCTGATAAACCACATTTACCATATCAAGCTCATTCAAAAGTTCATTAATGTATGAATATCTTTCAATATGTGCTATTATCGGAACAATCCCTTTCAGAGTAAGCGAATACAACCACTCCGCATATTCGGGGGTATAAGCCTTGGTTGGAAGTTCAACCAGCAATAAAGTTGTACCGTTCAAACAAAGCTTTTCAATCCCATTATATTTCGATATATCGTTATCAAGGAATATTTCCGCTCCGTAAATAAGCTTTGGAACAACACATCCGCTATACTCCAAAGATTTTTCCAAGTCTGCAATTGCATTATTTCTTTTTTTCAAAAACGATTCAATACATCCCTCGCCGTGCAAAACAATGTGAGACGTACCCGCGCAAACTGTTACCCCCTGCTTATATGCATCATCAAGCATAGCAATGCTCTCATCAACAGTTTTTGATCCATCATCTATTCCCGGCAAAAAATGAGCGTGAAGGTCTATCATTTTTTGTTTCTGCGAACGGTTTCTTCTTTATCATGGTAACCGTACTTGTAACCCTTATATCCTTTATAGCTTTTAGCGCCAAAACCATTTTCGTCAATCAAAACAGTGCCGAGAACATTGGCATCAACCTTTTTAAGTCTGTCCATAGCCTCATCTACCATATCGTATGTTGTATACCCTTTTTTAATAAGAAGAATAGCTCCGTCACTATGTTTAATAACACTTGTTGCATCAGTAACAAAGGTTATCGGAGGAGTATCAATAATAATGTAATCATAAACTTTCTTCAAAACAGTCATAATTTTTGCAAATTCTTTTGTTTGAAGAAGCTCGGCAGGATTAGGAGGATTATCTCCTGCGGTAAAAACGTCTAAGTTATCTCTTACGTTAATCTTAAGAGCCGTATCAAGTCCTGCGAACCCGCATAACACATTAGACAGTCCATCTTTTTTCTCTAATTTCAAATATCTGTGAATTTTAGGCTTTCTGAGGTCGCAGTCAAGCAAAAGAACTCTTGCATTCATCTGTGCAAAGGTTTGCGCCAAATTTATACAAGTAGTAGTCTTCCCCTCACCTGCAGACGCACTTGTAACAACTATAGTTTTAGCACCTTCGGTCTTGGGCATTGAATACATAATATTTGTTCTGATAGATTTATAAGCTTCTACAACGGCAAATTCCGAATTAGAATTAATAATGGCATCTTCGGATTTAAACTCGTTGTGATTTACATTTTTTTTGGAGTTCAAAAAACCCCTCCTCCCTTATTGGATAATTAAATAGTCGCAAATCTAAAATGCATACCTATATCATATTTATTATATCACCCCCACCCACCATTGTCAATACAAAAAAATTGTTCGTATATTAAAATTTATTTGTTTTTTACACAAAACTAAGAAAAGACTGAAGTCCCTTTTTCAAATAGATTATTGACATATCAACATTTTGAGTGTACAATATCATAAACGAAACAATGAGCAGGAGAATAGTATGAAAGAAAGAAAACGCCGCTTTGGAGACAGAACAGACGGTTATTTATTACGGAAGATTGATCCAATTATTAAGCTTATGCCCTTTATTATGCGTTACAGAAGTGATGCTATGAATATGTTTTCTGCAAATGTTGATATTACACAAGCAGAAAAATACATAAAGGAAATGCACGAAAAGGGCTACGAGCATTTCGGACTTGTGCACCTTATTATAGCGGCATACGTCAGAACCGTTTCTCAACGTCCGGCAATAAACCGTTTTGTTGCAGGACAGCAAGTTTTCGCAAGAAACAAGATAGAGGTTGCGATTACAATAAAGAAAGAAATGTCGCTCGAATCCCCCGAAACATGCATAAAGATGATATTCGATCCAAATGCAACACCGGTTGACGTATATAACATTTTTAATACCGAGGTTCAGGAGTACCGAAAGAAACAGCAGGAAAGCGATTTTGATAAAACGGCAAGAATTCTGAATTATATTCCAAGATTTGTGTTAAAATTTGCATTATTTATGCTAAGAGTTCTTGATTACTTTGGAATTCTCCCAAAATTCTTGTTGAATGTCAGCCCTTTTCATGCGTCTATGGTTATTACATCCATGGGTTCTTTGGGAATACCGCCGATATTTCACCATATATATGACTTTGGTAACGTTCCCTTGTTTGTAGCTTTTGGCAAGAGAAGAAAAGCCTATGAACTTAATTCCGAGGGAAACGTTGAAGAAAAGATTTATTCTGACATATGCGTTGTAACAGACGAAAGAATATGCGATGGTTATTATTATGCATCATCATTCAAGATGCTTCAGAGGCTTATGAGAAATCCGTACAAAATGGACACTCCCCCCGAAGAAATCGTATATGATGTAGACTAAAATTATACTTTTTATAACAAATGCAATATACAACAGGTGAAATTGCACAAAAAATGTAAACAATGTTTTTCTAAACGAAGAAAAATTTGCTTGACAATAAATTATCTATGATGTATAATGATATTAACCGATATAATATTTTTAGAGGTACTATTATGAAATTCAAAAAGCATATTTTGAAACTCTCTATACTTGCAGCTGTGTTGGCGTGTGCTATTATTGCAGGAAGCTTGTTTGCATCCGGTACGACTCCGGCAGAATCGACCGGAAACCTCAACCTCATGGTAACAACCACATCTGAAGCAGTTGCTAAAGACGAAACATTTGAAGTTAATGTAAAGATTTCCAATGAAAACATTGCAGCATTTAAAATAGCAGGTCTTGAAGTTGCTTTGTCTTACAATTCAAGCAAAATAACAACAAATGACGAAGCTATTCAGAGTAGCGTTACAGATTCTACTATTAAATCTAAGGTAGCAAACAACACAGTTAAGTTTGTTTGTATAAAGAACGAATTCACAAATGAAGAAGGTTACACAGAACTTTCCAACCTCTTCACAGTAACATTTACAGCAATTGATGATATTGAAAACCCTGCTCTTTTGTTTAACAAGAGTGATATTGAATTCCTTATCGGTGACGTAGAAGCATTTGCAATTGAAGGACAGTTTGCAACTTATGCAGGCGATATGGAAGCTCTTGCATTGGCAATTCTCGACAAGGGTCTTGAACTTGTTGCAGATACAAATGTAGGTAATATGATTGTAATTGCTCCTACTCCCGCCCCCAATGATACAGAAGCAGGTTCCGACACAATCAACGGTACTGAAGTTCAGTATAAGACAGGTAACACAATTACAGTTGACCAAAAGACAGCACAGGTAGTTGTAAAGGGCGACCTTGACAGAGATGGTCTCGTATCTGTATTTGATGCAACCATGATTGGTAAAGTTACAAATGAAAATCCTCTTGAAAAAGCAGCAGCTGATTTAGGTGCTGTTGACAACGTACAGCAGGCTGTTGATTATGTAGTTGGAAACGCAACACAGATTACCAAGTAATAAATACATAAACATAAAAACCCGTCAAAGCGACGGGTTTTTTCTTTATTTTACAGAAATAGAGACAAAATCCTCTTGCAATAGCTCGGCGATTATGATATAATAAGTCCTGCAAAAAGATTAGGTTATTTTGAAAGGAGAAGTTATGGAACAGAAGAAAAGCATAAAGATAGTAGCAAAGAACAAAAAAGCATACCATGACTTTTTCGTTGAAGATACCTATGAAGCAGGTGTACAACTGTTTGGTACGGAAGTAAAATCTGTGCGACAAGGTGCAGTTAATTTGAAAGATTCATACTGCGTTATTGATAAAGGAGAGATTTTTGCGACAGGTGTGCATATTAGTCCTTACGAAAAAGGCAATATTTTTAACAGGGACCCGATTCGCGATAAGAAGCTTTTGATGCATAAGAAGGAGATAATAAAACTTTTTTCACTGAAAGGAAAAGAGGGATATACACTTGTTCCCTTGTCGGTATACTTTTCCGGCTCAAGAGTAAAGATGGAAATAGGTCTTTGCAAAGGTAAGAAGCTTTACGACAAGAGAGAAACCGAGGCAAAGAAACAAGCAGAAAGAGCAATTGACCGTGCAATGCGCGAAAGAAATAAGGGATAGGCAACAGATATGATTTATAAAGAACTTGAATTGATATTGACTATTCAAAATTAGATTTGCAAAGGCAGATTATTGGTCTAAATTACACACATATATTTCGAACAAGACGGAAAAGCTTTCGTGATATATGTCCAAGAAACCGACAAAGATTATTTGTTCCTATGACGCATATGGGGTCGTAAAGGTTTCGACGGGGATTTTGAAGCATGTTAAGCGGGTAGAGATGCAGTACCTCTTTAAACACTGTACTTTTTAAAATTAAACGCTAACGAAAACGTAGCACTCGCTGCCTAAGTTGCAGTGCATCTCCCCGAGGAATACCGCGGCCTCGGCTGAGGTGTCAAATTAGCGGTGAACATGAACTGTAAATTTTCGTTTATAGCAGTCACGAACTAAAACGATACGCATATTAAAGCCTGTTTGTCGGCGTTGATATGCGGAAATATAATAGACAAAATGCACCCGGAGAAAGATGTGTGAATAGATTTTCGGACAGGGGTTCGACTCCCCTCGACTCCACCAAACAAGTTAAAGGCGAACCCATTTCCCTTGGGAGATGGATTCGCCTTTATCGTTTATTTCTAAATCTACATTAGCAAAGCCACAGGCGGTTTCCAGCCTGTGGCTTTGCGATTTTGGGTATCCCTTAGTTTTTATCACTAAGATTCATTTCTTCTTTTGATTCCGTGCTCACGGTGCCATTTGCACCATCTTTCATTCGGGCTTGCCATTCCTGCCAGTCCCGTTTTCCTTCCTCCGAGCCAATATCCTTCTTCAAAATCGGAAGTAACATTCTTGCCAAAGATTCCATTTCGTATTCCGGAATACCCAAATCATTTCGAGGAATTTTCTTCTTTCTCGGCATGATCGAGTATCCTTTCCTATTGCTTGTTTTTGCTTTGGAATCAGTTTTGGATGGGTTGGTTGATCTGCTTCATCCAGGAATCAAATGACTCTTTAGGGATTCGATACAGCTTGTCGATTCGGATCACGACAAACGGCTTACCGGTTGCCATGGCCTTATCCAAATAAGCATACCCTTTGGATTTTTTCAAATCCAACATTTCCATGACTTCCTTAGCGTCATAAAACAAGCTTTTATTCTCAGCCATATTATTACCTCCTTTTTTGTAGATTCATCAACTCCTCCTTCGTAA
>JAZNCH010000070.1:0-2495 GCA_045587445.1 Eubacteriales bacterium | reverse complement strand
TATCAACGGTAAACCTGCTGTTTTGCAGATGCTCAATAACCGTAATTGTTACAAAACATCATATAAGCAGTTGTGGGAAAGCGGTATCTTTAAAAGATTGTTTGACCGTTTCCTTGAAGTTATTCCCGCTGCAGAGGCAGGTACTATACATCTTGATAATTTCTGTCTTGCAGAAAGCCTTAACCCTAAAACCTATATCGAGGAACAGGACGAAGCAAGAAATGCAATGCTTGATTATATGTTTGAAAAAGGTGTTGAGATTACAAGTGAATTCACTTTCCGTGAAGCACATTTCCGTAACGAATCAATAACAAGTCCTAACCGCGAAATGTATGCCGAGGCAGGTGAGGATATGACGGAAATTCCGTGGGAGAGTGTTCCTATCAGAACTCTCGGAAAAGTTCCTGCAACATGGTGGACTTCTCAGGTAAGTATGAAGGAATGCATAGAAATTCCTCCGTCATTATACAGTGGCCATCTTAATGACAAAGCATTGATGCCTGTATTCTACGGTACAATGCACGGTGAAGATATATGGAGGAAATACGGAAATGATTCTGCCGATTGGGCTCCCGCATTCATTAAGGAATTCTGCACATATCATGTACCTTACACATACCTGAATCGTTATAATAGACTTGGATATACGGAAAATCCCGATGCTGAATACGAAAAAAAATATACCGTTAATTTCTCGGATGGAGTAGTTTCAAAGGCAGAGGATCTCTCGATAACTAAAAACGGTGTTGTTCTGAAAAAAGAAAATGATGTTATTCTGCCTTTGACGGAAGATAACAAAATCTTTATTGCCTATTCCGAAAACGGAAAAGACGGAGAATGGAATATCCCCGATGCTGACTTTGACAAAGCAAAGGTTTATAATATCACCGCAGACGGCAATGAATATTTCTGTGACGTTACGGTTGAAGACAAAAAAATATCACTCAATTTAACAGCAGGTCAAGCGGTAGCTGTTATAGGTTAATACAGTTATAAGCAACTCAATAAAATCCGATTTATTTAGCAGACTAATAATATGTGGAGGTTAAAATAATGAAAAAAGAGTATTGCGGAATACCTATGAGATTCGCACACACGGGTGTTACACAGTTCGCTCCCGAAAATTCTTTGGAAGCATTCAAAAAAGCTGCCGAGCTCGGCTTTGAGGGTATTGAGATGGATATCCAGCTGTGCGGAGACGGGGAAATCATTGTAACTCACAACGATAATATGGGGTATATGACACATGAACGTTATCGTGATGCTTTTCTCAAAGATATGACAGCTGAGCAGATTAAGAAATACGATATACCATACCGCAATTCACTCAAACTTAAATATCCTCCATATCCTTGGACAGAGCATTACGGAGGTAGACGTATGATTACGCCGCCGGATTACATCGAAGACAGAGTGACCCATATGATCTCCTTCCCGGAATTTGATGCATGGTTATCAACCGTTGATTACGACATCAGTGTTGAGGTCGAATTTAAATGTAAGGGTATGTGTCCGCGTATGGATGAAATTCTTGCAAAATCGTCAAATGTTTCAAGGTACATTTTTATGTCAGGCGATTGGGAGGTGCTCGAAGAAATACAGGAGCATTACCGTAAAGTCGGTAAGCCGGAGGGGCTGCGTTTTGGTGCGAATATCCGTTTTATCAATGAAAAGACAATGGATTTCGTTAAACGCTCCGACCTCTGGGAAGTCGGTCTCAATAACGAGGCATTTACCAAAGAGGACGTGGATATGTTTGAGTCTATGGGAATCAAAGTATTTTCAAATCTTGGCGATTACCCGGAATGGTGGCAGCAGATATGCGACTTGGGCGTAACCGGATTCAAAACCAATTACCCCGATGCCTACACCGAATGGTGGTTAAGTACTCATTAAAAAGTGCGCAAGCTCCTGTTTTTTAGCGCAAATTTTTCATGCGATACAGTATTATAATCAGCTCGAAAAATTCTTATTTGATAAAAAGTTATACCGCCTATGCAAATCAAAAAAAGTAACAGTTTTCACGTTGTTGCTTTTGAAATTTCAATTCGACAAATTTCAGTTTATTGAGTTGTTGTTAATTTACAGTAAATTTAAGTGTGGTTCTAAACTGAGACGTACTGCCAAAAATCGACGAATTTCGACAGAAGTTCGTCGATTTTACTTTTTACTTCTTCACTATTCACTATTCACTAACCTTCGGGTCGATTTTTGGGAAGTAATAAGTAAGAAGTAATAGTGAATAAGTGATGGCGGGACACCTGCACCCGCTTGTAAATTCAGATTGAGTGTGATATAATCAGTTTGACAAACTAGAATTTTGGAATGGAGGGTTTGTAATGAAAGATAAAGTTCTTGTTATACTTAAGAATATTTTTTGTGTTCTAACTGTTTTATGGTCTCTTTTGATGCTGTTTGAATATACTATTATTCTTATAGGTGCTCCCAAAATAAGTGGAATTTTAAATGAGTTTTTTGATTTTTGTGTTTTGTTT
>JAZNCH010000069.1:0-72865 GCA_045587445.1 Eubacteriales bacterium | reverse complement strand
GTGTTATTTCAACACTTGAAATAAACCTTGTATTGAAATTAATACTTGAGCTTTGCGGAGGAATGGCTGTTTACTTTATTATTGCAATAGTAACCAAAAACGAAACGTTTTTCTTGATATACGACAAAATAATTGCTGTTTTAAAAAAATTTAAGTAAAGAAGGATAAATTATATGAAAGTTAGCTTAATAATCCCCGTATATAACGTTGAAAATTATTTAGACAGATGTCTAAAATCCGTTGAACAACAAACCTGCAAAGATGCCGAAGTTATTATAATTAACGACGGAAGCACTGATAATTCATATAAAATTATTGATGAGTACGTTGCACGCAACGATAATTTTGTTACCTATAAAATAGAAAATAGTGGTCTTGGCGGAGCAAGAAACTTCGGTTTGACAAGGGCTACCGGAGATTACGTTATGTTTTTGGACAGTGATGATTATATTGCAACAGACTGCTTGGAAAAGTTTGTCAATGCTGCTCAAAACAATAATAGCGATATTGTTGTTTGTAATATTTGCGACGTTGATGAAAACGGTACGCCTATCAGATATTCAAAAAACAGTTTAAGCAATGAAACCACATCAGTATATAAATCACCCCAAATCCTATTAGACAGACTTTGTGCTTGGGCAAAAATGTATCGCAAATCTTTTTTTGAAGACCTATCCTACGTTTCAAGGGAATGGTATGAAGATTTAAGATTAACCCCAAAACTTTATTTGAAAGCTGATAAAATTACTTTTATAGATGATACACTATTTTTCTATGTCCAAAGAGCCGGTTCTATTATGAATAACTCCAAAGCCATACGCAATTTAGAAATAATCACTGCATTGGAAGATCTTATTGACTATTTTAAGCAAAATAATGTATACAACAGCTTTAAAGAAGAAATTGATTTTTTGGTTATTCAACATATTTCAATTGCTGCGATAACCCGAGTTTTACTTTCTAACAGCAAAGACAAACATGAAGTCATAAAAAAAATGGAAGAATATATTTTAAACTTTGACAATCTATATCAAAACAAGTATATTCCCACACTTGATTCAAATAAACGACTTATTTTGAAATTTAACAAAAACAAATTATATTTCCTTACAACCTTGTGTATGAAAATTAAAAATAAAATTAAATGAATATACTGTGGTGAATACAATGTTAGATTCTAAAAGAATTATAATTCCTACCGGATATATGGGTTCAGGCTCCTCTGTAATAACAGACCTTATGAGTGAGATTGACGACGTAGACGTAAGTCGCGGAACCTTTGAATACGTTTTTTTGCATTGTCCGAATGGTGTTTTTGATTTAGAGGACAAACTATTGATAGGTAATAATGCGGTTCGCAGCGATGAAGCCTTGCACTCCTTTGAATCAACAATGAACCAGTTATATAACAAAAAGTATTGGTGGGTAGGCCACTACAAAGAAAACATTGGCAAAGATTTTTTAAAGGCTACAAAAGAATACATAGATAGTTTGACTGAAATTAAAAGCGAGTTTTATTGGTATCATCAAGAAAATACCAACTTCAAAATGTTTTTTAAACTCTGCTTTAATCGCGCTCTAAAGTTACTCACATTTAATAAATACACCCCCAAAAAAGTATTGGCTTATTCACCAATGATGCTTTCTTTTGCAACTCCCGAAGAATTTTATTCGGCTTCTAAAGCATATATATATAAACTAATTAATATGGCAGGTTATTCGGAAAAAAGCATTCTTTTCGACCAACTGTTACTTCCATTTAACCTTTTTAGATTTGAAAAATACTTTGATGACGATGCTTATGTATTTGTTGTTGAACGCGACCCCCGCGACATTTTTATCAGCAACAAATACTATTGGGCTAAAAATGGCGGTGTAGTCCCATATCCCACGGACGTAAAAGAATTTTGCAAATACTACAGCCGTTTGAGAAATATTGAAAAAGAAGCTAACAGCGACAGAATACACAGATTTAAATTCGAAGATTTTATCTACAATTATGATAAAACGGTAAATAAAATTTTTGATATATTGGGTTGGGATAAAAAAAGACATACCTCACCTAAAACACACTTTCAGCCTGACAAATCAATTTATAACACACAAATGTTTTTAAAAGATCCAAAATACATCCCAGAATGTGATTATATCGCAAAAGAGCTTGAAAAATATTTGTATGATTTTCCTTATGAGCTGGAACACAATCAAAGTGAGGTTTTTTAAGCTCTGAATCAAAAGTATATTTTACTTAAAAACATATTGAACAGTAACGGTGAAATAATGGATAAAAAAATATATATAACCGCCCTTCATTTAGCGCACGGCGGAGTCGAAATGGCAATCTCTCTTATGAGTAACGCTTTTGTCAAAAAAGGATATGAAGTTACTATTTTATCTATTTATAACCTCGGCAAACCTGTATACAACATTTCTCCCGAGGTAAAAATTGAATACCTTACAGAAGTACGTCCAAACAAAACAGAATTTCTAAACGCATTAAAAAAGGAAAATCCTTTTTTAATTATAAAAGAAGGATTATATTCTCTGAAAGTTTTAAGCCTAAAAAAATCCACCCTCATTAAAAGAATTAAGCAGATTGATAACGGTATTATTATATCTACAAGAAATGAGCATTCTGTTTTGTTGTCTAAATACGGCAATGAAAACGTGTTGAAAATAGCACAGCTTCACCACGACCATCACTTTAACCAAAAGCTTTTGAAGGATATAAAAACACGTTATAACAATATAGATTATTTTGCCCTTCTAACAGATACTCTTACCACTGAAGTAAGTGAAATGCTGAAAGGAATAAACGAACGTACTCGCTGTGTTACAATGGAGAATTTTCTCGAAAGTCTATATTCAGATGTCGATATTGAAAACAAGGAAAAATCTGTTGTAGCCGTAGGGCGTTTGCATCCCGTAAAAGGTTTTGACCGTCTGCTTGCAATTTGGAAAACTGTTTCTGAAAAGCACCCCGACTGGAAACTGCTTATTATTGGCGACGGAGAAGAAAAACAAAATCTGATTGATCTTTCAAAAACGTTAGGTATAGATAAATCGGTTGATTTTATGGGTGCTCTTTCCCACGAAGATGTTATGTCAACTATGAAAAAAGCGTCAATTTATGCTATGACCTCTCTCTCGGAAGGTTTTCCCTTTGTTCTGATTGAAGCTATGGCGTGTGGTTTACCTACCGTTGCATTTGACGTAAGAGTCGGTCCAAGAGCGATTATTAACAATAATGAAAACGGTATTCTTGTAGAGGACGGCAATATAAACGATTTTGAAATTGCTTTGTGTAAGCTTATAAAAGACAGCGAATTGAGATTATCTTACAGCAAAAGGGCTCTCGAAAGAGCTACAAATTTTACCGAAGAAAAAATCGCAAAAAAATGGATTTCACTTTTCAATAGAGAAATTTAATCATTAGAGGTTAAAAAATGAAAGAATATTTTAACAGACTTTACAAGGGAAATGCCGAAAGTTTTTTTTCAATTCTCAAAAATGCACTTAACAATAATGAAAAAAAATTTGTTGTAACCGCAAATCCCGAAGCATTTATGTTTGGCAGAAAAGATAATGAAGTTAACACTCTTCTTATGGATGAAAAAACAACTATTGTAGCTGACGGCATAGGAATTATAAAAGGCTCTAATATGGTGGGAATTAATCTGCCCGAAAGAATTCCCGGTGTTGATATTGCTCAAAAGCTTTTTGAATACGGCAATGAATTATCGGCTTCGGTTTATCTCTTCGGTTCAAAACAAGAGGTTATCGATGCTATGCTTGTAATTTTAAAAGAAAAATATCCCAACCTTAGAATTGCAGGCGCAGAAAATGGTTATGTTTCAGATAAAGATTCAACCTTTGAAGAAATTAAAAAGGCAGCTCCCGATATTGTTCTTGTTGCATTAGGTATGCCTGCTCAAGAAAAACTTATTTATAAGCATCTTGGTGATTTTGAAAAAGGTATATTTGTAGGTGTTGGCGGAAGCTTTGATGTACTCAGCGGCACTAAAAAGCGTGCTCCTCAGTTTTTTATTAATCACAATATCGAGTGGCTTTACAGAATTGCAAAAGAGCCTAAACGAATCAAGCGTTTTGTAAATAACAACGTTAAGTTCTTTATTGATTTGAAAAAGGAACTGAAATAATAAAACGAACTTGCTGAAAGGGTTAATAAGATGAAAAAAATAAAGGTTATGAGTATTTTCGGCACAAGACCTGAAGCTATAAAAATGGCTCCTCTTGTAAAAGAACTTGAAAGCCGCGAAGAAATAGAAAGTATCGTTTGTGTTACCGCACAACACAGAGAAATGCTTGACCAAGTCCTTGAAACATTTAATATCAAGCCCGATTATGATTTAAATATTATGAAACAAGGGCAAACTCTTATTGACATTACAAACGGAGCTTTATCCGGTGTTGACAAGGTTTTAAAGGAATCAAAACCCGATATAGTTTTAGTGCATGGCGATACTTCAACAACCTTTGCAAGTGCTCTTGCCGCTTTTTATAATCAAATTGCTATCGGTCATGTAGAAGCAGGTCTTCGTACTTATAATAAATATTCTCCCTACCCCGAAGAAATGAATCGTCAGATGGTAGACTGTATGACAGATATGTATTTTGCACCCACGCAGTTGAGCCGTAATAATCTGCTTAAGGAAAATATTGACGCCAGCAAAATTTATATTACAGGTAACACCGCTATTGATGCTATGAGTACTACTGTTGATGAAAATTACACTCACCCCGTTTTAGATTGGGTTGGTGATTATAAAATGATTCTTCTCACTGCTCATCGCCGCGAAAATTTAGGCGAACCTATGAGAAACATCTTCAAAGGAATCAGAAAAGTGCTTGATGAAATTCCTGATATAAAGATTGTATATCCTATTCACAAAAATCCTTTGGTTCGCGAGACTGCTGACGAAATCTTCGGCGAATGCGACAGAGTAAAACTTATTGAGCCCTTAGAGGTATTTGATTTCCACAACTTCCAGAATATGTCCCACATCATTTTAACCGATAGCGGCGGCATTCAAGAAGAAGCTCCCTCTTTAGGCAAGCCTGTGCTTGTTTTGAGAGATACGACTGAAAGACCTGAAGGAATTGATGCGGGAACTCTCAAACTTGTTGGTACGAATAGTGAAGTTATCTATAACGAAACACTTCGTCTCCTCACAGATAAGGCTGAATATGAACGAATGAGTAAGGAATCAAACCCCTATGGCGACGGATTTGCAAGCAAACGCATAACCGATGCCATAATTGAAAAATTCAGCAAATAAGCAAAAACACTGTCTTTTCCTTTCATGGGGGAAAGAATTACAATATAACTGCATTTTTTTAGTATGTAAAATTTAATAGCAATATTTTTTGTATACAAATTACTATAATTATAGAATCAAGTAAACTATTTATCTTTTTAAAAAATATTTTCCAAAATAATCTATATATTATAATACTCCTATGTGTAAATACTAATAAAAACACAATAGGAGTATTTTAATGAAAAAAATAATCAGTCTTATAATTTGTTTGGTATTATTTATATCCTTGTCTGTCTCTGCGGCAGCGGCAACACAATATACTGTCGTAAAGGGCGACAGCCTATGGAAAATTGCTGTAAAATACCAAATAGGTCTTTCGGAAATCATTTCCGCAAACCCACAAATAAAAAATCCCGATTTGATATATCCAGGCGATATTATAAATGTACCGTCAATCGATTCGGGAATATTAAGTTACGAGCAAGAGGTCGTTGACCTTGTCAATCAAATAAGAAAGAATCACGGACTGAAACCGCTTACTGTTAACTGGCAGTTATCTCGCGTCGCTCGTTATAAATCCCAAGATATGTTGGATAAAAAATACTTTTCCCACACAAGCCCCACCTACGGCTCACCGTTTGATATGATAAAAGCCTTTAATATTTCATATAAAACCGCAGGCGAAAATATCGCTATGGGATACACTACCCCGTCGGCTGTCGTTAACGGTTGGATGAACTCAACAGGCCACAGAGCAAATATATTAAACGCTAATTTTACTCAAATAGGCGTCGGATACGTCGCAAACGGTCATTATTGGACACAAATGTTTATTGGATAAATAATTGCAATTTAGGGTTTCACCCTAAAACCCATAGGGAAACGTTTTTGAAAAAACGCCCCCTCGCTTTCTTTTAAGGAAAGAAAGTAGGCAAAGAAACCTTACCTCTTTGGTCTGTACCAATATTATTAATTATTTGTAGGGAACAGCCTTTTGAGGTCCCTTGGCAAATAAATTTTTTCTAATAATGCAAAATGGATAAAAACCTCGTATACAAAAGCATTTGTATACGAGGTTTTATTATTCAGGTAAAAGGTCGGCAACAGATACGCCTAAAACTTTTGATATTGCATATAATTCAACATCTGTTACGGTTCTCGAATAATCTTCTATACGCGATACCGAGCCGCGACAAACGTATACGCCTTGTAATTCAAGCTTGTTTGACAACATCTGCTGACTCATTTTAGCTTTTAGTCTATACTCCTTTACTTTGCCGCCTATTAAATTCTTTTTTTCTCCGTCTATTATTCGAGCCATATTATTTCTCCTACCACATAAATTGTCTTGACATAAGACAATTATTATGATATACTAACCAAAACAAAACTATGTCCTATCATAAGACAAAGTGCGGTTTGGAGATAATAAAATGAGTAATATAGGTATAATAAAAGAAATAGATAATCTCGGTAGACTTTGTATTCCAAAAGAAATGCGACAACTCTACAAACTCGAAAAAGAAGTCGAACTTGTTATTACGGCCAATGGAATATTACTAAAAAATCCCGATTACATATTGGTAAAAAAGCCAAAGAAAAAATAATTTCCCATATTTTAAAGTTTTTGAGGGTGTGGGAACTTTTTTCAAAAAGTTCCCACAAAAAACCAAGGACTGCCATTCAGCAGTCCTTTTATAATCTTATTCTTCGGTATAAGCTTTAATCTTAAGTTCTTCGAGGGCTTTCGCTTCGGGGAAGTTAGGGCACTCTGTCATAAGCTCGGTAGCGTTCTGTACCTTCGGGAATGCGATAACGTTTCTAATATCGTCGAGTCCGAGAAGGAGAGTACAAAGTCTGTCGAAACCGAACGCCAAACCGCCGTGAGGAGGAGTACCGTACTTAAATGCTTCGAGCAAAAATCCGAACTTCTCTTCAGCTTCTTCCTTTGTAAGACCAAGCACGTCAAACATCTTCCACTGAATTTCGGGGTTATGGATACGAATCGAGCCACCGCCCGCTTCCATACCGTTAATAACCATATCATAAGCCTTAGCTCTAACCTTTGAGGGATCGGTATCCATAAGGGGAAGGTCTTCGTCCATAGGAGAGGTAAAGGGATGGTGCTTCGCATAATATCTTCCCTCTTCCTCGTCATATTCAAACAAGGGGAATTCTGTTACCCAGAGAAGCTTGAAGTCCATAGGATCACAGAGACCCATACGCTTCGCAACCTCGCAACGAAGAGCACCGAGACTGTCAAACACAACGTTATCCTTATCTGCAACAATAAACACAAGGTCGCCCTTTTCAAAACCGAGGGCATTATAAATAGCGTTATTCTCTTCTTCTGTCAAGAATTTAGCGTATGAAGAAGAAATCTCGCCATCAACGTTCTTTGACCAAGCCAAGCCCTTTGCACGATAAGTCTTAACAAAATCGCCGAGAGAATCAATCTCCTTACGGCTAAACTTTGCAGCTCCGCCCTTAACATTGATGCCTCTTACGCTTCCTCCCATTTCAATTGCACCCTTGAATACTCTGAACTCGCAATTCTTAACAACGTCGGAAAGGTTCTTAAGTTCAAAACCAAAACGAAGGTCGGGTTTATCTGAACCAAATCGGTCCATAGCTTCTGCATAAGTCATTCTCTGAATAGGAGTCTCTATATCTTTACCGAGGAAGTCCTTAAACACTCTCTTAAGGAAACCTTCGTTAATTGCCATAACGTCATCTTCTGTTACAAAAGACATTTCAAGGTCAATCTGTGTAAACTCGGGCTGTCTGTCTGCTCTAAGGTCTTCATCTCTGTAGCAACGTGCCAACTGAACGTATCTGTCAAAGCCAGAAAGCATCAAAATCTGCTTATAAAGCTGAGGAGACTGAGGAAGAGCATAGAACTTACCGGGGTGAACACGGCTGGGAACGAGATAGTCTCTTGCACCTTCGGGAGTAGGTTTAATAAGATTCGGTGTCTCTATTTCAACGAAACCGTTTTCTGCATAATAGTCGCGTACAATCTTTGCAATCTTGCTTCTCATCAAGATATTGTTCATCATATCGGGACGGCGAAGGTCAAGATAACGGTGCTTAAGTCTAAGTTCTGTCTTAACGTTACTGTTTTCAACAATTTCAAAAGGAGGAGTTTGCGAAACGGAAAGAATCTTAAGCTCGTTAACGGCAATTTCTATTTCACCCGTTGCTCTGTCCTTATTAATTGCACCCTCTTCTCTTGCTCTTACAACGCCCTTTGCACAAAGGACATATTCAGCACGAACCGTAAACGCCTTATCAAAAGCCTCTTTATCTGCGTCGCTGTCAAAAGCAAGCTGAACTATACCCGTTCTGTCGCGAAGGTCAATAAATATAAGTTTACCGAGGTCTCTCTGTTTCTGTGCCCAACCCATAACGCATACGGTTTGCCCCACGTCTGCCTTTGTAAATTCTCCGCAATATTTTGTTCTTTTATCTGATTTTGCAAGTAATTCTGCCATATTTTTCACTCCCTTTATTTGATTACTCAGCCAAAAGCATACATTTAAGCGCATTAATATCGTCAAGTGCTATTTCTGTCTGCTGACTGTTATCCATATTCTTAAGCTGAGCCTTATTATTCTCGAGTTCGGAATCACCTATTATAAGCGTAAACTTTGCCTTCTTCTTATCGGCATATTTCATCTGTGCCTTAAGGGAACGGCCTACCAAATCTGTCTCGGCATAAAGCCCCTCGTTACGCAGCTTGGCAATAACGCCCATAGCGTATTTTGCGGCACCCTTGCCCATACTTGCTATATAGAGAGCAGGTCTGTTTTCGCTTTCTATATTAACACCCGATTTTTCCATAGCAAGTATAAGTCTTGTTATACCTGCGGCAAAACCTATACCCGAAAGTGCAGGACCGCCAAGGTCCTTTATAAGACCGTCGTATCTTCCACCGCCGAGGATAGTGCTCTGTGCACCTATATCGGTTGCAATAAATTCATATACCGTTCTTGTATAATAGTCAAGTCCTCTTACGATATGCGGGTCGATTTCATACTCAATACCCATTTCCTGTAAATAAGCCTCAAGCTCTTCCATGTGCTGTTTACAGTCGGGGCAAAGGTGGTCAACAGTCTTTGGTGCATTCTTAGCTATCTCTGAGCATATTGGACTCTTGCAGTCAAGAATACGCAAAGGATTAGTTTCAAGCCTACCCTTGCAGGTATCGCAAAGCTCTGCAGAGTTTGCTTCAAAGTAATCTTTCAATGCCTGTCTGTATGAAGGTCTGCATTCGGGACATCCAATTGAGTTTATGTGCAATTTCGTATTCTTTATGCCAAGCTCTTTTATAAGCGAATGTGCAACTGCGATTATTTCAGCATCTGCCGCCGCATCTGCCGCACCAAATAACTCAACGCCGAACTGGAAAAACTCACGGCTTCTGCCCGCCTGCGGCTTTTCATATCTAAAGCAGTTTATAAGATAGTAAAGCTTCAAGGGCATAGTGTCAGAACACATACCGTTTTCAATAAGAGTTCTTGCAACGGATGCTGTACCCTCGGGACGAAGCGTTAAGCTTCTGCCCTCTCTGTCCGTAAAGGTATACATTTCCTTTTGAACAACATCTGTAGAATCACCCACACCTCTGTGGAACAACTCCGTTGATTCAAAGCTGGGAAAACGAATTTCGGAAAAACCAAACTTCGCCGCAACCTCTCTCGCCTTTGATTCAATAAACTGCCACGTCGCAACGTCCTTCGGCAGTATATCCATAGTACCTCTCGGTTTCTGTATCATATCTTTGTATCTCCGTTAATTTGTATTATATTAAGAAATAAATTTTATCTAACTTCGTCAAGGAAGATTCCTTTATATCCGTGTTCATACACCCAACGGCAAGGCTCAAGTACTCTTGATTCAAAATCCTCCTCATAAAGTGTGGAATCGGGATAGAAATATTCTTCGTGCATCATAAGCTCAATAAATCCCGAACGCGTCTTCTGTGTGTTCATAAGTTTGAGAAGGTCAATACACTCTTCAGCCGTATGAAGATTAAGCACTCTGTCTATCTTACAGTAGAGTATATCAAGCTCTGTATCGTACCAAAAATCTCTCTGTGAAAGATAATCTGTAAGGTCTTTCGGGTAGAAATAAGAAACTATAGGTTGTCCGCCTTCAAGCACAAAATAACCCGCAAGACTCTTTATTCCCAAATCTCTTACAGCCTTTGTCCCCTCGTAAGTAACAGCCCCCCAATGTACAGTCGTTTCATTTGAAAGTGTTTCTTTTCCTGCAAAACGTATAATCTCTTCCTGTACCTTTTTGCAGTCATTATAAATTCTATCGTAATCCGTATCAACATAAGGCCTGTCGGGTTGATCGCCTTTTGCGTGGAAGTTAAGCTTAAGCCAATCAGAATTTGCCTGCCATTCAGCCTTAAACTTGTCTGTCATCATTGAGAGGTTAAAATATTCTCTCGTATCTTTGAAATACTTATGCTCTGCAGGCATTTCATAGTAAATATTAAGGTGAACGCAAGCACCGTAAAGGTCGTGTGCTTTCTTATATACCGCAAGATAAGGATTATCAAAAATAGAGTTATACTTATCCTTGTTCTTGTTTATGTCATAAAGGAAAATAACGTTGTCGTCGCTGGAAAGACGATAGTAACCGATATGCTTTTTGAGCGTAAATACGGCAATTTCGTCCTTTGCATTCACGCCTTCGGCAACGAGAGTTGTTTTTTCGCCCTCAATGCATACTTCGGCAGTATAAAAACCGTTCTTTTTTACTGCATCTATGCCGTTTATTTTAACAGGCGTATCAGAATCTACTTTTGCCTCAACGTATAATTTTCCGTCGCGTATTTCGCCGTCATATTCGTTCAAAACGTCGCCGTCTATGGGAAAAACAAAATGTGTTTTTTTCTCCCAGTCTATATATTTCCTCATCGTTTCGCCTTTCTTTTGTTGGATTATTTTCTAAAAAATCACATTCGTACCCTTTATTATACTATATATTATAATATTTTTCAATAAGTTTTAACAAAATTATAAAGTCAGCAGGAACAGTATTCCTAACATTTTTTCGCAAAAGTTTTTAAAAAACTTCCCACTTACCGTGTTTTTATGTTATACTATAGCCGAGGTGAATGTGTGATGAGCAATATTTTTGAAAGGTACGCCCCTTTTATACAAGATTTCATATACAGAAACAACTGGGAAGAACTACGCCCTGTACAGCTTGAAGCGGCAAGAGTTATTTTTGATACCGACAACAATCTGCTTCTCACTTCTTCTACAGCCTCGGGCAAAACGGGAGCGGTTTTTTTCCCTATTCTTACTGAACTGTATGAAAACCCCTCAACCTCGTTCGGCGTACTATATATTTCACCCCTGAAAAGCTTAATAAACGACCAATTTAACCGTATGGACGAGCTACTTGACTTGTCGGGAATATCCGTATTTCATTGGCACGGCGACGTCTCTGCCTCACACAAAACAAAAGCCTTCAAAAACCCAAGCGGTATTTTGCAAATAACCCCCGAATCCCTTGAAAGTATGCTTATGAACCGTTCAAACGATATAGTAAGGCTTTTCCACGATTTGAGATACATTGTCATTGACGAGATACACACGTTGACCGGCACCGACAGAGGTAATCAGATTATTTGTCAGCTTTCAAGATTGCAAAGGCTAATCTGTAACAGCCCCCGAAGAATCGGGCTTTCCGCAACCGTCGGAGACGTAAAGGTCGCTGCCAATTGGCTGGGTACGGGCAGTAGCAGAGATACCGAAATGCCCGAATTGCCCATAGAAAAACTTCGTTGGAGACTTGGGTTAGAACATTTTTATATTCAAAATCAAAACGAAAATCAAGCTGTTCCCCCAACGGAAAATACCGACGGAAAGGCTATGTTTGACCCCGGTTATGAGTATATTTACAACTGCGTAAAAAATAAAAAGTCCCTTGTTTTCTCAAATTCGCGCGAGGAAACGGAATACGTTACTGCAACTCTAAGACAAATAGCCGATGCAAAAAAGGAAGAAGATATCTTTACCATACATCACGGTAACCTCTCAGCCTCACTTCGCGAAGAGGCAGAAATGAAGCTTAAAGATGATGATACACACACTGTAACTTGTGCTACAGTTACCCTTGAACTCGGTATTGATATAGGCAAACTTGAACGCATTGTTCAAAACAACTCCCCCAACTCCGTTTCAAGCTTTTTGCAAAGACTTGGCAGGTCGGGAAGACGTGATGCTCCCCCCGAAATGATGATGGTGTTCAGGGAAGAAAATCCGTTGCCCAACGCACCCTTACCACAGCTTATTCCTTGGGAGCTTATAAAAGCAATAGCTATTATCCAGCTATATATTGAAGAACGCTTTATTGAACCCCCAAAAGTAAAAAAGAAACCCTTTAGCCTACTGTTCCAACAGACTCTTTCTATACTTAACGCCGCAGGAGAACTGACTCCCAAAGACCTTGCCGAAAGAGTGCTTGACCTACCACCCTTTCAAACAGTATCAAAGGAAGAATACAAGACGCTTCTTTTAGCTATGCTTCAAAACGGATATATTCAGCAGACCGAAGAAAAGGGGCTTATTGTAGGACTCGAGGGCGAAAAGCTTACTAATAGCTTTAAATTCTACGCCGTTTTCAAGGACAGCGAAGACTTTACCGTCAGATGCGAGTCAGATGAAATAGGAACGATAACGACTCCGCCCCCCGTTGGCGACCGCTTTGCCCTTGCGGGTAAGGTGTGGGAGGTCGAAGAACTTGATATTCCCCGCCGTCTTGTGTACGTAAAATGCATAAAGGGTAAAATGGAAATATCTTGGCCTGGCGACTACGGCGAAATTCATACACGTATCCTTGAACGTATGAAGCAAGTTTTGTGCGAAGATACAATTTATCCGTATTTGCAACAAAATTCCGTATCAAGACTTCAATCGGCACGAAACGTTGCAAGAAATACGGGTATGCTGAAAAATTCACTCGTCCACCTCGGCGGATATAGCTGGTGTCTCTTCCCTTGGCTCGGCACTCGCTCTATGCGTACCTTGCGCAGATATATATCGCAAAACAGAGACGAATATAAAATAAGCAATATTGAATCCGAAAGCTGTTATATAATGTTTAAAATGGAGGTTAATGACCCTAAAGGCTTTTTGACTATGTTAGACGAAAAAGCAAAAATGTACGGCATTGATACCTATTCGCTTGTAGGTACAACAGAAATGCCCATTTTTGAAAAATATGACAGCTATATTCCCGGACAATTGTTACGAAAATCATACGCCGAAGACCGACTTCGCTCCGACGAGGTTTGCAAAAGATTAGATGAAATGGTAGGAGAATAGAAATAAAATACGCATAGGCGTCAGCCTATGCGTTCTCTTTTTATAAATCAAAGGGAACTTTTTTTCAAAAAAGTTCCCTTTGAATCCCTCAAAAAACTTAAATAATACAAAGTCTCTTTTCGCAAACTACAAACACATACAATCCTGTAGGGAGCGACGTCCTCGACGCTCCGCAAAAAATAATTGTTTATTTTTCTAAAAATATTTTACTTAAATCGGTCAATATATCACTTGGTAACATTGCCTGCATTGACAGCCTTTTTGCACACATATCTGCAGACAGTCCGTGTAGATATACACCGCATTTTGCCGCATCAAATGGGTTCAATCCTTGTGCGCAAAATGAAGAAATCATTCCCGCAAGCACGTCGCCGCTTCCACCACGTGCCAATCCCGCATTCCCCACTTCGTCGTTAACTGCCAAACTGCCGTCAGGTGTTGCAATATAGGTTATATGAGACTTCAAAACAACGTAACAATTATATTCCTCTGCAAAACGCATTGCCGTTACAATGGGAGCCTCGGCAACCTCTTTCCGAGTCTTACCGCACAGCCGTGCCATTTCACTATGATGAGGGGTTATAATAGGTGGTTTTTGGGCTGACTTTATAAATTCCGGACATTCCGACAGTATATTTAAAGCATCAGCATCAAGAACAAGCTGACATTCAGCCTCAGCTATAATTCTTTTTACAAGCGACCGTGTATCATCATCTATATCCAAACCGCACCCAAGCAAAAGCGTGGTGCAACCTTTAACCTGTTTTAAAACAGTATAACCGTTATAAGCTGAAATTGTTCCGTTTTCGCTTTCTGATAAAGGCAAAAACGTACATTCGGGTATATTGGCTCCCACAGTAGATATTACTTTTTCAATCGAGGCTAAAGTTACTATTCCCGCACCGCAACGAAGAGCTGACGCACAACTGAGATATGCAGCACCTCTGTAAAATGTACTTCCGCATACAGCAAGGAGTTTGCCATAATCGTACTTTGAGCTCTCTTTTTTTCTTTCGGGAAGCAGTGATAATACTTCGCTTTTTGTTATTTTTCCCGACATGATTATATAATCCCCTTTTGCTTCAGCACCCAAGTTTTAAGAACTGCCGTCTGCGTTTTCCCGTCAGGCAAATCTCCGTCAAGTATCATCTGAACGGCATCTTCAAGAGGTATCTTTTCGCTTGTCAAAAACTCATCTTCATCAAGGTGAATATTGCCTTGCTTAAGCTCTGTTGCAAGATACATATAAAGAATCTCGTCCATAATTCCCGGCGAAGGATAGAAAATACCGAGAGGAATAATCTTACCCGCCGTATATCCTGTTTCTTCGGATAATTCCCTAATGCCGCACTCAAGCGGGTCTTCATTTGCTTCAATTTTTCCCGCAGGAACTTCCTTTATTACCTTACCGTAAGGGTATCTGAACTGATTAACAAATACTACTTCGCCCTCTTCAGTTAACGGTACAATGCATACACCGCCGTTTTTTCTGACTACTTCTCTATAGGCTGTATTGCCGTTTGCCAACTCTACGTTATCCGTCTCAATTCTTACTATTTTTCCAAGAAACTTTACTTCTCCGTCTATTTTCTTTTCAAAAAGCATATCTTTCATATCCATAACAAAATACACCTCATTTGTTTTACGTTGTTATTGTACCATATTATATTTGTAAGCAAAATGGAAAAGCATAACAATACAATAATCATTTTTTTACTTTAGATTGTTTTTTGCAGTATTAATGGAAGAAATAAGCATACGTTTAATTTCTTCAGCAAGGTTAATAGGTTCGGAATAATCATATTCATATAAGTTGGTATTTTTTAAAAGCGTAAGCCAATATATTCTCTCACTAATCTCTTTTAACGAGATATGCAATTTTGAAATAAAATCTGCTTTACTATTTCCATAAATTGCTTCATTAATATTTGCTCCAACCGAAGTTGCGCTCCGAAGAAGCTTCTTCGCAACAGTTGTATCTCTCCTTGAGTTTGAATAGTCTTCATAAAAAAGTACAATTTTCGTTGCAAACTCGAGCGACTTATTCAAAAGTGGACTTTCCATATCTCCTTACCTCTATGTAAGTATATCATAGTTTTACATACAATTCAATGTTTTGCGAAGCAAAACTAGAAACTTGTCAAGAATAGTACAAAAAGAAACGACAATCTTCTGGCGAAAATTGTCGTTTCTTTTTGGTGCTCCATCGGAGAGTCGAACTCCGGACACCTTGATTAAAAGTCAAGTGCTCTACCTTCTGAGCTAATGGGGCACACTATTATTTTATGCTCTGCAAATCGAGCTTTAATATAATATCACACATATTTATATTTGTCAATACCTTTTTGTAATTTTTGTAGGTTTAATTAAGTGCTTTTTATGGAATAATAACAAAAAAAGCCGAGGTTTTCTATGTACACATTATTTTTCCGAACTATTATAACTTATCTCCTTCTTGTCAGTGCTATGCGTTTTATGGGAAAAAGACAGCTTGGTGAGCTTGAACTATCCGAGCTTGTAATAACAATGCTCCTCTCCGAACTTGCTTCTATCCCTATCGCTGACAACACTATTCCCCTTACTTTTTCTCTTATCCCTATCGTTATTCTTATCTCCCTTGAAGTAATCATATCGTATTTAGCAATAAAAAACCGCAAGGTCAAAAAGCTTATCGGCGGAAGTCCGAGTATCATCATCAATAAAGGCAGACTGTGCAAAAACGAAATGGCAAAAGACAGACTCAGCCTTGACGAGCTTATGTCTCAATTGAGATTAAAGGATATATCCGACATATCCGACGTTGAATATGCCATTCTTGAAGAAAACGGACAAATATCCGTCATCCCCAAAATACACGCTAAAACGGTAACTCTTTCCGATTTGAATATAAATAAAAATGAAAAAGGCATTATTCATACCGTCATTGCCGACGGCCAAATAAGCGATTTCAATCTTCATATCATAGGACACAACAGAAAATGGCTGTTAAATCAACTAAAAAAACGCAAAACCCGACTCAATGACGTCTTCCTCTTTTCTGTTGACGATGCGGGTAACATTAATCTTATAAAAAACGGAGAAACAAAATGAAAACGATTATTATTCCTGTTATATTGCTTATTGCGTCAATAGTTTTTGTAATTTGGTCTGGAGTAACCGTCGATAACTCGCTAAAAGGGCTTATTGAACAAACAAATAAACTTCCCGACGAGCCCGACAAAGACACGCTTAAATCTATTGAGAAAATTGAAAAACATTGGAACAAGCACAAAGAACTCTATTCCGCTGTTATAAAATTTGATTTCGTCTATAATTTCTCAAGAGAAATATCCGCCGCAAAAGCCGGTGTTGATGCAGATGATGCCGGAACTTATCTCGCCGCCAAAAAGTCTATGCTGAATATTCTTGAATATATAAAAGACGTTCAAGAGTTGCGGCTCGACAATATTATATAAAAAAACGAGTGCATACGGCTAACTGCCCGTATACACTCTCGTTTATTTATTTTACATTAAGTTTGTGCTTCAGCTTCGGTTTCTTCTCCGGCAGCAGAAATGTCGGTCATCCATTCTTCCATCTTTTCGCCAAGGAACGTATTCTTCCAACGTGCATAAAGAGGATTTACCCACGCTTCTCCGTTTACGTTGCAAGACATTACAACAGCTTCAACACGTTCTATAGTTGAGCATGATTGAGAAAGAGCAAATCCAAGGTCGCCTACCCAATATCCGCCTGCTTCTACTGCGAGCCCTGTCAAAGTTATCTCTCTAACGTAATATCCTACTGTCTCCGTCTCGCCAATAAGTTTAACGGGCGTACCGTCAGCAGTAAATCCTGCAAATGCTACAACAACGTTTGTAAGCTCAAATGCTGTATTATTCTTAACGTCGGTAATAAGCATTATTCTGCCGTCTGCTTGCGGATACAATCTGGACTCTGTAGCAACTGCATTCTGCTTTGTTATCTGTGTCTTCAGGTCATCATATTCAGCTTTAAGTTCATCAACTGTAGGTGCGGGAAGCTTCATATAATCTTCAAGTGTTTCGCCGTTAAAATACTTCCCCCACTGCTCGTACAATGGGTTTTCCCAAAGAGTTCCGTTAGCCTTATATGACATAACTATAGCTTCAACGTAGTCAATAGTAAAAACAGAAGAATTTACAACAAGCCCCATATCAGCATACCATCTTTGTGAACCCTCAATAACCACACCTTCCATATCGGTTTCAACAACGTAATATGAGTTGCCGTCTTCGTAATCAAGTGCTACGGGAAGACCTGAACTTGACCAAGCCGCAAACGCAATCTTAATCTCGGTCAATTCAAATGTAGTATTGTTTTTTACGTCGGCAATAAGCATATTTGAAGCACCTTCCTGAACAAGAAGCTCAGCATCAAGAGCTACCGCGTTTTGCTGATTAAGAGATTTCCTGAAATCTTCAAAATTAGCCTTTTTCTGTTCGGGGGACTCAATATAGTCTCCTATTTCGGACAATCCGCAAGCGGCAAGGGATACTACCATTGCCAAACACATTAAAACTAAAAGTAATCTTTTCATAATTTTCCTCATAAAAAATAGATTTATTAAATCACTGTTGCATTTCTTCCAACAGTTTTTTTGCTAAGTTTGCATACTTATAAGCATTTTCATAATCCCGAAGCTCTCTGCAACATATTTCATATTCGTTATATACGGCATATTCAAAAGGAACACCAAGTTCTTTTTCTTTAAGCAATCCTTTAAGCACGTCAACAGCTTCGGTATACCTTCCCTCTTCGGAATAACTCTTGGCTTTATTCAGCTCGTGAATAATCGCTCGTTTTAAAGAAGTGTTATTAAAACGGTCAATAAGATACTTTCTTTCTTCCGCCTTAAACCTCGTCTGTTTTAAATACGGTGTTATCGCAGAAATAACAGCCTCAAGCATTTCGTTTTTCAGCCTTATCCCATCTGACGAATATACTGATTTTGACGCATATTTTACGGCAGTCTCACTGTACTTCAAAGCCTGACGCAATTTCCCTCTGTAAAAGTTGTCATAGGCTTTTTTTATATAACACTCTGCCAATATAATACAAGCTTCATCGCAATTCTCGGCTTCTTCGGAACAAATCTCTATACATTTATCATATTCGCCGTTTTCAAAATGAGCCTTGAGGTTTGGCAGCTTTCGGGTAAGAAAATACGCCTCTTTATTGTCTCGCTCGGAAAACAGTATCCCTGCATCTACACCAAGCTTATCGGCAATATACAAGGCAGTTTGAAGAGAAGGCATTGCCAGTCCGTTTTCTATCTGGCTGAGCATATTTCTTGTTATAAAATCGCCGGCAAGCTCTGCCTGCGTCATTCCCGCATTCAGTCTTGCCGAACGAATTTTTTCACCAAGTTTCATATATTACTTATCGCCGAAAAGCGATCTGCCTTGCGAATCTATACCTACATATAAGGGGAAGTTTTCGATTTCAAGTCTCTTTACGGACTCACAACCGAGGTCTTCAAAAGCAATAATATCAAGCTTCTTCACACAGTTTGCCGCAAGTGCTCCCGCACCGCCGATAGCACAAAGATATACGCCCTTATTTCTAACAATAGCGTCAATAACCGCCTGACTTCTGTTGCCTTTTCCTACCATGCACTTAAGTCCAAGATCCATAAATTCGGGCGCAAAAACGTCCATTCTAGTTGAAGTTGTAGGTCCGCATGAGCCAATAGGCATACCGGGCTTTTCAGGTGTAGGTCCTGCATAGTAGATAGTAGCATTCTTAAGTTCAAAAGGCAATTCTTTGCCCTCGTCTATAAGTGCTTTAATTCTTTTGTGCGCGGCATCTCTCGCAGTGTATACAACACCCGAAAGCAATATTTCCTCTCCGCATACAAGTTTGTCTGCCCATTCGGCAATGTTTGCCGTGTTGTAAGATTTAGTCATTTTTCTCCTCCATTATAACTCTTTTTGTAGTTTCAAGCGATTCTTTCAGCTTAACGCCCTCCTCTTCTAATGCGGAATTAGTTCCCATACGAAAACCCTCCGCTTCAAGAGAAAGACTGCGAAATGCTTCTGTAAGCTGTACAGACTTCGCAACAATTTCACCTAAGTATTTTTCATTCAATCCGTTCAACTTATCAACGGTCATATCTATCATAGTTTTTGACGCAACTCTCGCTTTAAGCTCCGCTTCACTTACAATACTCTCAGCTCTTGCGTTTGCGCTGACTATCATAGAACCTATCTGTTCGCTTATTTTATCATACTTGCTGGACTTATCATATAATTCACTGGTTTCGCTCACAGTTTTTTCGTACTCTTCTATCTTTGAAGCAAGTTCGATATTTTTCTTTTCAAGCTCGCCGTTTTCCTGACGAAGGGCGTCAATATGCCCGTTCAGCTCTACAATAAGTCTGTCAGCTCTTTCAACCTTTTCATAAATTTCTTTTATCTCTTCTTCGTTCTTCTGACTGACTTCGCTTTCGAGCTCTTTTACTTTCTTTTCAAGCTCTGCAATTTTTTTATTGCTCTCGTTCTCCGATTCAAATATTTTTGTATTCAAAGATTCAATGTAATCGTTTACGTCTGCCTTATTGTAACCACCCATAGCATTGCGAAATTTTATTTTTCTTTCACTCACGGCAAACCACCTCTTTTTCGTAAATTTTATTTACACCCATAATATTAACACATTTCCTCGGTATTTGCAACCGATATTTTTTATTTTTTCAACATTTTTTCTAAATTTATAGTATATATCGTTATTATTTAGCGCAGACTCTTGAATTTTCTTATCAATAGTGTTATCATAGCTATGGTATTAATAAAAAAGGCGGTTTTTCTATGTCAAAATACGTAATAGGAATAGACGTTGGCGGAAGCACCACAAAGATAGTCGGCTTTGACGAAAACAACAATCTCATAAATCCTCTGTTTGTAAGAGCGACAGACCAAGTTACTTCCATATACGGAGCGTTTGGTAAATTTACATCGGAGAACTCTATTGAACTGACTGATATCAGCCGAGTTATGATGACCGGTGTAGGTTCAACTTTTATAACCAAGCCACTTTACGGTTTAAAATGCGAAAGCGTTCCCGAGTTTGAATGCGTAGGTCGCGGCGGTCTTTATTTGTCGAAACTTGAAGAAACGATAGTTGTCAGTCTTGGAACAGGCACAGCATTAGTCCATGCCAAATCAGGCAACAAGATAGCCTACCTTGGCGGTACAGGTGTCGGGGGGGGGACTCTTATGGGACTTAGCAAGCAGATTCTTAATATGAACGACATTGACCATATCGTTGACCTTGCAAAAAACGGCAACTTGAATAATATTGACCTTCGCATAAAAGATATTTCAAACAATTCAGATTTTGGAGGTTTGCCCGACACTATGACTGCGGCAAACTTTGGTAAAATAAGCGACATGGCGACACGCGAAGATATGGCACTTGGCATAATCAACATGGTATTTGAAGTAGCCGGTATGATTGCCGTGTTTGCGGCGAGAAACCATCATATAAAAGATATTGTTCTTACGGGAAATCTTACAAGAGTTCCCCAAAGCAAAGAAATTTTTCAAACGCTTAATTCTATGTTTGACGTTAATTTTGTTATTCCTCAAAATGCGCAGTTCAGCACCGTTATAGGCGCGGCACTTTCGGCAAAATAAAAATATATTTGGGCTGTCTCAGATTAATTTTTTGAGACAGCCCCTTTTTGTATGCAAAAAACCAAGCCCTTTCCAAAAGGAAAGAGCTTCTTGTTTTATATATAATGTCAGTTGTCCGGTGTTGATTCTGTAGCCGGCGGCTCGGTTGCCGGAGGCTCGGTCGCCGGAGGCTCAGTTGCCGGAGGCTCAGTTGCCGGAGGCTCGGTTGCGGGAGGTTCGGTCGCCGGAGGCTCGGTCGCCGGAGGTTCGGTATCAACCGGCTTCGCACCTTGGCTTACGTAAATATTAATCATCGTTCCTTCAGAATCACTTGAACTGGGAGTAACGTCTGAACCAGCACCGGGATAAGTTTTTATTACATATCCGTTAGCATAACTATCATTATATTCGGGGATTATGGTATAACGAAGGTCAAGGTCGTTGAGCATTTCTCTAACGTCATCAATATGCTGTCCCGTATAGTTTGAAAGCTTGATAATATTCGGTCCAACAGTTTGAGCTACACCCTGACTTACAACAAGATGTATATCCGATCCCGAAGAAACCTGCATACCCTCTTCAACGCTCTGTTGAAGTATCTCGCCCTTAGGTCTATCCGATTCCACATAAGTAATATTACCGTCATTAAGCTGATAATTCGCCAAAATCTGCTTTGCCTGTTCAAGAGTCTTCCCCACAAGCTTCGGCATCTCCACCATTTTAACATCAGGTCCGTCACTTACGTAAAGCGTAATTAAAGTATCCTTTGATACTATTGTTCCTTCCGCCGGGTCGGTTCTTATAACCATTCCCTCGGGGATAATATCGTCTTTTTCAAATTTCACGGTCGATTTCATACCAATTTTTTCAAGCTTTATCTCAACCGTTCTATAATCCGACATCGTATAATTCGACAATGCATACGTCATTGCATTTTCATCGCGGCATATAGTAAGTGTCAAATCACACTTTTTTCCACCCTCAATAATAACTCTTCTCGAATCCTTTAAAGGCTTTTGCTTAAGAATAGTATACGGTTCAACGTTGGGATTGTCCGCATAGTCGATAATAACGTTATATCCCTGTGCTTCAAGGTCTGCCTTAAGCTGTTCCGAATACACCTGATTAACAAGGTCGGGAACAATTATTTCCTTCCTGTTGGAAGGGTCGTCCTTAAACAAGTCAATTACAATATTCACAAGCAAAATCGAAACAATTATAACAAACGCAAGACAAATACCCGCTATAACTGGAAGCATAGAGCCTCCCTGTCTTTTTGGTTTGGGTTTATCGCTCTTCAGTTTTGAAATAACACCTTTCACACCTGTAGGTGCCGATATTGCCGCCATCCTTTTGCTGCTGAAAACGTATGCGGGATTAGCCAACATCTGTTCAACGTGCTTACGCATTGCGGCAGCACTTTGAAAACGCTTGTCCGGATTCTTTTCCATTGCCGTAAGAATAATCTGCTCAACGCCTATTGCAAGCTTCGGAACTTTTTCTCTCGGAGGATTGGGCTGTTCATTTATCTGCTTTAACGCCACAGAAACCGGTGTATCCGCTCTGAAAGGAAGGTCTCCCGTCAGCATTTCATACATTACTATCCCCAATGAATAAAGGTCGCTTCTCGGGTCAATAGTCTTTCCGCTCGCCTGTTCGGGACTTATATAATACACCGTTCCTATCGCCTTGTCCGCTACAGTAACGGTTTCTGCATTAGGAAGCTTTGCAATACCGAAGTCGGTAACCTTTATAACTCCGTTTTTAAGGAGCATAATATTTTGAGGTTTAATGTCTCTGTGAATAATTCCCTTTGAATGAGCGTGTTCCAACGCCTTCAATATCTGCTGTGTATAAACAAGGGCCTCTCTTGCGCTGAGTGCGCCTTTTCGCGTTATATAGTTTTTCAGCGTGATACCTTCAACGCGTTCCATTACTATATACTTCAAATCGCCCTTTATGGAAATATCATATATAGATACGATATTTGGGTGCGAAAGCATAGAAATAGCCTTTGATTCGTTTACGAATCTCTTAACCGACTGCGGATCCTTCGCAACATCGTCTTTCAATATCTTCAAAGCAACAACACGCTTCATGGCGAGGTCTAATGCTTCGAATACTATAGCCATACCGCCCTTGCCGATAACCTTTACTATCTTGTATCTGTTGTCAAGGACTCTGCCGATATACTTCTCAAGTTCCATTAAATCTCACCTCATTTCATTCTGCCTCGGCTTCGGTATCATTATCCGAAGTCGGTATGTCAAGTTTTATCAATACGGCAGTAATATTATCTCCTCCGCCGTTTTCGTTTGCTCTATCTATAAGGGTGTTACAAGCAATTTCAATGTTTTCGCTTTCCTTGATTATGTTGTGTATTTCTTTTTCTTCAACGAAATTTGTAAGTCCGTCCGAGCACATCAGAATGTACTCAACGTCTCCCTCGGATAAGTCTTTGAAGAATAAATCAGGCTCAACCTTTTTTTGAGTTCCTATCGCCTTTGTAATAATGTTCTTGTGCGGATTCTTTTCAGCTTCCTCCGGGGTAAGCTGCCCTAAGTCAACCAACGTCTGTACGTAAGAATGGTCTCTTGTCAAACGCTTTATCTCATCTTTGTTCACAAGATAAAGTCTTGAATCTCCTATGTTGGTAATATAAAGCTTACCGTCAATTATAAGTGCACAAACAAGAGTCGTTCCCATGCCCTCGAGCTCTTTTTCTTTCAAAGCCTTTTTGAAAACTGCGGTATTGGTTAACGTCGTCGCACTTTTCAAAAGCTTTTCTGCTTCAGAGTTTTTGGCATCAAAACATAACTGCTTCTCTTGTTTTATATCGGATAGCTTCTTCTTTACGTGCTTGGTAAATTCACGACACGCCATTGAGCTGGCAATACTTCCGCCGTTTGCTCCGCCCATTCCGTCGCATACAAGACACAAAACGGCATTGTCATATAGCTGTTCGGTTATAAAGCTGTCTTGGTTTTCACGGCGTCTTTTGCCCGTGTCGCTTTTTCCGAAAAACTGCATAAACTACCTCCAAATAGTAATTAATCAACCTAAAAATCTTTCTCGTCTATGTAAATATATGTTAAATATTCATCTCTTGCCTACGCAACTGTCCGCAAGATGCATCAATATCCGAACCGAGTTTTCTTCTGATAGTTGCATTAACCTTGCGTTTTTCAAGGGTTGCTTGAAATTGCATAACAGTTTTTATTCCACTTGTAAAGCCTGTTCCCTCAACGGGATTTACAGGTATAAGATTTACGTGAAAAGGAATACCGGGAAGCTTTTTCAAGAGCAAGTCTGCTAAAGCGTTTGCCTGAGTTTCATTATCGTTTACACCTGCTATAACCGCATATTCAAATGATATTCGTCTGCCGGTCTTTTCAAAAAACACCTTGCACGCGGTCAAAAGTTCGTCTATATTCCATTTTTTGTTTATAGGCATAAGTGCCGAACGGTCCTTATCATTTGAGTGATGCAAGGAAACCGAAAGCGTAACAGGTAGGCTCTCTTCTGCCAATGCGTATATCTTGTCAACAACTCCGCAAGTAGACAAAGATATGTGTCTAAGTCCAATGTTCAACCCTTCATCAAGGCTGACGAGACGGAGAAAACGCATAACGTTATCATAGTTATCAAGCGGTTCGCCTATTCCCATAAGAACAATATTGGATATTCGAAGTCCGGTATCTTTTTGAGCGATAAGTACCTGCCCCAACATTTCCGAGGGAGTGAGGTTTCTTACCCAACCGTTTTGAGTAGATGCGCAGAACTTGCATCCCATTTTACAGCCCGCTTGGCTTGATATACATATTGTATTCCCGTGTTTGTATTTCATTACAACACTTTCAATACATTGTCCGTCAAACAACCTGAAAAGATACTTAACAGTTCCGTCTATCTTAGATACGTATTTTTTTGATATTTCGGGAAGTGCAATATATGTTTTTTCCTGTAGCTCTTCACGCATTTTCTTAGGTAAATTGGTCATTTCATCAATGGTTGCACCCTTGTGAAGCCAGTCGAAAAGCTGTTTTACTCTGTATCTCGGTTCATTTTCCAAAACCTGTCCCAATTCTTCGGGAAAAAGACTTAATATATCAACCTTGTTTTCCATTATATTTCATCAAGCGTTCCCTCAAACGCGGGAAGAAAATGTTCAATAAAATAGTTAAGCTCCTCAAAACTCATAGCCTTGAGTGATTTTTCAGTCGCAAGCCTTGCACTTGAAAAATCGTTGTTGCCCAATTTTTCTTCTTCAATGCATTTTATCAAAGCGCATAGCTTGTCTGCTCCCTTAACCAACTTTTTCAACTGTTCGTCCTCGGGCGTTATTTCAAGCAAAGCCTTGTACTCACCCTGCAATTTTTCCGGCAGTCTTTCGGTAAGCTGTTCTACCGCTTTTTGCTCAAGCTGAGCATAGCATTGACGTAAAGCGTCGTTTGCATATTTTACCGGAGTAGGAAGGTCTCCGGTAAACACCTCTGGCATATCGTGATAGAGAGCTAAGGTCGCAACTCTGTCCGCGTTGTAGCTCTTACCAAAATAAGTGTTTCCGATAACGGCAAGTGCGTGAGCGATGCACGAGACTTCTGCGGCGTGGGTAGAAAGATTTTCGTTTGTAACGTTTCGCATAAGTCCCCAACGGTTAATATACTTCTGTCTGAAAAAGACAGCAAAAAAGCTGTTTATTTTCTTGTTGTCTGCCACCGTTTTCACTCCATTCTACCCGAAAATATAATAATTCATATTATTATAGCACTTTAAATCCCAAGTGTCAAGGTGATAATATTATGGAAATATTATAGATTTCTTAATTTTTCTATATATTATGATAAATTAACGCAAAAAACACCCTTTTCGCTTTTAAATAAAAAAATACCCAAACATATCACATCTATGCACTTATTACAGCTCCGCACAGACTAAAGGAAAATTCCAAAGAGGTCTCCTCTTTGGTCGTTTTGGGGGTATGGGGTTCAAAGGGGTGGGGGAATCGAAACCCCCAGCCCCTTTGTGCCTTCTTTGCAATACTTTCTTGGCACCAAGAAAGTATGAAAAAAAGAAAAAAGATAGAGTTCTTTTAGAACAATATCTCTATGATAATTGTTAGATACTTCTCAACAAATGTATCTATAAAAAATTACATTCTTTTAGATTTCTCTTCGTTACTTTCTTTCCGTAAAGAAAGTAACCAAAGAAGACGCAAAGGGACAGGGCGGTAACACCGCAGGAGAAAACTGGTGCGTACAAGTCAATTAAGTTCTTTATTGAGTTTGAAGAACCAGAGATTCCCTCTCGCGTGGCGAGCGATTCTCCCCCTCCCTTTGAACCCTCCCTCGTAAAACGGCCAAAGGTTTTCCACCTTTGGAATCTTCCTTGGTCTGTGCGGAGCTGTAATAAGTACATAGGGGGTGGTGTTTGTTTGAAGATAATGTTTTTTGTTTCTTCTTTTGCAAACCGCACAAAAATACAATCACATTATTTTGTTCTATTTTTTCGTCCTCGTAAATACAATTGTACAAAATAAGACTTGCATCAAAAAAGAGGACGAAAGGCAGGAAAACTTTATATGGAAAAACGTATGTATTATCCCGAGGGAATGAAGCTCGAAAGGTCGGAAAATACGGAGTATCTTTCTACGTTGGCGGGACTTGAAAAAGCTAAACAGGAGGGCGTTATACTCGAAGGAATGGCTATTCTTTGCAACAACGCTATGTCCTTATACGTCGAACTCGGCAACGGTATCCGAGGCATTATCCCCAGAGAAGAGGTCGTTTGGGAAATCAACGGCAACGGAGTAAAAGATATTGCCGTCATAACAAGGGTGGGCAAAGCCGTATGCTTTAAAATAAAAGAAATAAGGTACAACGAAAACGGCTCTCCTCTGTGCATACTGTCAAGACGCGAAGCTCAGAGAGAGTGTTATGAATGTTATCTATCACACCTCTCCCCCGGCGACGTCATTCCGTCAAAGGTAACCCACCTTGAGCATTTCGGAGCTTTTGTCGATATTGGTTGCGGTATAATCTCGCTCTTATCTATCGACTGTATATCGGTTTCAAGAATAAGCCACCCTTCCGACAGATTTACCATAGGACAGTACATCAACACAGTAATAAAAAGCATTGATTTTGAATCTGGCAGAATATACGTAACCCACAAAGAACTGCTCGGAACGTGGGAAGAAAACGCAAACCTTTTTTCAGTTGGGCAAACGGTCGCAGGCATCGTACGTTCTATTGAGGATTATGGAATATTTGTAGAACTGACTCCTAATCTTGCGGGACTTGCGGAATACCGCGAAGGTATAACCGTCGGTCAGACAGCCGCAGTTTACATAAAAAATATAATTCCCGAAAGAATGAAAATAAAGCTTGTGCTTATCGACAGCTACAAGGGCGAAAAGAAAACCAATACAAACAGTCCCTTTCCCAAGGCCAACATAAAACATATTGATTCATGGAAATACTCCCCAGACGAAAGTAATAAGTTGATTGAAACATACTTTTAACTTTTATATAGCGGCGCGGCGTACGGTTTTTGCCTTCCGTATGCCGCAATTTTAAATAATTCTTTAATTTTTTCAAAGATTTCAAAAAAATAAGTTATAACCTATTGATATTATTGGGGATTAGGTGTAAAATAAATAAAACGCAACTCGCAAGGAGCTGAAACAAAATGTACGATGAGAAAGACAAAACACTAACCTTTTCGCTTAACGGAGAAAAAGACGACGACACAAGAAAAATTCTTCTAAACGTGTATGCCGCTCTTATCGAAAAGGGCTACGATCCCATTAATCAGATAGTTGGTTATATTCTTTCGGAAGACCCGACTTATATCACCAATCACAAGAACGCCCGCAGTCTTATCCGCAAGATTGACCGCGACGAACTTTTAAACATTCTTGTGAAGAATTTTCTCGGAGTCAAATAATTTTTTAAGTTTAAAAAATTTTTGAGTTTTTTTGTTACGCATTTTTACGCTCTGTTCCTTTGCGACTATCTCGGTTGTTTTGGGGCAGAGTTATTGATTTATAACAAATTAAGGGGACGCATTTTGAAAATAATAGATTTGAAAAACAGAATAGAAATCAAAGACTGTTCGTCTCCCCTTTGTTTGATATTGGGAAACTTTGACGGAATCCACCTCGGTCATCTTGAGCTTATAAAAAACGCTATCGCCGAGGGAAAACGACTTGGACTAAAGGTCGGGGTGTGGACATTTGAAGAACACACTATGAACACCCTTTTCCCAAAAAAGAACGCATATCTTACATCGACCGAAGAAAAAAATGATATATTTACAGAAAACGATCTTGACTATGCCATATACGAGGATTTTCTCTCAGTTAGAAATTATACGCCCGAAGAGTTCGTTGACATAATACTTACAAAAAAATTCGACTGCCGTTTAGCCGTTTGCGGTTTTAATTTCAGATTCGGCAACAACAGAACGGGGACTCCTGAAATATTAGGGGAACTACTCAAAAAGACAGGACGAAACGTTATTGTTACAGACGCCGTATGCACACAAGAAGGCATTATCAGTTCAACAGCTATACGAGATGCAATTAAAGCGGGACAAATAGAAAAAGCCAACAGTATGTTAGGCAGACCATATTCGATAAACCTCCCTGTCGTTCACGGAAAGCACTTAGGCAGAACTCTTGGAATACCGACGATAAATCAAGCATTCCCTTCAGATAAGATAAAACTAAAAAACGGAATATATGCCAGCACTTGTTTGGTTGACGGAAATACGTTTATGGGGGTATCAAACGTTGGGTCTCGTCCTACGGTAAACAACGATGTTGAAGATATTAACTGCGAAACTCATATTATTGATTACGATGGTTGTCTTTACGACCAAAGAGTAAAAGTAAGCTTTTATAAAAGACTTCGAGACGAACAGAAATTCGACGGAATGGAAGAATTAAAAGAAGCAATTGAAAAAGATATTTTTTCGGTTAGAGAATATTTTTCAAAAAATCAGGGGAATTAAAAAAGTGAAGAAAAGAATACTGTTATTTTTAGGCTTTACAATTTTAATATTGATGTTTTTCGCATTTACTGTATATGCGGAAGAAGATATGCCAGACCTGTCGTCAGTTCAGAATGTTTTCGTTTACAATATAGAAAACGATAAAACACTTTACAAGAAGAACGAAGCCGACAGAATCCATCCTGCTTCAACGGCAAAGATTATGACAGGAATTTTGGCTGTTGAGTTATACAAGGACAATATGTCCGACCTTATTACCGTTACCAAGGAATCATTGGGAGATTTTAAGGGAAAGAATATTAAACTCAAAGCAGGCGAAGTGGTATCGGTTGAAAATCTTATATACGCCGTAATCGTAGGCGGAGCCAACGATGCCGCATACGTTCTTGCATACGAAATGTCGGGAAGCCACGAGTTGTTTCTTGACAATATGAATCAAAAAGCTGTTGAGCTTGGCATGAAAAACACGAACTACACCAATCCTTCGGGATATCCCGAATCGGATATGTATACGACTGCCGAAGACACCGCCATTCTTGCGAAATATGCATATCTTCTAAAAGATTATATGGATATATGTTCTGTATCAAGATACGTATTCCCCGAGACCAATATGTCGAAAACGAGATATGTTTATAACAGTAACTATCTTATTGCAACCAACGTAGAAACAAAATACAGAAACAAAGCAGCCGAAGGTATGAACGCCGGCTCAACCGTTGAGGGCGGTCATGTAGTTGTTACAGCCGTAAAAAAAGACGGTATGACCAATATTTTCGTGCTTATGGGCGGTAGCTACGACGACGAAAATATATATAGCTACATAGCAGCTAACGAAATGATAGACTGGGCTTTCAAAAACTTTGAATATAAAAAAATTCTTGATCAGGGCGAAATGATATGCGAAATTGACGTTAATTTGTCAGGTCAAGTCGATTATGTCGTACTTTCCCCCGCAAAAACGGTAGAATATTTTTTACCCTCTTCGGTCGATATAAAAAAAGATATTGAACGAAAGGTTGAACTTTATACAAAAACTCTCAACGCACCTGTTCCCGAAGGTTATGTTGCGGGAAAAATTCTCCTTTCCCTTAACGGAGAAACTTTATCCGAGGTTGACCTTATAACAAAAAACAGCGTTGAAAGAAACAATCTATTGTATTTACTTGCAAAAATTAAAGATTTTACAAAATCGCCGAAATTCAAGATGGTTATATTTTGTCTCGTCGGCGTAACATTTCTTTACCTCGCCGTTGTGATTCACAGCCGTATAAAAAGCAAGAGATACCGATACAAGTACCGTAAAAACGGCAGAAGATAATTTTTTAATAAGTCTTAAAAGCAGTTACTCGAAAAAAGCGACTGCTTTTTTGTGTTTTCATAAATATTTTTCATAGTTACTTATGTATTTTTATCGAAAACCCCTTTTAATTTTTACATATTATATGGTATAATTGTTTTGGAGATTTTTAATAATGAGGTAATGCGATATACCCAAAACGAACTACTATATTCTTCACTTCGAAGTGCTCGGCAGAACCAAAATCATATACGTTTAGCCGTATCAGTCTTTCAACTCAAATGCTGCCGCTATATCAAAGTTAAGTGAAACCATAAAGCTTATACTAACCGGCATGCAAACAACAAAGAAAAATTCTATTCCAAAACTCCCTTATTACAGCATTTAACTGTTAAACTAATGTATATTTTTAACATTCTCCAAAAAAATTGATACAAATATGCAATAAAATAGTTGTAATAATGTTTTTTTGCAATAATCATGTTGACATTTTGAAAACTTTCTAATATAATTAGAATAGCGAAATGTTAAAAATAACATCTTCGATGTGAATTTTTCTCATAATTCATAAAAAGATAAAGGGAGAATACATACTATGCATTCCGAAAGAAGAAAAACGATTAAAGATATGCTTTATTCGAAGCCTTTTGTTTCTTTAAAAGAGCTTATAGAGCTTTTTCCCGACGTTTCAAGTATGACAATCAGACGCGACATAGACTATTTTGAACAACAGGGAGAGGCAATAAAAGTCAGAGGCGGTGCTCGTTCCATGAAATTTATTACCACTTCTATGGAAGAGGAATTTCCCAGCCGTATGCAAAAGAACATTCCCGCAAAAGAGGCTCTTGCAAAAAAAGCTGTCGAGTTGCTTGAAACGGGACGTTCCATATTCCTTGACTCAGGTACAACAATGATGAAAATGGCGGCTCTTCTTCCGGAAGAAAGACTCACCATAACAACTACCGGTCCCAATATCGCTATTGAGTTACTCAACAAAAAGCAAACCTTGGTTAATCTCGTAGGCGGTATGCTCAACAGAGATAACATATCCGTTTCGGGAACACAGGCTTTGCGTTTCCTTGAAGATATTAATATCGACATTGCGTTTATTGTCCCTTCGGGAGCAGACGCGCAAACGGGACTTACTTGCGGTAACTACAGCGAATGTGAATTGAAAAAGATGATAGTTGAAAAGGCAAGAAAGATTATTGTTCTCCTTGACACGTCAAAACTTGACAAGAGTTTGCCATATACGTTCTGCGCTTTGGAAAACGTTTCCGCGATTATTACAAACGGCAACCTTCCTATAGACATCGAAAAAATTGCCGCAAAAAACGACGTACAAATAATTCGAGCATAAAATTAATTAACATATAAAATATTTTGGAGGTAAAAACTTATGGCAACATTAGTTATAATGCCGCGCCAAGGACAATCCGTCGAAAGCTGCGTCATTACCGAATGGAAAAAGAAAAAGGGAGATGCGATTGCTGAAGGCGACGTACTATTCTCTTACGAAACAGACAAATCATCTTTTGATGAGCCCGCAACAGTTTCAGGTACTCTTCTCGAAGTTTTTGCAGAAGAAGGCGATGACGTTCCTTGCCTTGACCCCGTATGCATTATCGGTAACGAAGGCGAAGATATAAGCGCTCTTATGCCTAAGGCTACTGCTGAAGCTGCACCTGCTGAAGCTGCTGCTCCCGCAGAAGAAAAGAAAGAAGAAGCTAAGAAAGAAGAATTTGTTGTTGCAACCGAAAGTGCTGACAAAGACGGCATGATGAAAATCAGCCCCCGCGCGAAGAATCTTGCAAACAAGACTTACGCAGATCTTTCTCAGGCTACTCCTACAGGCCCCAACGGCAGAATCATTGAAAGAGACGTAAACAGACTCCTCGACAACGGTCAGAGACTTACACCCGAACAATATGAAACATTTATGAAGACAGGTGTTGCTCCTTCCGCAAAAGCTGCAGAAGCTCCTGCTACCGCAGTTGCTCCCGCCGCTCCTGTTGCAGAGTACGAAGACGTGAAGCTTTCCAACGTAAGAAAGGTTATTGCAAAGTCTATGCACGAGTCCCTTTCTTCTATGGCTCAGCTTACACTCAACGCTTCTTTCGATGCAACACAGCTTATGGAATACCGTGCGCTTCTTAAAAAGAATGCAGAAGCTATGGGGCTTAACAATATCACATTCAACGATATGGTACTCTTTGCAGTTGCAAAGACATTGAAGAACCACAAAGATTGCAACGCTCACTTCCTCGGCGATAAGATGAGATTCTTTAACAACGTTAACCTCGGTATCGCTGTTGACACAGAAAGAGGTCTCCTCGTTCCTACAGTATTCAACGCTGACAAGATGAGCCTTAACGAGCTTTCCGCAAACGCTAAGACAGTTATCAAGGCTGCTCAGGGCGGTTCTATCAGCCCCGACCTCCTTTCCGGCGGTACATTTACAGTTACCAACCTCGGAGCTATGGGCGTTGAAAGCTTCACTCCCGTTATCAATCCACCCCAGACTTGTATCCTCGGCGTATGTAACATTACCCGCCGCGTAAAACAGGTAAACGGTCAGGACGTATTCTACGACGCTATGGGTCTTTCACTCACGTTCGACCACAGAGCACTTGACGGAGCTCCCGCTGCAAGATTCCTCAAAGAACTTTGCACAAACCTCGAAAACTTTAACCTTCTTATGGCTAAATAAGTTATCCTATATAAGAAAGGAAGTATTATAAATGTACGATCTTATTGTAATCGGTGGCGGACCCGCAGGTTATAACGCAGCCGAAAAAGCCGCTCACGGCGGTCTTAAAACACTCGTTATAGAAAAACGCGCAATGGGCGGTGTTTGTCTCAACGAGGGTTGTATCCCCACAAAAACACTCCTCTACTCTGCAAAGATTTACGATTACGCAAAGCACAGTGATGCTTACGGCGTTAAGTTTGACGGTGCATCTATCGACCACGCAAAAGTTGTTGAAAGAAAAGGCAAGGTTGTAAAGACTCTCGTTTCCGGTATCGAAGGTACTATGAAGAGAGCAGGCGTTGAAGTTGTAAAAGAACTTGCAGAAATAAAAGAAAAAAATGCCGAAGGCTTTGTTGTTAAGGCAGGCGACAAGGAATACACAGGTAAACAGCTTCTCATCTGTGCAGGTTCTGAAGCTGCAGTTCCCCCCATTCCCGGTCTTAGAGAAGCAGTTGCTTCCGGTTTTGCAAAAACTAACCGCGAGATTCTCGATATGACTACAGTTCCGAAGGAACTTGTAGTAATCGGCGGCGGTGTTATCGGTCTTGAAATGGCAAGTTACTTCAACTCTATCGGTTCAAACGTTAAGGTTATCGAAATGCTCGATCACATCGCAGGTCCTACAGACGGCGAAATATCAGCTCTTCTTCTTAAGAATTATAAGAAGAAAGGCGTTGAATTCCTCCTTTCCGCAAAGGTTACTTCAGTAGGTGCTGACTGCGTTAACTATGAAATAAACGGCGAAGCTAAGACAGTTAAGGCTGACTGCGTTCTCGTTTCTATCGGCAGACGCCCCTCTACTGCAGGTCTCGGACTTGAAAACATTGGCGTTCTTACCGAAAGAGGTGCTATCGTTACAGGCGAAGACGGCAAAACTAACGTTCCCGGCGTTTGGGCTGCAGGAGATATAAACGGCAAGTCAATGCTCGCTCATACAGCTTACCGCGAAGGCGAAGTTTGCATAAACAATATTCTCGGCAAGAAAGACAAGGTTAACTACAACGCTATCCCCGCTGTTATTTACACCAACCCCGAAGTTGCAAGTGTAGGTGAAACATCCGAAACTGTTAAGGCTAAGGGTCTTGATGCAAAGGTTGAAAGCTATACTCTCCGTTATTCCGGTAGATATATTGCTGAAAACGAAGGCGGCGACGGTATCGTTAAGATTATCATCGACAAGAACCACCGCACTATCCTCGGCGTTCATATGATAGGTACTTATGCTTCCGAGATTATTTACGGTGCTGCTATGATGGTAGAAAACGAAATGCGTGTCGAAGACGTTCATAAGATGGTATTCCCGCATCCTACAGTTTGCGAAGTTATCAGAGAAGGTCTCTTCCAGATATAAGAAGTTACAGGCAGTCGGGGCTGCTGCCCCGAACCCTGCTTTAAGAAACTTTTTGAAAAAAGTTTCTTAAAAATCTTCAAAAACTTTACTTAAATTGTGTAGTAATTTGTAGGGGAGGGGTTTCCCCTCCCGAAAACAAGAAAAATTTAAAATTAATATAAAATCTAAAAAGGAGATAAAAACTATGCCTAAGAGTCAATATGTCGACCCTAAGAAAGTCTTTGAACCCGGATTTATCAGCTTCAAGGACATTCCCGTCTGCCAGTACAAGAAAACACTCGCAGAAGAAAAGAAAATCTACACTAAAGACGATATGATGCGTATTTATCACGATATGCGCGTTATTCGTGAATTTGAGACAATGCTTAACGAAGTTAAGACAAAGTCTGCATACAACGGCGTTGAGTACAACAACCCCGGACCTGCTCACCTTTCCATCGGTCAGGAAGCATCCGCAGTTGGTGAAGCTTACGCACTCGATATGAATGACTTCTCCTTCGGTTCTCACAGAAGCCACGGCGAAATCATTGCAAAGAGCTTGTCTTCTATTCACAAGCTCGATGAAAAAGAAGTTTACGACATTATGAAGGAATTCCTTGGCGGTACACTTCTCTCTATCGTTGAAAAGCACATGCCCACTTCCGATATAAAGGAACTTGCAAAGAACTTTATTCTTTACGGTGCATTGGCTGAAATCTTCGCAAGAACAACAGGCTTTAATAAGGGTCTCGGCGGTTCTATGCACGCATTCTTCATTCCTTTCGGTCTTATGCCTAACAACGCTATCGTTGGTGGTTCCGGACCTATCGCTCTCGGTGCTGCTCTTTATAAGAGAGCTAACCACAAGCCCGGTATCGTTATCGCTAACTCCGGCGACGGTGCTCTCGGACGTGGTCCCGTTCTCGAATCCTTCAACTTTGCTTCTATGGACCAGATTACAAAGCTCTGGGGTATGGACGGCAAGTATCCCGACGGTGGACTCCCCATCCTCTTCAACGTATTCAACAATAGCTATGGTATGGGCGGTCAGACCAGAGGCGAAACAATGGGTTACGATATGGCTGCACGTCTTGGTGCAGGCTTCAACCCCGATATGATGCACGCTGAAAGAGTAAACGGTTATGATCCTTTCGCAGTTATTGACGCTGTTTCCAGAAAGAAAGAGCTCCTTCTCGCAGGTAAGGGTCCCGCACTCCTCGACGTTGTAACATACCGTGTTTCCGGCCACTCTCCTTCCGACTCTTCAACATACAGAACTCAGGAAGAAATCGACGCATGGATTGCAGCAGATCCTATCGCAGCTTACAAAGCTAAGATGATTAAGGGCAAGGTTGCTACAGAAGCTGAATTTGCAGCTATTGATGAAGACATCATCAACCGTATGACAGCTATCATGAAGCTCGCTATCAACGATGAAATTTCTCCTCGTATGGACCTTACAAAGAACCCCGAAGCTATTTCTTCCATTATGTTCTCTAACGAAAAGGTTAAGAGCATGGATCCTTCAAGAGAAGCAGAAATGCTTGTTCCCAAGGAAGAATGTCCTCGTGTTAAGGAAATTAAGGGTAAGATCCGTACCGCTAAAGACGCAAACGGCAAACCCGTTTCCAAGATGAAGATGTACAACATCAGAGACGGTCTCGCTGAGCCGATTATCGACAAGTTCTATGACGATCCCACTCTCATCGCTTACGGTGAAGATAACAGAGACTGGGGCGGTGCGTTCGGTGTATACAAGAAGATGACCGAAGCTATTCCTTATCACAGATTCTTCAACGCCCCCATTTCCGAGTCTGCAATCGTTGGTTCGGCAGTTGGTTACGCAATGTGCGGCGGCCGTGCTATCGTTGAACTTATGTACGCTGACTTTATGGGTTGCGCAGGCGACGAAATCTTTAACCAGATGGCTAAGTGGCAGTCAATGTCTGCAGGTATCCTCAAGATGCCTATCGTTCTCCGTGTTTCCGTTGGTTCGAAGTACGGTGCACAGCACTCTCAGGACTGGACAGCTCTCGCTGCTCACATTCCCGGTCTTAAGGTTGTATTCCCCTCTACTCCCGCAGATGCTAAGGGTCTTATGACTGCAGCTCTCGAAGGAACTGACCCCGTTGTATTCTTTGAATCGCAGAGAATTTACGACAAGGGCGAAGAATTCCTCGCAGACGGCGTTCCCGAAGGCACTTATGAAATCACAATGGGCGATCCCGACGTTAAGAAAGAAGGTAAGGACATCACAATTCTTACTATCGGTGCAGTTCTTTACCGCGCACTCGAGGCTGCAAAGATTCTCGAAGAAAAGTACGGTATTTCTGCAGAAGTTATCGATACACGTTCAATCGTTCCTTTCGATTACACAAAGGTTATCGAATCTGTTAAGAAGACAGGTAAGATCGTTATCGTCGGCGACGCTGTAGAACGCGGCTCTATTATGAAAGATATGGCTGCTAATATCTCCGAACTCGCATTTGATTACCTCGATGCTCCCGCAATTGCTCTCGGTTCACGTAACTGGATCACTCCCGCGCATGAGCTCGAAACAGCATTCTTCCCCTATCCCGATACAATTATTGACTGCATTCACGAAAAGATTATGCCTATCCCCGGCTATGTTGCAAAGCATAACTTCAGCGATGTAGAAAAGATCGAAAGATATAAGAAGGGTGTTTAATCTTAATATTTAAGATAAAACAAAAACTTATCCCGAGAGACTTAAAAATCTCTCGGGATTTTTTCTATGGAAACTTTTTGATAAAAAGTTTCCATCCCTTCAAAAACTTTACCTCTCTGGTTTGTGCGAATCCAAAGCCTTACCATTGGGGGAGCTGTCGCTGAACGGCGACTGAGAGGGCTTTTGTCAGGTTTCAGGGCGATGCCCTGACTAATCGTTACACATTTATTTTCAAGAAAACTCTTGATATAGTTGAAAAATACTGATATAATGGTTTAATAGCAAATCTTTTACTCAAAGAGGTGATATTATGCCAATCAAGGTGCAATCGGGACTTCCCGCAATAGAAATCCTTGAAAATGAAAATATATTCGTTATGGACGAAAACCGCGCTATTCACCAGGATATCCGTCCTCTTAAAATAGCCATACTCAATCTTATGCCTACAAAGATAGTTACCGAAACACAGCTTATAAGACTGCTTTCCAATACGTCTTTGCAGGTAGAGCTTACTCTTCTCTATCCTTCGACGGCTCACAAGCCAAAGCACACTTCCGAGGAACATATGCACCATTTCTACACAAGCTGCGCAGATGTTATGAACGAGAAGTTTGACGGACTTATAATAACAGGTGCACCGGTTGAAATACTCGATTTTTCCGAGGTAGGATATTGGGATGAGCTTTGTAAGATAATGGAATGGTCAAAAACACACGTTTATTCCACTCTTCATATATGTTGGGCGGCACAGGCAGCACTGTACTACCATTACGGTATTCCGAAGCATCCATTACCCCAAAAAATGTTTGGCATATTCCCTCATACGATAAACAATCCCTCGCATCCTTTGCTTCGCGGTTTCGATGAGGTATTTAACGCGCCTCATTCAAGACATACCGATATTGATGCAGAGCTTGTACGCAACAATAAAAACCTCGAAGTTCTAGCAGAGTCGGACAAATCGGGACTCTTCCTCATTGCCGACAAGTCTATGAGAAGATTCTTTGCAACAGGTCATCTTGAATATGACTACGACACTCTTTCAAAAGAATATTTCAGAGACGTAAACAAGGGAATTGATATTCAAGTTCCCTACAACTACTTCCCCAATGATGACCCCACTAAAAAACCGTTAAACACTTGGAGAGGTCACGCTCACCTGCTCTTTGCGAATTGGCTTAACTACTGTGTATATCAGCTTACACCTTACGATTTGAACGAAATAAAATAAAAAAGAGGTATTTACTATGGCTGTTAATAAAAAAAGAGTTACCCCCGTAGGAAATAACGCTGTGTCTTTATTTACGAAGCATTTGAATTTGCTTTCGCTTATCGGCTGCGTTATACTCCCTTTGATAAGCAACTTTGTTCTTTCGCTGATTTTGTCGTTTATATCGGGCGATATACTCCTTGTGGGCGTAGCTAACTTTTTAGGCGGATTTATAACCGCTCTGAATCTCGTCGGTTTGTTTTTTGTCTATGCCGTTTTGCTTAATTCGATTATTCGGTTCGGCTATGAGAAAAGCAAAAAAATTATCGGCTTCTGCTTTTTGAGAATTGCTATCATTTATTCGTCTTATCTCGTAATAGGTGCTATCGTCACGGAAAATCTCGCCGCATCTTTTGTAGGCAACTTGGTTACTTGCTTAACTAATGCCGTTGTAGACGTTATGCTTCTTGTCGGCGCACTCTTCCTCGCTTGTTTTCTGCGCTCCAAATATCTTGATGAAAACAACACCAATATTACGGTAAAAGCTTTCTTTTCTGCAAAGAATCCCCTTATTGCCATATCTGCTTGGATAGTTGTACTCATATCGGCATTTCTCCTTTCGTCATGCATAATCGATACAATTGTTGACGTAGTATCATACGGCGCAAGCGACCTCAACTCTACAGAAATTGTATATCTCATTACCCCCTACGTAAGCTGGCTTATTAAAACCGTTGCAGGATATAGCGTAATGTGGGCTACTGCAAAGTGGCTTGACACTCGTTGGAGACAATTTAATTTGGAAACCAAGAAATGAACGATATTTGTTTAATAAGCTGTGATAAAAGATTTGTGCGTATGCTTGAGCTTGAATTTGTCGGGATAGGGCTAAAGGTAAAGAGCATTACCGAACCACTCAATTCCCCCGCATTGAAGCTTATTGCAGATACTGCAAGTCTTGTTGTATTTGATGCCGAATACTATTCGAGCGACTTGTCGTTTGTAAGTAAAATTCAACTTCCTTTTGTCGTGTTCGGTAAAACTGCAATAGATATTGATTTTGAAAATGTAATAGCCTTTTTTGAAAGGCCGTTCAGAGTTACGGAGCTTATAAAGCTTGTTGGCGACAAATTTGACGTAAAAAGAGCTGTTGGAATGACTGTTAATCACGCGAAATCTGCGGTTAATATGGAGCTTGACCCATTTACGAAGAATGTAACTGTAGACGGAAGAAGCATTAAATTTTCCCCAAAAGAATTTGCTCTGCTCTCGCTTCTCTATAAAAACAAAGGTCATATAGTTCCACGCCAAAAGGTTATTGATACGATTTGGGGAGAAGACTACGACACAAAAAACAACGCAGATAACGTATATATAAACTATCTACGCAAAAAACTTGACAATAACCTCGGTGTAAAGATGATTTACACTATCAGAGGCAAAGGTTATATGATGAAGTAAAAAAAGCACCAAACGGTGCTTTTTTATATTATCTCTTAATACCAAATAGTTTTTCGGCGTTTCCCGACAAGATCTTTCTGTTTTCCTCTTCGGTCAATCCTATATTAAAGAATCTTTCAAGCTCTGCTTTAGGGTCCCACATAGGATAATCCGTTCCAAAAAGAACTTTATCAACGCCGTAAGTATAGATTATCCTTTTGGCTGTTTCACTGCTCATAGCATATAGGCTTGACGAGCAATCGACATACAGATTAGGTAATCCAGACAGCTTTTTCGCCGCCTCTTCCCAAATAGACCAACCGCCAAGGTGAGCACCGATAACGGTTAATCCCGTATATATCTCCATAACCGGAAAAAGTCTGTTAGGATTTGAAAAATCGTATCTGTGGTCGCCCGTATGCATCAATATAGGCAACCCAAATTCTTCGCATTTTTCATATATCTTAAGGCATCTGTAATCGTCTATTTTAAAACGCTGTATATCGGGGTGCAGCTTTACTCCTTTAAGCCCCATTTCCATAAGGTGTTTAATGTCTCCGTCAAGGTCTTCGGTATCAGGGTGAAGGGTACCGAGTCCTGTAAATCTACCGTTTCCGTTTTTCACGCTTTCTGCAATAAACTCGTTAATACTCTTCACTTGATGGGGTGTTGTCGCCACCGACTGCACAATATAGTGGTCTATACCGGCTTTGTCCCCCACTTCGAGCAAACCGCTTACCGTTCCGTCTCCAAAAGAATGTTCTCCGTAGAAACCGTCGGTTCCCGCTACCGCCCTCGCCGCTATTTTCTCGGGATATATATGGCAATGTGCGTCTATTACGTAATATTTGTTATCAAGCATATTCCTTACTCTTTCTTAAGCCCCAACTTTTCAACAGCGTTTTCACGCATCTTGTATTTCTGTATCTTTCCTGCCGCGTTCATGGGGAACGAATCAACGAAATCAATATATCTCGGCACCTTATGTCTTGCCATATGGTCGGCGATATATTTCTTCATCTCGTCCTCGGTCATTGTTTCTCCCTCTTTGAGTATAATACAAGCCATAATTTCCTCGCCGTATTTCTCGTCGGGAACACCGATAACCTGAACGTCGCTTACTTTAGGACAGGTGTAGATAAATTCCTCAATTTCCTTGGGGTAAATATTTTCACCGCCACGGATTATCATATCTTTCAGTCTACCCGTTATTCTGTAGTTACCATCGGGGGTGCGGCACGCAAGGTCGCCCGTATGCAACCAACCATCAGCATCAATAGCCGACGCTGTCGCTCCCGGCATCTTGTAGTAACCCTTCATAACATTATATCCCCTTGCGACGAACTCGCCGTTTTCTCCGTCAGCACACTCTTCGCCTGTATCGGGGTTAATTATCTTACATTCAACGTTAGCAAATGCAGAGCCTACAGTTTCCGTTCTTACTTCAAGAGAGTCGTAATAACTGCTCATAGTACAGCCGGGCGATGCCTCTGTCTGTCCGTAAACAGATACAATTTCTTTCATATTCATAATTTCCGTAGCCTTTTTCATAAGGTCCGCAGGGCAGTTTGAACCCGCCATAATACCTATTCTCATATATGAAAAATCGGTCTTTTCAAAGTCGGGATGCTCCATCATAGCGATAAACATTGTAGGAACTCCGTTAAATGCGGTTATATGCTCGTTGTGAACACACGCCAACGCGGGTTTAGGTGAGAAATATGGCAACGGATACATTGTCGTTCCGTGAGTCATAGACGCCGTCATAGAAAGCACCATGCCGAAGCAATGGAACATAGGCACCTGAATCATCATTCTGTCGGCTGTCGACAAATCCATGTGGTCGCCGATATACTTACCATTGTTTACAACGTTATAATGTGTAAGCATAACACCCTTGGGGAAACCCGTTGTTCCCGAAGTATACTGCATATTGCATACGTCGTCTTTGTCTACCTGCGCCGCCATTCTGTAAACTTCTTCAACGGGAACTTCGTCTGCTCTCTTTAAAGCATCATTCCACGTCATACAGCCCCTTTGTGTAAACCCGACAGTAATAACGTTACGCAAGAAAGGAAGCTTCTTGCTGTGAAGCGGTTTACCTGCCTTTGTCGTTTCAAGCTCGGGACAAAGCTCTGCTACTATCTGTCCGTAGCTCGAATCCTTTGAGCCCTCTGTCATAATAAGCGTATGTGTATCTGACTGACGAAGCAAATATTCAGCCTCGTGAATCTTGTATGCGGTATTTACGGTAACAAGCACTGCACCTATTTTTACGGTTGCCCAAAACGCAATAAACCATTGAGGCACGTTGGAGGCCCAAGCAGCAACCTTGTCGCCCGCTTTAACACCGAGGGAAATAAGTGCTCTCGCAAATGTGTCAACGTCATCTCTGAATTCGCTGTACGTTCTCGTATAGTCAAGCGTGGTATATTTGAAAGCGTACTGGTCGGGGAAATCTTCAACAAGTCTGTCAAGAACTTGTGAAAACGTAAGGTCGATAAGGTCGTCCTTTTTCCAACTAAAACGGCCTGTATGCACTCTGTTGTAGTAAAAATTCTTGTCTCCTTTTGAGGTATCGGAAAACTGCTTCATATAGTGGCTGAACTGTGCAAAGATAATTTCCATATCGTCTATCTCTTCGCACCACGTAGGGTCCCATACGAGCGATATAAAGCCGTCGTAGTTAACGCTTCTCAAAGCGTTCATAATATCTTTTATAGGCAGTTCGCCCTCTCCGGCAAGACAGTATTCTTTGTCGCCGTTTTCAAAAGTTATATCGTTATAATGTACGTGTTTGATGTATGCTCCGAGATTCTTTATTATAATTTCGGCATTCTTTTCTTCGGTATATGCCTCAGACAAATTCCACAATGCACCAAGACTGTCGGAAGCGAACCCTTCAAGAGTCGTACGCAAAACGGCAGTATTGCGGAAGAGACCCGAAGTTTCAAGCAAAAGTACAATGCCGCGTTCCTCTGCCTCAGGTAAGACTTCTTTTAAAAAGTTCTCGGCAACGCTAATTCCGTCAGCATTTTCCGTACGCGATTTCAAACGGATATATGGAATATGCAAAAACTGTGCTATTTCAAAGCATCTTGCAATTTCTTTTCTTGCTTCTTCGACTTCGGATTCAACCGAAATATCACTTACTATATCAATGCAAGGTATAGAAAGCTTTTTGTCATAGAGACTGCGCAATGTCGATGCCGCAGAATAATCGTGAAAAGCTCCGTCTCTGTCGGTAAAAAGACGGTTATTTATATTGTGAAGCTCGATCCCCTTGAATTTCAGAGATTCGGCTATTTCACAAAAATCATTAAAGGTTCTGTTGTGCCAACCCTTTGTTGAAAACGAAAGCTTCATTTTTACGTTACCCTTTCATCAAATACTGTGTTCCTCGTAAACAATCTTGTTTACCGCGCTTATATACGCTCTGATACTTGCACCTATAATGTCGGTGGAAATACCGTTGCCCGAATAAAGCTTACCGTCAAAACGAAGCTTAACAAGTGCCGAGCCTACGGCTTCCTTGCCCTCGGTAATAGACTGAATCTGGAAATCGTCAAGCTCATAGCGATGACCGATAATTTGCTCAATAGCTACGAAAGCCGCGTCAATAGGTCCGTCTCCGATTGCAATTCCCTGTAACATTTTACCCTCTCTGCTGAGGGTTATCTGTGCACTTGCACTGATTATATTTCCGTTGTTTATAACGTAATTTTCAAGTCTGTATGAATCGGGCACCTGCAAAGCAACCGTTGCTACGATTGCATCAAGCTCTTTTGCACCCACGCTTCTCTTTTCTGCAACGCGGCATACTTCCTCGTGTACACGTTTGTTATCTTCGTCGGAAAGGTCATATCCGAGCTTTGCTACGGCAGCCGCTACCGCATTTATATCGTCTTTTGCATCAAGTCTTATACCGCTTTCTTCAACAGAAGATACAGAAACATTCTTTTCCGCCTTTTTCTCGGAGCATATCCAACCTACCTGACTTAATATGCGGTGCATTTCGGTATAGCTTATTCCTGCCGTGAAACCGTAATTATCTCCGCAGTTCTTTATCATACTCGCAAAAGCCTTAAAGGGAACACAGTCTCCCCCTATTGACGTTTTAACAACTGAAACGCCCTCTCTCACAGCCATAATAGCCTCGGCTGATGCAAGCCCATTCTTGTTTGAACAGTCAACACCAACGTCAACACCGGCTTCCTCGGCTATTTTTTTGCCAAACTTTGCAAAGTCGTCAGGCATCTTTCCCGCCGCGCTGTCGCATACGGAAACGGTTTTTGCGCCTGCATTTACTGCAATTTTTATAAGCTCAATTAGAAATTCGGGTTCTGCTCTTGTTGCATCAAAAGCACAAAATTCAACGTCGGAGCAAAGGGATACCGCCTTTTCTACAGCGTTCTTTACCCACTCTTTCATCTTTTCGGGCTTTTTGTGCATAAAGTATTCCATACCGACAGCCGATGTGGGTACTTCTATACGTATTCTTCCTTTTTTTGCAACACTCAAAGCCGCCGCCGCATCATCTATCGACTGTGCGTTACTTCCCGCCGCAACGGATATAACACTGTTTTTTACAAAAGACGATGCCGTACGCACAAGAAGAATGTCAGTTCTTACATTTGCAATTTCGGGAAGCTCTATTACGTCAACCTTTAGCTTTTCGAGCTGTCTTACTATTTCAAGTCTTTCTTTGAAGCTGAATGCTTTGTCATTTCTGCAAAGCGTCTTGTCTGCAATTTTAATTTGTTTCATTACAAAACACCCTTTCTGTGTGCCTTACTATTTTATCGGCATAATAAAATAAAAAAACCCGAAGTCAATTTTGACTTCAGGGACGAAGTTATCGCGGTACCACCCTGTTTACCGTAAAAACGGTCAACTCAATAAGACTCTAACAAGCCTTCTGCCATGATAACGGGACAATCCGTAACCGCTTACTCATATTATTTTCTGCGGTTCTGCTCAGGAACGAGACTCCCCAGATGCTTTCACACTGTCTTACACCAACCGACAGCTCTCTGAAGTGAAGTATAAATGGGAATAATTCCTTCATTGCATTTTTAATATGCCTTAGTATAGCACCGCACTAAAAATTTGTCAAGAGCTTTTCATGTTTTTCCCCAAAAAATCCCCTCTATGCACTTATTACAGCTTCACACAGACTAAAGAAAAATTCCAAAGGTGGCAATAACTTTGATAGTGTTTATGAAATAAACATTATCTTCAAACAAATCATTATCCCTATGTACTTATTACAACTCCGCACAGACTAAAGGAAAATTCCAAAGAGGTCTCCTCTTTGGCCGTTTTAAGAGGGAGGGTTCAAAGGGAGGGGGAGAATCGCTCGCCACGCGAGAGGGAATCTCTGGTTCTTCAAACTCAATAAAGAACTTAATTGACTTGTACGCACCAGTTTTCTCCTGCGGTGTTACCGCCCTACCCCTTTGCGTCTTCTTTGGTTACTTTCTTTACGGAAAGAAAGTAACGAAAAGAAATCTAAAAGAGTGTAATTTTTATAGATACATTTGTTTAGATGAATCAAACAATTATCATAGAGATATTGTTCCAAAAGAACCCTATCTTTTTTCTTTTTTCTCATACTTTCTTGGTGCCAAGAAAGTATTGCAAAGAAGGCACAAAGGGAAGGAGCGTTTCGATTCGCTCCTTCCCCTTGACCCCATCCTCACGAAACGACCAAAGGTTTTCCACCTTTGGAATCTTCCTTGGTTTGTGCGAAGCTGTAATAAGTGCATAGAGGTGATGTTTTATTTAAAGATAATGTTTTTATCTATTTGCTGCTATATATTAAAAAAATATACTTGATTTAAAGCAAATTATTAGTTATAATATTATGAGTATTATTATAATGGAGATTGCTGTATGTCAATAACTAACGACAGACAAAAGAAAATAAGAAACTTTTCAATCGTGGCACACATCGACCACGGTAAATCTACCCTCGCCGACAGAATATTGGAGCACACTCAAACCGTATCCAGACGTGAGATGGAAGAACAGTTGCTCGATAATATGGACCTCGAAAAAGAAAGAGGCATAACTATAAAGGCGCGTGCGGTAAAATTAGATTATACCGCCCCAGACGGACAAGAGTATATTTTAAACCTTATCGACACACCCGGACACGTTGACTTTAACTATGAGGTTTCACGTTCCCTTAACGCCTGCGACGGCGCTTTGCTCGTTGTTGACTCAACTCAGGGAATTCAGGCACAAACACTTGCAAATGCATATCTCGCCGTTGATGCCGACCTTGAGATTGTTCCGGTTATAAACAAAATAGACTTACCCGCTGCCGACCCCGACAGAGTAAGAAAAGAAATTGAAGACATTATCGGTATACCCGCCGAGGGTTGCCCCGCTATATCAGCTAAAAGTGGTCTCAATATCGACCAGGTGCTTGATAAGATTGTCAGCGATATTCCCTGCCCCACAGGCGACGTCGATAAACCTCTTAAAGCGTTGATTTTTGACTCATACTATGACTCATATTTGGGTGTTGTTGTATATATCCGTGTATTTGACGGTCAGATAAAGAGCGGGGACGAAATATATATGATGGGTACGGGGGCGAAGTTTACCGTAGTTGACGTAGGTACTATGTCGGCTTTCGGTCTTGCAAAATCCGACTATCTTGCCGCAGGCGATGTTGGTTACATTACAGCAAGTATCAAAAACGTATCCGATACGCGTGTCGGCGATACCGTTACAAGTGCCGAAAACGGAATTGATACACCTCTTCCCGGATTTAAAAAGGCAGTTCCAATGGTTTATGCGGGCATTTACCCGGCAGACGGCGCAAAATACGGCGACTTGCGCGACGCACTTGAAAAGCTCCGCCTTAACGATGCCGCTTTGACTTTTGAGCCCGAAACTTCAGCCGCACTCGGCTTTGGTTTCCGTTGCGGTTTTTTGGGACTTCTCCATATGGAGATTATCGAAGAACGCATTGAACGCGAATTTAACATTGACCTTATTACGACAGCACCAAGCGTTATTTATAAAATAGACAAAAAAGACGGCTTGACGGTTATGATTGACAACCCCGCAAATTATCCTTTGGTAGACGAGATTGAAACCGCTTACGAACCTATGGTTAAAGCAAGTATAATTACACCCTCCGAATATATCGGCGGTATTATGGAACTTTGCCAAGACAGACGAGGCATATTTATAGATATGACCTACATTGATACCACAAGAGCAGAATTGCACTATAGACTGCCGTTGAACGAGATTATTTACGACTTCTTTGATGCTTTGAAGAGTCGAAGCAAAGGCTATGCATCGCTTGACTATGAAATTGCAGAATACGTTCCGAGTAAGCTCGTTAAGCTCGATATATTGCTTAATGGCGACGTAGTTGACGCATTGTCGTTTATAGTCCACGAAGAAAAGGCTTACGCAAGAGGAAGGAAGATATGCGAAAAGCTTAAAGACAATATACCGAGGCAGTTGTTTGAAGTTCCGATTCAGGCAGCTATCGGCGGCAGAGTTATTGCTCGTGAAACGGTAAAAGCTCTGCGTAAAGACGTTCTTGCAAAGTGCTATGGCGGTGATATTACCCGTAAGAAAAAACTGCTTGAAAAGCAGAAAGAGGGTAAAAAGAAAATGCGTACGCTTGGTACGGTTGAAGTTACACCCGAAGCATTTATGGCTGTACTCAAGCTCGATGACGAATAATAAGTTCTATATAGGAGGAAATACTATGGAAAAGAAACTCGGACTGTATATACACATTCCTTTTTGCGAACACAAATGCGATTACTGCGACTTTTACTCCGTAACAAAATTTGACGACTACGTAAGATATACAGATTCTCTTTTACTTCAAATGGAAGATTTTTCGGAAAAGGCTTCAAATTATATCGTCAACTCCATATATATCGGCGGCGGCACGCCTACCGTTCTTCCGGTAAAAAGAATGCTTGAAATTATCGACGGCATATACCGTAATTTCAAGGTTGATGAGAACGTTGAATTTACTATGGAAGCCAACCCTGCCACAGTTAACAAAAAAATGCTGAAAAAGTATTATAAGGCAGGAGTAAACCGTTTAAGCTTCGGTATGCAGAGCGCGATTGACGAGGAACTCGCTTCCCTTTCAAGAATTCATTCATTTAATGAATTTGTAAACAGCTATAATATAGCAAAACAAGCGGGTTTTGAAAACATAAACGTTGACATAATGTACGGTATTCCCGGACAGACACAACGTTCTTTGGGATATACGCTTGAACAAGTATGCGATCTTGAACCTACACACATTTCACTCTACGGTCTTAAAATAGAAGAGGGAACTCCTTTTTTTGAAAAGAAAGACAAGCTTGAATTACCTGACGAAGACACAGAATATGAAATGTATAAATATGCTGTGGACTACCTCAGATTCAGAGGCTATTGGCAATACGAAATAAGCAACTTTGCAAAAGACGGATTTAAGTGCAAACACAATCTGAAATATTGGAACTGTCAAGAATACCTTGGACTCGGCCCTGCAGCTCATTCGTATTTTGGGGACCGCAGATTTTCTTATAAGAGAAGTGTCGCTATGTTTATGGACGCACTTGAATACGTTGATGCAGGAATTAACATACTTGAAGAAGATTATGCTATTACCCCAGAGGAACGGGTTGACGAGTATATTATGCTGAAGCTGAGACTCACGGAAGGAATTAACGTAAACGAATTTAAATACAGCTTTAACAAGGATTTCAGCCAAATGTTTGAAAAAGAATTAAAGCTGTATATTGACAATGGCTTTATGGAATTTAAAAACGGACACTACTATTTTACCACCAAGGGTATGTACGTATCAAACTACATTCTCTCGACATTTATGACCTATGAAAGCGATATAACGAAAAACATTGCAAAAGGTCTTGATAAATAAAATATTATAGGCGTGTGCTTCGCACACGCCTATAATATTTCTATATCGTATATATCCGAAAATTTAATCTCCGTATCTATAACAAGCATATTTTTGTTAGGCAGAATAGATTTTATTTTGCCCATTTTTGTTTTATATCCACCCTCGGAGTAGTATGTTACTTTTATAAAACTGCCTATCTGCAAGGACTGCAGTTTTATATTTATCTCATCTATTCTGTCGCATAAAAGCTCCGCTTTGGGTATAACCACCCTTTCTTTTGCTCTATATGCCTCGTCAAGACCTCTCAAGGGGCTGAATGGGGCAAATATTTTCGCTCTTTCACTTCTCACCTGATTTGTGTCCTCCTATCTGTCTGTTACGTTCTCTTTCGGTAGCGCATTCCTCGAGGTCTCTCCCCTTAAGAAGAGAATTTTTGCCGTATTTTCGACGTATGCTGTTTACCGCCTTCATTCGCGCGTTTTCTTTTTGTTTCGCAACCGGATCCGAGAAAAAATCAAGCTGCTCACAGGTTTGTTTTTCTACGTTGTTGAAACAAATGCTTATTTTTCTTATCAGCTTTTTTCTATCGGCAACTTTCGAATAAAGCATTTCTATTCCACTTATAACATCGCTTATTGTATTGGTAGAACTGCTGAACTTGTGTGTTCCACCACCACCTTCACGCTCTTTTCCATCATATACCACAGTCAACGTCAACGACCTCGCAACTACGTCCTTGTCAAAAAGCTCCATACAAAGATGCTCCGCCATTTCTTTGGCAATAATTAAGCCCTCGTTAAAAGTATACCCGCGAGGTAATATCTGCGACGTACTGTACGAATGACTTTTTGTTTTATACGATTTTATATCCTCAATAGTGGTAGGCTCTCTCCCCCACGCATGATCAATATATATTTCAGCATCAACCCCAAGTTTTTTGTAAAGCGTTTCTTCGGGATAATGAGCCAAGTCCCTCATAGTATATATGCCGTATGTCGCAAGTCGATTTGATATTCCTTTGCCAATATGCCAAAAATCCGTTATAGGACGGTGGTCCCAAAGTGTTTCTCTATACGTTTCCTCATCAAGTATCCCCATAAAATCGGAACTTTTCTTTGCTGTTATATCAAGGGCAATTTTCGCAAGATAAAGATTTGTGCCTATACCGCAGGCGGCGGGAATACCTGTTGTTTTGTAAACGTCTTGCCGTATTGTTTCTGCAAGTTCTCTTGCAGTCATTTTATAGAGTGGCAAATATTTTGTTATATCCATAAACACTTCATCTATTGAATAAACGTGAATATCGTCTTTGGAGATATATTTTAGATAAACTCCATAAACTTCGGCAGAATATTCAATATACTTTTTCATACGCGGGGGGGCTTTTATATAGTCGATATGGATAGGAATTTCATATACGCGGCAACGGTTCTTTACCCCTAACTTTTTCATAGCAGGGGTAACGGCAAGGCAAACGGTCGTTTGATTTCTCTCGGGATCAGCCACAATAAGCCTTGTCGTCATTGGGTCAAGCCCACGCTCAACACATTCCACCGAAGCAAAAAAAGATTTTAGGTCTATACACATATATTGCTTTTTTGACGACTCCATATTTTACCCCTATATTAATTATTTTTAATATGTAAACTCACAGCACTACTATTGTGCACAAAAATTGATTATTTTTCTCCCCCAAGGCAAAAATTTATGTATATATTATATGAGAAAAACGTGTTCACATTTATTGTATTGACTGAACAGTCGAAATATGTTATAATTGGTATATATATGTAGTATGCAAATTCAGAAGTAATTAATTTGAAATAATATCTCGAAAAAATATATGGCGGCAGCTTTAACGTTATCCACGGCAGCAAATCCCGTGCTCCCGAATTCTTTCTAAAGCACAACTTAGAATGGCTTTACAGAATAGCAAAGGAACCCAAAAAATTAAAAGGATTTTACCACAACAATATAAAATTCTTATTTAAAATCAAAAAAACAAACACAAATCTTGTAATATGGAGATAAAAAAATGAGAAGGAACAAAGAACAATTCAAAAGGCTTTTCAGACTTTTTCTGACCGGTATTTTAGTATTAAGCCAAACGCTGGTATTTGCTTATATTTGGCTAAACCATTACAACGATAATATAGTTCTCCCATTCGTCGAAAGGGGAAACTGGTTTGTTTACACTCTGTACGCACTTCTCCTACTTACGTTTCTTCACTCCTTTGACGGAATTAAATACGGTAGATATCGCAAATCGAATATTATCATATCGCAGTGCCTTGCAATTTTATTCACAGTATTCTTTTCATATTTAATAATCGTATTGCTTTCGGCAGGATTTGTTACGGTAGTTCCTCTGCTTATTTTGACCGTGTTAAGCATTGCAATATCATTTGTTTTTACCATCGTGGCAGACTATATATTCGGAAAAGTATTCACAGCTAAGAAAACCTTAATTATATACGATGAATATTCTCCCGACACTTTTATTGAAAAACTCAAATTAAGAAAAGATAAATTTTCCTTAAAACAGGTAATTAATGTTTCAGAAGGACTGGAAAAACTTGATGAATCAATGAAAAACGCCGAAGGTGTTATACTCTATGACATACACGCTGAAATGCGTAACAAGCTTTTGAAGATATGTTTTGAAAATGATATAAGAGCATACGCAACCACAAAAATCTCCGACGTATTGGTAAGAGGAGCTGAATGTATACACCTTTTCGATACTCCTTTGCTACTCTATAGAAATAACGGTATGACAGTCGAGCAACGCTTTGTTAAACGCACTATGGATATTGTAATATCGTTACTAATGCTCATTCTTGCTTCACCGTTTATGATTATATCAGCACTCGCAATTAAGCTTTGTGACGGTGGTCCGATATTCTTTAGGCAAAAAAGAGCAACGATTAACGGTAAGGTATTTGAAATCCACAAATTCAGAACTATGATAGTCAATGCCGAAAAAGACGGCACTCCACTTCCCGCTATAGATAACGACCCGAGAATTACCCCTATAGGAAAAATTCTTCGCGCTTCAAGACTTGATGAGCTCCCTCAGCTTTTCGATATTCTTGTGGGTAATATGAGCCTTGTAGGCCCTCGTCCCGAAAGAATAGAACACGTTGAAGCATACACAAAAGAAGTTCCCGAATTCCAATACAGACTTAAAGTAAGGGGCGGTTTAACAGGATACGCACAGCTTTACGGCAAATATAATACCCCTCCATATGACAAACTCCAGCTTGACCTTATGTATATTCAAAATTACTCTCTTCTACTTGATTTAAAGCTTCTTCTTATGACGGTAAAAATTATGTTTATGAAAGAAAGCACCGACGGTTTTGAATCAAAAGAAAAATAAACCTACTTTCTTTTAAGGAAAGAAAGTAGGCAAAGAAACCTCAAAACTCTGGTTTGTGCAGATATTATTAGATATTTGTAAAGGAGGGGCCTCCCCTCCCGTCATTATTTATAAAAAGAAAATAGGCAAAGAAACCTCGAATTTCTTGGTCTGTACCACTCAACATTGTTGGTACAGACTTTTTTTCGCCGCTTTCTTTCGCAGAAAGCTTGGCAAAGAACTTGCCTCTCCGGTTCCACCAACTATTATTTGCACAAAAAATAATCCTTAAAATAAACCGCATTTTCAAAGTTTTTGGTGGAGTCAAGAGGCGCTTTTTTCAAAAAGCGGCCTATTGTCAAGGGTTCAGGAGCGAAGCTCCTGACTGCCTGTTATTTTTAAAAAAGAAAAAAAGCCTTCTGGTTAAGAAGGCTTTTTATATTTATATATTAAAGAATATGGAACTTAAATACCAAAGCTGCAAATACAATGGAAACCATTGAAAGAAGCTTAATAAGAATGTTTATGGAAGGACCGGAAGTATCTTTGAATGGGTCCCCTACCGTGTCGCCAACAACAGCCGCTTTATGCTCGTCACTGCCCTTGCCGCCACCTGCTCCGCCGTTTTCAATATACTTCTTAGCGTTATCCCAAGTACCACCGGAGTTCGACATAAATATCGCAAGTAAAAATCCTGTTGCGGTTGCTCCTGCAAGCATACCTACAACGCCCTGATAACCAAGTACTATACCAACAATCAACGGAACTACTATCGCAACAATGGTAGGAAGAATCATTTCTCTGAGACTGGAACGTGTACAAAGGTCTACACATGATTCATAGTCGGGTGTTCCGTTACCGTCCATAAGGCCTTTAATTTCCTTGAACTGACGGCGAACTTCAATAACTACAGACTGAGCAGCCTTACCAACAGAGCTCATAGTCAAAGCCGCAAACAAGAAAGGCAAGCACGCGCCTACAAACAAACCAACCAATACTCTGGGGTCCATTATGTCAAAGTTTGAAACAATTTCTTCTCCGGCTTTAAGTGCAACCTCTTTAATCTTATCAATATATGAAGCAACGAGAGCCAAAGCTGTCAACGCTGCAGAACCTATAGCAAAACCTTTACCTGTTGCCGCTGTTGTATTACCGAGAGAGTCAAGAGCGTCAGTCTTTTTACGAACGTCTTCTTCAAGACCTGCCATCTGTGCAATACCACCTGCATTATCTGCTACGGGACCGTATGCATCTGTAGCAAGTGTAATACCAAGAGTTGAAAGCATACCTACTGCCGCAAGAGCAATGCCGTAAAGACCGTTAGCAGGAAGCTTTGCGCCACCGCATACAAAATACGAAACAAGTATACATACTCCAATAATTACAATCGGTATAACCGTAGAAAGCATACCAAGGCTTATGCCCTCAATAATTATTGTAGCCGAACCCGTAGAACTTGACTCAGCCAACTTTTTAGTAGGTTTATATGTATCTGATGTAAAATATTCAGTAGCCTTACCAATAAGCACACCAGCCAAAAGTCCTGCAAGTATCGGAACACAGAATTTAAGGTTTTCTGCGCCAAGTATAAGATATGTAACCGGAATTGCAAGAATGGCAATCAAAATCGCACTAAAATTCGTTCCACGACTAAGTGCCTTCAAAAGCACAGATTGTTCTGTATTTTCGCCTGTTCTGACAAGAAATGTACCAAGAATCGAAGCAATAATACCCAATCCTGCCAAAATTAACGGAAGAGCCATAGCTTTTATAGAACCAAATGCTGTAACACCGAGAGCCATTGAAGATATAATAGAACCAACATAAGATTCATAAAGGTCAGCACCCATACCTGCAACGTCACCAACGTTATCACCAACATTATCCGAAATAACAGCAGGGTTTCTGGGGTCGTCTTCAGGAATACCTGCTTCTACCTTACCAACAAGGTCAGCACCAACGTCTGCCGCTTTAGTAAAGATACCACCGCCAACTCTGGCAAACAAAGCCATAGAAGATGCACCCATACCAAACGTCAGCATTGCGCTTGCTATATCAGAAGCCTCAAGCTTAAATACGAACTTGAGAAGAATAAACCAAACCGATATATCAAGCAGTCCCAGACCTACTACTGTAAAGCCCATAACGGAACCTGCTGAAAATGCCACACGCAAGCCTTTGTTGAGACTTTCTCTGCAAGCATTTGCCGTTCTGCTGTTTGACAATGTTGCAATCTTCATTCCAACAAAACCGGAAAGAGCTGAGAAGAATCCACCTGTTACAAACGCAAAAGGCACAAACCATGTAAGTAATCCCAATGCCGCCATTACAACAAGTACAACAAACATACATACAAAAAATATACCAACGACTTTATATTGGCGTTTCAGGTATGCATTTGCACCTTGTCTTATCCATTTTGATATTTCTTTCATTTTGTCTGTTCCCTCCGGGAACTTAACTATCTTCTTTGCAGTAAACAATGCGAAAAGCAAAGCTGCTAAAGCAATTGCCAATGTAATAAACGGCAATAAGTTTTCTAAAATCTCCATATTTACCTCCATATAGATTTATGTAAATATTATAATACAAAAAAATCGGTCAAATGTCAACATATTTTTGTGATTTTTTCATTAGATAATCGCACTCTTTTATCATTTTATAGTTAATTTATCAGTTTATTAACATTAAATATGTTAATCTTAACATTCAATAACAATGTATAGCCTTTTTACAATCCTAAGTATTTCAACATTTTTGCTGCGGAATTATTTTTTTCTTGCGAGAGATTCTTAGCAATGTATAAATAATTCATATATTTCCATAGTAAACCTCTTAACATAAAGCTATAGTGTTATTATACACTATTTCACTATTCAAATCAATACGCAAAATAAAAACACCGAGAGTTTCATTTCAAAAACGCTCGGTGTTGCTTTTACAATTCAGGATAATAATCAAAAATTTCTCTTATAATATCAGTCGGTCTTTCAAGGAAAATATCGTAACCTATGGCATATTCCAATATATCGGCAAAGTACAAATAAATCATACCTCCGCTCAGCTTAACAGTATAGTCCTTGTAAACTATTTCTCCGCCGTTAGGCTTTCTTAGCCTAACCAACATTTTTACTTTCTTTAGCAACTCTCTGTAAAATAAGTGCTCTTCTCTATTTCTTAAAACAAGCTCCGAGGAATCATTACTTTTCTTAAGAAGATAAAGAGTGGTTGAAAAGGCGGTTAATTCCATATCTTTTGCCTCAATGGTATTATCAAGCATTTGCCATCTTTTAATCTTGAAGTAAAGATATTTTTCTTGGCTATCCTTGGGTATTTCTCTAATTTCACAACGTTTTACTGTCGAACAGCTTTCAACCTCGCCGAAATATCTTATGCCTGCATTTTTTCCAAAAAATCGTTTTGACTGATAAATCGCTATATATTTTATGGGAATCTGACATTCATTAACTTGTGAAATGGGAATATGGTAAAATTTTTCTCTGAGCAAAATCTCAAATTGATACGTATTTCTTACAACGCCAACCAACACGCATCTATCCTTATAATCCAAATCTGTCTCAATTTTTAGACCCGAATCAAAATGTTCAGTCTGAATATTAGCAAAGCTTTCTTTAGGAGAGTTATTATCTCCGCCGATAATAGCCTTAAGTCTAGACATTACATCAAACAATGCCATTGGTATGCCCTCTCCCCAACAACTAAATTATTTGCCGTTTTTTGCAGCATTAAGCTTGTGCATTCTTCTGTGCTTAACCTCATCTGCCATAGGCTTGATTTCGCCTGCTGCCTCAAGTGCCTTTCTGGTGAGCAACGGCCCAATAAGTTCATAAATAAGAACCGCAAAAAGTGTTATATTTCTAATAAGATTTCCCTGTTCCCCCAAAGCCATTGCGGTAGCACACATACCAAGCGCAACCCCTGCTTGCGGGAAAAGTGTTATGCCTAAATATTTACAAATCTCAGGTGAGCATTTGGTTGCCTTTGTACTTACAAAAGTTCCGTAATATTTACCCAAGCATCTGAAAATTATGTAAACTACGCCTACAACTACTATTGCCCAATCGGCAAACACACCAAGCTCAAGCTCGGCTCCCGATACAACGAAAAACAAAGCAAACAAAGGAGACGTCCATTTATCCGATGCGGCCATAAGGTCTTCCGAAAGAGGACATATATTACAAAATACTGTTCCCAGCATCATACACACCAACAAAGAAGAGAACTGAATATGTACCGCTCCTACGTGGAAATCAAGCATAGCTAAAGATGCGGTGAGAAAAACAATGCCTATAGTAAGATTTAAACGGTTAGTATTAGAATTAAACAACTTTTCAAGTTGTGTCAATACCCATCCCATAATCGCACCTAATATTAATGAGCAAGTAATTTCAATAATAGGATTTACAATTATGGAAACAAGGTCAACCGAGCCGCTTATTATAGTCTTTGCAACTCCGAATGATACTGCAAACACAGTCAAACCAACAGCATCGTCAAGTGCAACAATAGGAAGCAACAAGCGAGTCAATGGACCGTCTGCCTTGTACTGACGAACCACCATTAATGTTGCCGCAGGAGCTGTCGCCGTAGCAATTGCGCCTAACGTTATAACCTGAGGAACAGAAAGTTTGTCGGGCATAAGTAAATGCAAACCCAACAAAGCAAGGTCAACAAACAAGGTTGCAATCAAAGCTTGAACAATACCGACAACCAATGCCTGTTTTCCGGTTTTCTTAAGTTCTGACAGCCTAAATTCATTTCCTATCGAAAATGCTATAAACCCAAGCGCCACTTCCGATATAAGAGCCAACTGCTCTACTGCACTGTGAGTATCAAAACCCAAACCGTGTATACCAAGCTGTCCCAAGCAATAAGGTCCTATAAGAACACCCGCTATAAGATATGCGGTAACCGACGGAAGCTTTAAAGGTTTAAACAATCTCGTCATAAGAAGCCCTGCTATAAGAGCTATTGAAACTGATAATAAAATTGCCAAAATAAATTCATCTCTTTTTCTGTATTATATTTTGTATGCCTACTCACACACAAGGACAGATTATAACATAATTCGTGATTATTTACAATAGTTTTCATCTATTTTTGTACAAAAAACTTATAGTTTATTTGAAAAAACAAAATATTTACCCCAAAAGACAAATCTCTGCTTTTTCTGATAATATAACAACAATGTGTAGGCCTCGCCTACACATTGCTCGTTTTACATATTAGTGCCTGAACCGTTAACGGCTTTTACCGTAACAGTAGTAAGCTGATTCAGTTCCATAGCTTCAGTTTTGTTACCTACGGTCATTTCACCGTATACAGTCAAATCGCTTTCAATTTTTGAAAGCTTATCATCTGCAAAAGTAACCACTATGCTCTGTTTTCCGGATTTGCAAACTATCCCCATAGGAGCTAACGACTCTTCATAAGCGGAAAGGTCGGGTGCATCTACAGTAAACTTATAAACGCCTTCGCTTAGTTTTTCAATATCGGTTACGGAAGATTCATCATAAGCTGCAGTATTAATAAGCCGATAAACTATTTCTTTTGCTTCAGACTCGGATAAATTATAGGTTTCGGTATCAGTGCCTTGCGTAATCTTCTGAACTCCGTTTCTATAATCCATATTCATAGCCGTTACGCCATTTATCATAGAATCCAAGGTATAAACAAAGCCACCGTTAATCTTACCAAAAAACACATAATCCTTTTCAGTGTACTTATTAGATTCAGCTCCAACCTTTAAGTTCTGAGTTATATCAAGGTCAAACGAGCCCTCAGACAAACCGGCAAATTCTTTTATTGCATCGGTTACCTTGCCAAGAACAGTAATATCATCAACTTCAGTATATTCAGACGGCTCAATACCCTCAAGAGTCTTCTTTGCTTCGCCGTATTTTGAATACTTCATTACTTCCTTGAAAACAGGAATTGAGGTATCTGTTTCTTCTACGTCAAAAACAAGTTCAAACACCATTTCGTTTACAAGATACTCACCGTTAGCGGTTAAAGAAATCTTCATATCTATAACGTCTGAACCTAATTGAGTTTCATCTGCTCCGATGTCCTTCAAAAAAGTATTGACAGCCTTTTTGGTATATCCGGAAAAAGATAAACTCCAACTACCGTCTTCATTTTTCAAGAACTCACTCTTGGTACAATCAGCAAAGTCAAAATCATCGCTGAGAACACTGCTCCTAAATTCCAAATATTCATCGACAGTCATTTTTGAGCAAAAATTCTGCTCAGCTTCACTGCTCAGTTTCGAAACAAAAGTCATTCCCTCGTTATATGCCTCAATCTCGGTAGAGGTTTCATTGAGCGAAATCGCATCACACGAAGCTTCATTTTTCAAGAAACGGTAATAGTAATAATCAAGTGCATCCCTTTGACCTATACTTATTTCAAAACCGGAAACCTTGCTTTCTATTTTAAAGCCATTTATAAACATAACCATATAAGCGGTCATATCGGCTTCATAAGATTCGGCATTTTCCATAGCCTTATCAACGAGAGCCCAAACCTCTTTTGCAGAAGTAGGTTCTTTCGGCTTTTCTTCAACTTTGGTTTCTTCAACCGTCTCATTCTCTGTTTCTTTTACGGTTTCATTAGTTTTGTCATCTGGTTCATTCTTGCAAGAAACAAGGGCAAACATAAGTACAAAACATAATACTACACTTATAAGGGTTAAAAACTTTTTCATAAAACAAAGCCTCCTTTTCCGTCCTATTTTTATAGTATCATTTTTGTAGCATTTTGTCAACAAAAAAGACAGTTTACAAGAAACTGTCTTTTAGTGTATTTGTCTAATTTATACTTGCGGGTCAGTCGGAGCTTGTTCCGCCTGTGTAGGCTGTGTTGGCTGTGCGGGAGCTGTGGGAACCTGAGCGATAGGTGCCTGTTTTTGAGCCTTCTTATCTTTCTTGGGACATTCGTCAGTTCTGTATTGGTCTTTCAGTTTGTTATTTATTTGAATAGTGTTCTTAACCAAAAGAATAAAGAGCATCATTCCTTCAAATACAAGACGTGTAGCAATAGGTCCTACTATCATTGCAATAAGACCTACCCAGCCGTACCATACAGTTGATGTTTCGCCGGTGAAAAAGTTCTCCTGTGTGTTAACTATAAAGAGCATAAAGAAGCCGCCCACAACAAAAGTTACCGTTATCAAAACGTAAAGCGTCTTTACAATAGCTTCAATCAACAAGCCTCTGAAGTTAAACAAATCGTTCAAAAATCTTCCAAATCCCTTGAGAGAATCACGCTTTTTGTCCGGTACTACAGTCAAACACAAAACTATAGTTACAATTAGTGATGCTATAGCTCCTAAAGACATTAGTATCATTGCACTTTGTATTCCTGGTGGCATAATATAAACCCTCCTATTTATATATTTATATATTAATCATAACACTTTATTAACATTTTGTCAATATATTGTGTCGAATAAAGAAAAAGCACGGGAGAAACCCGTACTTTTTCTTTATCTTTATTCAAAATTGTAGCCTGTATCAATTGCCTTAAGGTTAATCTCAAGCATATCTGCTCTTTTGGCTGAAACTACTTTCTTCAAAGCGGCTTCCATATTGTCGTGTGTTACGGCTCCGGCTTCTTTTATAAACTTACCCATCATTATCATATTTGCCAACGTAGGAGCACCTATCTCCTGAGCAAGTTTTGTCGTCGGTATGTAGAACACCTTGACGTCTGTTCTCTCAACCCTTCTTTCGATGAGGGTCGAATCAACAAAAATCATACCACCCGGTACAACCGTATTCTCATACTTATCAAGTGAGGGAAGGTTCATAGCAATAAGAACGTCGGGATTCGATACAATGGGAGAACCAATCGGTTCGTCGCTGAGTATTACGCTACAGTTTGCAGTACCGCCTCTCATTTCGGGGCCGTATGAAGGCAACCAACTTATCTCTTTACCCTCAAGCATTCCCTTGTATGCCATAAACTTACCCGCAAAAAGAACGCCCTGACCGCCAAATCCTGCTATAAGTGTATTTGTTGTCATAATTATTCAGCCTCCTTTGTTGCGCTTCTGTCCTTATATACGCCGAGAGGATAATAAGGAATCATCTTTTCGTCAACCCACTTGAGTGCGTCAACAGGTGTCATACCCCAGTTTGTAGGACAAGATGATACAACCTCAACAAGCGAAAATCCTTTTTTGTTTATCTGATTTTCAAATGCCTTCTTAATAACTTTCTGTGCTTCCTTTACGTTCTTAACGTTATTTACCGCAACTCTTGCAATAAATTCGGGACCGTCAAGAGTAGAAAGCATTTCGCTTACCTTTACAGGATAACCTGCTGTCGAAACGTCTCTGCCGTAAGGAGAAGTCTGTGTTACCTGACCGGGAAGAGAGGTAGGAGCCATCTGTCCGCCCGTCATACCATATATCGCATTATTTACGAAAATTACGGTAATATTTTCATTTCTTGTCGCTGCGTGTACAGTCTCTGCCATACCGATTGAAGCCAAATCGCCGTCTCCCTGATATGTGAAAATAACGTTTTCAGGCATCGCTCTCTTTAAACCGGTCGCAACAGCGGGAGCACGTCCGTGTGCTGCCTCTACCATATCACAAGCAAAATAGTTATATGCCATAACTGCACAACCAACGGGTGCTACACCTACGGTCTTTCCTTCTATACCAAGATCATCTATAGCCTGAGCAACAAGGCGGTGAATAATACCGTGTGTGCAACCGGGGCAATAGTGAAGCTCGGCATCCGTCAAGCTTTTGGGCTTTTCAAATACTACCATTATCTTTCGCCTCCTGCCATTTTCTTTATAGCTTCGAGAACCTGCTCGGGAGTAGGAATCATACCGCCGACACGGTTGCAAAGCTCAACGGGTCTCTTGCACTCTGTCGCAAGTTTTACGTCTTCAATCATCTGACCCATAGACAATTCAACGCTAAGGAATCCCTTTACCTTTTCTGCCGCTTCTGCCAAAGGCTTCTTGGGGAACGGCCAAAGGGTTATAGGTCTTATCATACCAACCTTAATACCCATATTTCTTGCCGCAATTACTGCGTTCTTTGAAACACGGGAAGCTATACCGAATGCAACTACGCAATATTCTGCATCTTCCATCATAAAGGATTCATATCTTGCTTCGTTTTCTTCGATAGTCTTATATCTTTCAAATCTTTCAATATTTGTCTTTTCAAGTTCTTCGGGGAGCAAATAGAGAGAGTTTACTATATTGTGCTTTCTCTTCATCTGTGTTCCTGTAACCGTCCAATCCTTTTCGGTAGGCTTATAATCTACCTCCGGCAATTCAACCGGTTCCATCATCTGACCCATAGTTCCGTCTGCAAGAAGCATTGCGGGAACACGGTATTTTTCTGCAAGGTCAAAAGAAAGAATAGTCATATCAGCCATTTCCTGAACGGATGCGGGAGCAAGTACTATCAAATGGTAGTCGCCATGACCGCCGCCCTTTGTTGCCTGAAAATAGTCTGACTGTGAAGGCTGAATACCGCCGAGACCGGGGCCGCCTCTCTGTACGTTTACTATAAGTGCGGGCAGGTCTGCACCTGCTATGTAGGAAATACCCTCTTGTTTAAGGGATACACCCGGGCTGGAAGATGACGTCATAACACGCATACCTGTGCCTGCAACGCCGTATACCATATTAATTGCGGAAATTTCACTTTCTGCCTGAAGAAACACGCCGCCTATCTTGGGCATTCTCTTTGCCATATAAGCCGCAATTTCTGTCTGGGGTGTTATAGGATAACCGAAGTAATGACGGCAGCCTGCCTTAATTGCCGCTTCAGCTATTGCTTCGTTACCTTTCATCAAAACCTTATCTGCCACAAAATCCACCTCACTTTTCAACCGTTATAACGCAGTCGGGGCACATGGTCGCACAGAATGCACAGCCTATGCACTTTTCCTGATCCGTTATCTCGGCGGGAGAATGTCCCTTTTTGTTAATCTTGTCTTTTGCAAGTACTATAATCTTCTTGGGGCATACGTCAACACAAAGTCCGCAACCCTTGCAAAGATCCGTCGCAAAGCTAACTTTTTTCATATAGATTGCTCCTATCTGAATATTATTATTTTTATTAAAACAGTTTTTCCTGCAATTTCAGACGAAAAACCTTATTCTTTCCAATAACCTTTGATACTTCATCGGCAATCGACTCTTTAACCGCCGTATACATTACTTCAGTATTTGTCAGCTTCGCCAACCGTTCAGTCAATTCAACCGTTCTTATAACGTCATCTGCTGTCGTTTCTTCACCAAGATTTGAGTTGTTTACTATTTTCGTAAACTTCAGCTTCGCTGCGTATTCAATTTCTTTAAAAACCTCATACGCTTCTTCAACCGTCGTAGTAAGCGGTCTATAAAAGTTTACCGTAAAAATCATCTCATAGTCGTTATCTTCTTTGAGTCTCGGCACAAAACGCCCGAGAGCCAACGCTCCTCTGTCGTCGCCTCCAAGGTCAATTATAACCTGTCTGTCTTTTCTGTCAAACAGACCGTAAGCCGCTGACGGAAGACTTGGCAAATCAACGCTTGTATTTGCAAACGGCAGAGACACAAGCTCTATATTATTCTTTAAAAATAACTCCTCGCTGTCCTTGGTACGAAAGTACGGATTTACTATATCAAGGTCGGCTATGCTTACCTCGTAATCCATCTCGCGAAGCATTAAAGCATAGTTTACGGCAAGATTGGTCTTTCCGCTTCCGTAATGTCCCGAAAAAATCGTTACTCTTTTCATTTTTTATTATCTTTTAATGCTCCTTTCCGTATGAATTATTTTTTTACGTCATAAAGCTCGGGACGTCTGTCGGCAAACACATTTATCGTGCTTCTTATGTTTTCGATAACACCGAAATCAAGCTCTGCCGATATAATATCCTCGGTTTCGCCCGTCGCCGCAATCTCTTCGCCCCAAGGGTCAAATATACGAGAACAACCCGAAAATACGTTTCTACCCGCCTTGCCGCAGCTATTACAGCAACAAACGAACATCTGATTTTCAATCGCCCTTGCTTTTGCAAGCGCATTCAAGTGCGCTATTCTGACATGCGGCCACTGGGTAACCACAAACAAGCAGTCGAGACCCGTTACGGTCATCGTTCTGACAAACTCGGGAAATCTTATATCATAACATATTATAACACCGCAACTCTTTCCGTCAAGGGTAAATTTGCAAATACGGTTTCCCTTTGCAAAATGCTTATCCTCTTTCATTGGTGAGAAAAGATGTGTCTTGTCATATTCGGCAATACAGTTGCCCTCTCTGTCAAACACGTAAGAGGTGTTATGCATTTCATCATTCTTAACGTTTGCCACGCTTCCCGCAACAATATTAACGTTCAATTCCTTTGCAAGTCCGCCGATAACCCTCTTCGTCTTCTCTCCGTCCTTGTCGCAATAATCCTTTATCGACTCTTCGGGAAAAAAGCCTGTATTCCACGTCTCCGGCAACACAATAACGTCGGGATTGTCCTTTGCGGCATTTCGTATAAGCTCTTCTGCCTTTACAAAGTTTTCACTGCTTGAGCCAAAAGCCATATCCATTTGGATACAAGATACTTTTAATTTATTTGACACTCCAAATCCACCTCACAGTTTGTTTCTTTGTATCTTTCCGCTTACCGTCTTGGGTAACTCGTCCTTAAATTCAACTATTCTTGGGTACTTATATGGTGCGGTCTTTTCTTTTACGTACTTCTGAATCTGTCTCTTGAGTTCATCTGAAGGCTCTGTTCCCTTTACAAGAACGATACTTGCCTTAACAACCTGACCTCTTACCTCGTCGGGTGCTGCTGATACACCGCACTCAAGAACGTAAGGCAATTCCATAATAACGCTTTCTATCTCGAACGGACCTATGCGGTAGCCCGAAGACTTGATAACGTCGTCAACTCTGCCCACATACCAGAAGAAGCCATCTTCGTCCTTCCACGCAACGTCACCCGTATGATAGAAGCCGTCGTGCCATACTTCCTTTGTCTTTTCGGGATCGTTGTAATATCCTGTAAACAAACCGCAGGGCGCTCCGTTTTTAACGTTAACGACAATTTCGCCCGTTTCACCGACGGGAACTGTATTTCCGTCTGCATCTACTATATCAACGTCATATACGGGTGTCGCGCGTCCCATAGAACCAATCTTATGCGGTGCGCCTACCATATTACCTATAATCATAGTGCTTTCGGACTGACCGAAACCTTCGATTATCTGAAGTCCGGTTGCCTTTTCAAACTGCTTGTAAACCTCGGGATTCAATGCCTCGCCCGCAGTCGTCATATGCTTTACAGATGAAAAATCGTATTTTGAAATATCTTCTTTGATAAGCATACGAAGCATTGTGGGGGGAGCGCAGAACGTCGTTATCTTGTGCTTTGCAAACATAGGCAATATTTCAGCCGCGTTAAATCTGTCAAAGTCATAAACAAACGTCGCCGCCTCGCAAAGCCACTGACCATACAGTTTACCCCACATGGATTTTGCCCAACCGGTATCGGATATGGTAAAATGCAATCCCTCGGGGTCAACGTTGTGCCAATACTTTGCTGTATGGAAATGACCCAAAGCATATTTATAGTTATGTGCGGCAATCTTCGGATACCCAGACGTTCCCGATGTAAAGAACATAAGCATTAAGTCGTCGCCGCAAGGTGAATCCTCTTTTCTGTCAAAGTGAGAACTGTAAAGAGTATATTCCTCGTCAAAAGTTCTCCAGCCCTCACGTTCGCCGTTTACAATAATCTTATGCTTGAGTGTCGGGCTCTTTTCTGCCGCCATTTCAATCTGATTAGCAGTATCTCCGTCTGCAGTACATATTACACCGCAAACGCCTGCAGAGTTAAATCTGTATTCAAAATCGTGCTCAACAAGCTGATTTGTTGCAGGAATAGCTATGGCTCCAAGCTTATTTAAGCCGAGCATCGCAAACCAGAACTGATAATGTCTCTTCAAAACGAGCATTACTCTGTCGCCTTTTTTAATTCCGAGCGACTTAAAGTAGTTTGCACACTGAGCCGATGCACGTTTCATATCCTTGAAAGTAAATCTTCTCTCCGTCATATCCTTGGATATGTGGAGCATCGCAAGCTTGTCGGGATCTTTCGCCGCCAGCTCATCAACAAGGTCAAACGCAAAATTAAATCTATCGGTATTCTTGAAATTTATTGAAGTAGGCGTTCCCTTTTCGTTTTCGGTAACGTCAATAAACTTCTTATATATTCTGTCCTTGGTATCTTTTTCAACTACAGTATTGCTCTTTATAAGTTTTGACGGTGTAAGTTCAGGTATTGGCTCACCCGTCGGATTAAGAACTATAGCATAAAACGAGCAGTCCTTGCCGTTAACCGCAATCATACCGTGAGGAGTATTACTGTTAAAATAAATACTGTCTCCGGGGCCAAGTATCTCTCTGTGTTCACCTATCTGAACAAGCAGATTTCCTTCGATAATAATATCACATTCCTGCCCCTCGTGGCTCGTCAGCTCAATATCCCTCGACTGTGCCTCTTCGTCATATACGCTCTTAACAAACAAAGGCTCTGCTATACGGTTCGTAAACGAATACGCCATATTAAAATACGTCATACCGTGCGCCTGAGATACCTTTTGTCCCGTTCCCGCTCTCGTTACAGTATAAGACTTAAGTCTCGGCGAATAACCTTCGATAATATCGGTTACGTTTACGTTCAAAGCAAGTGCGCATCTGTAAATAAATGCAAAGTTTAAGTCGCTTTCTCCCTTTTCACAAAGCAAGTATTCCTCAACCGTAACGCCGGTCTTTTGCGCCATATCTTCGGGGCTTAACGCCTCAAGTTCGCGAAGCTCCTTTATACGCCCCGCCATTTCTCTGATCTTGTAGTCAAGACCTGTCATCTGTTGCATAAAATCATTCTCCGTTTCCGGGATAAGAAAAGCACTCATCCCAAAGTTAATGACTTTGAGACGAGTGCTGATTGTCCTATACACCCGCGGTACCACTCAAATTGCAGTCAAAATTATAACTGCCACTCTCGGAATCCAACAATTCCTATGTCTTGACGCGACAACTACGGGAAGATTCTACTTGCTTCTCTTTACAAAAAGCTTTCTTTCTTCCGGCTCGGAAGCTACAAACACAAAGTCTTTTTAAACGGCTCGCACCAAAACGCCGTCTCTCTGGGTAAAAATATACTTTCTGCCCTCTTCGTCGAAGCCTTTACTATCAATATTGTAAGTATCTTATCACAACTTTGTTATTTTGTCAACAACTTTTTTGTATTTAAAATTTCAATTATAACCCCTAAATACAATATTAAAGCTTATTTCTCTGAATCTTTCCACTGATAGTCTTGGGTAACTCGTCCTTAAATTCAACTATTCTGGGATACTTATAAGGTGCTGTATTCTTCTTAACATATGCCTGAATATCCTTTTTAAGCTGTTCTGTCGGTTCAACACCCTTAACAAGAACGATACTCGCCTTAACTACCTGACCTCTTACCTCGTCGGGTACTGCAGATACACCGCACTCGAGAACGTAAGGCAATTCCATAATAACACTTTCAATCTCAAACGGACCTATGCGATAGCCCGAAGACTTGATAACGTCATCAACTCTGCCCACATACCAGAAAAAGCCGTCTTCATCACGCCAAGCGGTATCGCCTGTGTGATAGAAGCCATCGTGCATAACTTCCTTTGTCTTTTCTTCGTTTCTGTAATATCCTTCAAAAAGTCCGCAGGGAACTTTTTCACTTATTCTTACAACGATTTCGCCTGTCTCACCATCTGCAACGGAGTTGCCGTTTTCGTCAACTATGTCTATATCATAAAGCGGAGTGGGTTTACCCATTGAGCCTACTTTATGCGTTCCGCCCATAAGGTTTGCAATAGCCAAAGTAAGCTCGGTCTGTCCAAAACCTTCCATAATCTGAAGTCCCGTAAGCTTTTCAAATTGCTTATATACCTCGGGGTTCAAAGCTTCGCCCGCAGTCGTCATATGTCTTATTGAAGAAAGGTCGTATTTTGAAATATCTTCTTTGATAAGCATACGAAGCATCGTGGGAGGCGCACAGAAAGTCGTTATCTGATATTTTGCAAACATAGGCAGTATTTCAGCCGCATTGAATTTGTCAAAGTCATATGTAAATACTGCACCCTCTGCAAGCCACTGGCCGTATAATTTACCCCACAAAGCCTTACCCCAACCGGTATCGGATATTGTAAAGTGGAGTCCGTCGTCGCTTACACCATGCCAATATTTTGCCGTAATATAATGACCTAAGGCATATTTATAGTTATGAGCCGCAATCTTTGGATAGCCTGTTGTTCCCGATGTAAAGAACATAAGACTGAGGTCGTTTCCGCAAGGAGTATCTTCCGTTCTGTCGAAATGAGTGCTGAAAAGTTTATATTCTTCATCAAAATTCTTCCATCCTTCCCTTTCGCCGCCAACTAAAATTTTGGTCGTAAGAGTGGGACAGTCTACCTGAGCCAAATCTATCTGATTCGCAACGTCGCCGTCTGCCGTACAAACAATAGCACTAACCCCTGCAGAGTTAAATCTGTATTCGAAATCGTGCTTCTGCAACTGATGTGTTGCGGGAATAGCTATAGCCCCCAACTTGTGAAGACCGAGTATCGCAAACCAGAACTGATAATGTCTCTTCAAAACGAGCATTACTCTGTCGCCTTTCTTGATTCCGAGAGACTTGAAATAGTTTGCACACTGAGCTGATGCTTTCTTCATATCCTTAAACGTAAATCTGCGCTCAAACTTATTAACGTCAAGGTGTACCATCGCAAGCTTGTCGGGATCCTTGTCTGCAATAGCATCAACCGTATCAAAGGCAAAATTATACTTGTCTTCATTCTTAAAGTCAATAGACTGCAAATAACCGTTCTCGTTTTCAACTGTTGTAATAAAGTTTTCGCTGACAAGGTGTTTTTCCATTCTGTGAGAACGCATAAGCGTATCTCTCAAAACGGTTTCCTCCTCTTCTTCACCGGGGAGAATTACCGCAACGAACAAACACTCTCTTCCGTCAACGGCTATCATACCATGAGGAGTCGAGCTGTTGTAATAAATGCTGTCTCCCTCGCTTAAATATTCAACGTTATCACCTATCTGAATCTTCAAGCGTCCACTCATAACAAAGTCAAATTCCTGCCCCGAGTGCTTTGTCAAGTGAATAGGTTTATTCTGCAAATTCTCGTCGTATTCGTAACGAACCCAATAAGGCTCTGCTATCTTCTTACGGAACATGGGGGCCAAGTTTTTGATACTGATGCCCTCTTCCTTTGCAGTTTCCTGTCCCTCCCCCTTTCTTGTTACGGTATAAGACGAAAGGTGGGCTGACTTACCTTCCAAAAGGTCGGTAATACCAATGCCGAAAGCAAGTGAACACTTATGTATAAAAGTAAACGGAAAGTCGAGCTGACCGTTCTCATACTGTAAATACTGATTAACGGAAACTTCGGTCTTCTCTGCCATTTCCTTAATGGTAAAACCGAAAATCTCACGCATTTCGCGGATACGCACCGCTACTTCCATAAGCTTGTTTGTTTCAAAAGTTGACATATTTTTCCTCTCTTTCTCTTTTCTGAGGGGGCTTTTTCTAACAAAAAACACTCGCCTCAAAGATTTTTTGAGACGAGTGTGAAATATTTTCACATCCGCGGTACCACTCAAATTGCAGTTATAATAACAACTGCCACTCTCGGAATCTAATAATTCCTATGCATTTACGCAGCAATAACGGAAAGTGCCTACTAATTAAATTCCTAACTTTCGGACTTTCGGCTCGGAAGTGATGGGTTCTTGAAAATATTTTACCGTCGGTTTACACCAACCACCGACTCTCTGCGCATAAAATCTTTCGACCGTCTTCGTCATAGCCTTTTTTATTAAGATGTGGGTATTATAGCACCGTAATTTTGTTTTGTCAAGTAAATTGCAAAAAAAAATTTTCATTTTTTAGGTTTTGCGGCGCATCGAAACAATTCGTACTTGCCGGGGGATGTCGCCCTCTACAGTATAGAGTTACATTAATTTTTTATTCATCAATTACTTTCCACGCACAAACAATTATTTCTATGTACTGTATATTTAATTGTTTTTAGATTATGCAAAAATGTGAATTTTTTGGATTTTTTTCATTTTTCTATTGACACATTAGAAAAGAAATATTATACTATTATTAGAGAATAGATGTTAGGTTTGCAGCGGACATTTATCCACACATCTAAAACAGCTATATAGATTACCACTTCGCAAACCTATATTGATTATAGGTTTGTTTTTTTATGGAGGGATTTAATAATGAGATTATTATTACTTATTATTCTTAACACCGGCTTACCGTTCAAATTAGTTAAGTCTCTTCAACTTTCCGTAACAGGTAGACTGATCTTTCTAACACAGAGCGTATAAGTCGTAGTATATGGCTTATACGCTCTTCTTTACTCTAAATACGAGTATATATTTAAAATAACAAGAACATTATTATCCACCAAAATTTTTTATATCATAAAATATTATATAACAGGAGAATAGTATGAAAAAATATAATAATAAGATATTAGCATATATCCTTACGCTTTGCATAATTCTATCTATCTTGACTGTGCCCGTGTTTGCACAAGAGACAAGCACATCGTCGTTTTTTACTAAATCTCAAGAAAATTTTTCGAAATATATTCCAGAAAACATAAACGGTTTTGCTATAAGTCTCTACAAGGATATTACCAATTATGCCCAAGAGTATAAAACATCATTTAATTTAGAAAATAATGATTTTTATCACATTAGACTTGGAGAGCCGTTTTATATAATTAATTTGAAAAGCAATGCTCAATCTACAATATATTATTATCCGCTTCTAAACTTGAAAAATGAATTTATTCTTATGATGACTATTATTGATACAAATCACGCTCTCCAATGCTGTCTAGATAATGAACTCATTGATGAACTAAACAATATTGGATATTTCTATAATGATTATATTTTTTATAAACATAGTAATACAATACTTGCACAAAATACAGACAACATTTGCTATTCAATAGATCCTGTGTTGAAGTGTGTTGAGCCGGAAAACACCAGTTACAATAAACTACACGAAAAACTAATATATTCTCTCTGTGCAATGGAGAAAGTTAATATTGACGAAAATATTGCAGAGTTTGAAAATGGTCCAACACCCGAGAAATATGCCCCTAGTTTTTCAATTGAAATAGACGATCCTGAATACAAAGAAAAAATGTTGAGTCTTAATAACGCAAAAGGACAAGGTAATTTTGGACGTTGCTGGGCAGCATCTGTTGCAACAATAGCTAATTATATCAACGGAACCAACATTACAGCTGCACAAATTTGTGATGAAATGGAAATAGGATATGATGATGGCGGTACAATAATTGATAAACAAACCGCATTAGGAAATCATGGAATTACGTATAATAATATAAGATATCGTTCTTTAGACTGGGCCGAAATAACACTTAATATAAACGATAAAAAACCTGTTGCAATTTCGGCAAGTAGTTCATCAAATTCCTGGCATGCTGTAACTCTTGTTGGATATAGAAATGTTAGGGTAAATCAATTTATTGCCATTTGGGACTCGGCTGCAAACAGCAACACAGGAGCAACACGAATAATCTATTATTCAGGTTCATACACTACATTTCAATCATCAACTTCAGGTCCGACTTATACCTGGTTGTACTCGTTGTCAGCACACTAACACTATATGGAGAGCATTACAATGAAAAAGAACCTTTCAATATTAATAATTACTATGATAACAATGTTGGTTTTATGCAGTTGTGGTGAAATAACAGGAAGCGAATTATTTGATCTGCATCACTCCGAAAGCGTTGTTATGCAGATAGGCGATATATCATATAGCATTACTGAGCTGGATTATGTAAATGATATTAAAGATTATCTTTCTAGGTTGAAGTTACAAAAGATTGAAACCGAGCCAAAAGAAGGGGGTATCACTCTTTCTTTTAAATCAGGAAAAGATATAACTGTTATTACAATATGCGAAAAAAAGATTTTGTATAAAGAGCAGTGGTATCAATCCTCAGAAAACATTAGCGACGAGTTGAGCAAATATAAAAATTCTAATTAATTTAAGTAAATTCTAACATTAATACTTAATAGTAGGTATTACCTATTTCACATATTCGCCCCTATCACCTTTATATTTTTCCATAGTGAATTAAGAATTTTATTTACTTGTTAGAATTGGATTAAAAAGGGGCGTCACATTAAGATAGCCTTGCAGAAAAGAAAAAGCGGTTATTCTATGCCAAAATAAGTTAATAACCGCTTTTTTTCTTTGGTTGAGTTAATAACTTAGCTCCGATTTTGTTTGTACAAATTTAATTGTTTTTTTCGAGGTGTCAAGGACGTAGCGAAGCGGCGGCGAGGTAGTGAATAACAGTCCGGTGGACTGGATAAAAGGTTCCCAGAGCCGCACTAAGTAAGGCTTGGGGATTCCTGTAAGAGCCGAGCCGTGACCAAACCGCAGTAGAACAGTCCCTACTCCCTCTCAGTCAGCTTCGCTGACAGCTCTCCCAAGGTGGGAGCCTTTAAATTTGTACAAACCAGAGAGGCAAGGTTTCTTTGCTTACTTTCTTTCCTTAAAAGAAAGTAAGTTATACGGGGATATTAAATATATAGCCTGCGGCTATACCGAAAACGGCAGAGCCTACTATTATATATATAGGGCTTATCTTTTTATATTTCAAAACAACATACAGCGACACTGCAAATATCACAAGAGAAACGTAGAACGCTGCACTCCTTACAATCCCAAACGTTATACTTATGGGAAAAAATACCGTAGTTCCAATTGATATTACTGCCGACGAAATAAGTCCGATTACGGCGGGCTTTAGTCCCGACATACAGCCGATTACCGTCTTGCTCTTCTTAAACTTCTCAAAAAATCTCGCAACAATAAGTATTATAATAAACGAGGGCAACACAACGCCGAGAGTCGCAACAAACGCACCGAATACAGCACCTACAGCAGAATCCCCAAAAAGTGCCAAACCTCGCTGAGAACCAACATAGGTTGCAATATTTATTGCAAAAGGGCCCGGTGTCGATTCGCTTACAGCAATAAAGTCTACTATCTGAGCTTCGGCAAGCCAACCGTGCTTTAAAACCGCATCCTGTACCAAAGGAAGCATAGCGTAACCGCCGCCAAAAGTAAATGCTCCTATCTTAAAGAACGTCCAAAACAACTCAAGGATGCTTAAAAATATACTCATTTTTTAGCGCTCCTTTCAGCGATTACAGATGACACAAGTCCAATCACCGCACAGCAAATAACCACGATTATCACGTCTATCTTTACTATTGCCGCAAGTACAAACGAAAGTCCCATTACAATATATGAAACCAAGCCCTTGGGACAAGCCTTATACATTTTTACAAGTGCTTTTATTATCAAAGCCAAAACACCGGCTCTGATTCCCATAAAAGCGTATTTTACAGCTTTCAAATCCTGTACCAATTCAAGAATACCCGAAATTGCAAGTATTATTAAGAACGAG
>JAZNCH010000068.1:0-10413 GCA_045587445.1 Eubacteriales bacterium | reverse complement strand
GAATCAAAAAAGCAAAAGCAAAAACGCAAATTGAATCTGAAAAAGCAAAAACCGAAACGAATGCAAAAGCATCCGCTTCGGTTTGTTTTGTTAATAATTTACTGAACGTCTGTTCCTACCCGAACTGCCTCGAAGTCCTCTTCAATCTCCTTGGAAGGAGCTTTGGTAAGGAGAGAAACTACAACTATTACAATCGAGGAGAAGATGAACGCAGGGAGCAATTCGTAGATAGCAAATGCACCGCCTGCCTTGCTTATAACAAGCTTCCAAAGGAATACCATTCCTGCACCGCTTATCATACCTGCAATAGCACCTGCTTTGTTGACACGCTTCCAGAAAAGTGAGAACAACATAAGAGGCCCGAAGGTTGCGCCGAATCCCGCCCATGCGAAGGCAACGATGGAGAAGATAACGCTATCTTTATCTAAAGCAATAAGTATGCCGATAAGAGTGAGAACTAAAAGGGTTATTCTGGATACTGTCATAACCTGTTTATCAGTTGCATCTTTCTTTACAATACCTTGGAAAATATTCTTTGAAAGAGCGGATGCGGCAATAAGCAAATAAGAGTCGGAGGAGCTGATTGTAGCAGCGAGAATACCTGCCATAACAAGTCCTGCAACCATAGGAGGCAAGAAGTTTTCAGCAAGAATGATAAATATGTTCTCAGCCCCGCCTTTTGTAGCAAGTGCTTCAGAGCCTTCAAGGTCTGCAACGGATATCTGTCTGCCGACAATGCCGATAAATACTGCAACAGCAAGGGAAATAAGCACCCAAACCATAGCTATTCTGCGTGAACGCTTAAGCTCTGATTCCTTGCGGATAGCCATAAAGCGAAGAAGAACCTGAGGCATACCGAAATATCCAAGACCCCATGCCATCATTGAAAACACAGTAAGAAGTCCGTAAGGAGCAGCTTCGTTTTCAAACAAAGGCTTAACGCCATCAAACAACTGTTTGCCTGCTTCATCAACTTTAGGTTGTGCAAGTCCGAAGAATTCGAGGAAGCCTGGGATTTCTTTTGCGTTATCAATAATTGCACCGAAGCCACCCGCGTTAATAACTCCGAGAATTACAACCGTAGTAAGAGCTATTATCATAACTATAGCCTGCATAAAGTCAGAAACACTTTCTGCAAGGAATCCACCCAAAACGGTATAAAGAAGAACGAATGCCGCACCGAGAATCAACATAGAATGATAAGAAGTACCAAAAAGGGTTGAGAAAAGCTTTCCGCAGGTTACGAAACAGCTGGAAGCATAAACCGTGAAGAAAATAAGAATAAATGCTGCAGTGATAAGCATAATTGTCTTTTTCTTTTCACGGAAACGGTTTGAGAAAAATTCAGGTAAGGTTATAGAGTTGTTTGCCCTTATACTATAACGGCGCAAACGCTTTGAAACGATAAGCCAGTTAACGTATGTACCTACAGCAAGTCCCAACGCTGTCCAGAAAGCGTCAGCAAGACCGAACCAATAAGCAACGCCAGGGAGTCCCATAAGGAGCCATCCACTCATATCAGAAGCTTCAGCACTCATAGCGGTTACCCAAGGGCCTAATGAACGTCCGCCAAGGAAATACGCTTCCGAGTTTTTGTTAGCACGTTTAGCATAAACCGCACCAATTACAATGACCACCGTCATATAGGCAATCATCGCGATTAAAATCTGTATTTTATCACTCACAGATTCAACCTCCAAAATATTATTTTTGATAATATGCAATATTCTTGCAAAAAATTACATAAATATCCAATGTGAATATGATACTCAAAAAGCCATCAAAAGTCAACATATTGGTGTAATTTTTAAAATTTATTTACATTCTTTTAAGCACTATGTTTCGCGATTTATTGACTTTTCATAGCCCAATGATGCTTATCTTTAAAAATCATAACCGTCGATGAAGATTGACACAAACAGTATAGCACACACCACATGGAATTGCAAGTAACATATAGTATTTGCACCAAAATACCGCAGACGAAATATCGCAGACAAGTAATTTATGGGAAAATTAAGTGAGACATAGAACAAATATTAAGGAAATCGTGTGAATGGAAAGGGGTAGAAATAATAGAAGCAATAACTGCGTATATAAAGAATCAATTACAGGAAGATTTGGCGCACGAGCAAATAAGTATAGAAGAGCTTATAGACCCATTTACGGATGAGCAAGCACACGCACTCAAAAACAAACCAACCGCTTTAGCGGTAGCTTGAGACCGCTTGCGGCTGGCAGATTATTCGGTGGGCTTTCAGCCTCGCCAGTAACATGGCGTTATACGCCTGTGCAAACCACCGGCTTAGCCGGTGGTTATGATTATTTGGTGCCTTTAGGCGTGGAAAGTAACCCCCAGTTTTACTGGGGGCGAAAAAACACTTTAGTATATGTAATAAAAAACCTTCGTGATATAATGGGAATAAGGTTTGGCGACCGCATTACACCCAAAATATACGGAGGTTTTTTAAACATGATAAGAAAAGAAAAAAACGAAATAAAGAGTAGTGCACATTCGAAATATAGGTGCCAATATCATATAGTGTTTGCGCCAAAATATCGAAGACAAGCAATATACGGAGAAATAAAAAAAGATATAGGAGAGATATTAAGAAAGTTGTGCGAACAAAAAGGAGTGGAAATAATAGAAGCAGAAGCATGTGTAGATCATATACATATGCTGGTAAGCATACCGCCCCATATAAGTATAGCACAATTCATGTGATATCTCAAGGGGAAAAGTTCATTAATGATATTTGACAGACATGCAAATTTGAAGTATAAGTACGGATCACGACATTTCTGGTGCCGAGGCTATTATGTAGATACAGTAGGAAGAAACAAAAAGGTGATAGCGGAATACATCAGAAATCAGTTGGAGGAAGATAATGCCTCGGACCAGATAAGTTTCAAAGAGTATGTAGACCCGTTCACGGGTGCTAAGAATAAGTAGGCAAAAAAAGACAGCCGCACGTGAGCGGCTGCCTGTAATTGTAATGCGGTGTCAAACTTCAGTAGTCCCTTTTAGGGACGAAGCCTGTATTAGCCCCTTATAGGGGCTGTGCAAGCCACCGGTTTCACCGGTGGTCTTGACTTTTGTTAAAATCAATCGTCTTGATTGGGAAGATGCTTTCTTTTGGTTTCGCATAACACTGTTATAAATTCATTGTCGAGAGGACTTAATTTATAACCTTTTCGATATATCAACAAATCTTTGAATACATTGAGTGAAGGTGTACACTCCAATTGAACCAAATTGTTTTTTTCCAAAATCTTTTGTGAAACGGGAGATGTGCATATATAGGCTGAATTATTTTCTTGTAATATGCTGTATTGAAGAGCACCTTCAAAAATCAGAATGTTTGATCCCAAGGAATCCTTTTTGTTTTTTTGAGAAAAAGGATGTAAGAGAGAGGTCGTATTTGAGTGAATTATTTCTGTATAATCTTTTAATTCATCTATGCGTACTTTGGAGTTTTGCACAAGTGGAGAGTTTTTGTTTGTAAGTATTACCGGAGAAAATTCGGTTATCACTTCGTAGCATAAATTCTTTTCATCAAGTTGCTTTTTGTAGAAATTATCATATTCTTTTGAGTAACGTATTATTCCCAAATGGTAATCGTAGTCAAAAACGCTTTTTATTGTAGAGGTAGCATCATTTTCTTTATAAATAAGTTCGCCGTTGGTGTTGGATATTCTGTTTGAAAATACCGAAAATGCTTCTAAAATGTAGAATGCGTGGGGAACTGATATAAAAAAACGTTGCTTTTGTGAAGCATTTTCTTTATAAATGGTATCGATGTAGTCTATTTGGTTTAGCAAGTCTTTTGCATAGCTGATAAAAATTTCGCCCTCGCGTGTAAGTTTAACACCTTTGGAATATCTTTCGAAAATGTTTATTCCCAGTTCTTTTTCAAGTTCTTTAATTGAACGGCTGATATTGGGCACTGCCACAAATAACTTTTGTGAGGCTTTGCTGATGGAACCGCTTTTTGCAACCTCAAGTGCATATCTTGTATGAAGTATATTCAATGTCATTCAACTCCTTGGTGAAAAGTTATTTCCTAATTATGTTATAGTGCAAAAATATTATAGTGCAAAAATGTACAAAAATCAACATTTTTTAATTTTTTTTTTCGAAGTGGGTTATAAAAATTGATAAACCTTGATTATTTATAAATATTATTTACAAAATAGAATATATTTGATATAATTATTATGGAGTTTTATGTTGTATTGTTAATGTTGGGAGTGAAATGATGGAATTTGAAAAAATAATTGCTATCAAGAACAATAAAACACTATACCAAGATAATGAGAAGTGCATCAAAATCCTGATCTTCCTATAAACTTTAATATAAAAATGAATCTTGTGGAAGAATTATCAAGTTTTGTTTAAATTGAATGGGGAAGAGAATAAAGGTTAGTTTTAAAAAAGCTATAAATATGTAAAAATTTAAAGGAGCGATATTATGAATAAGATAACAATTATAGGGACAGGAAGTGTAGGAGCAACCATTGGTTATACGATGATGGTAATGGGTTTGGCTTCGGAGATAGTATTTATAGACATAAATAAGGAGAAAGCCTTAGGTGAGGCACTTGATGTAAGACAAGGGGTACCTTTTTGCCATCCTGCCAACATTTATGCAGGTACATATTCCGATGCTAAAAACTCTAATATAGTTATTATTACATCGGGAATGGCAAGAAAAGCGAATCAGTCGAGACTTGAGCTTGCACAGGCAAACGTTGATATTTTGAAAAATGTTGCTGATCAGATTGTAAAGTATGCTCCCGATGCAATATATATAATCGTAAGTAATCCGGTTGACGTTCTTACTTACGTTTTTGGTAAGTATACAGACTTGCCGGAACATAGAATTATTGGTTCGGGAACGATTCTTGATACTTCTCGTTTGAGATCAAGAATTGCGGAATATTATTCTGTTAACCAAAAAAATGTTCATGCTTACGTATTGGGTGAACATGGTGATACTGCATTCGTGCCTTGGTCAACTGCCAATATATCCAACGTTCTTGTTGAAGATTATCACAGAGTGGGAAACTATTCAATGACGATGCCTGCTTTTAATAAGGAAGATGTGGAAGAGTACGTGCGTAATTCCGGAGCAAGAATTATAAGCCGAAAGGGTGCCACTTTTTATGCTATATCATCTTCTGTAAGCCATCTTTGTAAGTGTATTTTAAGCGGAATGGATACTGCATTGACAGTATCTACAATGTTACATGGAGAATACGGAATAGACGATGTATGTCTCAGTTTGATAAATATATTGGGCAATAACGGAGTTATCGAAAAAGTTATGCTTCCTTTGAATGATGATGAAATAGCTAAGCTTCACAGAAGTGCGGATAGCCTGAAAAACGTAATCAAAAATATAGAAATATAATAGAATTGGCGGATTAATCCCCGGATGTATCTATTATCGCAAAGTGGGTTATCAAAAAACATAAACATAGCGTGAATAAATTAATAATTTTTATTTTTTAAATAATGTGTATAATATAAAGATAAAAAGATTTTTAATGTTTATACGAGTTTTTGAGAGAGAGAGTAATTTTTAGGTGTTTTTACTGCTCTCTCTTAATAATGTCTACGATTTATTGTTGTTTTATATATACGGTGAAAGGCAGATGTGTCTTTACGGAGATTGGGAATTTAAAAATCGTCTTTTATTAAATTATTAAGTTTATGACTGCGAAATTTTTGGTGTATTGATATTTCGCGGTTAAATATAAGACATGATTAATATTGGAGATAGGAGATAAAAAATGTACGGAATTGTTACGAAAAAAGAACTTAATCCTACCGTAACGCAGATGGAAATAGAAGCTCCTTTGGTTGCTAACAAGGCTAAACCGGGACAGTTTATTATCTTGCGTGTTGATGAAAACGGTGAAAGAATCCCTTTGACTATTGCCGGTGCAGACAAAGAAAAAGGAACTGTAAAGATTATATTCCAGATAGTAGGAGCTACTACCGAAAAGCTTAACCACAAGAATGAGGGCGAATATATTCAAGATTTTGTTGGTCCTCTCGGCGTTGCTACTCATACTGAAGGTATTAAAAAAGTATGTATCGTTGGCGGTGGCGTAGGTTGTGCTATTGCTATGCCTGTAGCTCAGGAGTTCCACAAGCTTGGTGCAGAGGTAACAAGTATAATCGGTTTCCGTAATAAAGATCTCGTTATTTTGGAAGATGAGTTTAAGGCTTGTTCAAAGACAATGCATCTTATGACAGATGATGGCTCATACGGCAGACACGGTAATGTATGTGTTCCCTTGAACGAAATGCTTGAGAGTGGCGAAAAGTTCGATATGATTATTACTATCGGTCCGCTGATTATGATGAAGTTTGTTGTTGAGGCTGCGAGACCTTACAATGTTCCTGTAACTGTTTCTATGAACCCTATTATGATTGACGGAACAGGTATGTGCGGTGGTTGTAGACTTACATTGAATCAGGATGGCAAGAAGGTTACAAAGTTTGCTTGCGTTGACGGTCCCGATTTCAACGGGTATGAAGTTGATTTTGACGAAGCTATGTCAAGAGGCAGAATGTACGCTGATTTTGAAAGACACGCTTATGAAGAGGCTTGTAATCTCTTCCGCAAAGCATAAAATAGGAGGAGAAGAAAATGGCTATTATTCCAAAGAAACATGAGATGCCTACTCAGGCTCCCGAAGTAAGAGCACATAACTTTGAAGAGGTTGCGCTTGGATATACAGAAGAAATGGCAATTGCTGAGGCTAACCGTTGCATTAACTGCAAAAATAAGCCTTGTGTTAGCGGTTGTCCCGTTAATATCAAAATCCCCGAATTTATTGCAAAGGTAAAGATTGGCGATTTCGAAGGCGCATATAAAATTATTACAGAAACATCATCGCTTCCTGCAGTATGCGGAAGAGTTTGTCCTCAGGAAACACAGTGCGAATGTAAGTGTACTTTGGGCAACAAATTCGAGCCTGTTGCTATCGGTAGACTCGAACGCTTTGTTGCTGACTGGCACAACAGGAATGTCAAGGAAGCTGCCGAAAAGCCCGCTAATAACGGACATAAGGTTGCAATCGTGGGTTCAGGTCCCTCCGGTCTTACTTGTGCGGGCGACCTTGCAAAGAAGGGTTATGATGTAACTGTATTTGAAGCGTTGCATACAGCAGGCGGCGTACTTGTTTACGGTATTCCGGAATTCAGACTTCCTAAGGCTATCGTTGCAAAAGAAGTTGAAACTCTTAAAGACCTTGGTGTTAAGGTTGAGACAAACGTTGTTATCGGTAAGACTTTGACAATAGACGAGCTCTTTGAAATGGGCTATGAGGCAGTATTTGTAGGTTCCGGAGCAGGACTTCCCAACTTTATGGGTATACCCGGCGAAAGCTTGAAGGGGGTATATTCTGCAAACGAATTCCTTACAAGAAGCAATCTTATGAAGTCTTATCTTGAGACTCCCGAAACTCCCATAATGAAGGGCGGTAAGGTTGCAGTAGTAGGCGGCGGTAACGTTGCTATGGATGCTGCAAGAACTGCGCTCAGACTTGGAGCTGAAAAAGTATACATTGTTTACAGACGTTCAATGGAGGAACTTCCTGCAAGAAAAGAAGAAGTTGAGCATGCTGAAGAAGAGGGAATCGATTTCAAGCTTCTCTGCAATCCTATCGAAATTCTCGGCTATGAAAATGCAGAGGATAAGAGAGACCCCAGAAACGGATTTGTAACAAGTGTTAAGTGCATCAGAATGGAACTTGGTGAACCCGATGAAAAGGGAAGAAGAAGACCTGTTCCCGTTGAAAACTCTGAATTCATACTTGACGTTGATACTGTTATTATGTCCATCGGTACTTCTCCTAACCCCCTTATTAAGAGCACTACCGAAGGTCTTGAAGTAAACCGTTGGGGCGGTATCGTTGTAAATGAAGACGGTCTTACTTCCAGAGAAGGTGTATATGCCGGAGGTGATGCTGTAACAGGTGCAGCTACCGTTATATCCGCTATGGGTGCAGGTAAGGTTGCTGCAACTGCTATTGACGAATATTTGTCTAATAAGTAATTGTAAAAAAACACTTGAATCATTTTGCTTCAAGTGTTTTTTTAACGATAAAGGCGAATCCATCTCCCAAAGGAAATGGGTTCGCCTTTAACTTGTTTGGTGGAGCCGACGATGTTAAAGACGAACTATTTATCTCTTTGAGAGAAACCTTCTTTGAGGTGTTTTTGTAGTTAAATGTAATGATGAAATGGTCATCGTACAGATATATCGAGTTCACAAAGCTATCAATCAGCTTTTGTCTGTCAGATTGTACCGACATATCGAGCTTACGGTAGTTATATAGCGCAAATAATAGCTGTTCTTTCGGTACGATAGGGTTGCGTATCTGATATTGAATAATATCTGTTTCGATAGTCTTTTTCTGTGTTTCCAGATCGTCAAGAAGTTTTTTCGTTGTTGCCGAGAAGATACCCATTGCCATCGCTTCGGCAAGATTGTTGAGTTTGGTCTGCACTTCTTCCAACTGTGATTTTAACAAAATAGACTCTGCACTTTCAACATCTTGAAAACGGTACACACGTTCTGCAAGTTCTTCAATGACAGAATCATCGGTGATCAGTTCAAGGATGGTGTCAATGACAAGATTTTCGAGCCATTCCTTACGGACGGTTTTCTTGTCGCACTTCTTTTTCTTTGCCTGATTGCACTTGTAATAGCGGTACTTGGTTTCGGTATGGCTTGTACCAATCTCACCGGTCATCATAGCGCCGCATTTGCCGCAGAAGAGGTGCGTGGTTAACAGATAGTCATCTTCGCTCCTGTGCATCGCAGGAGCCTTCTTGTTACGCTTCATACGGCTCTGTACGGCGTTGAACACCCCTTCATCGATGATTGCAGGGAAAGCATTCGGGACAACAATATCTCCGAACTTATACTCACCAATATATTTGCGGTTGGTGAGAATCCGAAAGATTGCATTGTAGTTCATAAAGTTCCCTTTGTTTTTGATACCACGGCTTTTCATTAGCTCAACAATCTCGCTGACTTTCTTACCATCGTTATAGAGCGTGAATATATCTATGATAATCGGAGCGTTGTTTTCATTAATCTGAAAATGCTTTTCGTCATCAATGTAATAGCCGATGGGAGCACGGACACCGTTGCTCCGGAGCTTCAAAGCGTTCTCGGTCATACCGCGTTTTATCTTTTCGGCAAGCTCCACGGAGTAGTATTCCGCAAAGCCTTCCAATATTGCTTCCAGCAGAATGCCGTCTGCACCCTCAGAAATGTTCTCTGTGGCAGACATTACTTTAACATTGTTTTTCTTCAGCGTGGCTTTGTAAAATGCAGAGTCATAACGGTTACGGGCAAAGCGGTCAAGTTTCCATACAATAACGATATCGAATAAACCCTTGCTGCTGTCTTTTATCATTTTCTGGAATTCGGGTCTATTATCTGTCTTAGCTGATAATGCGCGGTCAATATATGTACCGATGATCTCAATGCCGTTCTTCTCCGCAAAGGCCTTGTTCTCGCGAAGCTGACCTTCGATAGATTCTTCACGCTGATTGTCCGATGAATATCGAGCGTAAATTACGGCTTTCATTTTTTAGTCTCCTTTGTGTTAATAATAGTCGTCCTCTAAATTGTGTTCTCTTACAAATCTGTCGAATTGCCATTCACTTCCGTCAAAAAGAAGTTCAAGCAGAGCTTGTTGAGCTTCACTTTTCTTCATTTTATAAACGTGTTGGCGAACCTTTTCATAAAGTTCTTGAGCGCGTTTATCTTCTTGCTCCTGATATTCAATGGCTTCATTATAGATTCTCTGAGCTTCTTCAGGAAAGACGGCGAAATATACCGCCATCATATGCTTGCACACGATACGTTTCCCGTCTGCATGAGGACAGTTGCATTTGGATTTTCGAGGGCGTGCAACATCAATCTCTACTATATATGGCTTATCCGAATTGCCTTCAACATTAGCGGAAAATATCCCGGGTGATGTTTCAATCAAATTCTTAACTTTATTCTCTTTGTAATAATCATAGCCGCGCCAAAGAGATGCGCCGCTTGTACATTCAATCATTCCCATATCTTTACCTCGTTTCTGTTCGGAGAGTCAATCGGATTGCTTTGTGCTATCCTGCATTAACTGTACAAGCATCTTTTTTAGCTTGGCATTGGCGGGGGAGGAGGGATCAAAGCAGAACTCGATAAAGTCATTGATACTTGCTTCGGAAGGTAAGGACGGCTTGTCCTTTTCGTACAGATGACCCTTGGGATCATCGGTCCTACCGAAGATATAATCCAAAGATACCTCAAAGGTTTCTGCGTACCAAAGTAGCTTGTCTAACGATACGTCCACAAGGCCTTGCTCATATCTGCCAATGGTCGCCTGGGT
>JAZNCH010000067.1:0-14588 GCA_045587445.1 Eubacteriales bacterium | reverse complement strand
CCCGAATCGTGTACAATTTCATTTTCAAGACCGAGCAATACGTCAAGGCTTCTCATACGGAAATCGCAATCGACAAGCAAGGTCTTTTTTCCTGCCATTGCCCACGAGAGAGCAAGGTTTGCGGCAACGGTGGACTTACCTACACCGCCCTTGAATGAGGTAACGGTAACAACTCTGCACGACATTTTGTCCACCCCCGATTTTTCCGCAAAATACAACTATATCATTGTAATTATATCACATTAAACAAACTTTTGTCAATACGAAAAACAAGTTACGAAAAAGATTTTTTGTACTTCAAGCCAATTACATCCTTTTATAACGACATCATCCATCTCGGCAGGCAAAGATATAAGATAAGTAAAATTTGTACACTGCCTCGACACCTTATCCGGTGAGAGAAAGTGTCGTCCCTAAAATGAATTTTGTTTTCGTTTTTCTTTAAGCGGTGCGACAGATGAGGTCGTCTTTATTGAATAGTTTGTCTTTGCTTTTAGAATAAATGAAAAAAAGAGCCGATTTCGCAAAAAATCAACTCTTTAAATCAATTGTTATATCATTTTTTCATTTCGCACAAATCTGCCATAAAACACTGGTCGCATTTAGGCGAACGTGAGGAGCATACTTCTCTGCCAAACTGCACTATTCTGTGGCAGAAATCCGACTGCTCCTCTTCAGGAAGATAATTTTTCAAAGCCCTCTCAACCTTAATGGGCGATTTCTCGTCAAAATCGGTAAATCCCAGTCTGCCCGATATGCGTATACAATGCGTATCTGCAACTACAGCAGGCTTACCGTAGATGTCGCCTATAATTAGGTTTGCAATTTTTCTGCCCACCCCCGGCAATTCAAGCAGTTCTTCCATAGTACCGGGAACACGACCGTCAAACCTATCTACAAGCATCTGACAGCTTTGCTTTATCTCTTTAGCTTTCATTCTGTACAGTCCGCACGGCTTCACTATCTCTTCAAGAAGAGTTATATCGCTCTCCGCCATAGCTTCAAGCGTAGGAAAAGCCTTAAAAAGAGGAACTGCAACAATATTCACGCGCTTATCCGTACATTGAGCCGACAGCCTTGCAAGAACAAGCAGTTTCCAAGGTTCGCCCTGATATTCAAGAGCACATTCCGACGAATAATGCTCTTTTAATCTGTTCGCAACCTCAACAGCTTTAAGTTTTAGCCTTTTATCTTTCGTCATCTTATCTGACCGTTACCCGAAATAAGATATTTAACCGTAGTCAACGCTTCAAGTCCCATAGGGCCTCTTGAGTGGAGCTTCTGTGTCGAAATACCTATCTCTGCTCCGAAACCAAACTCGTTACCGTCGGTAAAGCGTGTCGACGCATTTACGTATACAGCCGCCGCATCAACCGTCTTTTTGAAATATTCGGCGTTTGTTATATCATTCGTAATTATAGCCTCGCTGTGCTTGGTATTGTATTTATTAATATGCTCTACCGCTTCTTCAACACTGTCAACGACCTTAACAGCAATTATATAATCGTCATATTCGGTCTCGTAATCTTCTTCGGTAGCCTCTTTAGCGCAGTCAAGAATCTTTCTCGTCTTTTCACAGCCTCTTATTTCAAGCTCAAACTGCTTTGAAACCTCGGCAAACTTGGGCAAGAATTCTTCTGCAACAGCCGAATGAACAAGCAACGTCTCAATAGCGTTACAAACAGACGGTCTCTGATTCTTCGCATTCGAAGCAACCTTGACAGCCATATCTATATCGGCCGCCTTGTCCACATAAAGATGACAGTTACCCGCGCCTGTTTCAATAACAGGCATTGCCGCATTTTCAACAACGTTTCTGATAAGTCCCTTACCGCCACGAGGAATAAGAACGTCAATATATTGACGCATACTCATAAGGACAGAAGCCCCCTCACGAGAGGTGTTGTCAACAAGGGCAAGAGCATCGGGAGAAATGCCCTCTTCCTCCATAGCTTTTTTCATAAGAGAAACAAAAACTCTATTTGTATTGATAGCCTCTTTACCTCCTCTGAGAACTACCGCATTACCTGTCTTTATGCAAAGTGCCGCCGCATCAACCGTTACGTTGGGACGAGCTTCAAAAATAATGGCAACAACTCCGAGAGGAACTTTTACTCTTTTTATCTCAATACCGTTGGGACGTGTCCATACATCGCCGCCGCCGAGAACGTCTTTGAGTCCTACAAGCTCAAGCAACGCGTCACTTATACCCTTAATTCTGCCTTCGTTAAGGGTAAGTCTGTCCACCATAGTGGGAATAACGCCGTTTTTCTCAGCATTTGCAACGTCAATAGCATTTGCTTGTAATATAGCGTCTTTATTATCGAGAAGTTTTTGTGCAATACATGCAAGAACGTTATTTCTCTGGGGCAATGAACTATTCGCAATAGAACCTTCCGCCGCCTTAACAGACTTGCAAAGCTGTTCGATATATTCGTAAATTTCTTTTGTAAATTCCATATCTTTTCCTCTTTTATTTTGTAAAAGGTTCAAAATAAGAACCGTGCTGAATACCCTCGTTTAACATATCATAAAGTATCGAGAAATCTTCGCCGCTTACAATCATCATAGGAATACCGTTTCCGCAAGCAATTTCAGCCGCATGAAGCTTAGAGGTCATTCCACCGGTACCTCTTGCAGACCCCGCACCGTCAGCACAAGCATAGAGAGCCTCGTCAACCTTAGGAACTCTCTTAAGCATTTTCGCGTTGGGGTTAGTTCTGGGGTCACTGTCGTAGAAACCGTCGGTATCACTCATATTTATAAGCAAATCCGCTTCAGCAAGAACTGCAACGTAAGCCGAAAGCGTATCGTTATCACCAAATTTAATTTCATCGAAAGCAACGGTATCGTTTTCATTTACTATCGGAATACAACCCATTTTCAAAAGCGTTGCGAAAGTATTTTCGGCATTAGTTCTCGGAATTTCGTTCACAACGGTATCTCTCGTCAAAAGTATCTGTGCTACTGTATGACCGTAATCACCGAAAAATCTTTCGTATATCATCATTAGAACGCCCTGACCGACAGCCGCCAAAGCCTGTTTTTCTTCAACAGAAGAGGGACGGCGTTCAAGATTCAGTTTGCCTATTCCCGCACTTACCGCTCCCGAAGATACGAGAACAACTTCTCTGCCGGTATTTTTCAAATCACTGAGAACGCGGCACATTTTTTCGATTCTCTGCAAGTTAAGCTTGCCGTTTTCATAGGTAAGGGTTGAAGAACCCACCTTAACAACTATTCTTTTTGCGTTTTTTACTTTTTCCATAATCTATAATTCTTTCTACAACGATAAATTTTTTTCAAAAAACCCTTTTAATCTAATGAAAAATATATTATAATAGTATTATATTATATTTTCTATTATTTTTCAAGTAGATTTCGCATTATTTTACAGCAATAATGCAGTAATAAAACGGGAGAATAAACAATGAAACAAAAAATAACATTAGTTGTATCGGGAATAAGAATAAACGTAGTAACCGAAAACGACCCCGAATACGTAAGAAAACTTGGCAGACTTCTGGAAAACAGAGTCAGCGACCTTGTTATATCATCTTCAACACGACAAAAGAACGAGGCGTTGTTGCTTTGCGCACTCGACTATCTTGACGAAAGAAACAAGCTCGCCAAAGAAAACGAAAAACTCAAAGCAGAAATAGAAGAATTGAAAAATAACAAATAAGGAGATTACAAAAAATGGTCAGATTTTGGAAATATACGGGCTTTCCCGTTTTATGCGGTATAGTGTTCGGTATGATGCTCGCCACCTTCACAAAAGATATAGGCTCACTTTCGTGGTTATCGTACGGACTCGTATTCGGTATGGAAAACCCGCTCGTTCTCAACCTCGGTATAATCGACTTAACTTTCGGTTTGGCGGTTAATTTAAATGTAGCGACAATAATTTGTATTACCCTCTGCCTTATAATTGCAAAATACATATTCAAACGCTAAGATAAGGACAAGCAGTATGAAAATAATATTAGCGTCAAAATCGCCCCGCAGACGTAAAATGTTTGACGAACTGAAAATTGAGCATACTCTGTGGGACGGAGAGGTAGACGAAAACAGTTTAAAAGACAAGATAAAAAATCTTTCGCCTTGCAAACAGGTCGAGCTACTTGCAAGGGCAAAAGCCGAGGGCTGTTTTAACGATATAAAAGACGAAGACTCTCTTATAATCGCGGCAGATACGGTAGTAGCACTAAAACGCGATATTCTCGGCAAGCCTATAGACGACGATGATGCAAGAAAAATGCTCCGCAGTATGAGCAATACCACCCACTACGTATATTCGGGGGTATGCGCGATATATAACGGCAAGACCGTTTCAAGCTCTGAAAGAACTAAAATAAAATTCAGAAAAATAACAGACAAAGAAATTGAAAGATATATTGAAACGGGAGAACACAGAGACAAAGCAGGTTCTTACGGTATTCAGGAAAAGGGCGGGTATTTCGTTGAAAGTGTCTGCGGTGATATAAACAACGTTGTCGGTTTGCCTGTTCTAAAACTGCGCAATATGATTTTAGATGAATTTAAAATAGATTTATTTGATTTAAACTAAAAAGAGGTGTAGTAATGGCAAGGATTATTGGAGTTGACCTTGGCACATCAAATACATACGTATACAGAAAAGGAAGAGGGATAGTCGTAAGAGAACCCTCTGTTATCGCTATAGACGAAGAAAAAAGCCGCGTTGTTGCATTAGGGGAAGATGCGTACAGCATGATAGGAAAAGAGCCTACGGGTGTAAAAGCAGTAAAACCTATAAGAGACGGCGTTATTTCCGAATTTGACATAACCGTCGCTATGCTTCACGGTTTTTTTGTAAAAGCATCGGGTAAAGGAAGCCTAAACAGACCGAACGTTGTCCTTACCGTATCAACCAGCATTACTGAGGTTGAAAAAAGAGCTCTTGAAGAAGCCTCGGCAGAAGCGGGTGCCCGAAGCGTTGCAATACTTCCCTCTCCCTTTGCGGCGGCAATGGGCGCAGGATTACCCATCGAAGAACCGAGAGGCAGTATGATAGTTAATATCGGCGGAGGAACTTCCGACGTCGCAGTAATGAGCCTCGGAGGAATAATACAAAGCAATTCCGTAAGGGTTGGCGGCGACGAGATAGACGAAGCAATTGCGGCGTACTTAAAAAGAAAATACAACCTTATCGTAACCCTTACAGATGCCGAAGAGTTAAAAAGAACGATTGGCACGCTGTCATTAACAAGCGAAGAAAAAACACAGGAAGTATGCGGCCGCGACGCCGTAAACGGTCTGCCTTTAACCGTAACTGTAAAAAATACCGAGCTTAAAGAGCCTATAGAAGAGCAGCTTTCAAAAATTACCGATTGCATAAAATTAACCCTCGAAAAACTGCACCCCGAGCTTTCGGCTGATATTTACGAATACGGACTTACCCTTTCGGGCGGGGGAGCTTTGATTGACGGAATACAAGAATATTACTCTAAAATGCTTGGATTTGAAGTAAAAATCGCTCCAAACCCTCTCGATTGCTGTGTTGTGGGAATACAAAAGATAATCGAACTCCTCCCTGATGCCATAAGCTTTAACGAAAAATAAACACAGGAGAAAACGACATTGAAAAATCTGTTTCAAAACAAATTTATGATAGTGCTGATAGTGATAGCCATATTGCTTGTCGGTACGACGTCCTTTATATCCGCATTGGGTTACACTTCCTATGTCAGAAATGCCATAGGTATTGTTCTTACTCCAATCCAAAAGGGACTAAACTTTGTTTTTGACGGTTTTGAAGATATTTTTTCTTCAAAGGAAAAATACGGCGAACTGAAAAAAGAAAACGAGAAGCTGAAACAGCAGTTGGCTGAAAACGAAGATAAATTAGCTCAAGCAGAACTTGCTTTGCAAGAAAATGAAACTTTAAAAGAATTCTTCGGCATAAAAGAAGAACATATAGACTGTACTTTTGAAAATGCAAAAATTACAGGTCGCCAATCCACTACATACAACGTATTATATACAATTAACAAGGGTACATATCACGGTATAACCCCCGGGATGCTCGTTATTGACAAATACGGAATATTGGGCTGTGTCAGCGAAGTGGGCTTGACTTGGGCTAAAGTTACGCCATTAACCGAGCCCGACGTTTCACTTGGAGCTGTAGTTGAAAGAACAGGCGAGACAGGGATTTGCTCGGGTTCTTTCGTTTCATCAAAAAAGGGACTATGCGTACTGTCATATCTTCAAAAGGACGCAAATATTGAAATCGGCGACAGAATAGTAACCTCAGATGAAAGCGTTTTGTCCCCCAAGGGTATGTTGATAGGAACTGTAGAATCAATAGAAACTGACGCTCTTACAAGAGAAAGAATTGCATATATAAAACCTGCGGCGAATTTAGAAAGTGCAAACATTGTTATGGTCATAACCGAATTTGAGGCTGCTTATGAATAATAAAACCTCTTACTTATCTATTACGCTCAACGTAATTATATACGGAATATTGGGAGCATTTCTTGCAGTTCTTCAAACGACTCTTATGCCTCGTTTGTCCGTATTTTACGCAGTAGCGGATATAATAATAGGTGCTGTATGTTGCATCGGTATATATAAAGGCGAAAACACAGCGGCTCTGTTCGGACTTTGGGCAGGACTTTGCGTAGAAGCACTGGGAAGTACCGATGTTTCTCTTCTTCCTTTGTTTTATACATTAGAGGGATACGTATGCGGCAGAATAGGCTTTAACGCAAAGAATAACGCTCGTTTCGCGGCATATCTTGTTACTCTCCCCCTTTTGTGCCTTTTAAGATCGGCATTTTCATTTATCTTTCATTTGTTAAGATATTTTGAAAGCATTGATTTTAAAATGCTTTTTCTCCATACACTTTTACCCGAATTTATATACACTCTCATTGTGTGTATTCCTGTGTTTATTATAGTAAAAGCATTTGAAATTCCAATATATTTAATAAGAAAGAGAGGCGGTTTGTATTGAAAAGAACAGGCAGACATCATTTTAGATACATATTACTCGCTTCCCTTTTTGTTTTGATATGCGTATTTTTTATTGGAAGAATAGTTTATTTGCAAGTAACCGCACCCGAAAAGGCAGGCGAATCAGCTTTAACCGTCCGAACGTTAACGGTCAAAGCATTGCGCGGAGAAATTTTTGACAGAAACGGCAAGCCCTTGGTATCGAATAAATATACCTATAACGTTTATCTTGACGGCGGCAGTTTTCCAAAAACAAATTATGCGATAAACCGCGAAATAATATCTCTTACAGATATTTTAAAAGATTCTATTCAAACCGATTATTTTCCTATACAGAAAACAGGGGATAATATTGAATACAAACCTTTTGAAAGCGACAGTCAGAAAGAAAAAAGCTTTTTAAAAATGCTTGACAGATACGATCTTTCAAGAAAAACCAACGCTAACGATTTTGTAGAGTATTTGGAAAAACGCTTCGGACTCGTTGATTCAAAAGGAAATCTTACCGTAGGTGAAGAATATTACATTCCCGTTATGGCAGTACGCTATGAATCCGAAAGACTGAATTTCAGTTCACTCAATCCTTTTACAATTGCTTACGATATTTCAAAAGCACAGCTTACAGCAATTGAAGAAGCGAACTTAATCGGTGTATCTATCGAAAAAAAAGCAGAAAGAGTCTATAACTATCCTTCTTATGCAAGTCATATTTTGGGCAGAACGGGAAAAATCCCGTCTGAAAAGCTGGATTTTTATACAAAAAAAGGCTATTCAATGGACGCTATAGTAGGCATTGACGGTGCAGAAGAAGCCTTTGAAGAATATCTGCGCGGACAAGACGGAATACTCGTTATAGTCGAAGACAAGAATGGAAACAGAGTAGACGAATATTATAAAAAAGAGCCAATTCCGGGAAAAGACGTATATCTTACAATAGATATAGATATGCAGATTACCGCCGAGGATGCGTTGGATTATAATATTAAATATATAAGAAACAAAGCCAATGAAAAAATAGCGCAGGATACTGCAAAATACACCCTTCCCGACGGTACGCTCAGCCCCGATGCAAAGGTGGCACAATATATAGGCGAAGACGTAAGCTCGGGTGCAGCTACGGTAGTTAACCCCCACAACGGCGAAGTTTTGGCGCTTGCATCCAACCCCACTTTTGATTTAACCACCTACGTTAAAGAATATAGCAACCTGCTTAACGCAGAATATAATCCCCTCTTCAACAGAGCACTTATGGGTACTTACGAACCCGGTTCAACGTTTAAAATAAGCGTTGCGGCGGCGGCCCTTGAAAACGGAGTTATAAACAGAAATACAACGATTTTTGACAGTGGTATATATAAATATTACAATGACTTTCAGCCGCACTGTTGGATATATACATCTTACGGTTACGGACACGGAAACGTTAACGTTATATCTGCAATACAAAATTCGTGTAACTATTTCTTTTATGACGTCGGCAGACAATTGACCATTGAAAAACTCAATAAATATTGCAAAACGTTAGGTCTCGGCGAACTTACCGGAATAGAACTTCCAGAATCGGCAGGAATATTGGCAGGCCCCGAATACAGCTCGTTTGTTAACAAAGTATGGGTGCCCGGCGATACCATACAAGCCTCGATAGGTCAGTCCGACAACACCTTTACTCCGATGCAAATATCTATGTATCTTTCGACTATTATAAACGGCGGAACAAGATATCAGGCTCATATACTCCATTCAGTACGCGAATACGGTACAGGCAAGGTGATTTACGAATCCACCCCAAATACATTAAATACAGTTCAGCTTTCCGAAGAAAACTTGCAAACCTTAAAGCTTGGCATGAAAAACGTTATGGAAAACGGAACAGCCGCTCCCGTATTTGCCGATTATCCAATTGAGCTTGGCGGAAAAACAGGAACTGCACAGGTTGGAAAAACAAGAAGTAACAATGGTATTTTCATGGCATTCGCTCCTTATGACCAACCTCAAATAGTAGCTACTTGCATTATTGAGCAGGCGGGCGGAAGTAACGACTGCGGTGTTACGCTAAGAAGATTATTTAATAAGTATTTTAATATAACCGAATAATCCCCCCACAAATCTAAGGAGAAACTATATGAAAAGACTATTTTTTGTTTTTTTCATTGCAACAGTATTGTTAATGTGCTTTTCGTGTGCAAAACTGCCGGATACTAAAGACTTCGAGTGCGAATTTGACAAAGAAAACAAGACGGCTACAATCACTAAATATAACGGAAAAGAAGAGTCGGTTATTATTCCCGAAAAGTTTGGAGAATACACAGTTATCGAAATCGGCAGAAATGCCTTCAAGGAAAACTATGAAATATCCGAGGTGGTTTTCCCCGAAACCTTGAAAATGATAGGGCAGTCAGCCTTTGAGCTTTGCATCAGCCTAAAGGAAATAAAATTTCCCGTTTCTCTTGAAACGATAGGTAATACCGCTTTTGCTAACTGCAGAGGGGTTAAAACGGTACTTATTTCAAACAACGTAAGTTCTATTGGTATATGCGTTTTTACAGGCTGTACTTCTTTGGAAATGATAGGTATATCCCCAAACAATCAAAACTTTATCGCAGACAGCGACGGCGTATTGTTTACAAAAGGCTATAAAGAACTTATCCAATACCCCTTAGGTAGTAAAAACGAAAGCTATGAGCTCCCCGACAAAGTAACGTCAATTGCAAGCTATGCGTTTGAAAAAGCACAGTATCTTAAAAAAGTAACATGTTCCGAAGCATTAAAGACAGTCGGCAGCTATGCTTTTCAAGCCTCAAGTATAAAAGAAATAAGCTTTAAAAACAGTCTTGAAGAATTGGGCAGCTTTTCATTTAACGAATCAAAGATTACGTCTGTTGAACTCGGCAACTCAATAAAGAAGATAGGCGAATCGGCATTTGCTTGGTGTACGGCTCTTGAAAGCATATCTTTCCCCGAAACAGTAGAGGAGATAGGCATTTCAGCTTTCTTTATGTGTACGTCTATCAGCAAATTTACAGTTATAGATAACAATAAACAATTTACATCAGACACGTGCGGTGCATTATTCAATAAAGATATGACAACACTTTTCTATTACCCAATTGCCAATACCGCAACTGAATATACAATTCCTAATACTGTAACAGAAATATCCGAAAAAGCATTTTCCCCCTGTTTGAAGCTTACGAAAGTAACCATTCCCGATTCTGTTGAAACTATCGGTGAGGAGGCTTTCGCACAATGCACAAACCTCAAAGATATAGTATACGTGGGTACAAAACCGCAAAACATCGCAGAAAATGCATTTAATAAGTAATAATAAAAGCGGGAGGCGTTTCACCCCCCGTTCATATTTTGTTTACACTTTTCTTTTGTTGTAATATTGACATAAAAAGTATATTGTGATATAATGTTAAAAGCCGATTGAAAAAGCAATCGGGCCATTAGCTCAGTTGGTTAGAGCTACCGGCTCATAACCGGTTGGTCCGGGGTTCGAGTCCCTGATGGCCCACCAAAACAAAAATCCTATCGATTTATTGATAGGATTTTTTTATTATCGAGTATCTTTTTATAGAATTTGCCCAACACCAAATTTGAAGGAACACAATTCACAATTTTAGGAAGTTCCCTTTTCTTTATACAAATCTTAAAATAATTCCTGAAAACTCTGTATTCTTAATTGTACTATATTTTTCAAAAAAATAATAAACAAGTTTTATGTTTTTATGGACAAAACAACTATAATGTTATATAATAACCCAAAGAGGTGATACTAATGCTATATTATAAAATAGTTCCAAAATCACTACCTAAGGTGAAATTTGCCCATTATTTTGCAAAAAAAGATTACAGTCAGGAATATTTTACGTCAAATTCCCAAATTGAGCTTGTATATGTAAAAAACGGATATTTTGACGTTGAAATATATGGCAGACACGAAAGAGTTCCGCAAGGAAGCTTTTTGATTTTTTGCCGCAAATCAGGCCCAACAGTGTTTAAAGCAGAAAAAGGCATAATCCATATGCACTATACGTGCGATATTGAGCTTGACTACGATTGTACTCTTACAGATAACATTGCGGAAACATTTAATTCAACCGAGAATGTATTGCTTCTCCCCTTATATCTCCCCCCCTCAGAAGAGACGAAAAAACTGTCAAAAAAATTAATTCAAATAGTCAGCGACCACAATGCTACCGAAAGTAACTCAATTGCTTGCGCGATAATCGCCTTGGGCCTTTTGGGAGAAATATCACAGATATGTAAAAGCACGCTTTTTGAAAAGAATGATATTTCTTCCTCTATATTGTGCTATAAGGTTAAAAGATACATTTCAGCCAATATAACAAAGCCGTTTGCGCTTACCGACATTGCAAAAGAAATAGGTAAATCCCCTAACTATCTTAATTCTGTTTTCAGCAAGGTTGAGAGCACATCAATAGGTCAGTACATAGCTAGAGAAAAAATACATATGCTTATAGAATTGAAAAAGACGCGCGCCATAAGCTTTGACGATGCTTGCCGATGCGTCGGTATTACGGATATATCTTATGGTTACAGATTATTTAAAAAACACATTGGCACTACCCCGAAAATATATTTCGAAAATTTAAAATACACTTGATATGTGTATATTTTCTCACAAATATCTATTATTGAATATAAAACATAGGGTACACGGGCTACGCCCTTGTACCCTATTGTTATTATATTTTATTTTTTTACGGTAACTATAAAACCGTTCATATTATCTCCGGATATGGAGTATTCGTAATCTTTAGGAACGGGAATATTTACTAAATCTACAGCGTTTTCAGCACTTACGTAATAAATTTCATAGGCATCGCCGTTTTCCAAAGTACACTCATAATGTGAATTATCAAAAGAATAATCTTTTATAAAAGATAGGTATTCTTCAAGACAATAGCTGTTAGCGGACATAATTTCCGCGTGCGGAACTCCAACGTAACGAATATAATGAGCAGTAGAATAATTTACATCCGTTATGTCAATCTTATTTTTGGGGTATCGTTCTACAAAACCGTATTTATAACAGTTTTCCTGAATCCAATCGTAACCGTCAATTTCCCAAAGCTGATATGACAAGCCTTTTGTAAAAACTTTAAGCGAAAAACCAAGTCCGGTGTTATGGTCGCTTTCACCGGGCTTTGATACAATTTGCTTGGCAGCCTCTTCACCGTTTTTTGCAACGTAATCATTATAAATTTTTGCTTGTGTTTCTTCGTCTCTGAACGCAGTCCAAACAGTTAATCCCGCTTTATCCGATGCCTCTTTAAAATCGTCCATCATACGATTAAGGTCAGCTAAAATGCTTTTGTGAACCATTACGTTATTACTACTTATAGAATATGAAGTAGTTTTATTCCCGGAAAGCGGTATCAAGTCGTCGGTAGGATAAACTACTTTATAATTGCTTCCGACAAATATAAGACTTCCTTTATGAATATCATTTTTTGAAAGCTGAAGTTCAGTATACATTTCTAAGTTAGGCTCGGGAATTTTCTCAATAGGCTCTTCCGACTCCACTTCTAAGTTTTCGAAAGTTTCCGGTTCAAAAGGTTCTTGGTTTTCCAAATCTTCCGGAGAAAAAGTTTGTACGGGTTCGGAAGGAGTAGGATTGACGTCAAAATTATTATGCAAAACCATAAAAAATGCACCTGCAGCAATCAATGCGACAACAAGCAATATGATAATTGAATACTGCACAAAAGAAAGAAATGAATTAGCCCTTTTTCGCGGCGGCATAGGATTCAAAGATTTATAATCATCATAATTTTTTGACATTTTAAAACTTCTCCTACCTTTTAAAATTTTTATTATTATGAATAGTATAACATATTTTCATTCATGTTGCAATAGCAATTTTTAATATGACTTTTGTACAAGAAAAAAATTATTATACAGTTAATCTATTTTTTTCATAACATAAACAAGTACTAAATAACACATCATAGAGACAGACCAAAAAGTCAAATCAGTTTAAGTTCAAAAAAAAGAAAAGGGATACTCAAATGCAAAACACAAAGATAAAAAACGCTTTTCGTATCATTTTTATTATATGCATTATCGGTATAGCGGCAATAGGCATATATGACTTTATTATACCGGACACAATATCTGTTTTTTCTGATATAACAGACCTCGAGATAACACAGGAAATAAGTATGCCGTTTGTATCTGCTGACATTGAATCAGTCCCAGCCGGTGAAAGAGTATCTCAGCCGGAGACTGAGAACAAACTTTATTCACTGCGGTCAGCAAACACAAAGATATTCGGTATAGTGCCGTTAAAAAAGGTAAATATTGACGTGTTTCGGGAAATAACCTTATATCCCGGAGGAATGCCGTTTGGTGTAAAGCTTTATACAGACGGTGTAATCGTCGCGGGGGTGTCAGGGGTTGAAACTACAAATGGTAAGAAAAATCCCGCAGCCGATGCAGGAATAAAAGTCGGTGATATAATAAAAAAAATAGGCGAAAAGGAAGTTAATACGACTGATGAAATTTCTTCCGCAGTTGAGAAAAGCGGAGGAAAAAAGCTCAATCTTACAGTAGTAAGGGAAAATAAAGAACTGAAAATAGAAATAGAACCGGTATTATCGCAGACCGATAATATGTACAGAGTGGGAATATGGTTACGAGACAGCACGGCAGGGATAGGAACAGTTACTTTTATTTCGCCTAACAATAACGGTTTTGCAGGACTCGGACATGGAATCTGCGACGTTGACACAGGCGCAGTTATGCCGTTACGCAAAGGGACCGTTGTAGATGTAAGTATAAAAGGAATAACAAAAGGTGTTACGGGCAGTCCCGGAGAATTAAAAGGGGTATTTTTGCCTGGCAGAACAGGGTCGCTTATAGGAAATAAAACGTGTGGCGTGTATGGGATAATGAGCGAAGAAATAGACTTATCCCACAGCCAACCTTTAAAAATCGGGTTAAAAGATGAGGTTGAAATAGGCGATGCCGAGATATACTGTACAATATCGAAAGATGTCGAGAAGTACAGTGCAAAAATTGTGAAAATAGGCAATAAAGACGGCGAGCAAAAAAATTTTGTAATAAAGATAACAGACAAACGGTTGTTAGAAGCAACAGGCGGGATAGTACAAGGAATGTCGGGAAGTCCGATTATCCAGAACGGAAAACTCGTCGGTGCAGTCACACATGTTTTAGTTAATGACCCAACTAAGGGTTACGGAATCTTTATTGAAAATATGCTCAAAAATATGCCCGAAATAATGGAATAAAACAATGGTTCTATACTAAATGTTGGGGTAAGACAAAAGAGCCTACGAAAAAAAAAAAAGAAAAAACAAAAAAAGTAGAGCATAATTGGAAGAAATCCGTTAAAATGAAATTGATGAGAAACCATGAACGGAGGAACCAATATGCTCTACAATCATTTTACAGAAAAACTTATCGAATTGCAAGTCCCATTGGATTAGGCAGATTATCTGGGCTTTTGAAAACGTTAGAAAAGAAGAACAGAAAAAGCTCTCTCCCGAATTAAGAAAATATTTCAAACGCTCTCGTTCTCTGCTTATCAAAAGATTTGATTCATTAGATGATGAACA
>JAZNCH010000066.1:0-46936 GCA_045587445.1 Eubacteriales bacterium | reverse complement strand
AGCACCGAAAATGCAGAGATTATATACAAACATCAATTGGTTTGCAACGGATACACCTGTCATTTCTGCTTGACCAACCTGACCTACCATTAAGTTGTCAAGCATATTTACAAAGTTGGTTATACCGTTTTGGACCATTATGGGCAGCATCAACGCCAATACATGTTTATAAAATTTTTTGTCTCCAATAAGTTTCTTAAACATTTTAACCTCTCACAAAAATTACTTTGAAGATTCTAACATATATTTTCTCTATAATCAAGTTTTTATATAAAAATTCTTGATATTAGTTTTTTTGTTGAGTATAATAAAAGTATAAATAATGTTTTTTGGAGATTTATTTTGAAAAAGTTACTAATATTTTTTTTGTTGACATTGTGTGTATTATCTTCTTGTGCTGAAGGGGATATGAATTTTGATGCTTCTATGCTCGATTCAAATGAGGTGTGGAACGGAGAAACAGAACAGGTTGAAAATATGAAAAAAGAGTTTGTTATTCACCCTCGGGTTTTAAGTATGACGATTGAGGAAAAAGTAGGGCAGTTGTTTCTTGCACGCTGTCCTGAAAGAAATCCTATCGAAGATGTAAAAAAATACAACCTTGGGGGATATATTCTTTTTGCAAGGGATTTTGAAGAAAAAACGCCTGAAATTGTTACTAAAAATATTTCTTCTTACCAAAATGCTGCTAATATTCCACTTCTGATAGCTGTTGACGAAGAGGGGGGCGATGTATGTCGAGTAAGTAAATATGAGAATTTCAGAGATAACAACTTTCTGTCTCCGAGGACAATATTCAAGCTTGGTGGTATGGAACGGTTAAAGGCTGACGAGGCAGAGAAGAGCCTTTTGTTGAAATCTCTTGGGATAAACGTAAATATGGCTCCGGTGTGCGATATATCAACCGATAAAAATGCATTTATGTATAAAAGATCTTTGGGTCAAGGTGTTGATTTAATCTCTGAGTTTGTTTCTTACGTTGTCTCTGTAAACAATTCCAATAAAGTAGGAAGTGTACTAAAGCATTTTCCCGGATATGGAAACAACGGCGATACACATACAGGTATTATCGTTGACAACAGACCTTTATCAGATTTTGAAAATTTTGATCTTATTCCGTTTAAAAAGGGAATAGAAAGCGGTGCTCCTGCAATTCTTGTAAGCCATACAATTGTAAATTGTTTTGACAGTGAAATGCCGATATCGCTTTCGGTTAATGCTCATAATTATTTAAGAGATGTTTTGAAATTTGAGGGTGTCATTATAACTGATGACCTTGTTATGAAGGCAATTAAGGATAAGTATGGTATTGAGGAAGCTGCTGTTTTAGCTGTACTTGCAGGGAATGATATTCTTTGCAGTACGGAATATGAAAAACAATATAACGCTGTTATTGAGGCGGTAAAGAATGGCAGAATTTCTCTTGATATTATTGATAAAGCAGTTTCGAGGGTGCTTTATTTAAAAGAAAAGCTTGGATTGATGTAAAAACAAAACCACCGAATCGGTGGTTTTTGTTATTTCATATAAGCAAAAAATTCGGATAATGCTTTTACATATTCTTCTGGGGAGGCGGGGTAGCAGAGACCGTGACCTGCTCCTTTTATTGTAACTATAACTTTTTTTGAGGTACAAGCATTATAGCAATCCACACTCATATAGTAGGGAACAAAGTCATCAATATCCCCGTGTGCGAAAAGAATAGGAACGGGGGATTTTTTTACCGCTTCAAGAGGGACTATTTCTTCAAGGTCAAATTTGCCGTAAATTTTCGCCCCTAATTTTACGAATGGATAAAGAATGTCGGCAGGTAAATTCATTTCTTTTATAACCTTTTTTATTATTTCTTTTGTAGAAGAATATCCGCAGTCAGCTAATATGCCCTTTACACAGTTAGGCAGTCCTCTTTCTATACACATCATTACAGTTGATGCACCCATAGATACACCGGTAAGTATTATTTTTGAATCTTCGCCAAATCTTTTTTGTAAGTAATCAAGCCAGGTTAACGCATCTTTGCTTTCGTTTATTCCAAATGATATTACGTTTCCTTCGCTGTTTCCGCTTGCTCTTTGGTCTATAAGAAGAACGTTGTGTCCAACTTCAAAAGCCCTGTTTACCCCTCCGCAAAGGTCTCTTCTTGAGTTGCCTCTATAACCATGCATCATAAGCTCAATAGGTGCATTTTTGGCGAGCTCGTAATATTTACCCCTCAATTTTAAACCGTCAAATGAAACAACTTCTACGTTCTCGTGCGGCATTTCGTCAATTTGTTTTTGCCATGCAATCATTTGTTCTCTGTACGGTGCATATACCTTTCCTTCCGGGATTGAATATGCTTCATTTTCGGTTTTGTTCTTTTCTGCATTGTAAAATGCCATATAGAAACAAATATATGATATGATTAAAATTAAAAGAACAACAAATAGCACTACTGCTACAGAAATTAATATAAAATCCATATTTTCGCCTCCAAAAAATATATTATCATTTATTAGTCCAAAAATCAACTTTTTTTGCCCAAAAAACAATTATTTATTGCATTTGTTTCTTGAGTCTGTTATAATTACTAAGCGAGGTGTTTGATTTTATGAATATTGATATTAATTACAAAAATAAAAAAAGATATAATACGGCTAAATATCCCATAAGACAGCCTATCTTTATAGTTTGGTTGATTTGGTTTTTAAGTAAAATTATGCTTATCGGTAAGAAATATAAAATCGAAAAGATAAATATGGAAGGTCTTAAACCGCCTTATATATTGCTTAGCAATCATATGTATTTCATAGATTTTGAACTTGCTGCACTGTGTACGACTCCAAATAGGGTTAATAACGTTGTAAATATCGACGGTTATTACAGAAGACCTTGGCTTATGGAGCTTATCGGTGCTATCTGTACTCGTAAGTTCACTATGGATATGCATCTTATTCGTTCTATAAGAAAGGTTATAAAAAGAGGGGATATTTTGTGTATGTATCCCGAGGCTCGTTATTCACCTTGCGGTATAACTTCCTATATTCCCGATTCTGTAGGTTCCCTTGTAAAAATGAATAAAGTTCCTGTCGTAACTATTGTTCATCACGGAAACTACTTGCATTCACCTTTCTGGAATTTCAGAAAGAAACGTAAAGTCCCTCTTTATACAACTATGACTCAACTATTAACAGCAGAGCAGGTTAAGACTATGTCAGTTGAAGAAATTAATGCAGCTATAAGAAAAGGGCTCGAATACAACGATTATAACTATCAGCTTGAAAACGGTATTAAGGTTACAGAACCTTACAGAGCTGAAGGTTTGCATAAGATTTTGTATCAGTGTCCTCATTGCTTGACAGAGTCTAAAATGGCTTCCAGTGGATGTGAAATTTTCTGTACCGAGTGCGGTAAACGTTGGAGACAAAACGAAGACGGTACGTTAACGGCACTTGAGGGAGAAACTGAATTTACACACATTCCCGATTGGTTTAATTGGGAGCGTGAACAGGTCAAAACTCAAATCGAAAAAGGGGAATATTCTTTCTCCGATGAGGTGGAAATTTATTCTATGCCGCGTGCGTTTAATTTTACATACGTTGGCTTTGGTAAATTAACACATGATGCCGAAAACGGTTTTGTTGTTGAGGGAATCCATAACGGCGAAAAGTATCGTATTCACAGAACTCCTTTGCAGACAAACAGTTTACATATTGAATATGATTATTGTTATTTGAAGCCCTTGGATTGCGTTGATATTTCAACGGAGAACGATTCATTGTACTGTTATCCGCAGAACAGGGAGAATGTTGTTACAAAACTTGGTTTTGCGACTGAAATTATATACGATATGCACCTTAGCAAAACTAAGTTGTATCAGAGGCGTTGATAAAAGATATGCCAAACTATTGTTGGTTATTTAATAAAAGTAACGAATGATTCAATTTATAGTTTTATATGTAGTAGAAATTATTAAAAAAATTTTTTATTTTTTGTGACCTTTTTCTTTTTTGAAACGTTTTACTTATGAAAGGAGATACAGTAATGGTGTTAAAGTCCGATAATTACTTGGAAAAGCTTTACGACGAATACGCTGATTTACTGTATCGAATTGCTCTTACTCATTCTCAAAACCCACACGATGCTATGGATGCCGTTCAAGATGTTTTTCTTAAATTTGTTTCTATAGATAAAACGTTTACTGATAAAGAACATCAAAAGGCATGGTTTATCCGTCTTGTGATTAACAGGTGCCACGACTTGACAAGAAAAAATCAAGTCAGGGAATACACACCTCTCGATGAAGTGTATGATGTTGCTGACGAAGAATCGCATCTTTCTCCAAATATTAAGGAGATGCTCGATGGGCTGCCTGAAAAATTTAAAACTGTTTTGGTTTTGCATTATCTTGAAGGTTTTTCGGTTGAGGAAACAGCTATGATTCTTAAACTTTCTGTTTCGGCAGTTAAAATGAGATTGGCAAGAGCCAGAGATTTCATTAAAGATAAACATAAGAAGGAGGAGTTTTATGTTTAGGCAGACCGATATAAATAATTATCGGATGATTAAGGCTCCAGTTGAATTAAAAGAAAAGGTATTATCAGCTTCTAAAACCTCGAGTGCTAAAAAATATTTTAGTATTAAAACAATATCTTCACTTGCGGCTTGTTTGCTTATCGGTTTTTTCTTTGTGTTTTGGTTTAATAACCTAAACTCACCTGTTACTATTACTCCGATTTCACCTGCTAACAATTACCCGAGAGGTGTAGAGTCGGTTTTACTTGTAGTTGAGTGTGATGGAAAGATGGACGTTTCATCAACAGATAACACTTTCTATTATTATCCTGAGGGCGCTGATGAAGCTATATGTTTGACAGAACTAAAAAATGTCAACAATAAACTTGAAATTCAATGGAAAGTTTCCGATTCACCGTCTTATATTAAACTAAATGGCGAACTGTACGAAATTTCATACTCGTTTCAAGATGAACAAGTTGTAATAAATAAAGTAAAAAAATAAAAAATATATATTAATCTTAAGGAGAAAAACTATGAAAAAATTACTCGCACTTATTCTTGCAGGTCTTATGATCTTCGCATTTGCTGCTTGCGGCAAAAAGGCTGAAAACAACGATGGTTCAAATGATGTTGAAAACAAACTCGAGGGCGTAGAAGCTCCCGTTGACATTCTTAATGCAATTTGGGCTACTTATGATGCTGAAACAGAAAAATTCTTTGCTATGGGCGGAGATTTTGAAACTCCCGTTGACAACGCTCCCGGCGCATTCAACATTTCTAACAAAGAAAATGCAACTGCTCAGCTCGTTTGCCCCGAAGATGCTTTGGCATTGGTTGATGGCGCAGCATCTCTTATGCACGCAATGAACGCTAACACATTTACGGGCGCTGCTTACAGCATTAAAGAAGGTTCTTCTGCTGATGCATTTATTACATCTATGAAGTCTGCAATTCAGGGTAACCAGTGGATGTGCGGTTTCCCCGAAAAACTCCTCACAGCTAAAGTTACAGATGACTACGTAGTTGTTGCTTTCGGAAACGGCGAAATCATTGAAACATTTAAGGGCAAACTTACTGCTCAGTATGATTTTGCAGTTGTTGAAGTAGAAGCTATTGGCTAATATTTAAAGGTTAAAAAAATACACACACTTAGGAGAACATTATGTTATTTTCAAGCATACCGTTTCTCTATTACTTTCTCCCTTGTGTGCTAATACTGTACTTTATTTCACCCCGGTGCTTAAAAAACGCGGTTCTGTTAATTTCCAGCCTTGTTTTTTATGGCTGGGGTGAACCTAAATACGTATTCTTGATGGTCATTTCGATATTGGTTGGATATGTAAGCGGGCTTTTGATTGAAAAATTCGAGGGAACCGTTTACTCTAAAATATCAATGATTGCGGGAGTTGTAATAGGGTTAGGTTTTCTCGGCTATTACAAATATGCGGATTTTTTTATTGAAAACTTCAATGCGGTAACAGGTTTATCTCTTCCTATTTTGAGAATAGCTCTTCCAATAGGTATAAGTTTCTATACTTTCCAAATTGTTAGTTATGTTATTGACGTTTACAGAAAGGAGACCAAGGCTCAGAGAAATATTATTAACTTAGCGGCATATATTACGATGTTTCCTCAGCTTATCGCCGGTCCTATCGTAAGATACGTTGATATTGAAGTTCAGCTTCGAGAAAGAAAGCATACTGTTGATAAGATTTCTCTCGGAATAAGACGTTTCATTCTTGGCCTTAGCAAGAAAATCCTTATCGCAAACGCTTTGGGGGAGCTTTGTGATATTTTCAGAGAAACTGCGGGTCCTTCCGTTTTGTTTGCTTGGATCTACGGTATTGCTTTCTCGCTCCATATTTATTTTGACTTTTCGGGTTATAGTGATATGGCTATCGGCTTGGGGCATATTTTTGGTTTTGATTTCCTTGAAAACTTTAATTACCCCTATATATCAAAGAGTGTAACAGAATTCTGGCGTCGTTGGCATATGTCACTCGGCTCTTGGTTCAGAGACTATCTATATATTCCTCTTGGTGGAAACAGAGTCGGAAAGGTAAGATGGTTTTTTAATATATTTGTTGTTTGGCTTGCAACGGGATTTTGGCACGGGGCAGCGTGGAACTTTATTGTTTGGGGATTAATGTTTGGTGTGTTGCTTGTTATAGAAAAGCTTTGGCTTTTGGAATTTCTAAAAAAGCACAATATTATTTCTCGAATCTACGTTTTGTTTGTTGTTATGATAAGCTTTATAATATTTAACGCTCCGACTATGTATCAGGCGTGGGTAGATATAATTTCGCTGTTTGGTGCGGGAAATCTTCCCTTAGTAACAGTGGACACACTTTATTATTTGCGTAGTTATGCTTTGATTTTTGTTCTTGCTTTCATTGGTGCAACTCCGCTTATGAAGATTATTGTTAACAAAATCAACCGAACTGAAGTCGGCAACAAGATTCTTAACGTTGCGGAACCTGTCGTATTGGCGTCCCTTTTGGTTGTTATGACGGCATTTCTTGTCGACGGTTCCTTTAATCCGTTCTTGTATTTCAGATTCTAAGGGGGCTGTGTTATGAGTAATAAAATGAGAAATGTTGTTCAAACAGTCCTATTGGCTGTTATACTGTTTGCTTTGGCGTTATTTGCTTGGTTTAAACCCGAAACGGATTATAGTTCTACTGAAAGACGAGAGCTTGATAAGCTCCCCGAAATTAGTATTAATACTATTTTTAGCGGTAAATTTATGTCGGGTTTTGAAGATTATACGCTTGACCAATTTCCGGTAAGAGACACATTCAGAACAATCAAGGCCTTTACTGCAAAGTATGTTTTTAATCATCTTGACAATAACAACGTCTTTATAACATCAGACGGAATGGTGGGAAAACACGAGTATCCTCTTAAGGAAGACCAGCTTGTTTTGGCGTCAAATAAATTTAAGTATTTGTATGAAAATTACTTTAAAGGTAACGGCGGTAAAGCTTTTGTTTCCGTTATACCTGATAAAAATGCTTTTATTGCCGAACAGAGTGGTCATCTTTCGATGGATTACGATAAATTCTTTGATATTATGAAGGAAAACACCGGTTTTGCTGAATTTATTGACATAAGAGATTTGTTATCGGTGGAAGATTATTATCTTACGGATACACATTGGAAACAAGAGATGATAACGGACGTGGCTGATAGATTGGCTGATAAAATGGGAGTAACCCTTGACAAGAATTATAAAATCAATACTCTTGACAGAGAGTTTGAGGGTGTATATTACGGTCAAGCAGCTCTCCCGGTGGAAAAAGATACATTAAAATATCTTACCAGTGATGTTATTGATTCTTGTATTGTAACTAATATGGAAAACGGACACAAAATGTCTATGTACGATTTGGAAAAAGCATATGGTAAAGATGCTTACGAAACATTCCTTTCGGGTTCACTTTCGTTGATTACTATTGAAAACCCAAATGCCAAAACGGAAAAAGAACTTGTTGTCTTCCGTGATTCATTCGGAAGCAGTCTTGTTCCATTACTTGCTTCAGGGTATAAGAGTATAACGGTTGTTGATATTCGCTATATTGCATCTATTGTCTTGAAAAACTATATTGATTTTGAGAATAAAGATGTATTGTTTGTTTACAGCACACTTGTTCTTAATAATAGCAGTATGTTGAAGTGATTTCATCTAAAGCTTCGTCTTGTTTGGACGGAGCTTTTTATTTTTTGGAATTTTGTATTAGTACTTGCATATTGGATTTCGATGTTATATAATTAAATCTGTAGAAATTCGTAAAATAATGTTGATTTACATAGCAAAAAGAGGTAAAATGAATAAGTTTGTTGAGTTTATAAAAAATAATAAGGTGTATTTAATTGTTTTTGCCATAATGTTGGCGGTTATAATTGGATTAATCATTGGTGTATGTGTTTTTTCTGCATATAAAAGTGTTATGACAGGGGGAGAACCGTCTGAGGAAATTCCTTTGCAGACAGAGACTGAAAATACTGTTATTGAATCACCTAAACAAGAAGAGCCTTACGTGCCTTTTGAAAAAAGAAGTAACGGTATTGACGTATCAAAATGGCAAGGGCAAATTGACTGGAAAAGGGTGAAAGAAAGCGGTATACATTTCGCTTTTATAAGAGTGGGCTACAGAGGCGGAAATGGACAGATATACGAAGATGAATGTGCCGCTTACAACCTGCTTCAAGCAGAGGCAAACGGTGTACTTATTGGTGTTTATTTCTTTTCCACCGCAGTTTCTCAAGAAGAGGCAGTCGAAGAAGCGGAATGGGTTTTGGATTACATAGAAGGTTACAGAATATCATACCCTGTTGTATACGATTGTGAGGGGTTTACAGAGCCCGGCAGTCGTATGTTTAATCTTACTGCCGAGCAGAGAACAGATAATGCTCTCGCTTTTCTTGATAAGATTGCGGAATACGGATACGATACGATGCATTACGGTTCAAGAAACGACCTTTCTTCCGAAGAATGCTGGAATACAAAATTGATTGAACTTTATCATAAAGTTTGGGTTGCAATGTATACTAATGTTAGGTATCCATACAAAGATAAACCTACATATACAGGGCGTTGCGATGCATGGCAATTTACAAATACAGGAACTGTTGAGGGAATAAATACAGACGTTGATTTGGTTGTTTGTTATTTTGTTTGCGAAAGGGCCGAACCGAGAAATCCCAATAAAGCACCAACTGATATTCCCTCAAATGACATTCCGCAAGTAGATGAAATGGTGCATGGAGTTCGTTTCTATAACCATAATGATAACGTTACTGCAAAAATACTTGTTAACTTGAGAGAGTATCCGTCTACAGGTGAGATAGGTATTGTAGGTGAATTGGAAAACGGTGAATATCTTCAGAGAACGGGAATTAGCGACCAAGGCTGGTCGAGACTTGTTTACAACGGAAAGACTGTTTACGCTGTTTCGAGTTATCTTTTGGCTGAGGGTAGTGTCTCTGAAAATGAATCGGAAAATGCTGAACAGTATTATTTTGATTCGGTGAATGATACGGTTACTGCTAAGATAGAAACAAATTTGAGAACTTCGCCTACAACGAGCGGTTCGGAAATAGTATATACACTGAAAAACGGCGAATATATTAAAAGAATAGGTATTAATTTGGCAACAGGGTGGTCAAAGCTGGAATATAACGGTCAAATTGTTTATGCTATTTCTTCATATCTTACAGTCCGGAATAATATAGAATAAAGGGTGAGCTTTTTGGAAGAAAATACAAAAGTTTATGCAAATATACTTGCACTTATACTTGATGTTGGAGAGGCGTTGGTTTATGCAGGTGCGGAAATTGGTAGGGTAGAGGATACTATTACCCGAATGGCTAAAACTTATGGAGCTCTTAAGGTTGACGCATTTGCATTAACTTCGGTTATTTTTGTAACCGTTTTGTTTCCGGGCGACGTTGTTTTAACCCAAGAGCGCAGAGTGGTTGCAGGCGGTCAAACTAATTTTGTGAAAATTGAAAAATTGAATTCATTAAGCCGAAGATGCAGTAAAGAAGCTTTAACACGAGAAGACTTGAAAAAAGAAATAGATAGTATAAACAGCGATTCTATTCACACTCTTTATATTTATTTAGGCTCGATTCTTGCGGCTGCAGGGTTTGTTATTTTCTTTGGGGGACATTTGTTTGATGCTTTGGTTTCAGGTGTGTTTGCCTTAGCTATATGCTTTTTGTCAGATATATTATCCCCAAAAATTCCTAATAAGGTCTTTTATTACTTTATAACTTCACTTATAATAGGTTTTGGTATTTGTTTGACATCAAAATATATTCCGGGTTTAAATCCCGATAAAATTATTATTGGTGATATAATGGTTCTCGTGCCCGGAATCGCTTTGACGAGTGCTGTAAAGAACGTATTGATTGGGGATACGCTTTCTGCTGTTGTAAAATTAGCCGAGTGTTTGGTGTGGACCTGTGCTCTTGCGGGCGGATTTATGATTCCTATAGCACTTTTGTTGGGAGGTTGATTTTTTTGGATATAGTTATTCAACTTATAGCTGTTTTGGTAGGTTCTTTGGGGTTTGCGTTGATTTTTAATGCAGGAAAGAAAACTCTTTTTCCGTCCATTCTCGGAGGTATGCTGGGATGGGCTGTATACTTATTATTTGAACATTTAAAAATAGGTGTATTTTTGGCAACTATTGCTGCAGCAGCCTTTTGTCAAATCTATTCCGAAATTTTTGCACGTGTTTTGAAAGCACCGACAACAGTTATTTACATTCCCGCGATAGTTCCGCTTGTTCCCGGTGGTTCGCTTTATAATGCAATGTATAATGCGGCTATTAATGATTGGGAGAATTTCAGATACTATGGGATAACAACATTAAAAGTAGCTTTTGGTATAGCGGTTGGAGCGAGCTTTGTTTCGGCTATACTGTTATTACTCCCAAAGAAAAAAATAGTTTAATATAGCAATAGTTTAAGTAGGTATAAAATGACACTTTCAAAAAAGAATATTTTTCACAAAAGACATGACGTTGATATGACTCAAGGCAGTATTCTGAAATGTATACTGTTGTTTGCATTTCCGTTATTGATAGGTAATCTTTTTCAGCAACTCTACAATATGGTTGATACATGGGTTATTGGTCAATCGGGACATAATGGTGCTTATGCTGCCGTGGGCAGCGTCGGTCCCATAATTAATATCCTTATTGGTTTCTTTGTTGGCTTATCAAGCGGTACTACGGTTGTTGTATCTCAGTTTTACGGTGCTAAAGAAGAAAAGAAAGTACATGATGCCGTTCATACAGCAATTGCAGCAACTTTTGTAATGGGAATTATCTGTACTGTAATCGGTGTAATTTTTACTCCCGCCTTGCTAAAGTTGATGCTTCATGGAGCTGATGGAGAAATTTACCCCCAGGCATCTATTTATCTTAGGATTTATTTTTCGGGGATTATGGGGCTGATGTTATATAATATGGCATCGGGTATTTTGAGAGCTGTCGGTGATTCAAAAAGACCTTTTTATTTTCTTGTTGTTTCATCTATTGTAAACATAATTTTAGACGTTTTATTCGTCTTTTGTCTCGGTATGACAGCAGATGGGGTAGCCCTTGCTACTGTAATAGCTCAATGGATTTCTGCAATTTTAGCCGTTTTAACTCTTTTGAAAAATGAATCTTGCATCAAACTTATTTTCAAGGATATTAAATTGGATAGGAAGATGCTTGAGAAAATAATTTACATAGGTTTTCCCGCAGGTATTCAGATGGCTATAACGGCGTTTTCAAATGTTTTTGTCCAGTCTTATATCGCCAATGTAAACGGAAACATTACTCACATTTTAGGCGGTTGGACTTCTTATTCCAAGATTGATATGTTTATGTTCCTGCCTGTGCAGTCAATAGCCTTGTCTGTTACAACTTTTGTAGGTCAAAACGTAGGTGTTGGTAACTACAAGAGAGCAAAAAAAGGAACATTTAACGCTTTGTTTGTTTCACTTGGAGTTAACTGTGTTTTAATTGTGTTGACCATGTTGTTTTCTCCGTATTTGGTTAAAATATTTAATAGCGACAGTGAAGTGGTTCGTTATGGCAGTATGCTTTTGGTTTGGTTATCTCCTTTCTATATCTTTACTTGTGTTAATCAAATATTTGCCGCTTCTTTAAGGGGAATGGGGAATAGTACTGCTCCTATGATAATTATGCTTTCTTCTTTTGTTGGATTCAGACAGCTTTATTTGTATGTTGTATCAAACTATATTTCTAATGAAATTCTACCGATAGGCTTTAGTTATCCTGCAGGGTGGTTTGTCTGTATGTGTGTTATTTCAATATACTATTTCCTTTATAAACCAAAGAAAAATATTATTATTGACTCTTGATTGAAAGTATTGACAAAATGCGTTGAATGATGTATAATTTTAAAGAAATTAAGGTTTTTTGTCTAAAAAGCAAAAAGCCGATTTCTATGCGGTAATATTGAATGATTGTTCAATTGTTTGTTTGTTGAGAGGAGAACGGTAATTTTATGAGAAAAAAATTTAGAATTGAAGTGGATTGTGCTAATTGTGCAAACAAAATGGAACGCGCAATTAATAAAATTCGTGGTGTGAAACAAGCATCTATTAATTTTATGGCGTTGAAGTTGGAGGTAGAGTTTGAAGAGGAGGCTTCTGTTGAAGACGTTATGGAGCTGTGTTTAAAAGAATGTAAAAAAGTTGATCGAGACTGTGAGATATATTTTTAGTTAATGGGGGGACATTATGACCGCTAAACAAAAACGAATGCTTGCAAGAATATTTTTTGGATTTGCTTTTTGTATATTTGCATTGGTTCTGCCAATTTCTGACTATATGTTGTTTTGTATATATCTTATTCCATATTTTGTAGTAGGTTATGATATACTTAAAGATGCAGTTATTGGAATTATAAATAAACAACCATTTGACGAGAATTTTTTGATGGCGATTGCTACTGTGGGAGCTTTTGCGCTTGGTGAATATACCGAGGCTGTGTTTGTTATATTGTTTTACCAGCTCGGCGAGCTGTTTCAAAGCTATGCTGTGGGAAAATCAAGAAAAAATATTGCCAAATTAATGGAGATTAGGCCCGACTATGCTAATATAATGGGTGAAAATGGTGAGTTTGTGAAAGTTTATCCCGGCGAGTTAGCTGTTGGTGATATTTTCTATGTAAAGCCCGGGGAGCTGATTCCTGTTGACAGTGTTATAGTTGAAGGCTCTTCATTTATTGATACTGTTGCTTTAACAGGAGAGAGTGTACCTAAAAGAGTTAGTGTTGGTGATAATGCTTTGAGCGGTTCGGTCAACCTCAAGGGTTTGCTTAAATTAAAGGTTGAAAAAGTGTTTGATGAATCAACAGCGTCTAAAATTCTTGAGCTTGTTGAAAATGCAAGTTCTAAAAAAGCAAAAGCAGAAAAATTTATATCAAAGTTTGCACATATATATACACCTACAGTCTGTTTTTCTGCTTTATTGTTGGCGTTCCTTGTTCCTTTGTTAATATTCATTTATAATGGCAATAATACATTTGCCGATTGGATATACCGGGCTCTTACTTTTCTTGTTATAAGCTGTCCATGCGCTCTTGTGGTAAGTATTCCGTTAACTTTTTTTGCGAGTATCGGCGGTGCGGGGAAATGTGGTATTCTTGTGAAAGGTGCTAATTATCTCGAGGCCTTGTCAAATGCCGAAATTGCTGTTTTTGACAAGACGGGAACACTTACAAAAGGTGTTTTTGATGTTGTTGAAATTTACTCGGAAAAGTATGATAATGATACTCTTTTAGCGTATGCTGTGTTGGCTGAAACTTTTTCAAATCACCCTATAAGTGAAAGTTTAAAAAAATCATACAATAAACCTCTTGACAAATCGAGAGTTTCGTGTTTTACTGAGATAAGTGGTTGCGGAGTTTCTGCAAAAATCGACAATTTCGATGTGTTAGTCGGAAATACTAAACTAATGAAATCGAATAACATTATTTTTGATGAGTGTGAAAAGGTTGGTACTGCAATTTATATTGCTGTCGGGGCTGAATTTGCTGGTTATATTCTGATTTCAGATATAATAAAAGATAATGCAAAAAAATCAATTGATTTATTGAAAGTAATTGGAGTCGATACTTGTGTAATGCTTACCGGAGACAGAAAAAATATCGGTGAAGCTGTTGCTAAACACCTTGGAATTGATAATGTATTTACAGAGCTTTTGCCTGAAGATAAAGTTTCTGTTGTTGAATCTTTGATAGAAAATAAAAATAAAAATAAAAGTTTGATTTTCGTCGGAGACGGTATAAACGATGCTCCGGTGTTGGCGAGAGCAGATGTTGGTGTCGCTATGGGTGCTTTAGGCTCTGATGCGGCTATAGAAGCGGCTGACGTTGTTATAATGGACGACGATCCCGCTAAATTATTAAAAGCTATTTATATTGCAAAGAAGTGTATGAAGATTGTATATCAAAATATATATTTTGCAATTGGTATAAAATTTTTATTCCTATTACTCGGAGCTTTCGGGTTGACAAATATGTGGCTTGCTATTTTTTCCGATGTTGGTGTAATGGTGATTGCAGTTTTGAATTCCGTAAGAGCTTTGAAGTTATAAAGGACTATATGTACATAAAAAACGGAGGAAGTATGTTAGAATTAAAAAACGTTTCTTTTGAGGTACAAACTGAATCTGAAGAAAAAGCTATAATTAAAGACGTTAGTTTTACCATAGAAGATAATAAATTTGTTGTTATTACCGGTCCGAACGGGGGCGGCAAATCTACACTTGCTAAATTGATAATGGGTATTGAAAAGCCTACGTCAGGTCAGATAATTTTTGATGGCGTTGATATAACAAATATGAGCATAACCGAGAGGGCAAATCTCGGGGTTAGCTTTGCTTTTCAGCAGCCTGTCAGATTTAAGGGGATATATGTTTTTGACCTTTTGCGTATTGCCGCAAAGAAGCCTCTTACGGTTTCTCAAGCCTGCGAATATCTTTCGGCTGTAGGGCTTTGTGCAAAGGATTATATTAATCGTGAGATAAACAGTAGCCTTTCGGGTGGAGAACTTAAGAGAATTGAAATTGCTACTGTTCTTGCAAGAGGCACAAAACTTTCGGTGTTTGATGAACCCGAAGCGGGGATTGACCTTTGGAGTTTCCAAAATCTTATAAAAATTTTTGAGCAGATGCAAAGCAATATAAAAGGTTCTATTCTTATTATTTCTCACCAAGAAAGAATACTGAATATTGCCGATGAAATAGTTCTTATTGCTGATGGAAAAATTAAGACACACGGTAAAAAAGAAGATGTTTTGCCTGAACTTTTGGCACAAACCGCTACTCGCGGATTGTGTGTGAAATTTACGGATGGAGGTAAAAATTGATGAAAGATAAGATTCAAGAAAGGCTTTTGTCAGAGGTTGCTGACCTTCACGAAATTCCCAGTGGTGCATACAATATACGCGAAAACGGGGCGACTGCCAAAAGAAATACCACCGCTAATATTGATATAGTAACAAAAAAAGAAGAAAATGGTATAGATATTCGCATTAAATCAGGAACAAGAAATGAGAGCGTTCATATACCTGTCGTTATAAGTAAATCCGGTATTGATGAAACGGTTTACAATGACTTTTACGTTGGTGATGACTGCGATGTTGTTATTGTTGCGGGATGCGGAATTCATAATAGTGGGGATTTTGACTCTAAACATAACGGGTTGCACAGATTCTTTGTTGGTAAGAATTCTAAAATTAAATATGTTGAAAAACACTATGGTGAGGGCGACGGAAACGGTAAGAGAATTATGAATCCGGGAACTGAAGTTTACATTGACGAAAACAGCAGCGTTGAAATGGAAATGGTTCAAATTAAAGGCGTTGATTCAACTATTCGTAAAACAACCGCACAACTAAAAACAGGGGCAAAGTTGATTGTAAGAGAAAGACTTATGACTCACGGAAATCAAACTGCAATCAGTGATTACGTAACTGAACTCGATGGTGACGGTTCTGCTGTTGATATAGTTTCCCGCTCTGTTGCTAAAGATGAATCATATCAAAAATTTGATTCAAAGATAATCGGTAATTGTGCTTGTAACGGTCATACAGAGTGTGATGCGATTATTATGGATAACGCTAAGGTTGTTGCGGTTCCCGCACTTGAAGCTAATTCGATTGATGCTATGCTCGTTCATGAGGCTGCAATAGGTAAGATTGCAGGCGAACAGCTTATAAAGCTTATGTCTTTAGGATTAACCGAAGCTGAAGCTGAAGAACAGATTATCGGTGGTTTCTTAAAATAATTATTTTTAGGTGATTTAATGAATTTTAAACACAAGTTTGAAAAATGTGATGAAACAGAAATTCACGAAGAAATATTATCTGTAGTGAAATCAAAACTTCCCGAAGAAGAGAAAATGTACGATTTGGCAGAGCTTTTTAAGGTTTTTGGCGACTCAACAAGAATTCGAATTTTGTTTGTTCTTGCCGAGGCTGAGGTTTGTGTATGTGATCTTGCGGCTACCTTGAATATGACTTCTTCTGCTATCTCTCACCAACTTAATATTCTTAAAAGAACAAAGCTTATCAAAAGCAAACGAGATGGTAAATCTGTTTTTTACTCGTTGGCTGATGCTCACGTTCGTACTATATTAAGTCAAGGTATGGAACATATTAATGAATAAAATAAAAAACTGCTGATTTTTCAGCAGTTTTTTGAATTTTCACTTATTTTTTGGGAAATAATATACTAAAAGAGAGGTGTATATTATGGTTGGCTTCTTTATAGGTTTGTTACTTGGTGGCTTGATTGGTGTAATAACAATGTGTATGTTTCAAATAAATAAAGATAGATAAAATATAATATTTGTTGACTTCTTCCGGATTTAAGAGTATAATTACTAAAAACAGTTGGAGGAGCATATGAATATTGCCGTTATAACCGGGGCTTCATCGGGGCTTGGTATTGAATATCTTAAAAACATTTGCGAAAGATATAACGATATTCAACAGATTTGGATAGTCGCAAGACGTAAAGAGAGGCTGGAAAAAATTGCGAATGGTTATCCCGATAAAAATATAATTCCTATTGAACTTGATTTGACAGAGTATGAAAGTTACGAAAAGCTTAATCAACTTTTAATTAAAGCTGATGCAAATATCAAAGTTTTTGTTAACAATGCCGGATACGGCGTGCTGGGCGATGTAAGCGACGTTGACTACATAAAACAGTCAGGTATGGTTGACTTGAATTGTAGGGCGTTGACAGCACTTACAGCAATTGTTCTTAGGTTTATGAAGGCGGGAAGCTTTTTGGTAAACGTATGTTCTATTGCTTCTTTTTGCCCTAATCCGAGAATGACGGTGTATAGCTCAACTAAAGCTTATGTAAAAAGCTTTTCAAAAGCAGTCAGGTTTGAAAATAAGAAGAAAGGCATAAATATTTTGGCAGTTTGTCCGGGACCTATGGATACGGAATTTTTGAGTGTTGCAGGTATAAATGGTAATTCTAAAACATTTGATATACTTCCATACAGTAATCCCGTTAAGGTTGCAAAAAACTCGCTTATTGCAGCCGAAAAGGGAAGAGCTGTATATACTCCGGGGGCTTTTTATAAGTTCTACAGAGTTCTTGCAAAGCTTGTGCCTCACAGTTTTTTGATGCATTTTTCTAAAACTTAATTTTTTGCATAAATAAAACATCGAAAGAGATATTGAATTTCTTTCGATGTTTTTATTTATTAAATATTAGTTCTTTTTTGCAATTGCTCTTTGAATGAACTTGACAATTTCAACAATCGGTATGATTGCAAACGCTATACCGAGTGCTACAAAGTATTCTGCCAAGCTTATTTTTTCGAATTCGAATATTGTTGCAAGGAATGGTATTTCTATAACGCAAGTCGTAAGAACTAATGCAAGAATCATCGCTCCCCAGAGGAAGAAGTTGTGGGTGTTCATCGTGAAAATAGAGTTACGCTGCGAACGCATATTCATTGAGTGGAATATTTCAGACATGCTCATCGTAAGGAATGCCATTGTGATACCGTCGGGGCTTTGTGCTATTTCCCATACACCGCTTTCCATAAAATGCCCTACGAAATAAGCGATAATGGTAAGAGCAGATACAAGTACGCCCTGATAGAGAAGGTCTATTCCAAGACCGCCTGCAAAAATGCCGTCTTTTGAATCACGTGGCTTTCTTTCCATTATATTCTTTTCGCTCTGTTCCATACCGAGAGCAAGAGCGGGCAAACTGTCTGTAATAAGGTTTATCCAGAGAATGTGAATAGGTTTAAGAATTGTAAAACCAAGAAGTGTTGCTGTGAATATGGAGAATACTTCACTTAGGTTTGAGGAGAGAAGGAACTGAATTGCTTTACGAATATTATCGTATATTCTTCGGCCCTCTTCAACTGCCGAAACTATTGTAGCAAAGTTGTCATCTGCAAGAATCATATCTGCAACGTTTTTGGTTACGTCTGTACCTGTGATACCCATCCCGATACCAATATCTGCACTCTTTATTGAAGGGGCATCGTTTACGCCGTCTCCCGTCATAGCGGTAACCATACCAAGCTCTTTCCAAGTTTTAACTATTCTCGTCTTGTGTTCGGGCTGTACTCTTGCATAAACAGAGTAGTTCTGAATAGTATTCAAAAATTCTTCGTCGCTTATTTTGTTGAGTTCTGCACCTGTAATCGCTTGAGAAGCATCTTCAATTATACCAAGCTCTTTTGCAATTGCAATTGCAGTATCTTTGTGGTCGCCTGTAATCATTATAGGACGAATAGAAGCGGATTTACACTGTTCGATAGCCAACTTTACTTCGGGACGAACAGGGTCAATCATACCAACGAGACCGATAAAGGTGAGGTTATTTTCCAATACTTCGGGGGCGTAGGCGGTGGGAACTGTTTCGTAATTCTTATATGCCGCTGCAAGTACACGAAGTGCTCTGTCAGCTTTGTTTTTGTTCTCCTGCATTATCTTTGCTCGAACTTCATCTGTAAGGGGAAGAGCTGCACCGCCGGATATATACTTTGTGCAACATTTTAAAATTTCATCGGGAGCACCCTTGGTGTATTGAATTATCTTATTCTCTGCTTGATGTACGGTGGACATCATCTTTCTGCCTGAATCAAAAGGAGCTTCGCCGATACGAGGGGCTGCATTCTTGAGATCGTTTTTGTGGAGACCGCATTCGTAAGCAAAGTTAACAAGAGCACATTCGGTAGGTTCGCCTGTGGCTTTGTTTTCATTGTCGAGTTCTGCGTCTGAACAAAGTGCCATAGCTGTTGCAAGTAAATTTTTGTCGTCTGCAAAGTGCTCTGTAACAGTCATTTTGTTCTGTGTCAACGTTCCTGTTTTGTCAGAGCATATAATCTGTGTACAACCAAGTGTTTCAACAGCAGTTAAGCGTCTGATAACTGCACTTCTTTTGCTCATCTTGGTAACACCGATTGAAAGAACAATAGTTACAACTGTTGCAAGTCCTTCGGGAATTGCCGCAACTGCAAGGCTTATTGCTATCATAAATGTGTCAAGAAGAACTTTGCCTGACCAGTCGCCATTTCTGATTACTGTAAATGCAAAAATAAATACACAAATGGCAATTACAAGATACGTGAGAATCTTACTGAGCTGTGAAAGTTTAATTTGAAGGGGCGTTTGTTCATTCTGTGCTTGAGCAAGTGCATCTGCAATCTTACCCATTTCTGTATCCATACCTGTTGCTACAACTATCGCAGTGCCTCTGCCGTAAACAATAGTTGAACCCATATAGACCATGTTCTTGCGATCTCCGAGGGGGACGTCTTCGTCATTGCCCTTGCTTTCAAGAACTTCTATATTTTTGTTTACGGGAACAGATTCACCTGTCAATGCAGCTTCTTCTGCTTTAATTGATGCACACTCAATAAGTCTTGCATCTGCAGGAACCGCATCACCTGCTTCAAGAATAATTACGTCGCCGACAACCAAATCTTCGCTCTTTACGTGGACGAGTTGACCGTCTCTAAGTACCTTCGAGGTAGCAGCAGTCATTTCTTTTAGCGCGTCAATAGCTTTTTCAGCCTTGCTTTCCTGAATTACACCCAAAACAGAGTTAAGAATAACAACAAAGAGAATGATAAATACGTCTGTTGGAGCTTCGCCTTCAATAGCTGCCGTAACTGCAGAAATTGCTGCTGCAACTAAAAGAATTATGATCATTGGGTCTGCAAGTTGTTTGAGAAAACGCTGGATAATTGTTTCTCTTTTTGCTTCAACAAGCTTGTTTTTGCCGTACTTTTCGATTCTGCTTTGAGCTTCTGCAGAAGTGATACCTTTTTCCGAGGATTTGAAATATTCAAATACTGCGGAAATTGGGGACAAATGTGCTTTCATTTTTTTCTCCTTTTAATGTATATTATTTTATTTGAAATCAACAAAAGACTTTCACAGCGTTTTTAGCTGTAAAAGTCTTGCCAAGTACTGAAAAAAGCACTATCCGACCGAACCCGTTTCTGTGAGTTGTATTGACGATCGGAAGACGCGAATATATCGCGTAAGCTACTCCCTTTTACTGCTTATCATTTTAACATTATTTTACTTCTATGTCAAGGGTTTTTATTTTTATTTAACTATATTTAACTACGCTAAATTAATATATTCGGTTGGTTCGACTGTTATTGACATTTTTTAAGACTGATATTATAATTATTAGGTAATCAATTTTTTGGGAGATAATAAATGGATAATAAATTAGCTTTTGTTGCAACCTGTCTTTTTGGATTGGAAAAACTGGTGGGTGAGGAAATTGATGCATTGGGTTATAAAAGGATAGAAACTATTGACGGTAGAGTAACGTTTGAGGGCGATTTGTCTGCAATAGCGAGATGTAATATTAATTTTCGTTATGCAGAGCGTTTGTACCTAAAGTTAGGGAGTTTTAACGCCTTTAGTTTTACCGATCTATTTGACGGTACAAAGTTGCTTCCTTGGGAAGAATGGATTGACAAAAATGATGAATTTCCCGTTAAGGGCCATTGTATCAAATCCAAATTATTTTCTGTTCCCGATTGTCAAAAAATAGTAAAAAAAGCTGTTGTTGAACGTTTAAAAGATAATTACGGAATTAATTGGTTTGATGAAACCGGTATAAAGAAACAAATTGAGTTTTTTATATTTAATGATAAGGCTGACCTTATGATAGATCTGTCAGGTGTTCCGCTTCATAAAAGAGGTTACAGAGCCGCAGCCGGCTGTGCTCCTATTCGCGAAACCTTGGCGGCTGCAATGGCTAAAATTGCAAGACCAAGAGAAGATGTTTTGTTTTGGGATCCGTTCTGTGGTTCTGCAACTATTCCCATAGAAGCGGCAATGATTATGACAAACACAGCACCTAATGTTAATAATTTTTTTGTTTCGGAGAACTTCAGAAACGTTTCCACTAAAATTTTTGATGAAGCTCGCGAAGAAGCAAAATCGTTAATAAATCATAATACTTCTTTCAGAGCATACGCAAGTGATATAGATACAGTACTTCTAAAAACAGCGAAGAATAATATTGCAAAATCGGGAATGTCTAAATATATCGAATGTTTTGAAAAAAACGCACTTGATATAGAAACCGGTGGTATGAGAGGGAGTATTGTGTGTAATCCCCCTTATGGTGAAAGACTTTCTGATGCAGATACTGTTTTTAAATTGTATTCCGATATGGGTAAAGCCTTTTCTCGTCTTGACCGTTGGCAAATATACATATTGACAAGCGATGAAAGTTTTGAAAAAAGATACGGAAGACGTGCTGATAAGATTAGAAGATTGTATAACGGTATGATTCGTTGTAATTATTACCAGTTTTTTAAACCGCAAAACAAATAAGAGGTAAGTATTTTGAAACTTATAATTGCCGAAAAGCCGAGTCTTGGCAGAAATATTGTTTCTGCCATTGGTAAAATGACAGGTAAAAACGGATATTACGAAGGAAATGGATATATTGTAACTTGGGCTTTTGGACATTTGTTTACCCTTGCTGATATTGAGGACTATAGTCCGTTACCCGAAGGGAAGAAGTATTGGTGCTTGGATAATTTACCTTGTTTCCCGAGTGAATTCAAATATATTTTGAAACGAAATTCCGATAAATCTAATGATTTAGGGATTGAAAAACAGTTTAACACAATTAAATATTTATGCAACAGAAACGATGTTGATACCATCATTAACGCAGGAGACTCCGATCGCGAAGGTGAAATTATAGTTAGAATTTGCGTAGCTAAGGCTCTTGAATCTCAAAAGAAATTTACTCGCCTTTGGCTGCCTGACCAAACATCTGAAACCATCTTGAAAGGTCTTGCGGAAATGAAAGATGAGTCAGAGTATGATAATCTTGCGAATGAGGGATTTGCGAGAACGTTTATTGATTGGTTGTATGGAGTTAACTTGACTCGTTATGCCACTCTCAAATGCGGCACCTTGCTTAGAGTTGGGAGAGTTATTGTTCCTATTGTAAAAGCTATTTACGACAGGGATATGGCAATTAAAAATTTTGTTCCCGATAAATATTATGCAATAATAAGCAACGAGCAAACAAACGGCGAAAATATAGAACTTGTAAGTAAGGAAAAATTTCCGAAAGATAAGGTTTTCCTTGCAGAAGAGTTATGCAAAAAATATAACGACTTAGGGGCGATTGTAACCGGTGTAAAAAAGAAAGTCGAAACTGTTTCACCCGGTAAACTATATTCATTGACAAAGCTCCAAAATTATCTTGGGAAAAGGCATAAAATGCCTATGGAAAAAAGCTTGGCGATATTGCAAAAGCTTTATGAAGAGGGATACGTTACATATCCAAGAACAAATTCTGAATATCTTGCAACAAACGAAAAAGGTAAAATTAAAAATATACTTTACTCGGTTGAAAAAATGGGATATCCGGTGGAGTTTAAAGATAAGAAAACTATATTTGATGATAAGAAAATTGAATCTCACTCAGCTCTTACGCCGACAACAAAAATCCCTGATAAAACAAAGCTTTCTGAAGATGAAATGAAAGTATATTCTGCTGTATTCAGACGTTTTGTTGCTGTATTTTGTTCTAATGACTGTGTGGTTAATCGGTCGGAAATAAAAATATCTGTCGGCGAACTTGAAGAGTTTACTTTAAAAGGCGTAGTTATGCTCAATAAGGGATGGACTGCCTTTGATGATTATACTAAGAAAGATAAGATGCTTCCTGTGTTAAAGACGGGGGATAAGGTCAATATTTGCTTTAAGCCTACCGAAAAAGAAACCACACCTCCAAAGCATTATACGATTGAAACCTTAAATAATTATCTTAAAAATCCTTTTAAAGAGGAGAAAAGCAATATCGAGAACGATAATGATGAAGATGAATACAGAGCTATATTTGAAGGACTGGAGCTTGGTACGGAAGCTACAAGGACCGGCATTATTGATAATGCTCGTAAAAGTGGTTATATCGAACTGAAAAAAGACGTATATACCATATTGCCGGGGGGAGAGTATTTGATAGAATCTCTTTCGATGATGAACATCAGTATGGATAAATACAAGACTTCTGAACTCGGTAAAGCATTAAAGCGTGTATTCAGAAATGAAATGACAATACAAGAAAGTGTCGAGCTTGCCAAAAATGAGATTGCTCAGGTTTTTGAAAAAAAGGTACTTTCACCTGAGAGCGATAACGATTTTGGTTTTTTTGGTGATATAGTAGGTAAATGTCCCTTGTGTAAAAATGATGTTGTAAGAACTCGTTTTGGGTATGGGTGCATCGGGTATAAAACAAATGGCTGTAAGTTTACTGTTAATTTAAAAATATGCGGGAGGGTAATTTCTCTTTCGAATATGAAAAAGCTTCTTGAAGACGGAGAAACTTATAATATGTCGGGCTTTATTTCAAAAAATAATAAAACGTTTGACGCAAAACTTTATCTTGAAGAGGGTAAAGTGAAATTCAAATTTTAAGGAGAAAAATAATGTTGGTTAATATTAAAAAACTTAACGAAAGAGCAAAAATTCCTACTTATGGAAGCGAATACTCGGCAGGAGCTGATTTATATGCTGTGTGTGATGAAAGCGTTGTTATTAAACCTAATGAAACGGTTCTTATTCATACATATTTAAGCATGGAAATTCCCGAGGGATATGGTGGCTTTATATATGCAAGGAGCGGTCTTGCCAGTAAAAAAGGATTAGCTCCCGCCAATAAAGTGGGAGTCATTGACGCTGATTACAGAGGAGAGGTAATGGTAGCATTACATAACCACAGTTTAACTGAGCAAACAGTTTCTGACGGTGAAAGAATAGCTCAGCTTGTGATTGCGCCTTTTTTGAAAGCAGATTTTTGCGAAACCGATGAACTTACAAACACCGGAAGAGGTGTTGGGGGATTTGGTTCAACAGGAACAAAATAAGAATTGCTTGCAACAGAAATGTTGCAAGTTTTTTTGTTTGCCAAAATACTGTTTTGAGAATATATTTTTATTAAAAAGAATAGAATTATTAAAAGGGGAAGCGCTTCTTAGATTATGATGATGCGGTAATGTGTTGTTTCCGTTTAATTTAAGAAAGAAAAATAAGCGGAAAATAAAATGAAATTCACTTTTTATGCAAAAAATATCATTTTTTATACATTTTTTGTTTGTGCAAAATGCAGAAATTATAAAGTTGAATTTACAAAACAAACTGAATAAAAATAGCTTTGAAGTTGCAAATCAAACTTTTATGCATGTTATACAAACTAAAATGTTAATATTAACATTTACTATGTTACCAAAATTTACCATGCAAAAGTTGACAAAAAGTCGATTTTATGCTATAATCTACGCGTTTCTCGCAGTTTTACGCACTTTTTCTGTGTGCGTATAATAGCATTTAAGGAGGAGTATATGCAAGTTCAGAAAAAATTAAATAGTTTCGAACTGTATTCCAACCGAGTATCGGATGCAAGCGTATCGGGAATTAAAATGAATAAGACTGGAAAGCGATTGTTGTATTCAGCATTCATATTACTGTTTGCGGCTTTGTTCATTACAGGTGTTGTTGCAGTTAATATTGCTTTTGACGGCTCTGTTTTGGCAGCGTCTCCTGATTATGTATTAAATTCCCCTGAATATTCTTCATATAATTCAGTTTTCTCAGGTTTTAAGCCTACTGTTACATTTTCAATCATTAACAGAGGCGGTGATAAGCTTATTGTATCGACCGAGGCTGTTGAACTGAAAAATGTTCTTGAAGAGAGACAAATCTTAATTGATGATTCTTGTATTGTGAATTATCCGCTTGATACAACCGTGTATGACGGAATGGAAGTTGTTATCGATTCAATTACATATGAAGAAGTTTCTGTTGATTCGGTGATTGGTTTTGAAACAAAAACTATTGAACTCCAAACTATTCCCAAAGGAAAGAAAAACGTTCTTACAAAAGGAGTTGACGGAAAATTAACCAGCACCTACCGTAAGAAATATGTAAACGGAGTTTTTGAAAGCGAAGAAATAATTAAGCAAGTTACAACGCTTGAACCTGTTACCGAAGTCGTAGAGCTTGGCGTTGGCGGTTCTTTCGTTGGTAAAGACGGCAAGACATATTATTATTCATATTATCTTGACGTTCAAGCTACATGCTACGGTAAGGCAGACGGATCCGGTAGTATTACTGCAACCGGTACTCTCGCGAGAGAGGGTGTAATTGCGGTTGACCCGAGAGTAATTCCTCTTGGAACTACAGTATACGTAAAGGGTAGCTATAAAGATATTGGCGTTTGTTATGCTGAAGATACAGGCGGTGCAATAAAAGGAAAGATCATTGACGTTTATATGGAAGGTACACTTCAAGAGCTTCTCCAGTTTGGCAGAAGAAATATGCGTGTTTATATTCTGGAATAATTACCCCTCTGCAAAAGCGGAGCCGGTACAAATTTTCAAGCAATGCATCGTTAAATGTATTGCTTGTTTTAATTTAATGTAAAAGACAAACTCCAAGCTGATTAAAATTTCAGCTTGGAGTTATTTAATATTAATTTTTTTCTATTATCTTTACATTTATCGGAGTAATTGATGCTTGTTCATAAACGATTTCTTTTATCTGGGATATTTGGTTTGCGAGAAGTCCGTCACTTTTTACTATAACGTTGCATTTTCCTTCGCTTATTACTGCTACACATTCGTCAAATCCTTTTGATACGACTAATGATTCAATGTTTGATTCTTTCTGCATATCATCGGCTATTTGAGACATTTGCTGCAGGGCGGTGTCTTTGGATTCTGCAAGAGCATCTTGGTTGTCTACAACTATTTGAAGGACTTCAAGGGCTTCATCTCTTGCTTTCTGTCTGTCCATTACAGCTTGTGCAAAATAGTTTAAATTTATTTCTTCTTCTGAATTGTTGAGTACTGCGGTATTTTCTTGGTCGGGGGTGGATGTGTTTACCGGTTTACTTTCATCAAGGAAGAATATGTAGTTGAGGTATACTGCCGCGCCAATCAAAACAACTGCGCTTGCAATCATAACCTTCTTTTTGTCGAGCTTCCATAACTTCTTGTCTTTAATTTTTTCTTTTGTCTTTTTGAATGTTTCGGTTAGTTTTTGGTTAATGTGTTTGGGGCTGATACAAAGGGATTTTATTTCCATATGTTCTTTCCTCCGTGAAATTTAGAATTGTTATGATAGATTATATGACTGTTAAAAAAAATTATGACATTCTAATCCTCCTATTCTGTTATATATATATGAGTGCTGTATATTCCGAGTAAGGAGCATAACAGCTCGGTTACTTTCTGTTTGATAATTGCGTTATCTCCCCCGTTGCATACCACAGCAACACCTTCTATTTCCGGAACAAGCTCGTTAATACATACTAACCCATTGTCCACTACAACGTGCTTTTTGTTTGTTTCTGTGCTGTCTAAGGCGAATACTTGTTCACCACTGTTTTTTAGCGTTATCATAACTTTCGCCTCCGAGACTCCTTTGATTTTGTTTATCATGTCTTCTGTTTTTTTCTCAAGTGAGTTTATGTAATCATCGGAAGTAAGCTCTGTATTTTCCGTTGATAATGAAGAAGCAGTTCCTTGCGTGTCAACAAGTAATAAAATAATACCGAGTATTATTCCTATTATTAAAAACAGTACACCTTTTTTTCTTTTTATAATTTCAAATATGTTTATCAATTTTTTACTCCTCAAAATTTTGTATGATACTTATTTCGCAACCGTAGTTGCTTTTTAAGTAATATTCTATTCTTTCGCTGTAACGGTTAAATTCGTGGTTTGTAATAGTTATTGTTACTGATTCTATGAGCGTTTCGGATTTGTTTGAATTTAAAACGATTTCTGTTTTAAAAGCATCGTCGGGAATAGATAGTCTGTTTGACAAATCATATGAAATTGCTGAAATTAATGCCTCTTTAACTTGGATTTCGCTTTCTTTTTTGGTGAAGTTTTCGGTTATATATGATTCTTCTAAGCTGAAAGAGAAATCCGAGACGAAATTTTTTAAAGGAGTTAATATGCATATTATTACAACCATAGATGTGATGTATTTTGTGTATTTGCTTAATTTTTCTGTTGAGTTTAATACGTCTAATACTCCTGTGCTAACTGCTATTACAGCTAAAATGTAAACTGTATTTTTTATGCTTTCCATTAGGCAGCCCCCAAGGCAGGAGAAATTATAACAAATACAATTAATTCAAACACGAACATAAGCGAGGCCGTACAATTAATTGCAAGAAGAAAATTAATCACTCCACTAACTTCTTTTAAAAAACAACATTCCTTTTCGCACCCGAGTAATGATGCCGTCAAAGCGGATAGGTCAATGCATATTTTTGTGGATAATATTTTAAGAAATACCGGCAGTGTTATCACAATTATCAGGATAATTCCCAAAAAACCTACAGAGTTTTTTATTAAGCTCACTCCGGACATGAGGCTTCTTACGGTCTCACCAAGGGCACTTCCTACAACCGGAATAAAACTTCCTGCAAACTTTATGGTCCTTGTCGCTGCACTGTCCGCACTTGCAGATAAATTTGTTTTAAAGAATAAAAATATTGAAAACATGGTCATTATTCCCGAGAGTGTGATTGTAAAGAAGCTTTTTACTGTTTTAGATACCTCGGAAATTCCTTTTATATTACCAATATTTCCTACTAATGTTAAACCAAAACAAATTTTTGACAAAGGAAGCATACACGAATAAAGAATACCGTTTGAAAATGTAAGTAGTATAGCCAACCCCGATGAATTAACTATTGCTGTCGATACGTTTCCGCCCATTGTGTATAATAGTGTCATAATAGGAACTAAAGCTGTTATAAGAGTGTTTACGCAAGAGAGATAGGTTTCGGCATCTACCCAAATATCGTTGAGAGATTCGTAAACAAAAATTGAGATAATAGCGGTTGTTAGTAACGTCAATCCCTTTGAATAGCTTGGTGTTCCAATGCTGTCTTTGAGTGTATTTATGATGGAGACCATAATCACAATCCCGATGAGCGAAGATAGTTTTTTAGCTATTCGCGGAAATATATTTCTTATTATTTTAAAAAAAATTGAAAAAATAGAGTTACTGTTTGCGTTTTGAACATTGTTTATTAAATTATCTGTATTTTTTAACTCTTCCGGAAGATATTTTTTTGAGGATTCAGGTAATGTGTCAATAAGTGATTTTAGATCTATTTGTTTTTCGAGTTTTTCCGGGGAAAAAGCAAAAACGGTAATTGTGTTTAGTGATAAAAGTATAATTAATATCAATCCGACAAATATGTATCTTATTTTTTTCAAAACAACCTCTTTTAAAATATTATTATTCTTACGATTTCCAGAATTTTTTCGACTAAAGGTAAACTAAGTACTATTATCTCTATTTTTCCGAATAATTCAATTTTTGTGGCTATTGAATTTTCGCCAGATTCCTTACAAAAGTCGGATAAAAGTTCGATGATTATTGAAATACCAAAAGCTTTTAGTATAACATTTCCGTATTGAAAAAAACTGTTATCCTCAAATATGTTTTTTAATACTGCTCCTTTTTCTTCTAATATAAGCAATGCTTGTCTCAGTAATATAACTCCAAGAAAAAGTGCCAAGGGAAGTGCAAAATCACTTTTTAAATTTTTTAAAACAATGATTATTATTACAGAAATCACTGTGATACCGCAAAGTGTAAATAGATTTATCATAATCCGAAAAGCGACTTTATTGTGTTTATTAATGCCGAAAATTCTCTAATGAGTAACATTAATACAATAATTATACCCGCTATCGAAACAAACATAGCTTGGTCATCTCTGCCTGATTTGGAGAGAATTTGACAGACGACACTTACAAGTACCCCTATCCCTGATATTTTTAATATTAATGAAATGTCCATTTTTTTAGTACCTCATAAAAATAGAATAATTATCATTAAACCTACATAAACGCATAGTGCGAATGAGGTTTTTATTTTTTGCGGCGTAGATTCTTTTAAATTTTCATATTCCTGCTCAAACTCCTTTATGTAATAATCGCATTTTTCTAATTGATCTTTTTTTCCTGTCTTTCCAAGGATGTTCCCAAAATCGTTGATTATTGATAAACATTTTTGAGGGATAATTATTTCCTTTTTGTTTTTTAGAGCAATTGTCCATCCGTTAGCTGAGATGTCTTTTATAAGAGAAGAGAATAGTTGGTTTGTGTTATCAAATGAATTGTAAATTTCACTCAAAGGTGTGTTGAAATACTCTATTTGTTGTTTAATATAGTACATAAAATCAAGCATTTCCTTGGCTTGTTCTAATGCGTTTTTTTGAATATGTGTTGAATAAAAACCTATTCCCACAAAGTTTATTAAAACTAAACTTAAACCAAGTATTTTTAACATTTAATATCCTCTTGCCGACAGTATGTGTATTGCCGTGTGTTGTTGACTGGCTTTATTCCAATGTATCCCCCGAAAACCCCTGCTTTGTGGAGCTTTTTTATATTTTCTTTTTTTAATAATTCGTCCGTTGAATTTGCGTGGGCAGAACATATTAAACTTACTCCCGAATTTTTGCACTCTATAAGACTGTCTGTTTCCTCGTATAAGCCAATTTCATCGCAAATTATATATTGTGGAGACATATTTCTTACCGCTAAATCTATGGCGGTAGATTTTGGGTAGTTTGTGTAAAAATCAATTGAGCGGCCTTGATGGAGGGGGGCCGAATAAATTTCATTTTTGCAATCAATAACAACAACTCTTTTGTTGTAAGGCTGAGAACCTAAAAATGATGCTATTTTTTTTAATAGTGTTGTTTTTCCCGCACTTGGAGCAGAATAAATCAGAAGACTTTTTTCATAAGGAAGGTTTCCTAAAAAATCAGAGGGAATGGTAATTTCTTCACTTGGGATTCTTATATTTAATGATTTTATTTCGGAAACGTTGATTATTTCCTTTTTATCCAAAACAGCCTTGCCGCATACTCCTATTCTATAACCTCCGTCAAAGGTAATAAACCCTTGGATTATATTATCCAAATATGAATATACAGAACATTTGCAAAATTGGGTAAATGAATATTCAATGTCTCTTTTTGAGGTTACATAATTACAAATAATATTTTTGTTTCCCACTGTAAGAGATAGTTTGCAATTTTCTCTCATTCTTATTTCGTTTATGTTTTTATATGCTCTGATAATATCCACTACAGCTATGGGGAGGCATTTTTCAAAGGCGTAATCTAAAATCATTTTTGATGTCCTTTCTTTACTGCTTTCAAAACAATTATATGTTGGACAATCCTTTATATGACATAATATAAAATTAACATTATATCCCTTTACAGAATTCGTTTTATATGTTATAATATAATGATTTTTAATATATATAGGTATTTGTATGATTATTTTGGGAATTGACCCTGGCTATGCTATAGTTGGATACGGTGTAATTGAATATAAAAACATGCGGTTTAGAACTTTGGCGTACGGTGCTATTACCACGCCTGCGCACACAGATTCGGTGGATAGAATTAAGGTTATTTATGATGAGTTAGACACCTTAATTAAAATGTATAAGCCGGATTGTATGGCTATTGAAGAATTGTTTTTTAATACCAACCAAAAAACCGCTATACTTGTTGCGGAGGCGAGAGGCGTTATGCTTCTTTGCGCGGTTAATAACAACTTGAAAGTATATGAATATACACCTTTGCAGGTCAAACAGGCGGTAGTCGGTTACGGCAGGGCGGAAAAAAAGCAAGTTATTGCTATGGTTGTAAACTTTCTCAATCTCGAAAAAAAACCAAAGCTTGACGATACGGCAGATGCTCTTGCGATTGCCGTGTGTCATGCCCATACAAACGGTTCGCTTTTGTCGAAATTTCAGTAATAAGGAGATTATTTATGTTTTACCATATAAATGGAGAATTGGTTCTTGTTGAGTCTAATACCGCCATAGTTGATTGTAATGGGGTTGGGTATTGCTTGACTGTAAGCTTGAACACTCAAAGATATTTAAAGAATCCCGGTCAGAAAGTTAAGCTTTATACGCATTTTTCTGTAAGAGAAGACGGAGTTGAACTTTTTGGTTTCTATGATATTGAGGAACGTGATATATTTAAGCTTTTGATTTCCGTCTCAGGTGTAGGACCAAAAGCAGCGATAAATATTATGTCAGCCCTTACTCCCGAAAGCTTTGTTTCGGCAGTTGTGAACGGAGATACAAAGCTTATTTCAAAAGCTCAAAACGTTGGGGCAAAAACTGCAGCAAGAATTGTTCTTGAATTAAAAGATAAATTAGCTAAGAGCGTTTCCGTATCCGGTAAAGATGATATTGTTTCTTCAACTGTTGTGTCTAATAATTCGGAAAAACTCGGTGAGGCACAAAATGCACTTATGGTTTTAGGTTATAAACAATCCGAGGCTGTTGCTGTATTGCGAGGTATTGACGTTGGTAAAATGGAGCTTGAGGATATAATCCGCGAAGCATTGAAACGTTTGATGAGATAACAGGAGTTTTTTAGATGTTTACTGAAGAATTTGATAGTGAATTTGAAAGCAGAATTATGTCAACCTCATATTCAGAAGAAGATTCTGTTACAGAGGTAAGTCTTCGTCCAACTACATTAGTCGAATACGTAGGTCAAGACAAAGCTAAAGAAAACTTGAAAATCTATATTGAGGCTGCCAAAAAAAGAGGAGATGTTCTTGACCACGTTTTACTTTACGGTCCTCCCGGACTGGGTAAAACAACATTAGCTTCTATTATCGCTAACGAAATGGGGGTTAATATAAGAATAACTTCGGGACCCGCAATAGAAAAACAGGGTGATTTGGCTGCGTTGCTTACCAATCTTGGCGAAAACGATATTTTATTTATAGACGAGATACACAGGCTTAACAGGTCTGTTGAAGAAATACTTTATCCGGCTTTAGAGGATTACGCACTTGATATAATAATAGGCAAGGGACCTGCCGCAAGAAGCATAAGGCTCCCCCTTCCTAAGTTTACTCTTATCGGTGCTACAACAAGAGCGGGACAATTATCGACACCGTTGAGAGACAGATTCGGTGTTATTTCAAAGCTTGAACTTTATTCCCCCGAAGAATTGGCGAAAATCGTAACACGAAGCGCGGGATTACTTTCTGTTGAAATAGACGAAGATGGCGCTTATGAGATTGCCTCGCGTTCAAGAGGTACGCCTCGTATTGCCAACAGACTTCTAAAAAGGGTACGTGATTTTGCTCAAGTAAAAGGTGATGGCAAAATTAATCTTGAAATAGCTCAATATGCATTAAATATGCTTGAAATTGACGAGCTTGGACTTGATAACGTTGACCGTCGTATGCTTGAAACTATAATAAAAGTTTATGACGGTGGTCCAGTTGGTCTTGAAACTTTATCGGCGACTATCGGAGAAGAAGCTGTTACGATAGAAGATGTTTATGAGCCTTATTTGATGCAGCTTGGTTTTTTGAGCAGAACGTTAAGAGGCAGATGTGTTACAAAATACGGATATGAACATTTGGGAATTCCGTATAAAAATATTTCTCAAAATAACGGACAAATGTCTTTAGATGATATACAAGAGTGAATGACGTGGTGATAAATAATGCGATATACAAATAATTGGACAGATTATGAGCTTCTTGATACAAGCGATGGGGAGCGTCTTGAGCGTTGGGGGGAATATATTTTAATCCGTCCTGATCCACAAGTTATTTGGAAGGATATGAAAAATCATAATCTTTGGAAAAAAGCTGATGCGGTTTATTCTCGCTCAAAATCCGGTGGCGGTGCTTGGAATCAAAACAAGCTCCCGGAGTCTTGGAAAATAAGATATGAAAAGCTTGACCTTACGTTTCTTTTAAAGCCTATGGGGTTTAAGCATACAGGTCTTTTTCCCGAGCAAGCGGTTAACTGGGAAAAAATGTTTGACCTTATAAAAAATGCAAACAGACCAATTAAAGTTTTGAATTTGTTTGCATACACGGGTGGGGCGACGGTAGCTTGTGCGAAAGCCGGTGCTTCGGTTGTGCATGTTGATGCCTCTAAGGGAATGACTCTTCAAGCAAAAGAAAATGCAAAACTTTCGGGACTTCAAAATGCGCCTATCCGTTATATAGTTGATGATTGTCAGAAATTTGTTGAAAGAGAGATACGTCGCGGAAATAAGTACGATGCTATAATTATGGATCCGCCCTCATACGGAAGAGGTCCCGGCGGGGAAGTTTGGAAGCTTGAAGAGTGTATTGCCGATTTTATAAAAAAAGCAGCGTGTGTTTTATCGGATAATCCTTTATTCTTTTTGGTAAATTCATACACGACTGGGTTATCGCCTGCTGCTGTGGGATATATTTTGAATACAATTTTAAAAAATAAATTCGGTGGTACTACAGAACTTGATGAAATAGGACTAAAAGTATCACAAACAAATGAGATACTTCCTTGCGGAGCTTCATCTTTTTATATTGGAGAAAGATAATGACTGATTCTTTTATAAAAGTCGAAAACGTATGTTTTAGTTACAAAAACGATAACAATGAAGATATTCCCGTTTTGAATGATATTTCGTTTACCGTAAACCGAGGCGAATTCGTTGTTGTTCTTGGGCATAACGGTTCGGGAAAATCTACATTGGCAAAATTACTTAATTTGATTCTTTCGCCGCAAAGCGGTAAAATTTATATTGACGGAATGGATATAACGGCAGATTCGCTTACTGATAATGAATTATATTCGGTTCGTCAGAGGATTGGTATGGTTTTCCAGAATCCCGATAATCAACTTGTTTCATCTGTCGTTGAAGAAGATGTTGCTTTTGGACCTGAGAATTTAGGTGTTTCTCCCGAAGAAATCAGAAGAAGAGTTGACTCGGCTCTTGAAACTGTAGGTATGACATCTTTTGCAAAACACTCTCCCTCACAACTTTCGGGGGGACAGAAGCAACGAGTTGCTATTGCCGGAATTATTGCAATGCTTCCTCAGTGTATCGTTTTCGATGAAGCAACTTCAATGCTCGACCCCTCCGGTCGTAAAGAGGTTATGGCTGCTATTGAAAAACTAAATAAAGAAAATGGGATTACTATAATTCACATAACCCACAACATGAGTGAAGCGATTAATGCCGATAGGGTAATTGTTGTTAATGATGGAAAAATATGTATGAATGACAAGCCTAAGGCTGTATTTTCAGATGTTTCCAAATTACATCAAATCGGTCTTGATGTCCCTCAGGTTACAGAGCTATTTTATGAACTAAAAAGCGACGGTATTCATTTACCGACAGATATTATTGATATAGATGAAGGAGTGGAAGCTTTGGCTTCCTTGTTGAAATAATGGCACACCTTACTATAAAAGATGTATCTTACGTGTACAGTGAAGGTACGCCTTTTGAAAAAAAAGCTTTAAATAATGTTAATGTTACGTTCAAAAGCGGTATTATTACCGGTTTGATTGGTCATACGGGTTCGGGCAAATCTACTTTGGTGCAGCTTTTGAATGGTCTTAATAAACCTACTGCCGGTAATATTTATCTTGATGATGTGGATATTTGGGAAAAACCTAAAGAAATTACAGCAGTTAGGTTTAAAGTTGGTCTTGTTATGCAATATCCCGAGTATCAGCTTTTTGAAGAAACTGTGCGTAAGGATATAGCTTATGGTCCTACTAATATGGGACTTGATGAAAATGAGATTAATAAAAGAGTTGAAGAGTCGGCATTCTTTTGTGGTATAACTGCAGATATGTTTGATAAATCTCCCTTTGACCTTTCGGGAGGTCAGAAGAGAAGAGTTGCTATTGCGGGAGTTATGGCAATGAAACCGCAAGTCCTGATTCTTGATGAGCCTGCTGCAGGGTTAGATCCCATTGGAAGGGAAGAAATTCTTGGCGGTATAAGAACTTTTCAAAGACAGACGGGAACTACTGTTATTATTGTAAGTCACAGTATGGAAGATATGGCTGTGTATTGTGATGAGCTTGTTGTTATGAATAAATCTAAAGTATTTATGACAGGTAAAACTAAAGATATATTTTCGCAAGCCGACAAATTAATCGAAGTTGGTCTTGACGTTCCTCAAATTACTCACTTGTTCAATAAATTAAGACAATCGGGCGTGAACCTTCCCGAAAGCGTTTTTACAATTGATGATGCAAGAAAAGCGATTCTTTCTTATTTGAATAATAAGGAGGGAGAATAATGATTAGAGATATTACTTTAGGACAATATTTCCCGGGGAATTCTGTTATTCATAAATTAGACCCTCGCATGAAAATTGTTCTTACTGTTATATATATTGTGTTGGTGTTTTTGGCAAAATCTTTGATCTCTTATCTGCTGTTGGCTCTTTCTGTGGTTGTTATGCTTGTTTTGAGCAAACTACCGTTAAAGCCTGTGTTAAAAGGCGTTAAACCGGTTTTGTTTGTTATAGTATTTACTGCGGTAATAAATATTTTTTGGACCAAGGGAGAGAATTTGCTTCTTGACTGGTATTTTGTTAAAATATATGCTGAAGGATTGCTGTTTGCCTTTTATATGGTTTTAAGAATCGTTTGTTTGATTACCGGTACAAGTATTTTGTTGACATATACGACTTCTCCTATTGATATGACTGACGGTATAGAACAATTACTCTCGCCTTTGAAAAAAATAAAAATTCCTGTTCATGAATTTTCTATGATGATGTCAATTGCGTTGCGTTTTATTCCGACGCTTATTGAAGAAACAGATAAGATAATGAATGCCCAGAAAGCAAGAGGCGCGGATTTTACCTCGGGAAAGCTTATGCAACGCGCAAAGGCTTTGATACCTGTTCTTATTCCGTTGTTTGTTTCTTCGATAAGAAGAGCCGATGACCTCGCTACAGCGATGGAGTGCAGATGTTACAGAGGCGGAAATGGCAGAACAAGAATGGTTTCATTAGAATATGATTTTAAAGATTTTGCGTTTTTGTTTTTTGTTATTCTTCTTTGTTTGGCTGTTATTTTGATAAATGTATACTTTCCAATTTGGGTTATATAAATTTTAAAAGGTGATTTTTTGAAAATTAAACTTATTATAAGTTATGATGGAACAAAGTATTGCGGTTGGCAGGTGCAAAAGAATGCACCGTCAATACAACAAACGTTACAAGATGCCGTTGAAATTGTTTTTGGTAAAAGATATTCGATTATAGGGTGCAGTCGTACAGATAGTGGTGTTCACGCCAAAAATTTTTGTTGTGTCGTAGATACTAAAGAAGATAAAGTCAGTATTCCGGAGAGTAAAATTCCATTGGCTTTAAATTGTCATTTGCCTGAAGATATTGCAGTGAATAGTGCTGAGGTTGTGAATCCTGATTTTCATCCGAGATACGACGTCAAATACAAAGAATATCAATATGTTATTTGGAACTCTCCCGTCAGAAATGTTTTTTTGAGAGAAAAAGCATTAAATTATCCCACTTGTTTGAACGTAGAACTTATGGATAAGGCCGCAAAATTATTTGTTGGTAAATTTGATTTCTTTGCATTTATGTCATCTGGATCATCTGTAGAAGATACCGTTAGAGAAATTAAGTATTTTAACGTAAAACGCGACGGCGATAAGGTTATTATAACTGTTGCTGCGAATGGTTTCCTTTATAATATGGTGAGGATTTTGACCGGAACGCTTATAGAAGTATCTAACGGTAAAATTGCAGTAGAGGATATTCCGAAAATTATTGAAAAAAAAGAGAGAAAGCTTGCGGGTTTTACAGCCCCCCCACAAGGTTTGTACTTAAATAAAGTAGTGTATTAAGGAGAGCAAGATGAATTCTGTTTCAAAAGAAGAAAACAAAATAGAAGCTTCCGAGAAAAGAGCAAAAGTAAATTCATATTATCTTGTTCTTTCGGGACGGTTTAAGGTGGCAAAATATATCTGTATATGTTTGCTTGTTGCTTTTTTGCTTTCAACTATCCTTCTTTTCAGAGATGAGATAACTGTTGAAAATTTAAGGTATCTTATAAAAGATTTTGAAATGGGGGAAAGTCTTAACCTTTCAACCGGAGATAAAATTAAATATGATGCTGACACACAGTTGGATCTTGAAATGTATAAGGGGGATTTGGTTGTAGCGGGTAGTTCATATTTCTATCTTTGTGATTTGCAAGGTAACAAGAGATTGAATGAAGAAAGTGTTTTTACCAATCCTGTTGTTGTTTCAAGTGATAAATATTTGCTTGTATACGGTTTGAGTGAATATACGTACACTTTGTATAATACTTTTTCGAAACTTCATACAGAATCGTTTGATTATCCGATTACAGGTGCAGCCGTAAGTGATAAGGGACTATATGCAATTGTCACAAGAACTACTGAATATAGATCGGTTGTTTATTTGTACAATTCAAGCTTCGAGCGTATAGGCGCCGTGTATAAAGATAAGTATATAATGGACGTTAGTTTTAATTATGACAGTTCTGAGCTTTTAATTACTTCTTTGTATTCAAAGAACGGTAACTATTGTACGGAAATTTTGAATTATGTACCTTATTCGGATAAACCCAACTCCGTGAAGGAAGTTGAAGGGGCAATGGTTCTCCAATCGGGGTATAATTCAAATGGTGGCTTTTCTATAATGTACGACAATAAAATCGAATTTTACAGCAAGTCGCGAGAATTAATAAATACATATTATTTTCCCAATAATATTGTACCGGTTGATACAGTGATTACACCTAAATATACGGCAATAACATATACCGAAAATATTGTAGGTGATAATATGAAGGTAATTGTTTTTGATGCAGTCGGTGATATTGTTCTTGATGCCGATGCTGATGGTCAGCCGATTAAAATAACTTGCAGTGAAAAATATGTTTTTGTTTTGCTTGACGGAAGAGTTTGTAAAATTGATATAAATTCCGGTGATATTGAGTATTATGATACTGCAAGAAATGCAATCGAGCTTCTTGTTGTAAATGAAAATAGTATACTTGTTTGTTTTGCAGACGGTACGCTCAAAATTAATATTTAGAAGAATACGGAGATGATTTTACGGATATGTCTCTTTGGCTTGATTTAGCTATAGTATTAATAACAGTAATTACATTTGCGGTTGTTATGTTAAGAGGTTTTATCAAAACAGTTTTTGATTTAACTTCAGTAATTTTTGCAATTGTTTTTGCAAAAATGTTTTCAGCACCTGTTTCAAATGTGTTTTATGATTTTTTATATAAACATTTTTCCGAAAGCATAGGGAGTGTTGTAAATAAGTTTTTAACCGAAAACGCTCTACCTTCTGCATTAAACCTTGATAATCTTTTAGGTTTGCTCGAAAAATATAATCCCAATTTAGCAAATTCGCTTGGTTCGGAAAGTGTTAATAACAGCTTTCAAACTATAGTGGGAAGTGTTGTTGGCTTATTATCTTACGCTATTGCTTTTTTATTAATATTTGTATTAACTATTATTGTTTTTAAAGTTTTATCCGTTGTATTATCAACAGTATTTAAACTTCCGGTTTTAAAAACGATAAATAAAACACTTTCGTTTGTTTTAGCTATTATAATGTGTTTTGTTTATATTAATTTGTTCGTTGCTTTAATGCAGATTATTGCTCCGGTTATTTCTTCTGTTTATCCTGAAACTTTGAATGCGGAAATTATCAAACAAACTTTCTTATTTAAATTTTTCTACAATTTTGAGTGGATTAAATTTTTGGTGAATTAATATAGGTGATTTTTATGGAAATGTGTGCACGATGTAAAAAAAGAATTGCTGTGGTTTTTGTTTCGAGATTAGAAAATGGACAGACTGTCAACGAGGGGATTTGTCTTAAATGTGCAAGAGAGCTTGGAATAAAACCTATTGATGATATAATTAAAAAAATGGGTATTTCAGACGATGATTTGGAACAGATGGACACTGAAATGGAGAATATGTTGGAAATGGCCGGAGACGATGATGAGTATATGTGTGATGAAGATTCCACAGAGGGAAGAGCTCCTGCTTTCGATATAAAAAAGATGTTTGGTGCATTTTCTGTTAATCCTAACTCTGATAATACAGCAAATGACACAAGCGACAAGAAAAACAAAAAAGATAAAAAGAAAAATGATAAATTTATTTCTCAATATTGTGTAAACTTAAATGAGCGTGCTCTGGAGGGAAAAATCGACAGGGTAATTGGTCGTGATGATGAGCTTGCAAGAGTTATTCAAATTTTGTGCAGAAGACAAAAAAATAATCCTTGTTTGATTGGTGAACCCGGTGTTGGAAAAACGGCTATTGCCGAGGCTTTGGCTTTAAGAATAACTTCCGGAAACATTCCTTTTAAATTAAAAAATAAGGAATTGCAATTGCTTGATTTGACTGCTCTTGTTGCCGGAACACAGTTTCGAGGACAATTTGAGCAAAGAATGAAAGGGCTTATAGGAGAAGTCAAGGAACGAGGTAATGTTATTCTCGTGATAGACGAAGTCCACAGTATTGCCGGAGCAGGAGACGCAGAGGGGAGTATGAATGCAGCCAATATTTTAAAACCTGCTTTGTCCAGAGGTGATATTCAAGTTATTGGAGCCACAACACTTAAAGAATACAGAAAATATATCGAAAAAGATTCGGCTCTCGAAAGAAGATTTCAACCGGTTATTGTAGAAGAGGCATCTATTGACGATTCGGTTAAGGTTTTAGAGGGAATAAAAGAATATTACGAGGAATTTCATGGAATTAAAATTCCAAATGATATTTTACGCAAGATTGTTTTGCTTTCCGAACGTTATATAACCGATAGATTTCTTCCGGATAAGGCTATAGATCTCCTTGATGAAGCAGCTTCGTACCTGGTTTTGAATACGCCTGTTATTGATGAGTTTCTTTCTGTAAAAAAAGAATTGTCTGATATAAAACAAAAGAAAGAAGGGCTTGAAAGTCTTGAGCCTGAATCTGAGGAGGCTTCTGCTGATAAATACAAACAACTTGCGGATATTAAAGTGAGTGAAATTAATTTGAATGTACGTTACGCTGAGTTGGAAGAGATGTGCTCTAAGGTTAAGCTTAATGTAAATCATATTGCATTTGTGATTGAAAAATGGACAGGTGTTCCTGCAACCAAGATAACTTCAGAGGAATACGAAAAATTAAAAGGATTAGAGGGGCGTTTAAAAGCTCGTATTATAGGGCAAGATGAGGCTGTAGATTCAATTGTTAGAGCTATAAAAAGAAATAGAGTCGGTGTCTCTTATAAAAAGAAGCCTGTTTCATTTATATTTGCGGGACCTACAGGTGTTGGTAAAACCGAACTTGTAAAAGTCTTGGCTGCCGATTTATTTGATTCGCCTGAAACGATAATCAGACTTGATATGTCTGAATTTATGGAAAAGCATTCGGTTTCAAGGATTATCGGAGCTCCTCCCGGATATGTGGGTTATGATGATGCAGGACAGTTAACCGAGAAGATTCGTAGGAAGCCATATTCGGTCGTACTTTTTGATGAAATTGAAAAGGCTCACCCTGATGTTTTGAACATACTCCTTCAAATTTTAGATGACGGTATGGTAACAGATGCACAGGGTAGAAAAGTTAATTTTGAAAATACGATTATTGTAATGACAACTAACGCCGGTTCCGAGATTAACTTAAACACTGTTGGATTTTCATCCTCAAAAACAAATCAAGCTGTTGATAGAACAGAAAAAGCACTTAGCAATTTCTTGAGACCTGAATTTATCAACAGAATCGACGAAGTCGTTGTATTCAGACAGCTTGACGAAGAGGCGTTTGCTTCAATTGCTCGGATTATGTTGGACGATTTAAAAGTTGTTATAAACGATAAAGGTATTGATTTTAACTATACCGATTCGGCTGCTAAGTTTATTGCAAAAGAATCATTTAGTTTAAAATACGGCGCGAGAAATATGCGCAGATATATTCAAAAAAATGTTGAAGATGAGATTGCTAACAGAATAATTGAGGATTTGTCAGGAGAGGTTTCGGCTATATCCGTCGATTTCTCGTCTCGTAATAACAAACTTGTTATTAAGTGTAAATAAAGATAAGTGAGAATGACTATGAACGAAAGATGGTATGACAAAACTGTTGCCCAAGTGGAAGAAAAATTGAATACAGATATTAATACCGGTCTTTCACCGAGTATTCTGCATAGCAGACAGAAGAATGATGAGATGAATATAATTTATCCTATCAAGCATTATTCTTTTGAATCTTGCTTGAAGAAGATAATTTATGAACCGACTACGCTGTTGCTGGTAATTATCGCTTTAATAGCAGGATTGCTTGAACATAATAATTATGCATGGGTTATTTTATCTATTGTAGCTTTTTATGTTATTGTTGCTGTTTTTACTTACAATAAGGCTCGAAAAATATTTGAGGATATGAGTAAACTTTCGCTTCCTACTACCAAGGTCATGAGAAACGGAAAAATGTTTCTTATAAAAAGCGAGCAACTTGTAAAAGGTGATATTATTTATCTTTCTTCAGGAGATATGGTTCCTGCTGATGCAAGACTTATAGAAACAGATAATCTACAAGTTTTGGAAGTGAACTTGACAGGTGCTATAAAACCAGCCGAAAAAGACCCTTCGTTTTTGAGATATACCCACGACGTTTCACCTGCTCAACAAGAAAATATGGTTTTTGCCTCAACGATCGTTATAAAGGGAACTGCTAAAGCGATTTGTTGTTGTACCGGAGAGGATACTCTTGTTCGTAAGCTTGAAAAAACCAAACCACTTGTATCATATAAGGATATTAAAGCAATTTCTTTTATGTCTAATTACAGCAAAGTATGGTCACTTGTGTTGATTGCCGTGATGTTGCTTGTGGTTGTTTTTATGCTTATCTTCGGTGCATATAACACTTCTTTTCTTGATATATTTTTGATCTCTTTGGCATTGGCTGCGGGGTCAACGGGAGTTTTTCACTCGATATCTTCATATATCATAGTTGCTAATGGACTTTTTTCCGCCGTCAAGCAAAACAAACATATCAATTCCGGAGCATTGATAAAAAATATATCCAAGATTGAGCAATTAAAAGATATTACTTGTTTGTTAGTCAACAAAGAGGGAGCATTTTCTATCAGAGATGTTCGTGCCGAAAAAGTTTTTGTAAACAATTCTTTGTATACCGACGGGGAGGTTAATTTTATAAAAAATGCAAAGCGCGTTTTGCGGTTTGCTCTAATTTCTACAGGTATATATGGCGCAGGTAATATTATTAAGAATAACTTAAATAATGAAAATATTTATACTGCAGAAGAAGACGCTATTATAGCTTTATCACAAAAGTGTAACGTTTATAATATTAAATTGGATAAAAAGTATCCTATACTTGAACATGTTTCAAAAAGCGAAACCAGTAGATTTGAAACTACGCTTGTTGATTCATCGGGAGAATATACGGTTGCATGCAGGGGCTCTTTGGATAATATTTTAGCTGTGTGTACAAGTTACGCTGAAAATGGTAAAATATATCCTTTTGATGCAGAACGTAAATCTGAAATTGTTTCTGAAGCTTTAAAATTAGCTCGTAAATCATATAAAATAGTTGCAGTTGCCTCAAAAAAAACACATTACAACACTCTTCGAAGAATAATTTCATGTCAATCGGAAATGACATTTGAAGGTTTTATAGCTATAAAAGAAAAAGTGCTTCCCGGAGCTGCAAAAAACATATCCGATTGTCATGCTGCCGGAATCAAAGTTATCATGCTTTGTGATGATGTTGGTGATAATAACCATTCGGTTGCAGAGGCTTTAGGAATTGTCAAAAGCAGGGAAGAGATAGTAACGGGTAATCAGCTTAACAAAATGAAGGATGAACTATTTCGTACTAACATTTCTTTGTATAAATTATATGAAGGTGTCGATATTTTTCAAAAAAGAAAACTTCTTACGTATTTGCACGAAGAAGGAGAAGTTGTCGGGGTTTTATCAAGAGAGTTAGATGAAATAATATTACTCAAAGAAGCTGACGTTGGATTTCTTCAGAGTACCACATTGTCCGGAAAGTTAGATAAAGCCGGTTTGGATATGGCTATGGCGAAGAATACAAATTCGCCTATGCTTATTAAAACTTCTAAGGATAGCAAAAAAACAGGTAGTGAAGCTTTAAAATTTATAGCAGACGTTATAGTGTCAGATGCTGATAGGCGCGGTAATGGTGGATTTAATGCGATAATAAATTCAATTATAGCTTCAAAAATGATTTATAAGAACTTATTTAGATTTATTAAATATTTGTTAACAACCAATATTGCAAGATTTTGTATAATTGGATATACAATATTTTCCAAATGTCCATTGTTGACACCTCAACAAATATTACTTTCAGGGCTTGTTATTGACTTTTTTGCAATGATAATAATAACTTTTGAACAACCTGACAGGAAAGCGATATTATTAAAGGATACCACAAAGGAGCTTTTGTGTATACAGAAATACATTCCGCAATCAATTTTAATGGGGATTTTGTGGGCTGTTTCTGTGGTAATAATACCTATATTATTAAAATATTTGGGAATACAGTCTATACCAATTTTATCAACCGCGACATTCTTGGGGATTGTTTTTTCTCAAACAATGGTATTAAGTGAAACTATAAAAGACGAGAGTATTTTTAAACAAAATACTAAATACAATAGAGCTCATTTTATTCTTGGTGTTTTTGTGGTTATATTTATGTCGATTATATTATTAATTGAGCCTATAGGAAGTTTATTTGGTATTGTAAAATTAAATTGGCTACAATTTCTTATAAGTCTTATACCAATGCTTATAATGATAATTGTTGGTGAGATTCAAAAATTATTTTCTAATAGTAAACTGCCACAGAAAACAGATTAATGCTGTCCTATGTGACAGTTTACTTATTTTTGTTCCCTGTATTATATAAAATTTTTATTTTGTATAATTGACTCTCGGATACAAAAGGGGGAAATCCCCTTTTCTCTCCTCGCGTCAATTAGGAGGCTCGAAAAATTCTTTTCCACCAATCCAGACGTCGAAAAATTTTTCTCGCCTACAAAATAGCGATTTTATGCAAGCAGCTGCGGCGCATCAGCCAAGGGCTCAGCCCGCTGCACCGCGCTGATGCTAAAGCATCAGCACTTGCAGCTCACTGCGTTCCGTCTTTCCTCCTTCAAATTTTTTAAGAATTCGAGACGTTTGTGTAAACTATACATTAAGTGTGAGTGATTTTTGTTGAAATTCTACCAAAAGTAGAAATCACTTACTTCCCTGAGGGCGATTGTGAAAAAATGGTAGATAAGCAATCGCCCTCAGGGAATGGTAGTTTATAGGTTAGCACAAAAAAGTGATACTGTCAAGCAGCTGTTATAATGTTTTTAGATTTTCCAATATGATTTGAGCGACTTCACGAGCAAATTTTTTTTGTTTTTCTACAGAAGAAAAAGGACACTCCAGCGGCAAAGCCGCTTGCGTGCCTTTATCTTCTTCAATTTGTTTTTTCGGTCCAAACATATCCGACAGACAGTATAAAAACGTATCGGAAATGTTACGGTGTTGAAGTTCTTTTTGTACGACGTTGAGCCCTTTATCGTGGAAAATTTTTACAGCGTAGGACTTTCGTGCAGAATGCGGAGAGATTTGCCCCTCGACTCCCAAACGCTTACAAGCGTTTTTGAGGTCGATATAAACCGCTTGACGAGTTCTGTGTCCGCTTTTGCCCCGCCCTTTGAAAATGTATTCTTCGGGCTTCGAGGTGAGTCTTTGCAGTTCTTTTGATAAGCGTGCTGAAATCTCCTTTGTACCACTCTTTCCGGTTTTTTCAGCTGTAAAAGATATGACGTTTCCGTCAATATCTTTTCGCTTCAATTTGAGAACGTCGCCGATCCGTAGCCCTGTTTCAATGCAAACACGTAGGGCGAGTCCGTTCTCATATTCCATACAATTAGTTAAAACTTTGAAAGAATCCGAGTTTACAAATTCGCTTCGCATATACCCGCCTCAATTAACTTTCCCGAAAGTGTTAAAAGGTCAATGTCTTTACCGTACGCGACACGCACTCCCCCACCGCCGCCACGTAAGGGTGACGCGGGAATTACGTCGAAGATAGAAGTATCGACGTTGAAGAATTCGAACCGAGGAGTCTGCAGCTCTCCTCCGGAAAGATAATACCTTCCGCCGATTTTTTGCATACACTGCTTACTCATGTATTTGAAGATGTACCCGGCGCACTTTTCCACAGAGTTTTCCCCAGTTACACGTAAGACTGTTGTGAAGCCGTAGGGGAAATCCTCAATGTTATAGACTTTCTTTCCATTTCTCTTATGCCCGGAATCGACGAGCTTAAGAGCATCAATATTCATAAGACCGTGAAAGTGTATTCCTTCCCCGTCTTTGTGGTATTCAGGACAAAGGATATATTGAAGACCTTTTCGACGGACTCGATTATCAAGCCAAACGGAGAGCGATTTTATAATTGCATCATAAGAAGTCCGGTCAATTTCTTTTTGGTCAAACGTTAGAGTTATGAAACCATTAAGAGAAGGATTGCATCTTATAAGGTCATAGGCACGCCGTCGTGCACGTGAAAAAGAACGAAAAGAAGAATCTGACGACGTTGTTTCCTCGACGAAATCGTCTTCGGTACCGTCGGCGGAAAGAAGAGTTTTTTTGTCTTCTAAAAGTTCCACCCCTTGTGGATTAAAAATACTTTCATCAGCAATTATAATTTCACAAGGTTTTTCACTGTTGGGATAGTACTTCACACGAGCATTAAAACAGAAGTGTGATTTTGTGTTTGGCATTGTGTTGTTTGACGGAATACTGTGCTATATATCAAGTAAAAGAAAGTTTGCGGAAGTCGCAGAGGAGAGACGCCTGCGGGCGAGAATATCTCGCGCGCCGCTCGGCGCCGTCGCTCGCTCGGGCTGTGCCCGAAACGAGCGCGACTGCCTCCGACTACGCTCGTCGCCGCTTCGGGCGAAACGCCACGCTTCGCACGGCTTTTTTCGCCCTCGCGTACTTTCTTCGCCACCTCGAAGAAAGTTGCGACTTTTTCAAAAGGACACTCCCCCCCGCCCCTCTCAAGAGGGGGGCGCCAGTGCCCGAAAGATTCGGGAGGAAGTTTTTGGCCGTCAGGTCTTGACAAAATGCCAAAGACGTGATAGAATGTTCGTGCCAGTATACCGAAAGGTAAGGCACATCAGTGCCGGATAGCGAGTCGAGGAATCGGCTCGCTTTTCTTTTTCTTGAATAAGGGTGCGGACTTGCCGCCCAGCCCGATTGCGCCTCAACTGTTACAGAAAATCGGTATTTTGTATAATTACACACCAAATAATATATGTATTTCCCCTCCGATAATTTTGAAAAAAATACCATCAAACTCTTGTATTTTAAAAAAATATATGATATAATGACGAAGTGCTTTGGGGGCATAGCTCAGCTGGTTAGAGTGTATGCTTGACATGCATAAGGTCATTGGTTCGAT
>JAZNCH010000065.1:0-79383 GCA_045587445.1 Eubacteriales bacterium | reverse complement strand
CAAAGAACTTTACCTCTCGGGGTTGTACGAAACCAAAGGCTCCCACTCTGGGGGAGCTGTTAGCGAAGCTGACTGAGAGGGCTTGTTTTAAAGAAAGTAGGCAAAGAACTTTACCTCTCGGGGTTGTACGAAACCAAAGGCTCCCACTCTGGGGGAGCTGTTAGCGAAGCTGACTGAGAGGGCTTGTTTTAAAGAAAGTAGGCAAAGAACTTTACCTCTCTTGGTCTGTGTTGCTTAATATTGTTGGTACAAATATTTTTCTTTTTAGAGGAGAGGCAGCTCTCCGCTTTTTAAAGTTTTTGTGGGAGTTTAAGAGGGGACTTTTTTTAAAAAGCCCCCTCTTTACAATTGCAATTGTATTCTTTTTATGATACAATAAAAATATAATTATGCAAACGAGAGGGAATATATATGAAAATAACCGTACTTGATTCAGATGCTTTGGGAAGAGATTTAGACCTTGTTCCTTTAAACAGTGTTGGAGAGGTTACAATTTTTAATTACAGCACTCCTGAAGAGGTAAAGCAAAGAATTGCCGATTGTGAAGTCGTTATATTAAATAAAATCAAGTTAAATGAAAGTAATTTGGGATATGCTAAAAAATTAAAGCTTATTTGTATTGCTGCAACAGGCTTTGACAACGTTGACGTTGCCTATTGCCGTGAGAATAATATCGCAGTATGCAACGTTGTCGGTTATTCTACGAATAGCGTTGCTTTGATTACTTTGTCTTTGGCATTGGGATTGGTAAGTCATCTTCGTGAATACAATGACTACGTAATATCGGGTGAATACACAAAAAGCGGTATTCCCAACAGACTTGAGCCTACGTTCCACGAGCTTGACGGTATGACTTGGGGAGTAATCGGGCTTGGAACTATCGGAAAAAAGATTGCCGGTATAGCAAAGGCGATGGGGTGCAAGGTTATTGCCAATAAGAGAACGCCTATTGATGATTATGATATAGTTTCGGTTGATGAAATTATGGAAAAGTCCGATATTATCTCAATTCACACTCCTTTGAATGATGGAACAAAAGGGTTTATTTCTGCTGAAAAAATTGCAAAAATGAAGAAAAACGCTATTCTTATAAACGTTGCAAGAGGTGCCGTATGTGATGAAAAAGCACTTGCCGAGGCTATAAAAAATAATAAAATCGGCGGTATCGGTGTTGATGTTTATTCCGTTGAGCCTTTTGGGGTAGACCACCCATTCTATGAAATTAAGGATTATAAAAACGTGCTTCTTACACCTCATAATGCTTGGGGGGCATACGAAGCAAGAGAAAGACTTCTTTCGGATATTGTTGAAAATATTAAAGCTTTCAAAAACGGCGAAAAAAGATGCAGGGTTGATATATAGTAAATCTGTTGACAACGGCGGATTTTAGTGATATAATATCAAAAGTTAAGAAATAAAGGCGTTTGAAGGAAATAGTAGTTTTGCTTTAGTCTTTACAGAGAGGAAAGTGCTTGGTGGAAGCTTTCTATGACGGGGAGAATGAAGACCGTTCCGGAGCCTCGGTGCTGAAATTTTTAGTAGGTATCGGCGTATCTCTGCGTTAAAGAGTGGTTTTGAGTTAAAAATCAAGGTGGAACCGTGCGAAAATAAAAATTATGCGCACCCTTGACGGCTTAGGCTTTTTGCCTTTTGCCGTTAAGGGTGCTTTTGTTTTTAAAATAATAAATATTTAAAATATAGGTGATATTATGAAAGTTATTTACAATGACGGCAGAGTTGACGTATGTCCTCCCGAAGAGGAACTTCACGTTTTACGTCATTCCGCAGCACACATTTTGGCGCAGGCAGTAAAGAGACTTTACCCCGAGGCTATCTTTGCATACGGCCCTGCAAACGAAAAAGGTTTCTATTACGACGTTGACCTTGGCGATGCCAAGCTTGTTGAAGAAGACCTTCAGAAAATCGAGCAGGAAATGAAGAAAATCGTAAAAGAAAATCTTCCCATCAAGCCGTTTATTCTTCCCAGAGACGAAGCTATCGCTCTTATGGAAAGCCGCGGCGAAAAATACAAGGTTGAGCATATCGGCGACCTTCCCGAAGATGCTGTAATTAGCTTCTTCCAGCAGGGAGACTATATTGATATGTGCGTTGGCCCTCATATTTGCTATACAAAGGCTCTTAAGGCTTTTAAGGTTATGGACCAGTCGGGTGCATATTGGAAGAATGATAAAAACAATAAGATGCTGACAAGAATAAAGGGTACTGCATTCCCCTCACAGCCCGAGCTTGAAGAACACCTTAAGGCTCTTGAAGAGGCAGAAAAGAGAGACCACAATAAACTTGGTAGAGAACTTGGTTACTTTACAACCGTTGAAGAAATCGGTCAGGGTCTTCCTATCCTTTTGCCTAAGGGTACTCGTGTTATCCAGCTTCTTCAGCGTTGGGTTGAAGATATTGAGCAGGAGCATAACTATCTCCTTACAAAGACTCCTCTTATGGCAAAGCGCGACCTCTACAAGATTTCGGGTCACTGGGACCATTACCGCGATGGTATGTTCGTTATGGGCGATCCAGACGACGAAGAAAAAGAATGTCTTGCTCTCCGTCCTATGACCTGTCCTTTCCAGTATCAAGTATATCTTAATCAGGCAAGAAGCTACAGAGACCTTCCTATGCGTCTCGGTGAAACATCTACACTCTTCCGTAACGAAGATTCGGGTGAAATGCACGGACTTATCAGAGTTCGTCAGTTCACTATTTCCGAAGGACATCTTGTTCTTCGTCCCGACCAGCTTGAAGCTGAATTTGAAGATTGCCTTAATCTCTGTAAATACTTCCTCGGTACTGTAGGTCTTCTTGAAGACTGCTCATTCAGATTCTCTCAGTGGGATCCCAACAACACCAAGAAATATGAAGGTACTGCTGAACAGTGGGAAACTGCTCAGGCTACTATGGAAAAGATTCTTAATAACCTCGGCGTTAAATATGAAGTTGGTATTGACGAAGCCGCATTCTACGGACCTAAACTCGATATTCAATATAAGAACGTTTTTGGTAAAGAAGATACTATCGTTACTATCCAGATTGATATGCTCCTTGCTGAAAAGTTCGGTATGTACTATATCGACAGCGATGGACAGAAGAAGCTTCCCTATATAATTCACAGAACATCTTTGGGCTGCTACGAAAGAACTCTTGCTTACCTTATTGAAAAGTATGCAGGCGCACTTCCTACTTGGATGGCTCCCGAACAGGTTAGAATTCTTACCATTACCGACAGGGCTCTTGATTATGCTAAGCAGATTGAGGCTGAACTATCAAAGGCGAAGTATAGAGTTACTCTTGATGACAGCCAGAATACTTTGAAGTATAAGATAAGAAACGCTCAGATGGAAAAGGTTCCCTATATGATTATTCTTGGTGATAAGGATATTGAGAACAATACTATTTCCGTTAGACATAGATCCGGTGAAGACCTCGGCGCTATTTCTCTCGATGAGTTTAAGACACTCCTCGCAGACGTTGTAGGTAATAAACTTAAAAAGTAGAATATAAAGGGAACTTTTTGAAAAAAGGTTCTGGACTCCAAAAACTTTAAAAAAATAGGGCTGTACATACTTTGTTAAGTAGCACAGCCCTATTGTTTTTATATAACGTTATTGTATGGCACAAACCGGAGAGGCAAAGTTTTTGGGGGATTAAAAGGGGGCTTTTTTCAAAAAGCCCCCTTTGTTTTATATATTCTTTATGCTAATGTTGCTGCCATAATAGCTTTAATTGTGTGCATACGGTTTTCTGCTTCGTCGAATACGATAGACTGTTCGCTCTCGAACACTTCATCTGTAACTTCCATACAGTCAATGCCGTATCTGTTAAAGAGGGAACGACCAACTGAGGTCTTAAGGTCGTGGAATGAGGGGAGACAGTGCATAAATCTGCACTGAGGGCCTGCAATTTCCATAAGCTCCTTGGTTACTCTGTAATCAACGAGGTCGTTAATTCTCTTTGCCCATACTTCGTCAGGTTCGCCCATTGATACCCAAACGTCTGTATAGAGAACGTCTGCATTCTTTACTGCTTCCTTGGGGTCTTCAATAAATTCAAGCTTAGCGCCTGTTTCTTTTGCAATCTCGCGGCATTTTTCAATAAGGTTGGAAACGGGGAAGTATTCTTTTGGAGAGCATGCAACGTAATGCATACCCATCTTCGCACAACCTACCATAAGGGAGTCGCCCATATTGTAACGCGCGTCGCCGAGATATACAAGCTTCTTGCCCTTGAGTGAGCCGAAGTGTTCCTTGATTGTAAGGAAGTCAGCCAATATCTGTGTCGGGTGGAACTCGTTTGTAAGTCCGTTCCATACAGGAACACCTGCATGCAGAGCAAGTTCTTCAACGAGGTCTTGACCAAAGCCTCTGTATTCAATACCGTCAAACATTCTGCCGAGAACACGCGCGGTGTCTGCGATACTTTCCTTTTTGCCTATCTGTGAGCCGGTAGAGTCAAGATATACGGGGTGCATTCCCAAATCAGCCGCAGCTACCTCAAAGGCACAGCGTGTTCTTGTGCTTGTCTTTTCAAATATCAATGCGATATTCTTACCCTCGCAAATTCTGTGTGGAATACCCGCCTTTTTCTGCGCCTTTAATTCAGCCGCATAATCTATAAGATAGTTGATTTCTTCAGGTGTGAAATCAAGAAGCTTGAGAAAATGTCTGTTTTTGAAATTCATAATAATCTCCTTATTTATTTCTAAGGAACTTTTTGAAAAAAGTTCCTTAGGATCCTCAAAAACTTTGAATAATGGGTTTTTATACAATGTTGTAGGTGGATTCCATATCCGCCTGTTTTTGCAGATTCGTTTATTTTTCGCGGGAGCACCAAGGCACTCCCCTACCGTACTTAATATTATTGGATAGGTAGGGGAGGGGCTTGCTCCTCCCGATATTTTTTTCGCCCTCTCAGTCAGCTTCGCTGACAGCTCCCCCAGAGTGGGAGCCTTTGGTTTCGTACAAACCAGAGAAGTAAAGTTCTTTGCCTGCGTTCTTTCAAGACAAGCCCTCTCAGTCAGCTTCGCTGACAGCTCCCCCAGAGTGGGAGCCTTTGGTTTCGTACAAACCAGAGAAGTAAAGTTCTTTGCCTACTTTCTTTCAAGAAAGTAGGGCGTTTTTGATAATTGTAACTGCTTTTTCGAGTGCTTCCATAGGAATATTAAGTGCGGGAAGAAGTCTAATCTTATCTTTTGCTGTAAGGCAGAGAACGCCGTTTTCCATACAAATCTTAAGAACGTCTGCGGCTGTCTTATTGCTTGGTTTTATACCAATCATAAGACCGAGACCGCTTACAGACTCAACTTCGGGCATAGCTTTAAATACATTAAACACGTATTCGCTTTTCTTCTTAACATCAGAGAGGAGTTTTTCGTCGATTCTTTCGATAATGCTGATAGCACCGGCACAGCTAATGGGGTTACCGCCAAAAGTCGAACCGTGGTCGCCGAAGCCGAGAACGTTCTGCACCTTTTCACCGAGCATAGTCGCACCGAGGGGAAGTCCTCCGCCTATACCCTTTGCGGTAGAAACAACGTCGGGTTCAATTCCGTAGTTCATATATGCATAGAGTTCACCTGTTCTGCCGTTACCGGTCTGAACCTCATCTATCATAAGAACTATATCGTTCTCTTTCGCGTATTTCGCAACGCCCTTTACAAATTCACCGTCGAGGGGAAGAACACCGCCTTCGCCCTGAATAATCTCCATCATAATACCTGCAACCTTGTTTGCTTCAACAGTCTTAATAAGAGCATCAAGGTCATTGGCGGGGGTATGAACAAATCCGGGAGTAAGGGGTTGGAAAAGTTCGTGATAGTGGTCTTGACCTGTTGCAGAAAGAGTCGTCAACGTTCTGCCGTGGAAGCTGTTTACGAGGGTTACTATAGTCGAATATTCAGCACCCTTTTTCTCTGCGGCATACTTTCTTGCAACCTTAATAGAACATTCATTTGATTCTGCGCCAGAGTTGCTGAAAAATACCTTTTTCATACCGGTCTTTTCGCAGAGCAGCTTTGCAAGCTGTGCGCAAGGTTGTGTATAATAGAGGTTAGACATATGCTGAACCTTATCGAGCTGTTCTGTTACAGCTTTTTTCCAAGCATCATCGGAAATACCAAAGCTGGTAACACCGATGCCTGAACCCATATCAATATATTCTTTTCCGTTTTCGTCATATACGTATGAGCCTTTTCCCGATACTATTTCAACGGGAAAGCGGTTGTACGTACCGGCAATGTATTCTTTATCAATAACCTTTGTATTACTCATTTTCAGTCACCTACTACCATAGTTCCGATACCCTCGTCGGTCAAAATTTCAACCAGAATAGAGTGAGGAACACGTCCGTCCAAAATAACAACTTTTTTTACGCCTTCAATAATAGCTTCGATACAGCAGTCAACCTTTGGAATCATACCGCCCGAAATAACGCCTTCCTCGTAAAGCTTTTTAGCTTCGTTTACCGTTACCTTTGTTATAAGGGTAGATGGGTCGTTTACGTCGCGCAAGAGACCAAGAATATCTGTAGTCATTATAAGGTTTTCTGCTTGAAGAGCACCAGCGATATATGCCGCCGCAGTATCGCCGTTAATATTATAGCTGTTGCCCTCTCCGTCGCAGCCTATTGTAGAAACAACGGGGATATAGCCAAGATTCAAGAGGTCCATAATAGGTTCAACGTTTACCTTTGTAATCTCGCCAACGTAGCCAAGTGCTTCGTTCTTTATCTTAGCTTCGATAAGTCTGCCGTCCATACCCGAAATACCGATAGCCTTTGCACCTAAAGTGCCAAGAAGATTTACGAGGTTCTTGTTAACCTTGCCTGCAAGTACCATTTGAGCTATATCCATAGTCTCTTTGTCGGTAACTCTTAGACCGTTTACGAATTCTGCCTTTTTGCCGACCTTGTTCATCATCTCGCTTATTTCGGGACCGCCGCCGTGAACGAGGACAATCTTTATACCGATAGTCGAGAGAAGAGCAATATCTTCCATAACCTGTTTTTTCAAATCGTCGTTAATCATAGCGTTGCCACCGTATTTGATTACAACGATTTTTCCGTTATAGCGCTTTATGTAGGGAAGAGCCTGTGTAAGTATTGTGGCTCTGTCTAAATTTGTAATTTTGTTTTCCATCATTCTTACCGCCTATTTTTATTAAGTACGATAGTCACCGTTTATTTTTACATAGTCATAAGTAAGGTCGCAACCCCAAGCCTGAGCTTTGCCGTCGCCATCGCCGGCAGTAACAAGTATTTCAATTTCTTTTTCGAGAAGTATCTCTTTTGCCTTTTCTTCCGAGAATTCAACACCGGCACCGTTTTTGCAAACGTCAAGAGTTCCCTTGTTGGAACGAAATGAAACGTCGATTTTGTTTACGTCAACGTCAGCACCGCTATAACCGATAGCGCAGAGAACACGGCCCCAGTTAGCATCAGCACCAAACATTGCCGCTTTGAAGAGACTTGAGCAGATAACGCTCTTTGCAATTATCTTTGCGTTATTCTCGTCTTTTGCACCGCATACTGAACATTCGAGAAGCTTTGTAGCTCCTTCGCCGTCGCCCGCAATCATACGGCTGAGGTATACGTTTACTGTATTAAGAGCCTTCATAAACGTATCGAAGTCTTCTCCCTCGGTCGTTATCTCCTTATTTCCTGCCATACCGTTTGCAAGGACTGTTACCATATCGTTTGTAGATGTATCTCCGTCAACACTAACCATATTAAACGTATTCTTTATGTCAGTAGAGAGTGCCTTTTGAAGCATTTCTGAAGATATAGCCGCATCAGTTGTGATAAATACCAGCATTGTCGCCATATTGGGATGAATCATACCGCTACCCTTTGCGATACCGCCCATACGGCAAACTTTGCCGCCTATTTCAAATTCAACGGCAATCTCTTTCTTTACGAGGTCGGTCGTCATAATACCCTCAGCCGCAGCGTCGCCGCCGTTTTCCGAAAGAGCTTCAACGAGTGGCTTTACACCCGCTTCAATGGGTTCAAGTGGAAGAGGCTGACCGATAACGCCTGTAGAAGCAACAACAACGTCGCTTGACTTGATTTTTAATTCTTTTGCAAGAAGTTCGCACATCTTTTCTGCAACTTTAATACCGTTTGCGTTACAGGTGTTTGCGTTACCGCTGTTGCAGATAACCGCCTGTGCCTTGCCGTCTGCTATATGATTTTTTGTAACCGTTAAGGGTGCTCCCTTAACAAGATTAGTCGTATACGTTGCTGCCGCAGTTGCAACGGTTTCGCTGTAAATAAGTGCTAAATCTTTCTTTGTACGGTTTTTGCGGATACCGCAATGAACACCGCTTGCTTTAAATCCTTTTGCCGCGCATACGCCGCCGCTAATCGTCTTCATAATTTATTTGATCTCCTTTGAAAGTTTAAGTCCTGTCGTTTCGTCGATACCAATAAGGATATTCATATTCTGTATTGCGCTACCAGATGCGCCCTTGCCTAAGTTATCAAATCTTGCAATGAGAAGTACTCTTTCGTCGTTGCCCTTAACGCTTATCTGCATATCGTCGCAACCCTCAAGGTAAGTGGCTGACATAAAGCCGCTTTCGTCTTCTTCGTCATAGTGAATAATAGAGGTGTTGTACAAACTCTTGTATAGATTCTTTATATCGTTTATATTGCCGTTGAGGTCGTCTGCAAACAGAGGAATTGTAACTTCCATACCACTGTAGAAGTCGCCGACTACGGGGCAAAAAGCGGGTGCATAATCGAGGTCGCATATCGATACTATTTCTTTAAGGTGCTTATGCTGTTGTGTCAGTGCGTACTGACGAGGACCTTTGAGAAGAGGTGAGCGTTCTGCAGATTCATAGTTGGCAATCATTTTCTTACCGCCGCCCGAATAACCGGTAAGCGAAAAAGCTGAAAGCTTTGCATCGCTATTGATTATACCTGCATTAACGAGGGGCTGAACCAATGCAACGAAGCCACTTGCGTGGCATCCCGGATTTGCAACTCTTTTTGAGTTTGCGATTTTCTCTCTGAAGTTTCCTATTTCGGGGAAACCGTATGCCCAACCTGTGCTTGTTCTGTGAGCAGTTGAAGTATCAATAATCGCGGTGTTTGGGTTATCTATAAGTGTTATCGCCTCTCTTGCCGCATCATCGGGCAAACAGAGGAATGCGATATCGCAACTGTTCAACGCTTCTTTTCTGTATTTGTTATCTTTTCTTTTGTCATCGTCAAGTATGATAAGTTCTATATCTTTTCTGTCGGAAAGTCTGTCGTAAATGCGTAGTCCCGTAGTACCGGCACTTCCGTCTATAAATACTTTTTTCATTTATTTAGCACTTCCTTCACGTATTTTATCTGCGACTCAACCGAGCCTACAGAAGTTCCACCCTCGCTGATTCTCTTTTCTACACAGGTCTTGAGGTCGATTTCTGTATAAAGGTCGTTTTCAAATATCTCGCTGTGCTTTTTGTATTCTTCGATTTGATACGTTTCAAGTACAAGCTCTTTCTTTATGCAATCAGCTACGATGCTTCCCGAAATCTTGTACGCCTGTCTAAATGGCATCCCCTTTTTAACAAGATAGTCTGCAAGGTCAGTAGCGTTTATAAAGCCTTTTTGTGCAGCCTTTAACATATTGTCGGGGAACGCATTCATCGTTTCTATCATACCCTTTGTTATATCAAGGCACATAATTACGGTCTCAACGGAGTCAAATACGCACTCTTTGTCTTCTTGCATATCCTTGTTATATGCAAGGGGAAGTCCTTTGAGAGACGTAAGGAGTGTCATTAAATCGCCGTAAACCCTGCCTGTCTTACCTCTTACAAGCTCTGCCATATCGGGATTTTTCTTTTGGGGCATTATAGATGAGCCTGTCGTGTATGCATCGGACAATTCAACAAATTTGAATTCCCAGCTCGACCAGAGAATAAGCTCTTCGGAGAAACGTGATAAGTGCATCATCATAAGGGCAATATCACTCATTAATTCTACGCTGAAATCTCTGTCGGATACACCGTCAAGGCTGTTTAATGTTATGCCGTCGAAGCCGAGAAGTTCAGCTTCGTATCTTCTGTCGGTATTATAAGTCGTACCCGCCAACGCACAACAACCTATGGGGGATACGTTCATTCTCTTTCGGCAGTCGTGGAGTCTGTCTACATCCCTAAGTAGCATCATAGCGTATGCCATAAGGTGATGACCGAAAGTGATGGGCTGTGCTCTCTGCAGATGTGTATATCCGGGCATTATAGCACTCTTATATTCTTCTGCCTTGTTGGTAAATGCCTCAATAAGATTGTTCGTCTTTTCAATTATTTCATCTGTTCTCGCTCTGAGATACATACGAATATCAAGTGCAACTTGGTCGTTTCTGCTTCTTGCCGTGTGAAGCTTCTTGCCTACATCGCCGATTCTTTCGGTGAGTATCTGCTCAACGAACATATGTATATCTTCACAGTCGGGGTCAAAGTCGAGATTGCCGTTTTCAATATCTTCGAGAATTCCTTCGAGCCCCTTAACTAATGCATCTTTGTCGCTTTCTTCAATTATACCGCTCTTGGAAAGCATCTTTGCGTGTGCAATACTGCCTGTAATATCCTCGCGGTACATTTTACAGTCAAATCTTATTGATGAGTTGAAGTCGTCAGCCAACTTTTCTGTTATGCCGACTGTTCTTCCTGCCCACATTTTTGCCATAGAGAATAGTTCACTCCTTGTTAAAATTCCTTGTAATTTAAAAGGGTATAAGGGACTGCTCATTTTACAGCCCCTTATTAATTATTTTGTCTTAATTATTATTGCTCGTTGTTCTTCTTGTTAACAAGCGCCTGAATGGTAATGGGAAGACCGTAAAGGTTGATAAATCCGTCTGCATCCTTCTGGTTGTAGTCGCTTTCGCCGAAGGTTGCAATTTCTTCGCTGTACAATGTGTAAGGAGACCAAACACCGGCATTTATCATATTGCCCTTGTAGAGCTTGAGCTTTACTTTACCTGTAACCTTTTCCTGTGTCTTGTCAACGAATGCACTCATAGCTTCGCGGAGAGGGGTAAACCACTGACCGTTGTAAACGAGCTCTGCAAAAGTAATTGCCATTCTCTGTTTTTCGTGAAGTGTCATCTTGTCAAGGCAGATGCTTTCGAGTACGCTGTGAGCCTTGTAAAGAATCGTGCCGCCGGGAGTTTCATATACGCCACGGCACTTCATACCTACGAGACGGTTTTCTACGATGTCGATAATACCGATGCCGTTTGCACCGCCGATTTCGTTAAGCTTCAAAATAATATTCTTTGCCGTCATCTTTTCGCCGTCGAGAGCTACGGGAACTCCCTGCTCAAAATCAATTGTAACGTACGTGGGGGCATCGGGAGCCATAACGGGAGATACGCTCATTTCAAGGAAGCCGGGCTTCTCGTACTGAGGTTCGTTGCCTGTATCTTCAAGATCCATACCCTCGTGTGAAAGGTGCCAGAGGTTCTTATCCTTGGAATAGTTTGTCTCTCTGTTTATCTTAAGAGGAATGTTGTGTGCCTCTGCATAGTCAATTTCTTCTTCACGAGATTTGATGTCCCATTCTCTCCAAGGAGCAATGATGGGCATATCGGGAGCGAAGTGCTTGAAAGCAAGTTCAAAACGAACTTGGTCATTACCCTTACCTGTGCATCCGTGGCAGACAGCGTCTGCACCTTCCTTGAGTGCAATTTCTACAAGAGCCTTTGCAATGCAGGGACGAGCATGGCTTGTGCCGAGAAGGTATTCTTCGTAAACAGCACCCGCTTTAACGCAGGGAATAATATAATCGTCAACGTATTCGTCTGTAAGGTCAAGAACGTAGAGCTTTGATGCACCTGTCTTGAGAGCCTTTTCTTCAAGTCCTTCAAGCTCGTCAGCCTGACCAACGTTAGCGGAAACTGCAATAACTTCACAGTTGTTGTAGTTTTCTTTTAACCACGGAATAATAATAGATGTATCAAGGCCTCCGGAATATGCAAGAACGACTTTTTTAATGTTTTCTTTATTCATAATATATAACTCCTTTTATGTGGTGAATAAATATTCACGCGATTTCTTGAATATGCGTATATTATACACACCTTATGCAATTTTGTCAAGGGTAAAAACAGCATATTTTTGGATTTAATAATTTGTTTACATTTATGGTCGTTCGGGGTCTTTTTTTGTCCAAAAAGAGCGTTTTGGCAAGCCTTATTTTGTGCATTTTTGCAATTGTGTCAAATATTGGTGTTTTTGTCGGTTGAAAAATGAGGAAAAGAAAAAATGCATAAATGGGTATTTATGCATAAAGAATGTATATTTTGTTTGTGCTTTTGTGGGGGACTGTAATAGCGACTATCGGTTCAACAAGACAATGTACTTGCTTAATTGAGGTGTATATAATAAAATTACCGATAAAAAACACTCGTTTGCTTTTTATCGGCAATTTTAAATTTTATATTTTAGGTTTATTTCATATCGTGTTTTTCGAAATAGAGGTCCTGAAGCCTCTTTACAAGTTCGGGATTCTTTCCGCCGACAGCTTTGCCGTCAATTTCGCAAGCCGCAAGAAGAACGGTTGTAGTACTACCCATAAGTACTTCATCAGCATTAAACAATTCGTCAAGAGTGTATTCTCTTTCTTCGCAGGGAATGCCGTGTTCGCGGCAAATTTCAAGAACGTGTTTTCTTGTAATACTGGGAAGAATGAGGTTGTCAAGCGGGTGGGTTATAACAACGCCGTCTTTTATGATAAAGTTTGCGGTATGAGCCCCCTCCGTAACGATATTTCCTCTGTGGAAAATAGCTTCATCACAGCCCGCCTGCTTTGCTGCTTCGCTTGCAAGACAGTTAGGGATAAGGTTAATAGTCTTTATGTTACAAAGATAGAAACGGTTGTCTTCTTGTGTAAGAAGTTTAACCTTCTTCGACTGGTCGCCTATCTTCTTGGGGGTAATATATGCAAAGAGGGAGGGCTTTTTACAGCCTGGGAATATGTGGTTTCTCGGTGCTGTTCCTCTTGACATCTGCCAATAGAGAATAAAATCATTCTCTTCTTCGTCTGCCTTTTCAATAAGAGACATAAAGATTGCTTCCAGCTCTTCTCTTGTTTTGTCTATTTCAATTTTAAGAAGCTTACAACTGTTGTAGAATCTATCAAGGTGGTCGTCAAGGTCAACTGGCTTTCTGTTGTGTATAAAAGCAACGTCATATACGCCGTCTCCAAAATATACCGCTCTGTCAAGTGCGGACACCTTCAAATCTTCAAGTGCCGCAATCTCGCCGTTGTAATAACCGACATTTTTCATAGTATTTATCTCCTTCTTTGTGTATTGATATGCATATTAACTGTATATAAGTTAATTATATAGCTATTAGATTATTTTGTCAATTAACATTTCTTAATAACCGTTGTTACAGTTTTTACGAAAAATACTTTCTGTCAAGTGAACGAAGCTGTATTGCTTCAGCTATGTGCTTAACTTGAATTTTATCGCTGTTGTCAAGGTCGGCAATGGTCAAAGCAACGCGTAAAATTCTGTCATATCCACGTGCCGACATTCCCATTTTTTCGAATGCCGCACGTAACAATGCATGTGCATCGCTGTCAAGTGCACAGTATTTTCTTATCTGGCTCGTCGTCATATCCGCGTTTGAATATATCGGCTTACCTGCATAAGTAGTTTCTTTTTTAAATCGCTCAATCGCCCTCGCTCTTGCCGCATCTACTCTTTCACGTATTTTGTCAGAGCTTTCTGCCGGTTTTGTGTCCGATAATTCGTTATATGAAAGGGAAGACACTTCAAGCTGTATATCTATTCTGTCGATAAGCGGTCCGCTTATTTTGGATATGTATTTTCTTATATCTTCGGGCTTACAAGTGCATTTTTTGGTCGGGTGTCCGTAATAGCCGCATTTGCAAGGATTCATTGCGCATACGAGCATAAACGAAGAGGGAAAAGTAAAGTGTCCTGCTGCTCTTGTAACCGTGATGCTGCCGTCTTCAAGCGGTTGGCGCAATACTTCCGTTGCGCTCTTATTAAATTCGGGTAATTCGTCGAGAAACAGTATGCCGTTATGAGCCAATGAAAGTTCACCCGGCATAGGTATTCTTCCGCCGCCCGAAAGTGCTACCGATGACATGGTGTGGTGGGGGGAACGGAACGGTCTTTCGACGATAAGCGAATCGGAGGGGAGCGTTCCCGCGATAGAATGAATTTTGGTTGATTCAACCGCTTCGTCAAAGGTTATTTTCGGTAAGATAGACGGAATACGCTTTGCCAGCATACTTTTTCCGGTTCCGGGAGGACCTATAAGCAAAACGTTATGGTTTCCCGCAGCCGCAATTTCAAGTGCTCTTTTTGCCTTTTCCTGTCCCTTGACGTCGGCAAAATCCATTTTTGTGTTTGCTCTTTGTCTTTCAAAAATATCCTTGTCAAATTCGATGGGGGATATTACTGTTTTGCCGTTTAAATGCTCAACGAGTTCTCTTATGTTGCGTACGGGGTACGCTTTTATGCCCGATACGACAGATGCTTCCTTAGCGTTGTCGTAAGGTACGTAAATTTCTTTTCTGCCCCTATTCTTTGCACACAAAGCCATCGACAAAACGCCTCTGACACTTCTGAAATTACCTGACATTGACATTTCGCCGATAAAGCATTTATCCGAAAGGTCGGTGGATTTCTTGATTGTACCGCTGCTATGCAAAATAGCGGTGAGCAGTGCCATATCAAACGTAGAGCCTTCTTTTTTCATATCTGCGGGGGCAAGATTTATTACTATTGCCGAGTCGGGAAACATAAATCCACTGTTTTCCAAAGCCGCTTGAATTCGCTTTTCGGCTTCTTTTACTGCGGCATCGGGAAGTCCTACTATTTCAAAGCAGGGAAGTTTATCTTGCATATTACATTCAACTGTTACTTCAAAGCCGTCAATGCCCATTACGCCTGACGAAAATACTGTTGAAAGCATTATTTCCACCTCTTACATCAAAATGACATACTATAAATCAGTATATCACAACACAAATAATTTTGCAACTGATTTTCAACTTTATTGGAAATTTGATAATATATAGATAGCAAAACATAAAGTTTTTCTCTCCCTCCGTCTCGGCAAATATTATTTACATTCTATAATTTGTATTAGATTGCCGAGCCCCTCCCTCCTCAGATGGAGGTAAGACGAAGTGTCTGCGTGTTTAATATTTCTGTACAGAGATTTCCTTGTTTATAAAAAACGCACACAGAGAGGTTAAATGGGGAGACCTCTTTGATAATATTAAAACAATCATTACCTTACTGCACTTACTTGAAAAATAGCACGGACTTTGTTTAACCTCCATCTGAGGAGGGAGGGGGCACGCGAAGCATGACGGAGGGAGAGAAAAAATTAAGTATTAATCTCTTTGTTTCTATATATTACGTTAAATATTTAGTTTGTATATATTCTTTACAAATTTAAAAACCCTTTCAGGCTATTGCCTAAAAGGGTTTTAGATTGTTCAAAATAAAACGATCTTCTGTAATGAAAATTACTTGAACTTGCGCTTACGTGCCGCTTCGGATTTCTTCTTGCGTTTTACGCTGGGCTTTTCATAATGCTCTCTCTTGCGGAGTTCAGCAAGAACGCCGGACTTAGCACACTGTCTCTTAAATCTACGAAGAGCACTGTCAAGAGATTCATTTTCTTTGACTTTAATTTCTGCCATTTTGTTTTCCCTCCCTCCATACTATGGAAAAGAGAATGTTACCATTCTTAAAGAATATTATACTCTTTTGCCTTTAATATGTCAATATTTTTTTAGCATTTTTTTTGCAAAAATTTGAACTTTTGCTTATTTAACAACCAAGTTAACAAGCTTTTTGGGTACAAATATCTCTTTTATTACCGTTTTACCTTCAATAAACGGCCTGATTCTCTCGTCGTTCTTAACCGTCTCAAGAGCATCTTCCTTTGATATGTCAGCAGGGATCATTATCGTACCGCGCAGCTTACCGTTTATCTGTACCGCAATCTCAACCGTACTGTCAATTGTCTTCGCTTCATCGTATGCGGGCCATTCAGCCAATGAGCAGAAGCCGTTACCACCGAGCGATTCCCAAATCTCTTCACAGATATGAGGAGCAAAGGGGCAGAGAAGCTTAACAAAAGTCATCATCTCGTCTTTTGTAAGACTGCCCTTGTCATAAATTTCGTTAGTCAAGGTCATCATAGCGGCTATAGCCGTATTGAACTTAAGCTCTTCAATGTCGCTTGTAACTTTCTTTATCGTCTTATGGAAAGCACTTTCAAGTTCCTTTGTAACACCGTCTCCTTTAATGAGGTCGGTCATTGCCGCAACTCTGTCAAGGAATCTCTTACAGCCCTTTACGCTGTTTTCAGACCAAGGTGCTGCGCTTGAATAGTCGCCCATAAACAAAATGTATACACGGAGAACGTCTGCACCGTATTCGTCAACAACGTTGTTGGGGTCAACTACGTTGCCTTTGGATTTACTCATTTTGTCGCCGTCAGGACCGAGAATAAGTCCCTGAGCCGTTCTCTTGGCATAAGGTTCTGCCATAGGAACAGCTCCAATATCGTAAAGGAACTGATGCCAGAATCTTGAGTAAATCATATGTCTTGTTACGTGTTCCATACCGCCGTTGTACCAGTCAACAGGCATCCAGTATTCGAGCTTTTCTTTATCAGCAAATGCCTTATCGTTTTTGGGGTCGATGTAACGGAGGAAGTACCAAGATGAACCTGCCCACTGAGGCATTGTATCTGTCTCTCTCTTTGCGGGTGCACCGCACTTTGGACAAGTACAGTTTACAAAAGAATCTATCTTCGCGAGGGGCGATTCGCCGCCTTCTCCGGGCTCAAAGTTGGAAACTTCGGGAAGCTTCAAAGGAAGTTCGTCGTAAGGTACGGGAACCATTCCGCATACGGGGCAGTGAACTATCGGGATAGGTTCTCCCCAATATCTCTGGCGGTTAAACGCCCAGTCCTTCATCTTGTACTGTACGCCCTTTTCGCCTATGCCTTTTTCTTCTAAGTATTCAAGAACCTTTGCAATAGAATCTTTCTTATTGGTATAACCGTTGAGAAATTCGGAGTTAACCATTTCGCCGTCGCCTGCGTAAGCCGCTTCTTCAATGTTTCCGCCCTTTATTACCTCAATAATATCTATACCAAACTTCTTAGCAAAGTCGTAGTCTCTTTCGTCGTGTGCGGGAACTGCCATGATAGCACCTGTTCCGTAGCCCATCATAACGTAGTCGGAAATATATATCGGAATTTCTTTGTTGTTAATGGGGTTAATTGCAGAAAGTCCGTCAATACGTACGCCTGTCTTTTCTTTTACAAGCTGTGTACGCTCAAATTCTGTCTTCTTTGCACATTCTTCTTTATATGCGTCAAGGTCAGCGATATTCTTAATTGAAGCTCTGTATTTTTCAATTATCGGATGCTCGGGGGCAATAACCATAAAGGTAACGCCGAAAAGTGTATCGGGACGTGTCGTATATATACGGAGCATATCTTCTTTATCGGTAATCTTAAAATTAACGAAAGCACCTGTAGATTTTCCTATCCAGTTAACCTGTTGCATCTTGATGTTTGGAAGATAGTCAACCTCTTCAAGCCCTTGGAGAAGCTTGTCTGCATATTCGGTAATACGAAGATACCAAACATCCTTTGATTTCTGTACAATGTCGGTATGGCAAATATCGCACTTGCCTCCCTGTGAGTCTTCGTTTGAAAGTACAACCTTACAGTGAGGGCAGTAGTTTACAAGCGCCGTATCTCTGAAAACGAGTCCGTTTTCAAACATCTTGAGGAATATCCACTGTGTCCACTTATAGTAATCCTCTTGTGTCGTATCAACGGTTCTTGACCAGTCAAAAGAAAAACCTACTCTCTTAAGCTGATCTGTAAATCTTACGATATTATCGTCGGTAACCTTTCTGGGATGTATACCTGTCTTTATCGCATAGTTTTCGGTAGGCAAACCAAACGCGTCAAATCCGATAGGGAAGAGTACGTTGTAGCCTTCCATTCTTCTCTTTCTTGAAATAACTTCAAGACCTGAATATGCTTTGATATGTCCAACGTGCATTCCTGCACCGCTGGGATAAGGGAATTCTACCAAACCATAGAATTTTTTCTTTGTTTTGTCCGAATCATCGGCAAGAAAAATCTTTTCATCTTCCCATTTCTTTTGCCATTTCTTCTCTGTTTCGGAAAAATTATATTTCATAATCGCTGTCCTTACGCCTTTCAAAAGTAGTCTTTATTTCAATGATTTTTAGTTTATATCAAAAGTTCCGATATGTCAATATTTTCCGCGTCGCTCCAAAGCTTTTCTAATTTATAAAACTCTCTTGTTTCTCTGGAGAAAATATGCACGATAACCGAGCTGTAATCAAGAACGGTCCAGCTTGCTTCGTTGTAACCCTCTATATGATGAGGCTTTATGCCGTTTTCTTCAAGCTTTTCTTCAACTTCACCAGCAAGTGCACGTACCTGTGTGTTGGAATTGCCTCCGCAGATTACAAAATAATCGGCGAGTACCGTCTTATCTTCAATTCTGATAAGCTTTATATCCTTTGCTTTCTTCGCATCAAGTGTTTTAATTATAAAATCCGCCATTTCACGCGAATTGTTTTCATTTACTTTGATTTCTGTATTCATTTTAAACCTTTCTTTTTTATACTTTCGGAATGTGGATTCCGCCCTGCTCTATATCTTCTGCAGATTGTTCATTACCGCCGATAACGGTTGACGGGTCTGCGTTATAAAACGGTGTCAAATACGTTGCATATTTGTTGCCTGAAAATATTCTATCTGAGTCAAATATTGAGTCGGTAATTTCAAAATCGTAAATATTAAAGTGTTTATTTATTATATCTAACACACCTTGACGGTTTATTACATAGTACCAACCACCGCCGGCGGGGGGGGTGGGGGAATAACCGGGAGCACTCATAAATGTCATATTTGCCATATCGAAATCAAGCAGATTCTTGCCGAAATATACCATGTCGCTCAAGTCGACGTCGGTTTTTACGTTCTTGAAAACTTCATTTGTAAGCTTTACTATAGTAGTTGCGTTCATACTGCTCTTTACTTTTTTGAGCAGAGCACTCATAAATATCTTTTGAGCATCCATTCTGCCTATATCTGCCTGAACCCAACCGGATCTGTATCTGACAAACATTTCTGCTTTTTCGCCGTTCAAAGTTTGTCTACCCTTTTTTAAATTAATGGTAAGACCTTGATCTTTGTCAACGTAATACATATCTGCGGGAACGTCTATTTCAATTCCGCCTAAAATATCAACTATGTTACGGAAGCCGTTAAGATTTACCATTGCGTAGTAGTGTATCTTGAGGCACAGTTTTTGCTGTAATAAGTTCTTCAATTGATTAATGCCGTAATCTTCGGGGTCTTTTTCTTTCTTGGAAACGCCTTCGTTATAATAATGGCCGTATACACCGTTAAGCTTGAAGCCGATATTGTTAATTAAAACGTAGGTGTCGCGGGGGATTTGCATTATGGTTAGCTTCTTTGTAGTTACATTGTAATTCATTAACATAATTACGTCTGTATTCAATGCAACTCTGTCTCTGCCGAGAATAAGGAAATTAAACATTTCGTCTTTGTCTTCTTCGGGGGGGGCGGCAGGTAATGTTTCTTCGTTACCGTTGCCCGATTCTGTCGGTTCTTCTGTTCCGTTAACAAGATCGTCGGTAGTAAAAACTACTTCGTCATTTCCGTTATCGGGTTTGTGGAAATATACCGTGTATAAAGCTACCGAGGCAACTGCAATTAAGGCTATAAGTATTATTGACAGAATTATTAATCCTATCTTACTTCTTCTTTTTTTAGTACTCATTTCATTCTCCATTATACTTTAAACGTGTGGAATGTAAATTGAATCTTTATTTATTTCATCAGCATTGTGCGGATCCGTCGTAGCAATGCTTTGATTTGTATAAATACTGTTAAAGTGTGAGTAGTTTGTAGTGTTTGTAAATATACGGTCGGGGTCAAATATTGCATCGGTTATATCAAAGTCGTATATGTTGAAGTATGTGTTTATCATCTCACACATATTCTTTCTGACCATTATCCAGTATGAAAGCCCGGAGCCGCTTGCGCCCCTGCCAACCATTGACATCATATTTATCTTTTCCAAGTCGACCTCAAGGAGCTGTTTTCCGTAAAACACGGCGTCTGCCAAGCTTACGTCGGTTTTTATATATTTGAAGGCTGTGTCAACGAAACTGGTTATAGTGGATACGCTAAGATTTGATTTTAATTTCTTTATAAACGCGCTGACAAATATCTTTTGTGCATCTATTCTGCCTATATCTGCTTGGAGGTACTTTGAACGCATTCTTATGAAACCTTCTGCTTTCATACCGTTTAAATGCTGAAGCCCTGCGGGGACGGTTCCGCTCTGTTTGGTCGCTTCATCATAGTAGGAGTATGCTACAGGTACATTTACGTCAACACCGCCTATTGCATCAACTATGGCAACAACACCGTTAAGGTTTACATGGCCTACATTGTGTATCTTTATGCAAAGGCTTTGCTCCAAGGTGTTTGCCATACTTCGCAGTGCTTCTGTGGTGTTTCTGCCGTTTGTTAAGTAGTATTGCGCATATAGACCGTTAAGTTTGCCCGAATATACTTTTGTGCGTATGTAAGTATCGCGGGGCATTTGGATTATGTTTATCTTATTTGTGGTCGTGTTGAAGCTGATAAGCATTATAACGTCGGTGTTTAATGCAACTCTGTCTTGTCCTACAAATAAAAAATTATATATCTTTTGTTTGCTTCTCGGTAATTTATCGGGAGTCGTCTCCGGTACGGTCTCGGCGAGGAGAGTTTCATCCGAAGACTCATTTTCTAAAGTCTCGGGGGGCGTCGTTACATTTAATACTCCTGTAGAAAATGGGGGAGGCTCATTAACTCCTGTATCGGGTTCGTGAAAAAAATAGGTATATGCAATAACCGATGCCACCGACACGAGTGCTATTAGGATTATTGCGAGAATAATCAACCCTATTCTTTTGTATATTCTTTTTTTATTTGAACTTTTCAAGGGCGAAATATCCAATTTTTTCTCGGATTGGTTGTTCATTTCAATCTCCTGTTCTCTGTTACGAGTGCATTATAGCATTCGATTGTTTTTGGGTGAATATATTCACCCTTTTCCAACAGGTCCGATATAGTGTATTTTAAAGATAAAAATATTGTATAGTTAAGTTTCTTTTGTATATCGCAGGTGTTGGTATAAAAATATTTGCGTAATTCTTTACAATCGTCAAAAGTTCTTGTTGGTTCAATATAATCGGCAAGATATAAAAGCTTTTCAATTAGCGTCATATTCGCTCTGCCGGTTGTGTGATATTTTACCGCAGACAATATTTCTTTGTCCGCATATTGAGGAAAATCTCTCATAATCAAAGCGGGGGCGGTAAATGAATGAAGCGTTTTGGGAGAATTTAACGTGTCTTTGTCAACTTCAATTCCCATTTTCTCACAAAGCGATAATTGGCTGTCTATTGATATTTCCTTTGTTATATCGTGCAGATATGCCGCAATAATAAGTTTTTCTTCGTCAATATCAAAAAGCTTTGCTAAATTCTTGCATTCGTTTACTACAGATAAAGTGTGGTTATATCTGTAGTCCGACATAAGTGAGCGTATTTCTTTTTCAAGATTAAACATTGTGTTCACCGTATAAATCGTATTTGTCTATAAAAGTTCTTACGTCGGGGGGGAGAAGATAAAAGGTGTTTTCTCCGCGCTTTATCTTTTCTCTTATTTCTGTCGAAGAAAGTTCTATCGGTGCCATAGGCACGTCAATAATTCTCGCACCGTACTTTTTTTTGAATCTTTGTTTGGTTTCAAGTATTTCTTCCGATTCATCATAAGTACCCGGTCTTACTATATGCGCGATTTTCGCAAGTTCGAATATTCTTTCGGCATTTCTCCAATATTCAAGGTTGAGAAAATTGTCTGTTCCGCAAAGCAGAGTTAAGTCTTTTGATATAAAACTGAAATGTTCTAAAGTTTTGTAGGTATAGCTTACCTCTTGGTTACGCACTTCAAAATCGGATACAATTATCTTGTCATTATAAAAGGGAAGTGGGCTGAATGCTATCTTCAGCATCTGTAACCTCATCTGAGGGTCGTCGCCCGAGCACAGCATCTTGTGCGGGGGGAGGAAGTTTGGCATTATAAACAGTCTGTCGAGGTCGCAAGCTGTCAAAAATGCATAAGCCGAGCGTATATGTCCCAGATGTACGGGGTCGAAAGTGCCTCCGTATATACCTATTTTTACGTCATTCATAGTCTTAAATAAGCTCTATTTTTTTGTTTTTCTTTGATTCGCGGTAAAGTACGAAGCGTGTTCCTACCGTTTGTATAACTTCGGCAGACACAATTTCTGCAATTTCTTCGGCAGCCTCTCTTGAGGTATATCCCGAATTGTCAAGCACACGAAGCTTTATTAATTCTCTTGCTTCAAGCGCGTTTGATATTTGTTCGGTCATATTCTCGTTTATACCGCCCTTGCCTATTTGAAATATCGTATCTAAATGAACTGCGAGTGAGCGCAGATAGGCTCTCTGTTTTGATGTAAGCATTACTTTGTTCCTTTTTATTTTAAATTAAATTCTTTTGCTTTTTTCTCAAATTCAACAGCAAAAGCTTCCATTGCCATTCCTCTGTGGCTGATTGAGTTTTTTTCTTCGGCTGAAAGCTCGGCAAATGTTTTACCGAAAGGTTCATAGAAAAAGTAGGGGTCATAACCGAAGCCGTTTGTTCCGGCAGCTTTTTCTGTAATATATCCTTTTACTTCACCGCATGTCTTTATCTCATAGTTTTGTTTAGGAAATATACATACAACGTTTGAAACGAACTGTGCTGTTCTTTTTTCTTTGGGAAGACCTTTTAGCTTTTCCTGCAAAAGATTGTTATTCTCTTCGTCGCCGCCACCCGAAAATCTTGCAGAGTGAACACCGGGGGCACCGTTCAGTGCATCAACACAAAGCCCGGAGTCGTCGGCGATTGTTATATATCCTAACTTTGCACCTACCGATGCTTTTATTCTTGCATTATCTTCAAAAGTTTCTCCGTTTTCTTCTATGTCGTCAAAAACTCCTATATCGTCAAGCGAAAGTATGTTTACCGACACTCCGTTTATTTTTGACATCATAGTTTGCAGTTCTGCTATTTTTTTCTTATTCCTTGAGGCTAAAACTATTTCCATAATAACACCCTTTATTCAAACAATGCCTTTACAAAATCGTCTGCGGAGAAGGGCTGTAAATCGTCTATCTTTTCGCCTACTCCGATATACTTTACGGGAATATCAAGCTCATTTTTTATGGAGAATACTATACCGCCCTTTGCGGTTCCGTCAAGCTTGGTCAAAACAAGCCCCGTAATATCTGCAGCATTCTTGAATTCCTTTGCTTGTCTTACCGCATTTTGACCTGTCGTCGAATCAAGAACAAGCAACGTTTCTCTTGATGCTTCGGGTAACTCTCTTCCGATTACGCGGTTTATCTTCGCAAGTTCGTCCATAAGGTTCTTCTTGTTGTGAAGTCTGCCTGCCGTATCGATTATAAGAACGTCTGCCTTTCTGCTCTTTGCAGCAGAAACCGCGTCAAACACAACAGCCGCAGGGTCAGAGCCTTCGGTGTTCTTTATCAAGTCGGCACCTGCTCTGTCAGCCCATATCTGAAGCTGGTCTATGGCTGCCGCACGGAACGTATCTCCCGCCGCAAGTACTACCTTTTTTCCCGAAGATATAAGGTGGTGCGCTATCTTTGCAATTGACGTCGTCTTTCCGACTCCGTTTACACCTATAACAAGGATAACGGCAGGGGTGGTAGACAGATTAAGCTGTTCGCCGTCTCCTATCATACCCTTTAATATTTCAATCAAGGCTTCTTTAGTTTCTTCGGTATCTGAAAGACGTTCATCTTTTATTCTTTCGCGAAGCTTTTCAATAATCTCTTCGGTAGATTCAAAACCTACGTCAGCCGCAATAAGCAGTTCTTCAAGCTCTTCAAGCAGGTCTTCATCAACCTTTACAAACGCCTTAAAAAGATTATTTACCTGTCCGAATATTGATGATTTTGTCTTTTCAAGACCGTTTTTCAGTTTTTCGAAAAATGACATATACTAAAACCTTTCTGAATATCAAAAATATGTACTATTCAAGCTTAACGCCGAGTTTATCTTCAATATCGCGTACGTTAACTGCAAGTACCTTTGAAATACCCTTTTCGTACATGGTTACGCCGTAGAGTGTATCTGCCGATTCCATTGTACCTCTTCTGTGGGTAATCATAATAAACTGTGTCGCGTCTGAATATTTTCTTGCGTATTCTGCAAATCTTACAACGTTAACTTCGTCGAGAGCCGACTCAATTTCGTCGAAAATACAGAACGGTGTGGGGTTAACCTTGAGTATTGCGAAGAAGAGGGCAATAGCAACGAAGGCTTGTTCACCACCGGAGAGGGAAACAAGATTCTTGATTATCTTTCCGGGAGGAGCTACGTTGATGTCAATACCACTGGTCAACACGTCGTCGGGATTGGTAAGTATAAGCTCTGCCGTACCGCCGCCGAACAGTTCGCGGAATACCGTCTTGAAGTGCATATTAACGTCTTTCATTGTCTGAGAGAACTTGTCTCGCATTTCCGCTTCAAGCTTAACTATAATATCGGATAGTTGTTTTTCTGCTTCTTCAAGGTCGGTTATCTGCGTGTGCATAAAGTCGTATCTTTCTTTTACTTCTTTATACTCGTCAATAGCACTGACGTTAACGTGTCCGAGACCTTTAAGTTTACCCTTGTATTCGGCAAGTTGTTTTGACAGTTCGCTTCTGTTTTCGTTTGTAACCTCGGGAAGCTGAAGTTCTGCTGCTGCGGAATAAGTCAGCTCATATTCCTCCCAGATACGTTCGCTCGATTTGTCGAGGTCATTCTTTAACTGCTGACAAAGTCCTTCGAGTTTTGTATATGCTCTGAATACAAGCTCTCTGTCGTTTGTCTTTTCTTTAATCTTTACGCGAAGGTCGTTAATCTTCTTTTCGTACTCGTCGTTCTTTTCGGTATAATCGCCCTTTTCTTTTTCAAGTACAGCTATAGTATTAAGAACTTCCGAAAGAGCTTCTTCGGTCGTTGTAATCTTTGTTTCTGCAAGAGCCTTCTTGTTTCCCAAAGCTTCAAGCTCACTGTTGCCTAATAATATGCGTTCAGTAAGGGATAAAAGCAACGCTTCGGTCGATTCAACGTTCTTTTGCAGGTTTTCCATATCTTTTCTGTCTTCTGTAAGACGGATAACCGAGTTGCTGTTTCTTTCACGCAATTCTTCAATTTCTGTATTCTTTGCCGCAATATCGTTCTTTATGCCGTTTTGTGTAATTTTTCCGGCTTCGATAAGGGCATTGATTTCATTTAATTCTTCATCTATTTTCTGCTTCTTCTCGCGGTAAAAATCATCGGCTCTTTCAAGTCTGTCAAGTTCAGAACACAATTCAGACAAGTTCTTTTCATCAGCCGAAAGCTGTGATTTCAATACCTCGTATTGTGTATTTTCCGCATTAAGAAGTGAATTGAGCAAAGAAGAGTTTCCAAGGTGGGAATCGCGTTTCTTTATAAGCGTTTCCTTTTCCTTGTTGATGTTTTCTGTTTCTGCGTTAACTGCTTCTGCGTCTTTGGAAAGCTTTTCACACTCTTTCTTTAGCTTTTCAATTTCGGAAACACGGGTAAGCATACCGCTGTCCTTCTTTGAAGAACCACCCGTATATGAACCGCCGGCATTTATAAGCTGACCGTCAAGCGTTACAAGTCTTACTTTGTAATTTAACTGCTTTGCGGCAACACTTGCATTGTCAATGGCGTCGAAAACAATCGTTCTGCCGAGCAAGAATTCGCTTACAATACGGAACTTTTCATCACACTCTGTAAGCTCGCTTGCAACTCCAATATAGCCTTTTAAGCCGGACAAAGTCTTGATGTCAACATTCAGCTTCTGTACCTGAATTGAAGTTAACGGATAGAACGTAGCTCTGCCCGCATTTCTTTCTTTGAGAAGTGCTATAGCCTTCTTTGCAGAATCTTCGTCCTTTACAACTATATTCTGCAAGTTGCCTCCTAATGCCGTTTCTATTGCAACGGTATATTTTCTGTTAACGTTTATAAGCTTCGATACGGGACCGTATATTCCACCGAGCGTACCCTTAGTGCTTTCATTCATAACGAAGCGAACGCTGTTTGCATATCCTTCAAAATGCTCTTCCATACGTGTCAAAGCTTCAGCTCTCTGCTTCTTTGATGCCATATCGATATACAAAGAATTGAGCTTGTCGTTCAGCTCTTTTGTCTTCGCTTCAAGTGTTTGGATAGCATTTTCTGCTTCGTCAGCAGAGTTCTTTGCTTCGTCGGCTTTTTGCTTATATCCCAAAACCGTCTTTTCGGCCTTGTTTGCTCTGTCTTCAAGAAGTGCCATAGCTTCTTTCAGTTCTGCTATTTCATTTTTCAGAGCTTCGCATCTTTCGTCTTCGCTCTTCCTTGAACCCGAAAGGGAAGAAAGCTCGATTTGCTTGTTTACTACCTCATCTTCTTTGAGTTTGATTATAGCTTCTGCCTGTTCAAGCTTGTTTTCAAGCTCAACCAACTCAAGTAAACCCTTTTCAAGCATTTCATCGGCAGACGTTCTTTCTTCTTCTGAAAGTGCAAGTGCCTTTTTCAATTCTTCTAACTTGAGTCTTGCTTCTTCTAAAGATTTTTCGGTCTTGTTCTTTTCTTCCGTGCGGAGAGTAAGCTCGTTTTCTGCCTGTAATTTTAACTGACCGATATGTTCAATATCGTTCTTAAGAACCTTTAAATTACCTTCAAGGCTGTATCTCTTATCGTTTGCAACCTGAAGCTCATTTGAGTTCTTTTCGGTCTTTATCTTGTTCTCCTGAGAAGCAAGGAAGAGTCTTTCGTCTTGGTTTTCCAATGACTGTATCGTCTCGTCGGCAATTTCGAGCTCCTTGCCCGAAAGCACGTAATCATTTTCTGCCTTGTTAAGTTTTTCTCTTAACTCTTTCGTATCGTAAAGCCAAAGGGAAATATCAGCACTCTTCTTTTTGTCGTAAAATTCAAGATACCTCTTTGCTTTTTCCGCCTCTTTTTCAAGAGGGCCTATTCTGCCCTCAAGCTCGTATTTAATATCGTTGAGACGTACTAAGTTATCGTTTGTCGAAGCAAGCTTACGCTCTGCCTCGTTCTTCTTGTAACGGTATTTTGAAATACCGGCAGCCTCTTCAAAAATGTTTCTTCTTTCATCGCTCTTTTGCGATATTATTTCAGCCGCTTTACCCTGGCTGACTATGGAATATCCCGTCTTGCCTACACCGGTGTTCATAAACATTTCGTGAATGTCTTTGAGTCTGGCGGGACGGCGGTTTATCATATATTCACTTTCGCCCGAACGGTAGTATCGTCTCGTAACTTCAACTTCGTCATAATCAATATCGATTCTGTTCCCGTCGCCTGTATTGTCTATGAGCAGAGAAACCTCAGCATAGCCCATGGGACTGCGCGAAGCCGAACCGCCGAATATAACGTCTTCCATTTTGGTTCCGCGTATGTTTTTGCTTGAAAGTTCGCCGAGAACCCAACGCATAGCGTCCGATATGTTTGATTTACCGCTTCCGTTAGGGCCTACTATGACAGTCATACCGTCATCGAAGTTTATCGTCGTTTTGTCCGGAAAAGACTTGAAACCGTGTAATTCAAGTGATTTTAATCGCATTTTCGCATTTTAGCCCCCTTTCGGTATTTTTTTCTAAATTATCTTAAAATAATCATAATATGTCTAATATAACATTATACCCCTTTAAATCGATTTTTTCAACAATTTTCAGAGATTTTATATTATAATTTTTTGTTAACTTTATTTTGTTTATTTTTTTCTGACCGACGACCTTGGAGGTACAGCCTTTTGCACAGTAAACTACAAGGTCTTTTCCGTTAATTTGCTTGTTTTCAAGCTGTTCGCATATCTTTTTGTAGTATACGTAATTTTCGGCTAATTCACCTATGGCGGGGTGATAGTCTCCGCCGTATACAACGTCGGGGTCATATAATTCGTCGCCCGATTGAAGACCTATTCTTATAACAGTCTTTTCCGCCTTGTCAAACACAAGCAAAACTTCGCCTGTTCTTTCAATCGTGTCTTCAAGTTTAAGCGGTGTATATACGCCTTGCTTTGCCATATTGCAAAGCTCGGTTTCCCTTAAAACAACGGTAGGGTAAACTCTTGCTCCGTCGCATAAATTTGCTATTATTTCAGCAGTATGTATTTCTTTTTCAAGGCTTGAACCGGGGAGACCTATCATCATCTGACCTATCAAATTGAAGCCGTATTTTTTTATCAGTTTACAAGCGTTTATAGCCTGTTCCGATGTGTGTCCGCGCTTGGTAAGCTTTAAAACTTTCTCGTCCATTGACTGAAGACCGAGTTCAATATTTTTGACTTTATACGACTGCAAAATACTTAGAATTTCGTCGTCGATATAATCGGGGCGGGTTGACAGTCTTATGGAAGATACCAGTCCCATTTTGATATACTTATAAGCGACTTCGAGTAAGTATATCATATCCTCTCTGTCAATGCCTGTAAAGCTTCCGCCGAAGAATGCTATCTCGGTTTCGTGAGTTTCTGTATCAACGGTTGACAGTGCGTTTTTTATAATATTATCAACGTCATTTTTATTAAAAGAAGATGTGCCCGAAATGCGTTTCTGATTACAGAAAACACAGTCATTCGGGCAACCTAAATGCGGTATAAATACCGGTATGTTTACGTGTTTCAATTTATATTCTCCGTTAATATTATTTTTTATTTGAGAGGGGAGAAACCATCTCAAACGCCGAGCCGACAACGTCGGCAGGAAAAAAACAATACTTCTACAAATCTAATATTTATAATTACCCTCTCAAACTCTCCCCACATCCTTGGCTGTTTCAAAAAGGTGAAGTTTGCGGACAAAATGGAATTCCATTTTTTATGAGAAAACTTAATTATTATAATTTATAATGTTCAATCAAAACCTTAATCTACTACAAGAGAGTCAAAGTTTTTGAAGGTGCGGAAACTTTTTTCAAAAAGCTTCCACGTTATCTATTCTATGCCTGTCCAAACAGAGCCAAGGCTTCTTTCGCCGCCATCTGTTCCGATTCGCGTTTGCTTTTGCCTGTACCTTTTCCGATAACGTTATTATTCAAATAAGCTTCGGTCTCAAACACTCTTTCGTGGGCGGGGCCGCTTTCATTTACAAGTCTGTATTCAAGCACGTCGCCCTGCTCCTGCTGTATAAATTGCTGGAGCATAGATTTGTAATCCTTAGTATTTCCTCTTGCTATAATTTGTTTTATCTCTTCGGTCGCAAAGGGGAGAAGAAAGGCTTTTACAGGGGCTATTCCGCCGTCAATAAACATAGCTGCCAGCACCGCTTCAAATGCATCTGCAAGAATTGACGGTCTTTCTCTGCCGTTTGTAATCTCTTCACCGTGTCCGAGAAAAAGATACTTTCCGAGTTCAATTTCGCGGGCAAATTTCGCAAGAGCCTTTTCACATACCGTACCTGCTCTTACTTTTGAAAGCTCACCTTCGGGCAGGTCGGGATAGTTTGTATAAAGATATTCACTTACTGTCAAAGACAAAACCGAGTCGCCGAAAAATTCAAGTCTCTCGTTACATTCCGTCTTTATATTTTTGGATTTAAGCTCATTTGCAAAAGATGAGTGGGACAGTGCCTTTATCAAAAGGGGCTTATCCTTGAAGGTGTAATTCAACTTACCCTCAAGTCCTTTTATTATCTCAATAAGCTCATTTATATTGTTTATGTTCATTTATCTTCGCCTGTCTTTTCGGTTTCTTTCTTTGTTGATTTTACTGCAAGCTGTGATGACTGACGTGCAATTTCAACTATTATTCCGGTATTAACGTAATATATAGCCTGTTTAATTGCGTTCTTTACCGCTTTTGCATCTGACGAGCCGTGTGCTTTGATAACCGGCTTTGATATGCCGAGCAAGGGAGCTCCGCCGTATTCAGAAGCGTCAAATTTTTTCTTGAACGCCTTTAACGTCGTTGTAAGAACCAAAGCTGAAGCTTTGCTTACAATATTGGTCGTAAAGAGGGACTTCAATTGGTCAATCATAAATTTGCCGAAGCCTTCTGTCAGTTTTAATACAACGTTTCCTGTAAAACCATCGGTAACTACGACGTCTGCCTTGGCAAAGGGAATATCTCTGCCTTCAATATTGCCTATAAAGTTTATATCGGAATCGGTTAACTTTTGGTACGTCTCTCTGTGGAGGTCGGTTCCTTTGGTAGCTTCCGTTCCGTTGTTAAGAAGCCCTACCGTTGGACTCTTTATTCCGTGCAGACGTTCCATATAAATGGAACCCATTCTTGCAAACTGTTCTAAGTTTTCGGGAGTAACGTTTATATTTGCACCCGAATCCACAAGCAATACAGGTTTCGCAAGGGGAAGAATCGTGCCTATCGCGGCTCTGAGTCCTCTTATTCTTCTTACGATAAAGGTAGCACCCGCAAGGAGCGCGCCTGTATTACCTGCACTTACAAATGCATCACCCTTGCCCTCAGCAAGAAGCTTTAAGCCCTCGTGCATAGATGAGTTGTTCTTTTCTTTGACAACACTCATAGGCGAGTCTTCCATAGTTATATAGTAGGGGGCGTCAACTATCTCAATACGGTCGGTTGGTAGCTTTGTCTTTTCAAATGCGGCATAAATATCAAGTGCATCACCTACAAGGGTTATATCACAGCCGTATTCTTTTGCTGCCATAAGTGCCCCTTCTACAAATTCTGCAGGTTCTTTGTCGGCACCCATTATATCAACGATAATTCTCATATACTTTCTCCTATTAAGTTTAGGGGATTATATCTTATCTTTTATACTGTTTATATATTCAATTGAACGGTTTGCCAAGGCTTCGTTTCTGAAGCGTTTACCGCCTTTTACTTTGGTTTCAAGGTTTGCAATAAGCCCGAAGTTAGCATTCATAGGCTGGAAATTCACAACATTTTCGTCGCTTATATAGTGAGCCAAAGCACCTATTGCCGTAATGTTGGGGAAATCTATAAGTTCTTCGCCCTTTGCAAGTCTTGCCGCATTTACACCCGCAACAAAACCGCTTGACGTGGACTCAACGTATCCCTCAACACCTGTCATCTGTCCTGCGAAAAATACGTTTGGCTTTGTTCGCATTGAATAAAAACAGTCTAAGCAAGCGGGGGAGTTTATAAAAGTATTTCTGTGCATGACACCGTAACGCAAAAAGTTTGCGTTTTCAAGACCCGGTATCAGAGAAAATACTCTCTTTTGTTCACCGAAAGTCAAATGTGTTTGGAATCCAACTAAGTTATACATAGTCTTTTCGGCATTTTCCTGACGAAGCTGAATAACAGCATAAGGCTCTTTGCCCGTTTTGGGGTCGGGAAGACCTACAGGCTTCAAAGGACCGTAACGCAGAGTGTCATAGCCTCTTCTTGCCATAACCTCTACCGGCATGCAACCCTCAAAAACGTTAGGCTTCTTCTGTGAATCGGAATCAAATTCCTTTAAGTGTGCTTCTTCTGCGTTTATAAGCTCGTTATAAAATAAATCATATTCCTCTTTCGTCATAGGGCAGTTAAGGTACGATGCCTCGCCCTTGCCGTAACGCGATGCCGCATATATCTTGTTCATATCAAGGGTGGAATATTCAACTATGGGAGCTGACGCGTCAAAGAATGACAAATGACTCTTGCCGAGGAAGCTTTCAAGATATTCGGAAAAAGCGTCAGAGGTTAAAGGACCGGTGGCAACAACCGTTATTTCGTCTTCGGGGATTGAGGTGATTTCTTCTTCGATAAGGTTTATGAGGGGATTTTCTTTTATCTCTTTTGTGATATATTCGGAAAATTTATGTCTGTCTACAGCCAATGCCGAGCCTGCTTCAACCTGTGTCGCGTATGCTGCTCTAATTATAAGCGAATCCATAAGGTTCAATTCTTCTTTAAGCAGACCGACAGCATTTGTCAAAACGTTGCTTCTGAGTGAGTTTGAGCATACAAGCTCAGCTAAATTATCCGAGGTGTGTGCGGGAGTCTTTTTCTTAGGTTTCATCTCGTAAAGGTCAACCAAGACGCCTCTTTTTGCCGCCTGATAGGCCGCTTCACAGCCCGCAAGACCGGCTCCAAATATATTTATCTTATCATTCTTCATCTTTTGCCTTTTTATTTTCTTCGCGGCTGTATCCGCATTTTTCGTTTCTGCAATATACTAACTTTTTACGCTTCTTCATAAGAAGAGCATCGCCGCATTGTGGGCATTTTTCGCCTGTCGGCATATCCCATGACGAAAAGTTACACTCGGGATATTTTTCACAGCTATAGAAAGTAATGTGCTTCTTTCCGCCCTGCTTTGTTACGATTTTTGAACCGCAAATGGGGCAGGATACACCTATATCTTTGGTTATCTGCTTTGTGTTACGGCATTTCGGATAAGCCGAGCAAGCGTAGAAAGAACCAAATTTACCCGAACGGATAACCATTTCAGAGCCGCACTTCTCGCATATCATACCTGTGGATTCGGTCTGTTTTTCCTCTTTTTCTTTCTTGGGTTCTTTGGGTTTTCCGTCCTTGTCAAGAGGTTTTGTGTTCTTACATTCGGGATAGTTGGGACAAGCGGCAAACTTTCCGTATCTGCCGTTCTTTACTATCATCTTCACACCGCAGTGTTCGCATATAATATCCGTCTCTTCGGGGGGAATATCTATTTCGCCGTTCTTTGCCGCCTCTTCCGCTTTCGCGAGACTTACTTTGAAGCCTTCGTAAAACTCGGAGAGAATGTGAAGCATATCGTCGTTACCGTTTTCAACGGCATCGAGTTTATCTTCCATCTGTGCCGTAAACGTGTAGTCGATAATCTCGGGGAAGTTTTCCATTATAAGCTTGGTCGTCATCTCTCCAAGATAGGTGGGCTTAAGCGATTTGCCTTCGCGTTTTACATAGTCTCTTGCTATTATAGTCGTGATAATAGGTGTGTAGGTCGAAGGGCGGCCTATACCTTTTTCTTCAAGCTGCTTAACCAGAGAAGCTTCGGTATATCTCGGTGAGGGTTCTGTAAAATGCTGTTCGGGCAAAAGCTCTTTGCAGTTTAACTTTTCGCCTTCGTTTATTTCAATGGGACTTGCCTGTTTTTCGGTATCTGCAAATTCACCGTAATCTCCGGGGTCATATACTGACAAAAATCCGGGGAACTTTACGTTATATCCGCTTGAATGGAAAATATATCCGTTTGATTCTATTTCTGCGTTAACCGTATTAAGCTGCGCCGATGCCATCTGAGAAGCCAAAAATCTGTCCCAAATAAGCTTATAAAGCTTGTATTGGTCGGTAGAAAGATATTTCTTTATACGTTCGGGTTCAAAATCAAGGGAAGCGGGACGAATAGCTTCGTGGGCGTCCTGAGCCGTCGATTTCGATTTATAAAATCTCTTTTGTGCGGGGTAATATTCTTCTCCGTATTTGCTCTTTATATAGTTTTCGGCACTTGATGATGCTTCTTGGGATATACGGAGTGAATCGGTACGCATATAGGTTATAAGACCGTGAACGCCGCCGTTTTCGCTGCCGATATTTATACCTTCATAAAGCTCTTGTGCTATCTGCATTATCTTTTGTGAACGGAAGTTAAGCTTTCTTGAAGCCTCCTGCTGAAGTGTTGAAGTCGTAAATGGAGGCGCGGGGTTACGGTTTTTAATTGCCTTTTTTACCGAGCTTACGACGAAGGGACCGTTTTTAACAACATTATAAATCTTGTCTGCGTCTTCTTGGTTATGAAGCTCAATTTTTCCGTTTTTATCGCCATAAAAGCTTGACTTGAAGCTCTTTGCTTTTTCTGTCAAAAGCTGTGCTGTAATCGTCCAATATTCTGTGGGAACAAACGCTCTTATTTCTTCTTCGCGCTCAACTATAAGACGTGTGGCAACAGACTGAACGCGTCCTGCGGAAAGTCCGCTTTTGAGGGTTTTCCAAAGGAAAGGACTTGCCTTATAACCAACTATTCTGTCGAGGATTCGTCTTGTTTGCTGAGAGTTTACAAGGTCCATATTTATGGGCTGTGGATTCTTTATTGCCGCTTTAACGGCTGATTTTGTAATTTCATTAAAAGAAATTCTCTTGGCTTTTGCGGGATCGATACCTAAAGCCGTCGCAAGATGCCACGAGATTGCCTCTCCTTCGCGGTCAGGGTCAGTTGCAAGAAAAACTTTATTTGCGTTCTTCGCTTCCTTTTTTAGCTCTGCGATAAGCGGCCCTTTTCCTCTTATATTTATATAATGTGCCTCGAAATTGTTTTCAATATCAACCCCGAGAGAGCTTTTCGGAAGGTCTCTTACGTGGCCCTTTGAAGCTGTTACCTTGTAGCCGCTTCCGAGGTATCCTTTTATTGTATTTGCTTTTGCTGGGGACTCAACTATTACGAGATTTGACATATATACACCTCAAAAAAATGGGATTAAGTTTTAAAATTGTTTATTGTGCCAACAGAAATCCTCCGCCGGGCACAGCATTTACTATACCTTGTATTTCCAAAATTGTCAATGCCGACATGGTGTTTGATACCGAATAATTTGTAATGTTTACAATTTCTTCAAGGGTAACGGGTTGAGTTTTGGACAAACACATACATATGTTTTTTTGTTCTTCCGGAAGATTTTCAAGATATTCTTTCTTTTCTTCAAGTACAGGTTCACTTTCTGTTGTTTGAACCTTTGTAGTGCTTATGGTATTATTTGCTTGGTTTTTTACAATGGGGGTTGAATTACTGTTCAAAGCAGCGTAAGGGTTCTTTTTTTGTTTTGTTGCTGACTTTGACATCTTTATTTTGTCGGGAAACAGAAATTCGTATTCGCGTAAAATGTCGTCGGCAATGCTTACCGATTTTGCACCTGAGCGAATAAGATGATTCGGCCCTGTGCTGTTCGCTTCTCCAACTCTGCCCGGAATTGCAAATACGTCTCTGTTTTGCTCTGCTGCCATTTGTGCCGTTATCATAGCTCCGCTTTTTTGCCGGGCTTCAACGACAAGCGTTCCCAATGAAAGTCCGCTTATTATTCGGTTTCTCTGCGGGAAAGTGTAACGTGTAGCCGATGTTCCCGGTGAATATTCGGAAATAATCGTACTGTTTGCAGAAAGTCTGTTATATAAATCGGCATTTTCTTTCGGATATATAATATCTATACCGCACCCCAATACAGCAACGGTCTTTCCGCCCGCATCGAGAGCTGCACTGTGGCATATTGAATCTATTCCCAATGCCATACCGCTTATAACGTACGCTCCGCTTAAAGCGAGGTCAAACGCTATTTCATATGCACATCGACAGCCGTAAGAAGAGGGGGTTCTCGTTCCTACCGTTCCTATGCACAGTTCTTTATCGAATTCGGGAAGTTTTCCTTTATAATAAAGTAGCACCGGCGGGTTCTTTATTGTTCTGAGCCTTGTGGGGAAGAGTTCTTCCGAATAGGGAAGAAGACTTATATTGTTTTTCAAGCACTCGTTTAATATCTCTTGGGCTCTGTTCGTTCTTTTATCAAGTAATGATTTTATTTTTTGTTTTGGTAGCCCGTATATGTTCTTCAGTTCATCTTCGGTAGATTCGTATATTCTTTCAATAGAGCCGAAGTGATGATAGAGAATACTGAAAATAGGGGTGTTTGGCGTACATTTCTCACTGAGCCATACCCAATAAAGTAAATTATTCATATATATTTTTTCACCTGTATGCTTCCCAAAGTATAACGGATGCCGCCGATGAAACGTTGAGCGATTCCGCATCCTTTTCCATTGGAATTATAACCGTTCCCGTACAACTGTCTATTACGTCCTCTGAAAGTCCGTGTCCTTCATTGCCCATTACAAAGCAACAACCTTTTGGATTCTTTACCGAGCTTAAAGGCAGGGCTTTTTCGGTGAGGGCTGTTGCGAAAACGTCTTGACCTCTTTCTCTTATCTCTTTTATCGTCTTGCAGAGGTCGAGCGTTCTGTAGGTTGTCGTTCTGAAGATAGCTCCCATAGACGCTCTTATCGTCTTTTGGTTATATATATCCGCACAGTCGCTTGATAATATTAGTGTCTTTTTGCCGAATGCCGCAGACGTTCTTGCTATTGTTCCTAAATTGCCGGGATCTTGAATAGTCGATAGTATAAGACAACTGTTTTTTAAGTCTATCATATTTGCCGATGTATATTCTTTGTGAAGATTGTCGAGGTATCTTGCCGTACAAATAATGCCCTCGGGAGCATTGTTTTCCGAAATCTTCGAGCAAACCGAGTCGCCTATAATAACGGCTTCTTTTCTCGCCGCTAAATCGGGGTATTTATCAGCACATTTTTCCGTCAGGAAAATGTGCGTGATTTCAACGCCTTGCATTATCGCTTCTCTTGTCAGCTTTATTCCCTCAAAAAGAAAGGTTCTCATTTCTTCACGGTATTTCTTGTCTTTCAATTTTGCCGTTTCAACAATAAGACTGTTGTTTCGGCTTGTTATTATATCCAAAACAGTAACCTCCTTTTTTGAGAAAATAACTTCTAATCTTGCTTTGTTTGCTTTCTTTTGACAAAAAAATACATTGCCGATTGTAGCACAAAAACCCGGGAAAATCCGGGTTTTTGTCAGTAATCGAACTTATTTAAGTGCTTCTTTAGCTTTTTCTACGATTGCAGCGAATGCTTCCTTATCGGATACTGCAATTTCAGAAAGCATCTTTCTGTTGAGGTTGATGCCTGCCAACTTAAGACCATGCATAAGCTGTGAATAGTTGATTCCGTTTACCTTTGCCTGAGCAGAAATTCTGGTAATCCAGAGTGCACGGAAATCTCTCTTCTTCTGTTTTCTGCCGATGTATGCATAGTTGCCGCTTTTCATTACGGCCTGTTTAGCCATCTTGAAGTGCTTACTCTTTGCGCCCCAGTAACCTTTAGCGAGCTTGAGTATTTTATTTCTTCTCTTACGAGTCATCATAGCGCCTTTAACTCTTGCCATTGTTTTTTCCTCCTGTTTTCAATCAATTTATCAATTATTTAATAAGTGTTCTAACTGTCGGTGCCATAGATTCGCTGAGGTAACCAGCTTTTCTGAGGCTTCTCTTACGCTTTGCGTTCTTAAGACCGAGGTTATGACGGTGATGCGAATGGTTAATCTTTACCTTGCCGCTCTTTGTGAGAGTAAATCTCTTGGCAGAGGCGCTGTGTGTTTTCATTTTTCCCATAGTAATGGACTCCTTTCGTATTTTATGCGGTATCCCGTTTTCTTTTACGGTATCGCAATACTTTACATATTTTTTGTTTTTTACTTTGTGGCTTTTGCCGGAACTATCATCATTGACATAAATCTGCCTTCAAGTACGGGCGGCTTTTCTACAGTGCCAAGCTCATTACATGCTTCCTTAAACTGTTCAAGCAACTGCTTTCCTATGTCAAGATGTGTCATCTGACGTCCCTTGAATTTTACGATTACCTTTACCTTGTTTCCGCTCTTCAAAAATCTGTGAGCGTGGTTAACCTTGGTGTTGAAATCGTTTACGTCAATTCTGCACGAAAGCTGTATCTCTTTCGTTTCAATGGTCTGCTGTTTCTTCTTCGCTTCCTTCTCGCTCTTGTCGCGGTCAAAACGGAACTTTCCGTAGTCCATAATCTTGCATACGGGCGGATCGGATTGAGCTGACATAAGTACCAAATCAAGATCCTCGTCATAAGCCTTCTCCAATGCGTCGATAAAGGTCAGCATACCAAGCTGTTCGCCTTCGTTTGAAATTACCCTGAACATCTTTGAGTCCGAGCATTTAAGCTCTGCTTTAATATCCTCGTTTATGATGTTGTCCTTAGCACTTGTGTTTTTTATTATAAAACACCTCCACAAAAATAAAAAATGCACGGAATTCAGTAACAACTCCGCACAATAAACGTAACTAAAGCCAAAATCTCAGCCTTACTTAACAATCTATTAACCGCATATAAGTCAATGCTTTATGGGTGAGAACGGAGCGTTCTGCTTCTTTTTTACCTTGTGATTATAACACGGTTGATTTCTTTTGTCAAGAGTTTTTTTATATTTTTTACCGTAGAAGCCCAAAAAGTCTAAATGTTTAACTTGCAATAAGCTGAAAAACTTTAATCCTCTATCAAAAACAACATTTTGCAATTCTATTGCATTTTTTAGCTCTGTATGGTATAATATACAAATAATTAATGAGTTTATTTTTGCGTGTTGTGAGGTGAGAGACATTGGCAATAAAAAGAATCCCTGATATTTCTAAGGGCGATAACGGCAAGAAAATTAACAAAAACGTTAACCAAAAACCGAGAATAAACAGAACGCCCGATACGAAATCGGGGAAGAATCCTCAAAACCGTCCCCCTGTAAATCGCGGTGCGCGTATGAATATAAACGACCAGACTCCGTCAAAAAGACGTTCAGCTAAAGAGGCTAAAAGAATTAACCCCGATTTGCCAGAGGTAAAGCGTGTTGCCAAGCGTTCTCAAGGTTACAAAATCAAGAAAAAGAAAAAGGGATTAAGTCGTCTGTTTATCGCATATGCGGTGCTTTTTATTCTTGTATTTTCGGCGGTTGCAGGCGTGATTTCGTTGTCTTTCTATATTAATCTTACTGCAACAGAGCCTTCTGCATACGACGGCCTTAAGCTCAAGATGTGTCTTGAGCACGAGGCAAAAGACCTTAAAGCAATTAGCGTCGACACCCAAAAGTACGTCAAAGACGGTAATGTTTACGTTGATATGACGGCAGTCTCCGAAAAGTTCGGATTTATTATGACTGGCGACCGAAATTGGCTCAGATTTATTACAAATGAGAAAACAGGGGAGAGCGTTTGTTTTGAAATAGGAACTCCCTTTGCTGAAATAAACGGAACAGAGATAAGAATGAACGGAAATTCCGAAAAGTACGAGGATTCTTTGTTCGTTCCGGTTGAATTCTTCGACGAATACGTAAACGGTATAGAAATTTCTTATGACGAGGAAAAAAACGTACTGTCAATATTGCGCGATACCTCAAGAAACGAGGCGGGACATTTTGATGAGAGTGAAATCGAGTTTAAATTGAAAGCGTCAGGTTACTGTTCTTCCATATCCGAATTTGAGCTTTCTGAAGAAATTAAAGCTAAATGCTATTTTATCCCCTTGATGAACGTAACGGAACCCCAAACATAATAAAAAAATATTACGGGAGAGAAATATTATGGATGCGATTAAATGCCTTCTTGAAAGAAGAAGTATACGCAGCTTTACCGATAAGAAAATTGCAAGGGAAGACCTTGATACCATAGTGAAAGCGGCATATCACGCGCCGAGTGCTATGAATAAACAGCTTTGGCAGTTTACCGTTGTTCAAAATTCCGATGTTATTGAGTCTCTTGCTCAGTGCCTACGGGTAAAGCTTGGCAGAGACGAGGGCTATTGTTTTTATAAACCCAACGCGGTTATACTTTGCTCGAATCCGAGAGATAATGCTCACGGTGTTGAAGATTGTGCGGTGGCTATGGAAAATATTTTTCTTGCGGCGCACGCACTTGGAATCGGCTCTGTATGGATAAATCAGTTTAAAGGTGTTTGCGACGACACAAACGTTAGAGCAGAGTTAAATAAAATAGGCGTTCCCGCCGAGCATTTGGTTTATGGTATGGCGGCTTTAGGATATGCTGCAGACGATGCAGTACGCAACTTCGAAAAGAATCCTAATGTTGTAAAATGGGTAATGTGAAGATAAAAATATTTGTTGAAAAGCCGGTTCTCATAAGTAAATTTACCTAACACACGGTAGGGGCTAAATATTTCGGCAAAGCCGAAGTTGGTTCGCCCGAGGGAGACCGCAGGTCTCCTCTACATATAAGCAAGAATTACTTTGCTGTAAACAAATCAGAGAGGGTATGGGTTTCGCCCATATCCTCTCAATTGTATTCAAATATATGGGCTGACAGCCTAAGCTGTCAGCCCATATATCATTTATAGATTAATGCTTAAAGTGTCTCTTGCCTGTGAATACCATTGCAATGCCGTATTTGTTACAAGCATCAATGGATTCTTGGTCGCGAATACTTCCGCCGGGCTGAATAATAGCTGTTATGCCTGCCTTGTGAGCCGCTTCAACACAGTCAGCGAAGGGGAAGAATGCATCACTTGCCATAACGCTTCCGGACACTTTTTCGCCGCCGTACTTAATTGCAAGTTCAAGTGCTGTAATTCTGTTTGTCTGGCCGGGACCGATACCTACTGTCGCGCCGTCTTTTGCAAGAGCGATACCGTTAGATTTGGTGTGTTTAACAACCTTCATAGCAAACTTCATATCGCGGAGCTGTTCTGCGGTAGGAGTCTTTTCTGTAACAACCTTAACGTCAGCATCATCATACATTTCTGTATTGAGTTCCTGAACGAGAAGTCCGCCTGCAACCTTTTTCATATCGAACATTTCTTTTCTGTTCGGTTTTGCAATTTCGGGGAGACGGAGAACGCGGAGGTTCTTCTTTGTGCAGAGAATCTGGAGAGCTTCTGCATCGTATTCGGGTGCAATAATAATTTCAAGGAAGAGTTCAGCGAGCTTTTGTGCTGTCTTGGAATCAACCTTGCGGTTAAATGCAACTATACCGCCGAAAATTGATACGGGGTCTGCTTCATAAGCTCTCGTATATGCTTCGTAAACGGATTCGCCTATACCTACGCCGCAGGGGTTAGCGTGTTTAAGTGCAACGCAGCAAATGTCGTCGCCGAATTCTTTGATTGTATCGAGCGCGCCGTTTGCATCATTAATATTATTATAGGAAAGTTCTTTTCCATTAAGCTGTTCTGCAGCCGCCAAAGTGCCTTCAAATCCCTTGCCGACTTCACGGTAGAACGCTGCTGCTTGGTGGGGATTTTCGCCGTAACGCATTTCACTTACCTTTTCGTAAGTAAGAGAGAGCTTTTCGGGGAAGCAGGGCATACCGCTTTCTTTTCTGAGATAGCCCGAAATAAGAGTATCGTAAGCTGCCGTATGTTCAAATACTTTATAAGAAAGCTTAAGTTTCGTATCCTTTGATACTTCGCCGTTTGCTTCAAGTTCGCTTGTTACAGTGTCATAGTCGACGGGGTCAACGATAACTGCAACGTCCTGCCAGTTCTTTGCAGCCGCGCGAAGCATTGTAGGGCCGCCGATGTCGATGTTTTCTATAGCGTCTTCACGTGTAACGTTGTCTTTCAAAATTGTTTCCTTGAAAGGATAGAGGTTGATAGCAACAACGTCGATGGGAGTTACACCGAGCTCTTCAATCTGCTTCATGTGTTCTTCATTGCCTCTCATAGCAAGTATACCTGCGTGAATCATCGGGTGAAGTGTTTTAACGCGTCCGTCGAGACATTCGGGGAAACCCGTAACGTCGGAAACATTCGTAACAGCAACTCCGTTGTCTGTCAAAGTCTTTGCCGTACCGCCGGTAGATAGAATCTCATAGCCGAGTTTTTCGAGACGGCGTGCAAATTCAACAACGCCGGTCTTGTCGGATAAACTGATTATAGCACGTTTTTTCATTTTTTACCTCTCTGGTTTTATGGTTAATATTTTGTTTTTACTATATTGTTTTCAACCGAAAGCTTTTCATTACAAAGAAGGTCGAGAGCTTTTGGAAGTATCTCCCATTCTGCATTTTCCATAACTCTTCTTTGCAAGGTTTCGGGAGTATCGTTTTCTTCTATATAAACCGCCTTCTGCAATATGATAGGTCCGCCGTCAGCTATCTCATTTACAAAATGAACGGTAGCTCCCGTTACCTTAACGCCTTTTGCCAAAGCTGCTTCGTGTACGTGAAGTCCGTAAAAGCCCTCTCCGCAAAAGCTTGGGATAAGTGCCGGGTGAACGTTAAGTATCTTGTTCGTGTATTTTTCTATGATTTTGCCACTGAGTATGTGCATAAAGCCCGCAAGTACGATAATGTCAATATCTTTTTCTTCGAGCTTTGCAAGAATAGCATCGGAAAATGCTTCTCTGTCAGCACCTTTTTTTATAACACAGCTCTCGATTCCGTTGTTTGACGCTCTTTCAAGCGCATAAGCCTTTTCGTTGCTCGAAAGTACCAGTGCGAGTCTGCCGTTTGTTATCTTACCCGCTTTATAGGCATCGATTATAGCCTGTAAGTTGGTTCCGCCGCCTGAAACCAATACTGCAATGTTCTTTACTTTCATATCAGTTTTCTCCCGGTACTTTTACAGGATAATTTCCGGTAAAGCAAGCATCACAGAATTCAAGGTTTGAATCTTTTACTATCTGCTTCAAGTCTTCTATCGCAAGATATGCAAGTGAGTCTGCGCCTATCTCTTTTCTGATTTCTTCAAGTGTAAGGCGGCAAGCGATGAGCTTGTCTCTTGAAGCTATATCGGTGCCGAAATAACAGGGGTTAAGGAAAGGTGGAGACGAAATACGGAAGTGTACTTCGGTAGCACCCGCGTGTCTGATAAGTTCGATAAGGTGCGCGCAGGTCGTCCCTCTTACGATAGAGTCGTCTACGACTACAACGCGTTTGCCTTTAAGTACTGACGGCATTGGATTGAGCTTTAGTCTTACAAGATTTTCTCTTTCGCCTTGACCTGTCTGTATAAACGTTCTGCCTATGTATCTGTTCTTGTTTAATCCGATACCGTAGGGAATTCCCGATTCTGCGGCATAACCCAGAGCCGCGTCGATACCACTGTCGGGTACGCCGATAACTATGTCGGCGATGTTCTTATCGTCTCTTTTTGCAAGGCATCTGCCTGCTTCCTGTCTTGCAAAATGCACACTCTGTCCGTCAATAACAGAGTCAGGTCTTGCAAAATATATATGTTCGAAAATACAGCTTGTCGTTTTTTGATCGCATTTTTCAACGAATGATTCAACGCCGTCTTTTGTTACCGCAACAACTTCACCCGGTTGAACATCGCGTATAAATTTACCGCCGACAGCATCAATAGCACACGATTCGGAAGCGAATATAACTGCATCATCAAGTGAACCCATACAGAGTGGGCGGAAGCCCTTGGGGTCTCTTGCTGCAATAAGCTTATTCGGGGTCATTATTACTACGGAGTATGCACCGGTAAGTCTGTCCATAATGTTAATGAGTGCTTGTTCTGTAGATACAGTCTTGAGTCTTTCGCGGGATACCATATATGCAATGATTTCAGCGTCGGAGTTCGTGTGGAACATAGCACCCGAGTCTTCTAAGCTTGTTCTTATGTCGTTTGCTCCTACAAGAGAGCCGTTGTAAGATACCGCAATCTGACCTTTTGTATATTTTGAAACGTAGGGAAGATTGTTTTCTCTGCCTTTGTTTTCTGAATTTGCATAACGTACGTGCCCTATCGCTATGTTGCCCTTGAGGTAGTTGAGTATCATTTCGTTGAATACTTCGTTAAGCAATCCCTCATCGTTGTGGTTGTATATCATACCGTTGTTGTTGACGGCGATGCCGCAGGACTGCTGACCTCTGTGCTGTAAAGCGTAAAGACCCGAGTATGTTGTTTGTGTTACGTTAATTTTTTTAGCGGGGTCGAATATACCGAATACACCGCATTCTTCATGGATTTTTCCAAACATAAATTATTTTTCCTCCGAAATCCTAACCGATAAAAAACTTATATATTCTTGATTTCTTCTTGAATCTTTGCGTCTTTTGCTCTAACGCCTTCAGCCATTTTTACCTTTTCAGCTTCAAGCTTTTCTGCAAGTTCATCGTCTGAAAGGGCGATTATCTGTGCCGCGAGAATTGCCGCGTTTGCACAACCGTCAACGGCTACCGTTGCAACGGGTACACCGGGAGGCATCATTATTGTAGAAAGGAGTGCGTCCATTCCGTCAAAAGATGCGCTCTTTACAGGAATTCCTATAACAGGAAGTATGGTATATGCCGCAAGTACGCCGCCGAGATGAGCCGCCATACCTGCCGCACTTATAATAACACCGAAGCCGTTAGCCTTCGCATTCTTTGCAAAGCTTGCCGCTTCGTCAGGCGTTCTGTGTGCGGAATATACGTGTGTCTCAAAAGGAATACCAAAATACTTTAACTTCTCGAGACAATTTTTTACCTTGGGGAAATCGCTGTCGCTTCCCATAATTACAGCTACCTTTTTCATGTGGTTGCCCTCCTGATTTATGTAAATATTAGTAAAAACAAAACACAAAAAGGACATTCTTTGGGGGAATGTCCTTTTATTTTTTTTGCGCTGTTAAAGGTTTGCAGTTATACTGCGCAGTTCTGCCGAAATGGGTGCAACAAGGCTGTGAAGATGAGCAAATTATGTTCGATTTGCAACAGCATATACAACATGTCATATAACATATCCCTCCGACAAAACAAAATACACCAATATTATACATAATATTATTAATCTTGTCAATCGGTATTGTAACAAAATCAAAAAGTTTTATTGTGATTTTTGTTATATTTTTAATAACAGTTATCTGTGTGGATAGATTAATTGGTGTACATACATATATTGAGTGGTTACTATGTTAAACCTCCATCTGAGGAGGGAGGTGGATTGCGTTAAGAAAAAAGCGGCTTTTCTTCTTTGAAATTAACATCAAAGAAAAGTCGCTTTTTTCTTTAATCTTCAAATATTTGTTTTTTACGGACCAATACATTATATAATGCATTAGTCTATATGTAAAGAGGAAAAATAAGATACCATTTAAAAAATATATAATGAGGAAGTATCTTATGATAAAGTTAAGGGTGTTGGATTTATTAAAAAAGAACGGAAAGACAAAATATTGGCTGTATAAGCAGCTTGGAATGAGTTATCAGAATTTCAACAAAATGGTAAACAATGAAACGAAATCTATTCGTTACGAAAATATTGAGACTATGTGTTTGCTTTTTAACTGTACTCCAAACGATTTGTTTGATATTACAGAGGACTAATGTTTGTTAATATTTTTCTTAAATACTTTACAAATGGAAAAAGATGTGTATAATAGTATAAGAAGAGTAATGCTATGATCGGGAAAATGCCGTCAAGAATAGGTTATTAAAAGGGTTCAGAGAGTGCGTCGGTTTGGTGTAAGATGCATACCCGCCGAGACGGAAGTGCACCCGTGAGCAGGTGCTAATCACACCCGCCTTGTCAGCGATAAATGACACGCAAGTTAGAAACCGAAGTGGAACCGCGGAATTGCCGCCTTTGAAAGTATCAAAGGCGGATTTTTTTTTGAAGGGAGACGTTGTGTTATGAAAAAGTATTTTAAAAAAGATGTTTTTGACGTTATAGCAGACGTTATAACAAGCGAACCTGTTAAGGTCGCAAAGCAGTATTACAAAAACAGTAAAACAGCAAAAATCGTTAATGATATTAAAAATACCGTTGCCGAAGACGTTAAGACGGTTAAAGAAAGAGACCCCGCAGCTTCAAGTACCGCAGAAGTACTTTTGCTTTACTCGGGACTTCACGCGGTTTGGGCGCATAGGCTTTCGCATAAGCTATATAAGAAAAACCATAAGTTTTCCGCTCGTCTTATAAGTCAGGGCGCAAAGGCGATTACGGGTATCGAAATTCACCCCGGCGCGACTATCGGTAAGAACTTGTTTATCGACCATGGCTCCGGCGTTGTTATCGGTGAGACTACCGAAATCGGCGACAACTGTACTCTTTATCAGGGCGTTACTGTCGGCGGTACCGGTAAAGATACCGGAAAAAGACACCCGACCTTAGGCGATAACGTTATGGTGGGTGCGGGTGCAAGAGTGCTCGGTCCCTTTAAGGTGGGCGACGGCTCAAAGATTGCTGCTAATGCTGTTGTTTTGACCGAGGTACCCGAAAACTGTACCGCAGTAGGTATTCCCGCTAAGATTGTTAAACGCAATAACTTGAGAGTTGCAGACGACCTCGACCATATTCATATCCCCGACCCCGTTGCTCAACGTATGGCAGAGCTTGAGGATAGGCTCAAGAAACTTGAAGAAAAGAGTTAAATAGAAGTCTCCCCCGGCGGAGCCGGGGGAGATACTGAAACTGTTGCTCAACGTATGGCAGAGCTTGAAGCAAGAATTACAGAATTAGAAAAGAAGAAATAAAGGGGCGCCGCCCCATACCCCGCAACCTTTTGAAAAAGGTTGACGAAAACTTCACCTCTCAAAAACTTTTTTTACAAAAGTTTTTGGGGATTCCAAAGGAACTTTTTTCAAAAAGGTCCTTTGGTAAATGCTTAATTTGTATAATATTTACTTGAATAGGAGAGAATAGAAAAAATGAAGCTTTACAACACACTAACGAGAACAAAAGGCGCGTTTGAGCCGCTTAACGGAAAAACCGTAAGAATATACTCTTGCGGACCTACCGTATACGGATATGCACACATCGGTAACATGAGAACTTACATCTTCATGGACTTCTTGCGAAGAACATTGCAGTGGAACGGTTACGACCTTCTTCACGCAATGAACATAACCGACGTAGGTCATCTTGTGAGCGACGGCGACGATGGCGAAGATAAAATGAACAAAACTGCCCGCGAGCAGAAAAAAACGCCTTGGGAAATTGCGGAATACTACACAAGCGTATTCCTCAGGGATATTGACAGACTCAACATTCAGCGTCCCGAGCTTGTTCCCAAGGCAACCATGCACATTCAAGAAATGATAGAATTCGTACAGGGCTTACTTAAAACGGGCTATGCTTACGAAACGAGCGACGGTATTTACTACGACATCAAGAAATTCAAGGATTACGGCAGACTTTCCAGAATGAACTTTGACGAAAATCAGGCTGGTGCACGTGTTGAAGTAAACAGCGAAAAGCGTCATCCCGCAGATTTTGCACTCTGGAAAAAGGCTGACCCCACACACATCATGCAGTGGGAATCTCCTTGGGGTATGGGTTATCCCGGTTGGCACATCGAATGCTCGGCTATGGGACTTAAATATCTTGGTGAAGAGTTCGATATTCATACCGGCGGCGTTGACCATATTCCGATACATCACGAAAATGAAATTGCTCAGACCTGCGGTCTTCTCGGTCACCCTGCGGCTAAATGGTGGATACACGGTGAATTTATGCTTGTTGACGGCGGTAAAATGTCAAAGAGTCTCGGCAACACATACACTCTTGACCAGCTTGAAGAAAAGGGTTACTCACCTATGGTATTCAGATATTTTTGTTTGAATGCTCACTACGGTCAAAAGCTTAACTTTACATTCGACGGAATGGATTCAGCTAAAAAGTCGCTTAAGAACCTTAAGAACCAAATCAAGAAGCACAAGGGGGCTGACGGAGTTGTAAGCGAAGAGGAACTTGCAAAGCTTCTCAAAGAATTTGAAGATGCTATAAATGATGACCTCAATATTCCCAAAGCTCTCGGAGCTGTATGGAATATGGCGAGATATGAAACGAAATCAAACGCTATATACGAGCTTATAATCCGTTGCGACTCTATCCTCGGCATTGACCTTGATAAAGAAGAGGTTGAAGAAGAATCTTCAAACGAGGTTGACAGTGAGCTTGACAAGGAAATCAAAGAGCAGATTGCTCTTCGTCTTGAAGCAAAGAAAGCTAAGAATTACGCAGAGGCTGACAGAATCAGAAATGAACTTGCCGCGCGCGGTATCATTCTTACAGATACAAAAGAGGGAACGACTTACACAATAAAATGATTTTGAAACGAGGTAAACACATGCTGAAAAAAATTGGAATATTTTTTCTTGTAATATTGCTGTGTCTGTGCAGCACGACATCGTGTGTTATCGAAATAGATGATAGAAAAGAGAATGGAGAAACTTCGGCTGAAACGCTTCCCGAAACGGATAGAGTTTACGAAACCGTTCCGCCAATGAAAGATGTGCTTGAGCCTTCTAAAGTGAGTGCGGAAAATGCTTTGAATGAGATTTTTGCAGGTAAAAACCTTGATGGGCTTAATTTTAACATTGTTATCGTTGAAGATGCAGATCAAGAATTTTCAGTAAACGGCGGAACCACTTACAGTCGGGCTGTGAAAGAGTTGAGTTTGCTTATTTCTGCAAAACTCGGTTGTACTCTCAATGTTTTTGCTACTCCGTACGATACTTTTTTGAGTGATGCGCAAAGCTCGCTTGATGCAGGACTCTTTTATGCTGACCTTGTTTGTGTTCCTCAAAAAGCTATCGGTTATCTTAAAAATCGCAATATGATTGCCGATCTAAATGCACTTTACGGAGATGTTTTTAACGCTGAATGTTATAATGCTTCGGCGACGGCACAGACTGCGGGAAATAACAAGTTATACGGAGTTGTCGGTAACGGTGCTGTTTCACCAAACGCATATACTTGCGTATATCTGAATAAAAAAGTGTCCGATACCTACGGTTTTACTTCCGAAATATACGAGGCTGTAAACAATGGAACTTGGACGCTTGACCTTATGCTCAGCTACAGAGGCAGATGTGCCGAAAATCATTCGGATATTGTATCTGTCGGCACTACCGGTATTGACTCGTTTATCGAAAGTGTGTTTACTGCATCGGGAATGAATTATATGAGTACTGCACTCGGCTCTTTGCCTACTCTTGCAAACAATGGTGCAAGACTTGATAATTTGGTTACAAACCTAAAGAACGTTACGGCAGATGCTGCTTCGTTTACGGCGTCTGAAAATGCACAGGAGCTTTTTGCACAGGATAAGTTGCTTTTCTACGTCGATACTTTGGGAAATGCCTCCAAGCTTAACGGTAATTTTACAGTTTTGCCGATGCCTAAGATTGATGCGGAACAGGATAAATACTATACACCGACAGACGAAAATGCTTATGTGTTCTGTGTATTGACTTCTAATAACCGTACCGAATATGCAGTTGACTTGCTTCGTGCCTTTAATGAGGCGGGGGATATGCTTCACGACGCTTTGGCGAGAGATTATCTTGACCACGTATTGAGAAATGAAGAGTCGTACAAATATATTAAGGATATATTCAAAGTGCCTGTTTATGATTTTGCATATATGTACGGCGATTCTTACGCAAGCGTTGCTTCTTCGAGCTATGATGCACTGAAACAGGCTGTTACAACGAAATCGTCGTTTGCCTATTACACGGGAAGACAGGCTTATGCACTCAGAAATGATTTGAATAAAATTTACTCGTAATATTCTAAAATGTAAACAAAATGTTAAATAATGCAAATCTATTTACAAATTATTGGAAATGTGTTATATTAACAAGGTATGAAATCGTAGACTCGGTTTGCGGACAAAAAAGCGAAAAAGCTTTGCTTCACCGACCGCTTGGCTTAGTCTTTACGAAATATTTTATGAGGTGAAAGATTATGTTGAAAGAACAGAAATTGCAGGTTATTGAAGCAAACAAGCTTCATGACGGAGACACAGGATCCCCCGAGGTACAGATTGCTATCCTTACAGATAGAATCAACAGCCTCACAGAGCATCTTAAGAAGAACCCCAACGACCACCACTCAAGACGCGGTTTGCTCAAGATGGTTGGACGTAGAAGAAATCTTCTTGGTTATCTCACAAAGAAGGATATCAACCGTTATCGTGCTATTATCGAAAAACTCGGTATCCGTAAATAAAACACGCTTAAATGGGGCAGAATTTTTACGGTTCTGCCCTATAAGTTTATACAACAAACATTATTTTTAAAACCAAATGCGGCATAGCGGTTTAGCAATTAAATGGTTGCCCGAAAAGCTTCGGACAGTTATTTAAGTGCTAAAACCTATGTCCGTAAGTTGAAGAAAAAGAAGAAATGAAAACGGAGGAAGAAAATGTTTGAGAATTTTAAGACATTCGAGTATGAATTGTCAGGAAGAAAGCTTGTAATCGAAACAGGCAAAATGGCAGGTCTTGCAAACGGCTCCTGCTTGGTTCGTTTTGGCGACACGGTTATTCTTGCGACCGCAACTGCAAGTGCAAAACCCAGAGACGGTATCGACTTTTTGCCCCTTTCGGTTGATTTTGAAGAAAGACTTTATGCTGTCGGAAGAATTCCCGGCGGTTATCTTAAGAGAGAAGGGAAGCCCTCTGAAAAGGCTATCCTTACATCACGCGTTATCGACAGACCTATAAGACCTTTGTTCCCTAAGGATCTTCGTAACGACGTTAACCTCAGCCTTACCGTGCTTTGTGTTGACAACGACAACAGCCCCGAAATCGCAGGCATGATTGGTGCTTCTATCGCCCTTTCTATTTCCGATATTCCGTGGAACGGTCCTATCGCAGGCGTGTTCGTAGGCTTGGTTGACGGACAGGTTGTGCTTAACCCCACAGTTGAGCAGAGAGAAAAGAGCGACCTTGAGCTTACCGTTGCAGGTAGCCTTAACAAAGTTGTTATGATTGAAGCCGGTGCTAAAGAAGTTAGCGATGACGATATGTACAACGCTATTATGGTAGCTCACGAAGAAATTAAGAATATTTGTAACTTTATCAATACTATTGTTGCAGAAGTAGGCAAACCTAAGTTTGACTATCCCTCTTGCGAATTCGACCACGATATGTTTGACAAGGTATTTGACTTCTGCGAAAAAGACGTTATGTTCGCTCTTGATACAGACGACAAAAACGTTCGAGACGAAAGAATGCAGCCAATAACAGACGCTATCGTTGAAAAGTTCAGCGAAGAATATCCCGAAATGCCCGATATTATCGGCGAGCTTATTTATAAGATTCAGAAGAAGATCGTACGTCGTTGGCTCCTTGAAGACGGCAAACGTGTTGACGGAAGAAGAATGGATCAGATTAGACCCCTTGCTGCTGAAGTTGGCTTGTTCAACAGAACACACGGTAGCGGTATGTTCACTCGCGGACAGACTCAGGTTATGACTATTGCAACTCTCGGTCCCATAGGCGATGCTCAGATGCTCGACGGTATTGATACCGAAGAAACAAAGAGATATATGCACCACTACAATATGCCCGGTTACTCCGTTGGTGAAGCTAAGTCATCAAGAGGTCCCGGCAGACGTGAAATAGGCCACGGTGCTTTGGCTGAACGTTCTCTCGTTCCCGTACTCCCTTCTGTTGATGAATTCCCCTATGCTATCAGATGCGTATCCGAAGTTATCAGCTCAAACGGCTCAACCTCTCAGGCTTCCGTTTGCGGTTCTACACTTGCTCTTATGGACGCAGGTGTTCCGATTAAGGCTCCTGTTGCAGGTATTTCATGCGGTCTTATTACCGAAGGCGAACGTTGGATGACTATGATTGATATTCAGGGCCTTGAAGACTTCTACGGCGATATGGACTTTAAGGTTGCAGGTACTCACAAGGGTATTACATCTATTCAGATGGACCTTAAGATTGACGGTCTTACGCCCGAAATTATTAAGAACGCTCTTGAAGTTACTCACAAGGGCAGAGATTATATTATTGATGAGATTCTTCTCAAGGCTATTCCCGAAGCAAGAGCTGACGTTTCCGAATACGCTCCTAAGATGCTTACAATGCATATTAATCCCGATAAGATAAGAGAAGTTATTGGTTCCGGCGGTAAGGTTATTCAGAAGATTGTTGCTGATACAGGTGCTAAGATTGATATTGAAGACGACGGCACAATCTATATTTCCGCAGTTAACAGAGACAGTGCTTATGCAGCTAAGACTATAATCGACGGTATCGTATTTGAACCCGAGGTTGGTGCTATCTATACAGGTAAAGTTACAAGAGTTATTCCGATAGGTGCGTTCGTTGAATTTGCTCCCGGTAAGGAAGGTCTCGTTCATATCAGCAAACTCGACTATAAGAGAGTTGAAAAGGTTGAAGACGTTTGCAACGAAGGCGATGTAATTACAGTTAAGTTTATGGGAACTGACGAAAAGGGAAGACTCAACCTCTCAAGAAAAGACGCTATGCCCAAGCCTGAAGGCTATGAGGAAAGAGAAAGACGTCCCCAGAACAATAACAACAGACCGCGTAACAATAACGGCGGAGATAAGTACAGAGAAAATTCCAACAGACGTCCTTACAACAGAGATGAACATAAGTACGAAGCTCCCATAGAAGAAGCTCCCAAGGTTGAAGAACCTAAGGTTGAAGCTCCGGCGGAAACTGAAAGCAAAGGTCTTTTCGGCTTCTTTAAAAAGAAGTAAGTATAATCAAAAATAGAAAATGCCCGTGAAAACGGGCATTTTTGTTTTGTGTTTTCCTAAAACATTTTTTGAAAAAAGGGTTTTAGAACCCCAAAAACTTTAAAAAATTTTTCTTTATCATTTGCAAAGCAATTTTACTTGCCGAAAGGGGGCTTTTATTAAAAAAAGCACCGACAAAGCCGATGCTTTTTCTGGCCTGCCCGACAGGATTCGGTCTCGCGCGACCTACGCGCTCGGTCTTCCACGGCTCTTGACAGTCCACCGGACTGTCAATTCACTACCGTTTCCCCTTCGAATCCTATCGAGCAAAAAATAAAAGCACACACAAGGTATGCTTTTATCTTTTCTGGCCTGCCCGACAGGATTCGAACCTGCGGCCTTCAGAGTCGGAGTCTGACGCGCTATCCAGCTGTGCCACGGGCAGAAATTGAAGTAATAAGTAATAGTGAATAGGGAAGATGTATATTGTTTGGGATTGTACAAATAAAGAATTGTAGTACAAACCAGAGAGGCAAGTTCTTTGCCAAGCTTTCCTTAAAAGAAAGTGGGTTTACTTATTATATCACAAATAATTTTTTATGTAAAGCGTTTTGTGTAGATAAAAGTATCTATAGGTGTTAACAAAGCAATATTTTTTGCATATTTTTTGAAAAATATTTAATTTATATATTCCACTTTTTAAAAAAATATGATATAATTGTATTTAATTACAAAATAATGTTATCGGAGGGCATGAAAATGCTTACAGACATTCAAATTTCTCAACAGGCTAAAATGAAACCTATTTCCGAAATTGCTGAAAAGTTGGGCGTAACTCCCGACGAACTTGAACATTACGGAAAATATAAAGCTAAAATTACTAACGATTTTATCAAACGTAATTCCGACAAAAAAGACGGTAAACTTATCCTTGTTACCGCTATCAATCCTACCCCAGCCGGCGAGGGTAAAACTACCACAACCATTGGTCTCGGACAGGCTATGGAAAAAATCGGTAAGAATGCTGTTATAGCTCTCCGCGAGCCCTCTCTTGGTCCCGTGTTCGGAGTTAAGGGCGGTGCTGCAGGCGGCGGTTACGCTCAGGTCGTACCTATGGAAGATATTAACCTCCACTTCACAGGCGACTTCCACGCTATTACTGCGGCAAACAATCTCCTTTGCGCTATGATAGACAACCATCTCCATCAGGGCAACGCTCTCGGTATTGACCAGAGACGTATCCTCTTCAAGAGAGTTACCGATACTAACGACAGAGCACTCCGTAACACTATATGCGGTCTCGGTTCAAAGGTTGACGGTATTCCGCGTGAAGACCACTTTATGATTACGGTTGCAAGTGAAGTTATGGCTATCCTTTGTCTTGCTGATTCTGTTTCTGACCTTAAAGAAAGACTTGGCGATATTCTTATAGCTTACAAATATGACGGCAGCCCCGTTTACTGCCGCGATATTAAGGCTAACGGTGCCATGACCGCTCTTCTTAAAGACGCATTAAAGCCTAACCTTGTACAGACACTCGAAAACACACCCGCACTTATTCACGGCGGTCCTTTTGCCAACATCGCTCACGGTTGTAACTCTGTAAGAGCTACAAAGCTTGCTATGAAGCTTGCTGACTACGCAATTACAGAAGCGGGCTTCGGTGCTGACCTTGGGGCTGAAAAGTTCCTTGACATCAAGTGCCGTATGGCTGGTATTGCTCCCTCTACAATCGTACTTGTTGCGACTGTTCGCGCGCTTAAATATAACGGTGGGGTTCCCAAGACAGATCTTAAGGCTGAAAATCTTGAAGCCTTGAAGAAGGGTATCTGTAACCTTGAAGCCCACATTGAAAATATTGCAAAATTCGGTGTTCCTTGCGTTGTCGCAATAAACCGCTTTGACACCGACACAGACGCTGAACTTAAATTCATCGAAGATACTTGTAAGAGACTGGGTGCAGAATTTGCTCTTTCCGACGTATTCGCAAAGGGTGGTGACGGCGGTATTGAATTGGCTAAAAAAGTCGTTGAATCTTGTGAAAAGCCCTCAAACTTTAAGTTTATCTATGACGAAAACCTTTCCATCTGCGAAAAAATTGAAAAGGTTGCAAAAGATATTTACGGTGCAGACGGTGTAAACTTTACTGCTCCCGCACTCAACGCTATCAGACAAATCGAAGCTCTTGACGAAAAATACAAGAAGTATCCCATCTGCGTTGCAAAGACACAGTATTCGCTTTCCGACGACCAGACACTTCTCGGAAGACCTTCCGGCTTCACCGTAACTGTTCGCGACGTTACGCTTTCTGCAGGTGCACACTTCATCGTTGTATTGACCGGTAACATTATGACCATGCCCGGTCTTCCCAAAGTTCCCGCCGCAGAAAACATTGACGTTGATGATGACGGCAAGATTACCGGTTTGTTCTAATATAATAAATATGGTTGAAGTTATAAAACAAATTGCAACAGCCTCCCCGGAAGAGACGGAGGCTGTTGCAAGAGAATTTGCGGAATCGGTACGCACGGTTATGCCAACTCTTAACAAAGACAATCTCTTTATTGCACTTTACGGCGACGTTGGCGTAGGCAAAACCGTATTCGTGCGTGGTTTGGCATCGGTTATTTGCCCCGACGATTTCGTTCAGAGTCCTACCTATGCGCTTGTCAACGAATACAGGGGAGAATATCGAATTTGCCATTACGATATGTACCGAATTACAAGCGAAGACGACCTTGAATCTACAGGTTTTTACGATTATAAAAACTGTATTATCGTTGCTGAATGGTGCGAAAATATCCCCTATGCGATTCCGCGTAGCTACTATCGCGTGGATATTTCAAAGACCGATTCGGGTAACGGCAGACTTATTAAAATTGAAAGAGTAACGGAGTAATATTTCTATGAAGATTCTTGCCATTGATTCTACGGCAAAGACGGCTACGGTGAGTATTTGCGAAGATGAAAGGCTTATAAGCATATATTCGGTAACGGCGGGGTTAAATCACAGCGAAACGCTTTTGCCTATGGTAGAAAACGCTTTGGCGACTGCACAGACCGATATTGATGAAATTGATATGTTCGCCATATCAAATGGTCCAGGCTCCTTTACCGGAGTAAGAATAGGTATGTCGCTTCTTAAAGGTCTTGCCTTTGGCAAACAAAAACTTTGTGTCGGCGTATCTACTCTTGAAGCTTTGGCATATAATTTAAAAGGCTTTATTGGTATAATATGTCCCGTTATGGACGCAAGAAGAGAGCAAGTATATAACGCTTTGTTTTTGTCCGACGGTCAAACTTTGGTAAGACTTACCGAGGATAGAGCGATACCTCTTAAAGAGCTTGAGGCTGAGCTTAAGGAAAATTATTCAGACAAAAACATATACTTATGTGGAGACGGATATGATTTGGCTTCAAAGAATATAGACGTCGCCTTTGCAAACACACCGGTTCTTCTTCGTGAACAAAATGCATATTCCGTTTCTTTGGTGGCTTTAGCCAAATATAAAAACAATCCCGAAGATGACTACAGCGACAGAAATATAAAACCCGTTTATCTTCGTGTTCCCCAAGCGGAACGCGAAAGACTTGAAAGACTTAACAATAATTAAACTACTAAATCACAGCAGAAAGAAGGATTATTTTATGTTACCAATTGTAATAGCAAGCGACCACGCAGGTTTTGCTCTCAAAGAGCAGGTGAAAAAATATCTTGAAGAAAAGAATATTGCATATATCGACCTCGGTACAAATTCCGCAGAATCGGTAGACTATCCCGAATTTGCTCACAAGCTTTGTACTGCAATTCAAGAGGGAAAGGCAGACAAGGGTATTCTTGTTTGCGGTACCGGTATAGGTATGTCTATGGTTGCCAACAAGCATAAGGGTATTAGAGCCGCTTGTGTTTACGATACGTTTTCCGCAAAAGCAACAAGACAGCACAATGATGCAAACGTTCTTTGCTTCGGTGAAAGAGTGGTTGGTGCAGGTCTTGCATTTGAGATTGTTAACGCTTTCCTTACCACCGAGTATGAGGGCGGTAGACACCAGAGACGTGTCGACCTTGTAAATTCATTTGATAAGTAATTTAGTAAAGGAAACTTTATATGAAAAAAATTATTGAAATAAACGGTATGCATTGTCCAAAGTGCAGTGCTAAGGTTGAAAATGCATTGAATTCCATTGAGGGTGTCAGCGCAAAAGTAAATCTTGCAAAAAAAATCGCTGTCGTAACGCTTAAAACAGACGTTGCTGATGACACACTTAAAAAAGCAGTAGATTCCTTGGGCTTTGAGGTTGTTTCCGTTACGGAGAAAAAAGGACTATTTGGCTGATATTTATAATTAACAAGTGAAAAGGGGTGGAGTTTTGTGGACAAAAAATTAATGCGAAGTATAATGATTCTTATTGCATTTGCAATAGTGCTTTTTGTCGGGGTAACCAAAATCAGAGCGATATTGGGATTGGTTATTGCCATCGGAAAGCTTATCCTGCCTATTATAATAGGTCTTATAATCGCATTTGTGCTTAACGTTCCTATGAAGTCATTTGAAAGATTGCTTTATTGGTCGTTTCCGAAAACCCAAAAGTTACCCAAACGTATAATCTATATTATCTGCCTTGTTTTTACCCTTATTTGCGTATGCTTGGTGTTGACTCTTGTCGCAACACTCGCTATCCCCGAAATCGTCGATTCGGTAAAAAGTATTTACAATATTCTTAAAGATAAAATTCCCGAGCTTGTTAAGTTTCTTGAAAAACATGATGTTGACGCTACAAGCGTTAGTGCTTGGTTTTCATCCATTGATATTAACAGCCTTATTGATAAAATCGGTTCGGGGGCTGAAACTGTTCTCGGTTCAGTAATAGCTTTTGCTTCCAATACCGTTTCGGGAGTTGCAAGTGTTATTTTTGCTCTTGTTATTTCGCTCTACGTTCTTGTAAGCAAAGATACGGTTTCAAGACAGGCAAAGAAGCTTCTTTATACTTTTACGAAAAAAAACTTTGCCGACAAGGTGTGCGACGTTGCAAAGCTTTCAAACAGAATTTTTTCGCAGTATCTTTCCGGACAGTGTATTGAGGCTTGTATACTCGGTTTGCTTATTACCATAGCTTTTGCTATCTTCCGTTTGCCTTACGCGGGACTTATCGGTATTTTAACCGGTATATCGGCTTTTGTTCCCTACGTTGGCGCATTTGCCGCTTGTTTTATCGGAGCTTTCCTTATTTTGCTCGTGAGTCCTATGCAGGCACTTGTGAGTATCATAATCTTCTGTGTTATACAATTTGTTGAGACGCAGTTCATCTATCCGCATGTTGTAGGCGGTTCGGTTGGACTTTCTCCCTTGCTTACACTCTTGGCGGCACTCGTGGGCGGTAACATTTTAGGTCTTTTTGGTATCATCTTCTTCATTCCTTTAACTGCGGTAATCTATACGATTTTGAAAGGGTACGTTAATAGGAGATTAGCTGAAAAAAGAATAAAAATCGAATGAAAATATAGGGTAATATCTTTGGATATGGGTATTACTCTTTATTTTTGTTTTGTTTGAGAAAAAGAAATTCTATTAGGAAAAGCGGCTTGAAAACTATAAGTCTATTTTGTTATAATAATTGTACATTACAAAAAAATGACAATAATAAATAAAAAATAAAACCTGCATTGCCGAGGAAAACAATGCAGGCTTTATTTTTACTAAAGGAGCGTAAATATGAAGAAAGAAAATTTTTAAACAATTTTTTGGATGTACCTATTGTACAACAATATATACATTATAACATATGGTAATGTTATTGTCAACGGAAATTAACAAATTTGTAGGTGAAAATGCATAAATTCTGCTATGTGAATAAAATAAATTAGTGAAGTTTGTATAATTTGCGAATTGCAAAAGTGTTGCAGATATGATATTATATAAGCGAAGAAAGGGTGAGTCCAATGTACAAGTAAACAAAAACCGAAGTCTTTTGAAGGCGGAAGACTAAGGGGTTAAACGAAAAGCCATTTATATAGAAAGTGAAGGTAAAAGGTTTTCAAATAACGTTTAGTCAGAAAGCAAAGACAAACAGAAGATATTTTAAGTTTTTGTAGGACCCAAAACCAACCCAAGAATGACAACCGAACATAACCGAAGAAAGTGTGCTCGCTTGTAAAGAGCAGTAGAAGTGAATAAGTTGAAGAGTTGTGAATGAGAAGTTCGGGGGAGAAAGAGTAAATGGGTTGCAGAAAATCTAAGAAAGAGAGGTTAAATTGATGTTAGATATCAAGAGTGAACAGAAATAACCCTTGACTGCAATACGAGATAAGATGGAGCAGTCAAGGGTTATTTGTTTTTTTGCGGACTTTTTGATAAAGCTATTGACAAAAGGTGATTATTTTGATAGAATATCGTGGTGTGAAGAATATTACGAGATGTGGCTCAGTTTGGTAGAGCGCTGCGTTCGGGACGCAGAGGTCGCAAGTTCGAATCTTGTCATCTCGACCACCGGCAGTGCCGGCTCCCAATATCGGGTGCCGTTACTGCCCACTTTTTTGTTCAGTGCCTAATGGCAAAGTCTGTTATGAACATTCCGACCAAAAGTGAAAGTCCGCTGATGTGAATCGGCGGTTTTTTTGTTGTGTATTATTTATTAAAGCGATTTTTCAAAATGAATAGTTTTATAACTTCACTCAAACTATATACTTCTTTTCCTTTGCGTACTTGACTATTTTCGCTCTTTGTGGTAAACTTTATCCATATTGTTTAGAGGAATTTTATCTATGAAAAATCACGATAAATTAATTAAAATGATTCTTGCCGCACTCTTTTTGGCGTTAGCTTACGTTATGCCATTTCTGACCGGTCAAATCCCCGAAATCGGCTCTATGCTTTGCCCTATGCATATCCCCGTATTGCTTTGCGGTTTTATCTGCGGTTGGCAGTGGGGGCTGGTTGTTGGTTTTATTTCGCCTATCTTCAGGTCGTTAATTACGGGCGGTTTTCCCACAATGTTTCCCACCGCAGTTTGTATGGCATTTGAACTTGCAACCTACGGCGCTATAGCAGGTATTGTTTATAAAATGCTTTCTCGCAAAAAAATCTACATTTACATATCTTTATTTATATCAATGTTGGTTGGAAGACTTGTTTGGGGAGCGGCTATGTTCGTGTGTTTGGGAATAAAGGGCGATAGTTTTACTTTGGCTGCATTCCTTGTGGGTGCATTTACGAATGCTGTTCCCGGTATTGTTGTTCAGATAGTATTGATTCCGATTATCGTAATGCTTTTTGAAAACACGAAAATATTAAATACAAAAAACTGAAATTGGTGAAAATATATGGAAATGGGCGAGAGAACCCGCGATTTGCTGATAAAGCATTATAAAGACTACCCCGAATTGCAAATACAAGACGTTTTTAAATATCTATACCAAAGCTCGTTTGGCTGTGAGCATCTTATATCTTCCTTGGAGGGCGTTACCGATTATATATCCAAGGAATATGACAGTACCAAAAGCGTAAGCCGAATGAGCGTCGAGCAGCTTGACGGAAATTACAGCAGAGTTCACCTTTCATATTTGAATGATGGGTTAAGCGTTGATACTTTTGGAAAGCTGTTTTTTCTTTCGGCAAAAAAAGAGGCTGGCGGTCTTCCTAACCTTGAGACAAAACTTGAGGTTGCAAAAAAACTTGTGCGTGAGGAGCTTCTTCCTTTTAGTGCTGAAAAATTTGAAAATGCGGTACAAGAATGGAAAGATAACGGTTACCCGCCTATCCATCATTCAGATGTTTTTAGAGAAAACTATAAGCCTGCATATCGCTTAATCGCAAATGAGTTTATACCTTTTTTACCTTTGTTTACCGAGCTTGACAAAAGGCTTTCTATGGGAAGTGTAAGACTTGCTGTAGAGGGTGGAAGTGCAAGCGGAAAAACAACGTTGAGTAAACTGATTGAAAAGCTCTATGATTGTACGATATTTCACATGGACGATTTCTTTCTTCGGCTTGAGCAAAGAACGGCTGAAAGGTTTGCCGAGGTTGGCGGTAACGTTGACAGAGAGCGTTTCTCCGAAGAGGTTTTACAACCGTTGATAAATGGAGAAATAGTCAATTACCGCAGATTTAACTGTCAAAGTATGCGAATAGAAGAGGGAGTACAAATATCCCCCAAAAAGCTGACCGTTATTGAGGGGGCATATTCGATGCACCCCGAGCTTAAAGATTACTATAATTATTCAGTGTTCCTTGATATTTACGAGGGTTTGCAGAAAAAAAGAATAGAAAAAAGAAATACACCCGAGCTTGCAAAGCGATTCTTTAATGAGTGGATTCCGCTTGAAAAAGTGTATTTTGAAAAGATGAATGTAAAAGAACGTTGCGATACTGTTATTAAAATTATATAAACAAATTACGTTACCAAAGAACTCCTCTATTTATAGGGGAGCTTTTTGTTGAAAAAATAAAATATATATGTTACTATATAAATGCTGTTTATATAAAAATTTTACACAGATTTGGTTTTGTGTGTAACCTTTGGTAGTTAAAATTTGTCTATATAGGTGAAAGGCCTTGAAAAACATAGGAGGTGTTATCGGTGGAAGATAAAATGATAGTCGATCTGTTTTGGGAGAGAAGCGAAGATGCGATTACAAAAACGCAGGAAAAGTACGGCAAATATTGTTTTTCTATCGCTTTTAATATACTCAAATCCGACAGCGATGCGGAAGAATGTGTTAATGATACATATATGAATGCGTGGAATTCAATGCCGCCTAACCGACCTAATGTTTTGTCGCTCTTTCTGGGGAAGATAACTCGTAATCTTTCACTGAACAGATATTACCACAATCGTGCTATGAAAAGAACAACGGTTATTGAAGAGACTCTTGAAGAGGTTGCTGATTTTATCGCTTCCGACAGTGATTTCGACCCTGTTGCAGAAGAAACGGTACTCAAAGACGTTATCAACCGATTCCTTGACTCCTTGAACAAGCAAAACAGAATAGTCTTTGTTCGCAGATATTGGTATTTAAGTACTGTTAAAGAAATTGCCGACGACTGCGGACTGTCCGAAAGTAATGTTAAGGTAAAGCTTACAAGGCTTCGCAAGAGCTTTAAAGCGTTTATTCTAAAGGAGGGAATACAAATATGAAAAAAGAATCTTGGCTTTTGGCGATGAATAATATTGATGAAAAATATATAGAAGAGGCAAAGCCGTCTTCGGTTAAAAAGTTCAGAAGAAAGAAAAAGCTTATTATATTAGCGGCTTGTATGGCGGTTATGTTTGCACTGAGTCTGGTTTTGTTTATACCGTACAGTGCAAAAATCCCCACTGTTTTGAAATATTCGGGAAACGAATACTATGAAGTAATCGACAAGCTGAATACTTTCTTTTACGAACCGCCCAAATATAAAAATAATTTTGAGGCACTTGTGGGTGGGGTTACAAGCCTATTTAGAGCATCAATGAAAAATGCGGGGGCAGAAGACGATGATTATTTCTATATGACAGATGACGGTGTTTTTATACCGGAATCCTCTATGGAAATTGTTGATACTTCTACAAGTAAAGGCGAAAGTTACGAAGAGGTTACCGATAATCAGGTAAAAGGTGTTATCGAGGGGGACCTCTTCAAGAGAAGCGATAAGTATATTTATTATTATGACGGCGGTTACTTATCTATATATTCCATTGAAGGTAAAGACTCGAAGCGTGTAGGTTGTTTTGATATTTACGAGCGAAAAAATGTAGATATGCAACACCATGGGGCAGACGAGTCTGCTGAAATGTTTTTGTCAAAGGATTGTAAGACGGTAACTATTATATATTGCAATAATAATCAAAGTGGGCGTTTTTATGTTGTTTCTCTTGATGTCAGCGATCCTGCAAATGTTGTGTTCAAGAACATAGTTAAATATGATGGTGAGTTTGTTTCATCGCGTATGGTTGACGGAAAGCTGTATATTGTAAGCAATTATTATGCAAAGGAACCCGATAACTACAAAAACGTTAAAGAGTACGTTCCCTCATATACAACCGAAAATGAAACGAAAATTAATATTATATCGGCTGACAATATATACTGTCCCGACGTGCTTTCTTCTTCGGGCTACACCGTTTTGACAAAGCTTGATGAAAAAACACTCAACGTTGATGCGGATTACGCTTTGTTATCATTCTATAATCCTGTGATATATACAAGCAAGGATAGCTTTTACTTTACAAGAGAATATAACGAGGAAAAAACGGAAGAGGATAAATATACCGTAAATTCTGTTATGACAGAAATCTGTCGAATAGATTATAGCGGAGACGGTTTCAAAAATATGGGTTCTGTAGCTATCGAGGGCGAAGTAAACGACCAATACAGTATGGACGAATATAACGGAATATTGAGGGTGTTTACATCGACGGACAGATATAGAATATGGCATACAGATTTAGGTCATTACGGATTTTCTGATGATGATACCGGAAGAAACGCAAGTCTTTTCTGTATTGATATAAATACGCTAAAGGTTGTAAGCAAGGTTGAAAGATTTGCACCTAAAGGTGAAAACGTAAAGTCTGCAAGGTTTGACGGCAATACTGCATACGTTTGTACCGCAGTTCAGCTTACCGACCCTGTATATTTCTTCGACCTTTCGAATCTTGATAAGATTACCTATAAAGAAACCGGAACCGTTGAGGGCTTTTCTACCTCTCTCGTTGACTTCGGGGAAGGGTATCTGCTCGGAATCGGTCAAAAAGATTGGAGTACTCCTAAAATTGAGATATACAAGGAAGAGGGCGATAAGGTAGTTTCCGTTGCAGCTATAGAAATGCCCGATTCGTATATATCAACTAATTATAAAGCGTATTATATAGACAGAGAAAACGGTTATATAGGTATGGGTGTTACCTCGTACGGATACAATTACGGTCAAAAATTACGGTATGTGGTATTTAAATTTGAAAATGAAAAATTAAGCGTTGCCTATGAATTTCTTTATGACGGTGATACAAACAAAGTCAGAGGAACGTATATAGATGAATATATATATGTTCTTTCGCAATACAAACTCAAGGTTATTCCCGAAAGTGAATTGAAGTGAATATGAAAATGCCTCCCCAAATTTAATGGGGAGGCAAATTTTTTGTTTGTGCACAAGCCACAGGCAAGCAGAGACTATGTTTTAGCTCCATCTGAGGAGGGAGCTGGCGCCGAAGGCGACTGAGGGAGAGAGCGAGCCGTTAGAGTTTGAAGAGCTGTAACAAGTTCCACGCACTAAGCTAAAATAGTACTTGGTTTTAATACCAAGACTTAATATTTTTCTCTCCCTCCGTCATTTTGTCTTCGCTTACGCTACGTCAAAATGCCACCTCCCTCGTCAGATGGAGGTTTAACAATGTTTCTGCTCGTCTACAGTTTGTGCATAGAGGGGATGACCATATTTTATCTTTGCACAAAACAAGAGAGGTAAAGTTCTTTGCCTACTTTCTTTTCTTTAAAAGTAGCCCTCTCCGTCGGCTTCGCCGCCACCTCTCCCGGAGTGAGAGGCTTTGGGTATACACAAAACAAGACTGGTAAAGTTCTTTGCCTACTTTCTTTCAAGAAAGTAGGTTATAGTATGTAAAATATTATTGCTATATATTGCAATATGCTTCCGAGTACGACGAATAGGTGGAATACCGAATGGATATAACGCCATTTCTTCTTTGCGGCAACGCCGTAAAATACGGCTCCTACGGTATAGGCGATACCTCCTGCGAGGATATACATCATTCCGCCAAAGGAAATTGCGGTTAAGGCTGCCTTTCCACCAAAAACTATGCACCAGCCGAGACCTATATAGCATATCATCGAAAACGTTGCGTATTTCTTCAGGTCAATCGCGTTAAGCACTATTCCGAGAATAGATACGCCCCATACGAAGCCGAATATTCCCCAGCCTAAAGGAGCGTTAACGCTTCTGATAGAGCAGAGAACTATAGGCGTATACGTTCCCGCTATCAAAATAAATATCGTGCAATGGTCGATAACTTGAAAAACTTTTTTCGCCGTACCGATATGCAGACCGTGATATATGCTTGACATTGTGTAAAGCATTATCATCGAAATGCCGTAAATAAAACTGCCTACGATTCCGTACAAGTCGCTGAAGAGAAAGGCGTATATAACACAGGTGGCGAGGGCAATTACGCCAAAACCGCCACCTACGATATGTGAAACCATATTAAATATCTCTTCGCCTTTTGTGTATCCCGGAAGCTTTCTGTCGATAAGCTTGGTTCTTTTCATAAGCGAATCTTATTATTTAACGCAGTCAATGCCGCTTTTAAGTTTTTCGTACCAGCATTCAATAGCCTTAACGTCTTTTTCGTCTGTAATTTCACAGTATTTTGCAAGAGCAGCTTTAACTCCGTTTTCCTTTGTAAAGCTTGCAATTTCAATAGAGGAGTCATCGCCTTCGGGACCGAAGTGGAGACCTGCTGCAACTGCAATATAAAGATATTTTGCTTCAACGCCCATTTTCTTGCAGAGGTTGAGTGCACCAACAATTCTGTCTTCCTTGTTGAGCTTTCTCTGTGTGTCTCTGCCAACTCTTGCTATGGTGTCGCCGAGCAGCTTGTTTGTAAATCTGTTGAGCAAGTCATAACAGTGGTCAAGAAGCTCTGCTATATCAACGCCGTGTTCCTTATGCATTGCAAGGGCGGATTCGAGGAGTGCTCTGAGTGCAACGTATCTGATTCTTGCATCGTCGATTGCTTCCCAAATATATTCATAGCCGCAGAGGTTACCAAGATATGCTGTAACAGCGTGGCTCATATTGTGCATAAAGAGTTTTCTCTGAATAAAGAATTCAAAGGGAGCAAAGGGTTCCATATTCTTGATTTCGGGAATTTCGCCCTTGAAACCGTTTCTGTCGACGGGAAGTGTGCAGTAGGGTTCAACGCATACTGCGAGGAAGTTTTCTGCCTTGATATTTTCGGGGGTAGCGGGAACCATTCTGCCGATAGATGCTTCAACCAAGCCTACCTGTTCTTCAAAATATTTCTTACCTGCGTCGGAGAGGTGTTCGTTAACTAAAGAACGGAGATACTTGTCTGCGTCAATCTTGTTTTCGCAGATTATAATGTTGAGGGGCTTACCGTTTATGGAAGCTCTCTTTTCGATACCTGCTGCAAGAGGCTTTGCGATAAACTTCAAAATGTTTACACCAACTGCCGTAGCCATAACGTCAGCCGTTGCAATTTCTTCTGCAACTGCATTTTCATCCTTGCCGTTTACTGCTCTTACGTTGGTAACTGTGTACTTGTCGTAAGATTCGCCCTTTGTAATATAAATGGGGTATTCCTTGTCGTTGTTCATTTTTTCTACAAGTGCATCAACAACGTCAATGAAAACTACCTCATAGCCTGAAAGATTAAAAAGTTGAGCGATAAAACCGCGTCCAATGTTACCGCCGCCGTACATGATTGCCTTTTTCATAATGTTAACTCCAATATATTTTTTAAATTTATTTGTTTTCTTCAATATAATTTACGATTTTGCGAACTGTTCTTAGTTCAATCGCATCTTCGTCGGGAACAGATACACCGAACATATCTTCAAAAGTCATTACCATATCAACGGCATCAAGAGAGTCTGCACCGTATACTTCCATAATGTCTGAATCAAGGTCGATTTCTTCAACTGATATGCCAAGCTGTTCCGCAATAACATTCTTTACTTGTTCTACCATATTATTGCTTCCTTTTAGACAAATTTTAACACACATATTATACTATACACATTTCCATTTTTCAAGGCTTTTTGAGAAGAAAATAAAAGCAAAAAACCACCGTTTTTGATACGGTGGTTTTAAATGCTTTACGAAACTGTAAAACGGCGGGTATACATTTTCATAACACGTTCTCCGTTTTCGTGTTCAAGATATACCGGCTTACATAATACATATTCGCCTTTTGGAAAGTCAGTGCAGAAAGTCCCCAGATTTCCGTCAACAGAAAGAGTTCCGTTAGTAGGAATGGTGTAGAGTACGGCGTCCCACGAAAGAGTCTTGTCTTCATATTCTTTATTCAAAACGTTGCGCATATAGTCGCCGAAGGAGATAGTTTCTCCGTCGTATAGCGCGCGTATATCATAGTCGGGGCCGGTAGTTAGTATGCCTTCAGTGCTTTTATGTGTGGCGGTATGCTTAAATTCTATTTCAAATTCATTATCGTTTTTTAAATTTACGCCCATATACAGACCCCACTCGTCGAAAAACATAGATTCGAGCCTCTTGCAGTATTCGGCATCTATTTCGTAAATATAGCTTGAATGAGGTACGGCAATCGGAATAATGGAAATCAAATTTGGGTTAATATCATAGGTTCCGAGAATATATTTCATTTCTTCAATTGTTGTGGGCTTCAAGTTCCATAGCCTATTATCCGAATAATGTAAGTTTTGTCCCGGAAGAAGACCGCAGAAATATGAGTTTTCAGCTAACTGCCATACGTAAACTTCAAGACCCTTGTCTGTTGGAAGTCCAAAATATTCGGGAACGGATTCTCTCAAATAGTCATATCTATTTGCAAAGCCGAATTTGTAATCGGTATCTGTAACCGTAATGGCAACCGCTGTAAACTCTTCAATCGAGATACCGTATGTGGATATAATGGCTTTTATTTCTTCCGAGGTTGCAGGCTTCATACTTTTGATTTCATCAAAGGTCTTATTATAGTTAGTTCCGGGCAGAATACCGTATCCTAACGTACCCTCTTCTGTTACCCAAACATACATTTCAATACCTTTTATATCGGGTATATCAAAATAATCGGGAAACTTTTCTCTCAGATGTTTTTCAGATAAGGTGTTTTGCGAAGTATTGAGAGAACTGAAATAATCAAGAGCCTTTTGTTTACATATTTCCCCTTGCTTTTTTGCATATTTTTGAGAATCAAAAGCCTTAAATTGAAGATGCAAAGGTATTTTTTCCTTTATATCATCATCATAATACGAGCCGTCGCACGGTTCCCAGTATTCGACAAGCTCATAATAGTCATTAACCTTTTTCACCGTTATCGCTGTAAGAATGTGTGCACCCGTTTCCAATACAAGCTTCTTATCATAACTGTACTCTTCGTAAAGAACCCACATATATACAGTCGTTACGTTGCCGTTCTTATTTGTACCGAGTATCTCATAATCCATAACGGGATAGTTGTCTACAGTTTTGTCATTTGCAAAGTGATTGTATATAGTAACGTCAAGGAATACTGAAAGACGTTCGGATATTTTATCGTTTTTTAAAAATAAAGAATTCTTTTCGTATTCTATTTGGTTACATATAACGTTTATTTTTATGGAGCCTACAGCATTTTTAACTATTTCTGTTGTTGCGTACAATCCGAAACGGTTAGAAGGACCTGAAGAGCCTTTTCTTACCGCTTTTTCGTATTCGTTAACGTCATCTCTTAATATGTTATCGGGAAGGTAAACTGTGTTGGAGAATGAGAGGGATTCGGTACCTATTTTGTCAGCAGTTAAAACTTTATTGGATTTGTCAAGGTTATCGTATGACATATCGAAATTTAACCAGACGGTGTCGGTTGAGCCGTAGACCGGATATATTGATTCTAAGTATATTTTGGTGGTATCTGTTTGATATACTATAACTTGGTCCTTTTCAAAGTGCAGTCCGTCTTCTGTGTATGCCTTATCAGAAATTACACTTTTGGGAATATTTAACGTAAGCTCATATTCTGACTGTTCAATAATAGTATAACCTTTTTGGTGGGTGATTTTATCAATACCGTCATTTTTGTACGGGTCAGTTAAAAAGCATACGGCAAGAGCAATGCAAGCCACTAATGCTGTTGCTATTATCCAAAAAGCCGGCTTTTTGTAATTTAAAACCGATTTGATTCTGCTTTTTACGCCGACTTCACCAAAAGCAAGTGGACAAGCCATTACTGTTCTTCGGTGTACACTGCAGGTTATCAGTGCTTCCGAATATCCTTTTTTGTTGTGGGTGTCAAAATCTTTTATAACCTTTTCGTCACATGCAAGTTCAATATCACGGCATAATAGGTGATATGCTACCCACAGTATCGGGTTAAACCAATATACAGAAAGCAGGGCAAAGCCTAACGGTTTCCAAAAATGGTCCTTTCTTTTCAAATGGGCATTTTCGTGCTGTATAACAAAGTTTATATCCTCTGCTCTTATGTTTGACGGAAGGTAGATGCAAGGGCGTATTATACCTAAAATAAACGGAGAGTCAATGTTGTCGCAAAAATAAATATTGTCCTTGTACAGAAGCGAAATCCTAACTTTATGCTTAATATATAAATATGAAATAATACTGTATATCAGCATAACGCTAATGCCTATAAGCCATACAACAGCCGCAACAGCCGTTATAATTTGAAGCGGATTCGCACTGTCTCCCGAATTTGGCACTAAGCTTTCGGAAATAATAGGATTTACGGTGGAGTTAAAAGCATCAATTCCGGTATTTATAGTAGGCTTCGAGGAGTAAACAATATTTTGAGGTATTGGTTCAGCGCTTGGAATAAGGCTGAAAATACTTTCAATCGAAAAGGGAAAAATGAGGCGTACAGCAACCATTGCCCATAATGCAACGGTCAAAAACTTGGGAGCTTTTTTCAGCAAAAAGCGTAGCATTATGACTGCAAGTACAAGCCAGCTTGCAGTAATGCTCATATTAAGCAGCCTAAGAAAAAATGCTTCCATACTTATTCCTCCTCAAACGAATTAATCAAACGGCGTAATTCCTTTATTTCCTCCTGCGACGGCTTTTTTCTTGAACTGAATGCGGCAATAAACGCCGGAAGAGAACCGCTAAAAGTCTCCTCTACAAATTTTTCGCTTTGTATTGCGTAAAAATCGTCTCTGGAAATAATAATATTCACTATGCTGTTTTCCATAGAAAAAATACCTCTTTCGCATAGCTTTTTTAATACCGTATATGTAGTAGTACGCTTCCACTTCAATTCTTTTTCGCATAACGTTACAAGCTCTTTGGTGGAAATGGGAGCGTTTTGCCATACTATATCCGCAAAATGAGCTTCGACCATACCAAGTTTGATTTCATTCATATAATAATACCTCCGCAAAAAGCTGTCTATTGGTAATAGACTGCACCTATAGTCTATCACCAATAGACAGTTTTGTCAATAGGTTTTGTGTAAAAAATATACGCCGTTTTTGGCGGCGTATATTTAAGCTTATCCTATTGTAATATTTATATTACCTGTGTCGGTAGATATTTCGCATATTCCTCCCGAGGTGGTTCGGGGAACGTTTACTTTTCCCGTGTCGGTTTCTGTAAAGAATATTTTGTCAGTCAGCAGGTTTCCTCTTACGTTACCTGTATCTGTATCTATTTCCAATGTTTGTGCATCTGCGTTTTCTAATATAACGTTTCCCGTATCTGTCTCAAGCTCAATATGTTTTTCTGCTAAAAAGTCGGTAAGGGAAATGCTACCCGTATCGTTTTCTGCTGAAAGGGATACGCACTTTGTATTCTTAAATTCAATATTTCCCGTATTATCAATGGCGGTAATTTTTTCCGAAGATTCAATATCTTTTACTGTTATTTTGCCCGTGTCAGTTTCTATGTGTAATTCGCCTACTCTAATATCGCTAACCTCTATTTTTCCTGTGTCTGTAACGGCAGAAAGTTTTTTTGTTACAGAAGAATTTATTTGAATTTTTCCGGTGTCGCAACGTAGCTCTGCATATTCAAAGGTAAAGTCCGAGGGGACGGAAATTCTGCCGGTATTTGACTTTGCGGTAAGGCTTGAAAACTCAGAACGGGGAAGATATACCGTTATTTCCGAGGTGCCAAAAAAGAAGCCGATATGTTCGTACCATTTTCTCGTATCCTTTTCGGTAACGGTCAATTTTCCGTTTTCTACAGTCAACGTATACGTCATATTACCGTTTGTATTGCCTTCAAGTCTGGTTTTTTCTCCGTCGCTCAAGGCAAAGTTTACGGAGCTTACTATGGTCTTAACTTCAATATCCGAATAATCTCCCTCGGTTTCATAATTAATCGGTACAGTTTTGTCGGTGCCTATTTTACCAAAGTCAAAATCGGCTGATATTAAAGACCCTAAAAAAATGGCAATTCCTACGATTATTAATATTACGGAAATTGTTAAAGCGATTGTTGTTTTTTTCATATTATTATTTTTCCCCCTTTCCGATAAAAAGCTTTTTTATGCCCATAACTGTCTTTTTTGTTAAAAATACTGTAAGTTTAATAAAGTAATGAGATAGTATCGCAAGAAGTATGCATATTCCTATAAGTACTAAACAACTGCCGAGAAGGGCAACGCCTGACAAAAACAGTCCTTTTGCAATAAAAATAATCGCAGTAACGATGCCCGCAATTCCGGATATCGCAATTCCTACGCAAGCTGCAAATACGGCAATAACTACTGCCCAAAGGGATATGTATAAGGCGAATATTGTTGCAGCAAGGGATATAATTATTGGAACCCACACAGGAATACCGAGAATTATGAGAATTATTACCCAGAGCGAAGTTTGGTTTTTGTGCTCTATTTTGGTTTTTACAAGCTTCGTTAAAGGTGTGTCTGCTAATATCTTTTGGACTATCTCATCTATTGAACCTAAAGCCGCTATCGCTTCCTCTTCCGATTCTCCCTCTTCAATTCTGTCCTCAATAAGCTCACAGTAATAGTCCACAGATTTGTCTATATCTTCCGAAGGCAACCCCTTTAGCCTTTCGCGGAGAGTTATTATAAATGTATTCTTATTCATTATTGTGTGCCTCCTTGTTTACAAATTGGTAGATAGACATTACTTCTTTCCATTCTTCTTTAAACTCGTCTATGCGCTTTAGCCCTTGTTTCGTAATGCGATAATATTTTCTCAGTCTGCCGTTATGCTCGGCAGAACGTGCGTTGAGAAGCTCGGCTGTCTCAAGTCTTCGTAAAATAGGATAGAGTGTCGATTCGGATATTTCAACGTAGGGCTTTATATCCTTTATTATCTTGTATCCGTATGATTCTTCGTCTTTTATTGCCGCTAAAACACATATATCAAGAAGTCCTCTTTTTAACTGAATATCCATAACATACCTCCCTTTGTATAATACTATACCACGCATAGTATATTTTGTCAATGGGAGACAGATAATAATTTGTGCAAACCAGAGAGGCAAAGTTCTTTGCCAAGCTTTCTGCGAAAGAAAGTGGGATTACTTTCTTTCCTCAAAAGCTCTCTCCGTCGGCTTCGTCGCCACCTCTCCCGAAGGGCGAGGCTTGGGGTACGCACAAACCGAGAGAGGCAGGGTTCTTTGCTACTTTCTACAAAAGAAAACGGCGGGAGCAAGCCCTCGCCCTACGATATAGCTGTAGTGTTTGTAGAAATAATATTAAACGGCAGAAACCGAGAGAGGCAGGGTTCTTTGCTACTTTCTACAAAAGAAAACGGCGGGAGCAAGCCCTCGCCCTACGATATAGCTGTAGTGTTTGTAGAAATAATATTAAACGGCAGAAACCAAGAGAGGCAAGGTTCTTTGCTACTTTCTTCCTCAAAGAAAGTAGGGCGGAATTCAAATCCGCCCATTTGATTTCTAATTGTTATATAACGTTTACTTTGTATACGCCGTCGAGTGCTGTTGCCTTTGCAACTGCATCATCACGGAGGTCGTCCGTATCTACTATCGTATATGCAACGTTACCTCTCGATTTTGTCATAAAGTCGCCTTTAAAGAGAGATGTAATCTTCGAGAAAAGACCGTCTACATTTGCGTGAAGAACGCATACTCTGTTCGCGTGGCTTCTTGGAGATGAAACAGCAGGGTAGTTTACGCTGTTTTTGATGTTACCGTTTTCGAGGTAATCAATAAGCTCTTTTGCTGCCATAACGGCACAGTTGTCTTCCGCTTCTTCGGTAGATGCACCAAGGTGGGGAATAGCTATTATCCCCTTAACGCCAACAGTCTCTTCTGTCGGAAAGTCTGTTACGTAAGATGCAACCTTACCGCTTTCAATAGCTGCCTTAAGGTCGTCTGTGTTTACGAGGTCTGCTCTTGCGAGGTTAAGAATTCTTACGCCGTCCTTCATCATACCAAAGGAGTTTGTATTAAGAAAACCTTTCGTTTCTGCAGTAGCGGGAACGTGTACGCTTATGTAATCCGAATTTTTGAACACGTCTTCAAAAGTCGCAACTCTTTCAACACCCTCGTGGATATGCCAAGCTGCATCAACGCTGAGGTAGGGGTCGCAGCCGATAACTTTCATACCAAGGCTTTCAGCCGCGTTTGCAAGCATACCGCCGATAGCACCGAGACCGATTATACCCAAAGTCTTGCCGACAATTTCAACTCCACCGAACTTTGACTTGCCCTTTTCAACCTGCTTTGCAATGTTTTCAGTACCAACGAGACTGTTTGCCCATTCAACACCGCCTATAATATCACGCGATGCAAGCATAAGCGCACATACTGCAAGTTCCTTTACCGCATTTGCGTTAGCTCCGGGGGTATTGAAAACAACGATACCCTGTTCAGCACATTTATCAAGGGGGATATTGTTTACACCCGCACCCGCTCTTGCGATAGCCTTGAGGTTAGAACCAAACTCCATTTCGTGCATAACGGCAGAACGTACCATTATAGCATCGGGATTTTCTATGTTCTCTTCAACGGCATATTCAGCCTTATCAAAAAGGGCTGTGCCGCAGGGAGCAATCTTATTTAATAACTGAATATTCTTCATTTTCTTCACCTTAATAGTAAATTAACCTTTGGGATTGTTTTTTGCAAATTCTTTCATAAATTCTACGAGGTCTGCTACGCCTTCATAGGGCATTGCGTTATAGATAGAAGCACGCATACCGCCTACGGAACGGTGTCCCTTTATGTTCTTAAAGCCCTTTGCATCTGCTTCCTTTGCAAACTTCTTGTCGAGGTCGGCATCGCCTGTTACGAAAGTAACGTTCATCATAGAACGGCTCTGCTTTTCGACGGGGGCTATATAATAATCCTGAGAATCGAGGTAGTCGTAAAGAACCTTTGCTTTCTTAATATTCTTCTCTTTCATAACCTCAAGTCCGCCCATATCCTTTATCCATTCAAGTACGAGCTTGCATACGTAAATGGGATAGCACGGAGGTGTATTGTACATAGAATCATTGTCTGCAATAATCTTGTAGTTGAGCATTACGGGGGTAATGTCTCTTTCCTTGCCGAGAAGGTCTTCGCGTATAATTACAACGGTAAGTCCTGCGGGAGCCATATTCTTCTGAGCGCCTGCGTAAATCATACCGAACTTCGTTACGTCAACCGGCTCGGAGAGAATGCAAGATGACATATCCGCAACCAAGGGAATGTCGCCGGTATCGGGAATGTAGTAATACTTTGTACCGTAAATTGTATTGTTGAAGCAAATGTGTACGTAATCGGCGTCGGGACGAATATCTTCTTTTTTGAAAACGGGGATATAAGAATTGTTTTTATCTTCCGAAGAAGTTACGCATACAACGTCGCCGAATTTTTTTGCTTCCTGAAATGCTTTCTTGGAAAACTGACCGGATACAACGTAGTCAGCCTTGCCCGAACCTGTCATAAGGTTAAGCGGAACAGCAGAGAACTGTGTCGATGCTCCGCCCTGCATAAACAAAACCTTATAGTTTTCCGGTATGTTCATTACTTCACGCAGGAGTGATTCTGTTCCTGCTATGATCTCCTCGTATACTGGAGAACGGTGGCTCATCTCCATAACTGACATGCCTGATTCGCCGTAACATACCATTTCATTTGCACACTTTTCGAGTACGGGCATAGGCAACATAGACGGCCCTGCAGAGAAATTGTAAACTCTTTTCATTTTCTTAAAAACACTCCTTAGTAAAATAATAAAATCAAATTACATTATATACCTATTTTGTTGCAGTGTCAATACATAAAATGGAATTTTTATTGATAAATGCTATAACAGGGGATAGAAAATGAGACAACTTTTTTTAAATGTTAATTAACATTGTAGAGGGCGACGAGAGCATTGCCTCCAAGAAAAAACATATTTATACAAAGAAGTTCTGTTGGTTTTTGCTAAGCTTTCTGTGGAAGAAATTGGGAGGACATATTTTAATATATGAAAAAGCCGACTGTTTCGCTCCTTTTTAAACAGTCGGCATAATTTTAACCTATTATATTTGCTAAGCTGTGTGTAATGTGGCTTATCGTATTAAGCGTGCGAGCTGTGCTTTTCTGCATTTTTGATTTGGGCTTTTTCGTTGTTGTAAGTGCTACCCCTATCGCTGTTGCCGCTATACTTCCCGCGATTATTCCCGAGGCAATCTTCATGCTTTTGTTGGACATTGTTTTGTTTTGCATATATTTACTCCTTTTTTATAAAATATTTTACTGTAGGAGTAGTGTTTGTTTTTTTATAAAAAATATGCAAAAAAAATAAAAATGGGATACAGGGCGAAACCCTATATCCCGATGTTATTAGCCTTTGTAGTTAATTGCGAAATGCTGAGGAAGTCCGTTCTTCCAGAATACTTCTGCTTCGCCCTCAATAAGAGGTTTGATGTATTCAAGACAAGCGTCGGTTACGTCGTTGCCCTCAGTGTTAATAAATTCGTCGGGAACTTCTTTAACCTGATTTGCAATCTTTTCTATGTCAGCATAGGTGGGTTCAACGGTGTAGGGAGAATCGGAGGTGCGTGCAAAACACATCATCTTTCCTGTTACACCTGCAGTGGCGTTCTTTACTGCGGCAGCACCGACCATAAGCGATTCGTCAATATCTGCCTTTGAAGCACAGTGTGAAGCACATCTCTGGAGGAGGTTAAGCTCGATTGAGCGAACCTTACAGCCAATCTTTTCTTTTACGAGAAGCTCGAGGCATTTGCCTGTTCCCGAAAGATACTTATGACCGAATACGTCGGTAGCTCCGCTTTGTGTGGATTCGCCAACGTACTTGCCGTCGGCACCTCGGAGACCTTCGGATACTGCGATTACAACGTTCGGGTGCTTTTCAAGTGCTTTCTTTACGTCTTCAATAAATTTATCAGTATCAAAATCTCTTTCGGGGAGGTAGATGTAGTCGGGACCGATTCCGTTAATTACGCGGGGAAGACCTGCCGCAACGGTAAGCCAACCTGCATCTCTACCCATAATTTCAACGATTGTAACAGCCTTAACTGTATATACTGCACAGTCGCGGAGAATTTCCTGCATAGACGTTGCGATATATTTAGCCGCAGAGCCGTAACCGGGGGTGTGGTCAGTTCCCACAACGTCGTTGTCTATTGTCTTCGGTACACCCATAACCTTTATTTCGTAGTTGTGAGCTTCAGCATAAGCCGAAACCTTTGCAACGGTATCCATAGAATCGTTTCCGCCTATATAGAAGAAATAATGGATATTGTTTGCCTTAAAGAAATCGAAGAGCTTTTCGTATACTGCATCGTCGTCTCCCATCTTGGGAAGCTTACGTCTGCACGAGCCGAGAGCTGCCGCAGGAGTAGATGCCAAAAGCTTCAAGTCCATTTCTGTTTTAAAAACTTCATTGAGGTTTGTAATTCTGCCCTCAAGCATACCTTCAACACCGTTGTGCGCTCCGTAAATAACGTCAATAGCTTCAGAATCAAACGCACCCTTGATAACGCCTGCCAAAGTTGCGTTAATTGCGGCAGTAGGACCGCCTGACTGACCTACAATAGCATTTCCTTTTAACATAATGTTTATGTCCTTTCAGTTTTATTAAAATATAATTGTTTTAAAAATTACCATTATGTTCATTGTAACATATTTTTGTGAAAAATCAAGATGTATTGTCTATATTTATATATTTTAAAAGTTTTTAGTTTTATTATAAGTCTTTAACCTTAATTTTTTTGAGGGGAGGAAAATTTAATGCGATTATCTAAAAATGAAAAATTTCTATATTGTTAACAGAGAAAGCACTATTGTGAGTGTTAAAACCGATTTTCCCATACACAAAGATAAAAACATTTGAGGTTACGGAGCTTATAAAATCAAAAAAAGTTTCGGTGCCTATTGAAATTGGGCAAGTAATATGCGATAATATATACGGCTGAAAGATTGTTGCCTCTAAAAATATATAATAAAAATATAGGTATTAATGATATGACGGAAATTTATGACAAAGTAAAAAGAATAAAGCTGTTTTTGTTTGATATGGACGGCACACTTTATCTTGGCGATAGACTCTATGAATTTACGCCTCGTCTTTTGCAGTCTATTAAGGCGAACGGCGGAAGATATTTGTTTATGACAAATAATTCTTCCAAGAGTGTTAAGGCTTACATAGAAAAAATGTCGAAATTGGGGATAGAAGCCGAACACGACGATTTTATAACATCATCGCAGGCAACGGCATATTATTTAAAGAAACATTATGCAAACAGTTTGCTTTACGTGTGCGGTACGGAGTCCCTGAAAACCGAACTCAGAGAGAATGGATTTTCTATCACCGATGACGTAGCAAAAACCGACTGCATAGTTATGGGCTTTGATACCGAGCTTAACTTTAAAAAGCTCCACGACATTTCGTATATGCTTTGCACGAGAAAGGATATACTCTATATTGCTACTAATCCCGACTACGTATGCCCGACAGAATTCGGAAGCGTTCCCGACTGCGGAAGCGTGTGCGATATGCTTTACAACGTTTCGGGCAGAAGACCTGTTTTTATAGGCAAACCTGAACCTTTAATGCCCATACTTGCTATGGAAAAGGCGGGTGCTGAAAAGAACGAAACAGCAGTTATCGGCGACAGAATATATACTGATATAAAAAGCGGTCTCAATGCGGGGGTGTTGACTATACTCGTTATGAGTGGGGAGACTACAAAGGAAATTTTGGAGAAGTCGGAAGATAAGCCCCATATCGTAATGGAAGATGCGGGTGAAATACTGAAAATCTTGCAAAATTAATTTTGCTGAAACTATACATAATATATTGGAATAAAAAGGAGAGTTTTGAATGAGGTGTGGTTATGGAACTTAAAATAATCAGTTTTAACATCAGATGCGCAAATGACCCCGACGGTCATTCTATTGCTGAAAGAGGGCCGAGACTGCATAAGGTTATCACCCCCTATAATCCCGACGTTATAGGTGTGCAGGAATTCCGCGATGCTTGGCAAGAGCAGTTTGATAAATACTTTTTAGACGAATATGAGTTTTATCGTGTGCCGAGCGACAATGTGCCGGGGGGAGAATCGGTGCCGATACTTTGGAAAAAAGGTTGTTTTGACTGTTTGAAGAGGGGAACCTTTTGGCTTTCCGATACACCCGAGGAAATGTCGGGCGGTTGGGACGAAAAGTATCACAGGAACAGAATTTGCTCTTACGTTATTTTGCACGATAAAAAGTCGGGTAAATGTTTTGCATTTATGAACACCCATTTCGGTTTCGGCGATGCCGGTCAGGTGGCAAGCGCAAAGCTTATATATGAATACAGCAAAAAAATATCCGACTATCCCACGTTTGTAACCGGTGATTTTAATATGACTTCCAAGGATGCGGGTTACGCTGAAATGGTAAAGCACTTCGTTGACGTAAACGCGGTTACTTCTAAAGAAGAGGGAACGACATATCATGGATATGTTCCCGAAAAGCACCCCGATTCGCATGTAGATTTTTGTTTTATTGATGAAAATGTTACACCTGTATATCAAAAGATAATGACGGAAACGGTTGACGGAAAATATCCGTCAGACCACTACGGACTTTTTATTGAATTGAAAATATAAGGAGATTTAATTATGAACAATAGAAAATATCCGGCAAGCTTATTTATTATTGGATTTATAACAAACATAGTGTTTCATTTCTTTTGGCTTTTTGTTCCCAGTGTTATCTTGTTGATTATAGGATTGTTTTCTGAAACCTGCTTGAAGATTGGCTCAGCTCTTTTGTTTTTAGATATTGTGCTTTCTTTGATAGAACAAATTAGGATTCGTCGGACCTGTCTCGAAGAAAGCGACAACCCTGATTTTAGAGAATTTCAAGATGCGTTGTCTAAAGACGGAAATTGGAGTGCAAATATCCGTGAGTTAGTAGAGCGAAAAATATCCAATTCGCAAAACGAAAACAGAGATGACAATGAAAAAGAAGATAAATAAAGAATCCCCCGACAGATTTTGAAGTTTGTCGGGGGGATTTTGTTGTTGGGGTAAATTGATTGTTTTTTTAAAAGGGGGCGTCGAGGACATCGCCCCCTACCGCATTTAACAATATTTGTACAAACCAGAGAGGCAAGTTCTTTGCCAAGCTTTCTGCGAAAGAAAGCGGGCCTACGTTCTTCCTTAAAGAAAGTAGGGAGATGAAGAATTATTAATTACTTTTTACAAAGCCTTGCAAGAAACCCTTTGAATCTGCCGAACAAATATCGCCGCCGATAACTTTATTGCGGTATATAAGCACATTCGCATATACTCTGCCTTCGTATTCGGGATAGTTTGTTACCTCGTATGTGTATCGCATAACGTCTTTGCCCTTATATTTTGCAAGGTCAAGTCCCATTTGGCGTTGAAACTCGTTGTAGCTTAACATTATTTTGTCAAATTCCTGCGGTATGGTTACTTTTTGTTCGTCAACGGGTGTCTCCGATACTGTCCAGCCAAACTGTTCGAGAAAGTCAACTCTGTCGTCGTTAGTTTTTATTTTGTTGAAATTAACGTTAGCCGTTTCAGTGTAGAGCGTATTGATAACCGTCGGCTCATAGGTTGGAATAAAGGCGATAAGCACGAGCAGAGCAATAACCGAAAGGGCGACTATCGAAAAAAACTGTAACGTTTGTGCTTTAATCGAGTACACGAAAAGCTTTTTATTGTTTGTCATTTTGTGTTCCTCCGAAAAGTAATTGTTTTTTTGGTAAAAATATATGATAACTTTACACAAAATATGTTATCTAAAAAAATTTGAAATAACTCTTGACAAATGTGTGGCGTTGTGGTAATATATGTAGGCACAATAAATGCGGGTGTTGTTCAATGGTAGAATTCCAGCCTTCCAAGCTGGCTGCGTGGGTTCGATTCCCATCACCCGCTCCAAACGAAAATCCGTTCTCGAAAGAGGACGGATTTTTGTTTGTATTATTGGTTCTATGTCAATAGTTGGGGTAAAGAAAAAATTAAAATGAGAAATGCGAGCAGTTACATTAAGATGTAGCTGCTTGTATTTTTTTGAGAGAAAAGATATGTAAGATACGATTACGAAAGCGATTAAAGTTACGATAACC
>JAZNCH010000064.1:0-55687 GCA_045587445.1 Eubacteriales bacterium | reverse complement strand
ATCGCCCCAAACGGGCGATTTTCTTTTTGGGCGGGTGTTTCCTCGCTTTTCTGTGTTTCTCGGCACACGGGCGTTCCGTGGTGGTTATCTATTTTTTTCTGTTGTAATAAATCCTGGGTTTTGTTCTATGGGTTTTCTTCTTGATAGGAAATTCTGACACTATCCCAATGAAAGATCTACTCTATTCCAAAAGGTTTGCCACGTGGTAGAGATTGCTCGTTCTCGATCCGTCCTCGCGGTATCGCTGAATCTTTTTCACCAGACCGAGGGACGAGAGATTTTCAATGGCAGAGTCAACGGTTTTCCTATCCATACCGCACTCCTTTGCAATAACTCTCCGCGAGGGAAAGCAGGAGCCATCCTTGCTGTCGCTGTGCCGAAGCAGACAGCAATACACTGTGAAGTCCCTCGGCTTCAGTTCTAAATCAAAGATGCGATTGGGAACCATAAAGAAATTCTTGTGTTGCATCCAATCCTCCTTTCGTTTGTTTTGATTCTGAATTTTGATACAATCATCTGCATTCCACCTTTCGATTTTTATGTAATTAAGGCGAGGGCAAAACAAAAAGACTCGCACATACATCGAGACGGAAACACAAATGAGCGAACGGTTTGGTTCGCTTAAAAATGTTCCGTGCCGATGTATGTACGAGTCTATAACTCTGAATGGATGATCGTTGTCTTTCCAACGAAAGGGTGACAGTAGTAACTGTCGTGGCACATATTATTCAATTTTCAGCCGATCTCTCGGTGCCTTTATTATACCATACGCAGGAAACTTTTGTCAAGGTGGGGTGAATAAAGTGTGAGCATAACGGAAATACTATTCTGTTTAGACATAAGCAAAGGCACCGCCGAAGCTGCGGAGTCAGTCTGAAAGGAGCGACAGCAAACGTGCTGTCGCTCCTTTTTGTAATTATGTATTATCTATGAGAATGATTATCGAATTTCACCCTTTATTAATGGAAAGGACAAAAACTCGGTTTTGAGTTGACGAAATTTTGCAAACATTTCATTATTTTTTGCTGTAAGTTCATCCTGCTTAATGATTTTTGATAACGTCATGTCTTTAAAAAAAGAAGCTTTTTGTCCAGAACAATAATTGCGAACATGGTTATTAAAAATGCGTTCAAGCAAATCCTGGCATTCAGTCGGTTCAAAGTGATAATCGAATCTTCCAAACGCTCGCGCTATATCATCTTCCAATTCGAAGTATCCATCTGGCGGCTCATAATCAACGATTTCTCCGTTAATTTCAACAGGCTTTGGATCCCACTTTATCCCTTGTTCAGAAAGACATTTTTCGAAATACGAAAAGAGTATTTTGGCGTTGACCGCATCTTCATCATAGTATGCTACGTCTTTATATGCTGCACGCAAATTAGCCAAACAATCCCTTTCTGCTGCGGGCATATACTTAATGCTGTATTCTTTCTCCAAAGCAACAAGGCGATTATAATTTTCAACCGTATAAGAAGTGCTATTCAGTAATGCAATCAACGGATGAATTACGGAGATTTTTAAGTTCTCTCTATTATTCACATTATTGCTCTTTTTGAAGTAATGCTTAGAGATAAGCAGGGAGATCACCCCCGAAGCAATGACGGTAAGGATTGTAAATATGTTGGTATATAGGTTCTCCATGAACCATTGAATTATCTCATCCATGCATGTCTCACCTCCGTTACAAGGATGCGAATGTTTTTCAATTATGCATCTACTTTTTTAAATTGGTATCCACAACCATTTTCTAATTGATGGATTTTTTCACCTTCATATCCGTAGGCTTTTAGATTTTTTGCAATATAGTCATAAAGATTTTCGGCTGTCTCAGTATCTAAACTATAGCTATTAGAAAACCAGAGGGTTGCATTTGTATCAGAACAACTTAGCTGATTTTTCTTTATAAACTCGATAAAATCTGTAGAAATTTTTTGAATATAAGTATGAAGAAGGTCTCCTCCTTTTTTAGTGAGTACATATTTTTGCGGTCGTTCTTCACATAAAGCGGCATAACCTTCTTTGATAAAATGGTATACCAAAGGATCTTCTATGGGAAGCTCTCTCCAGTATCTTTGCGAAATGTAATAAAAATCCAATATCAACTGAATAGCTTCGTTCATTGTCAACGTCATATTTATTTCCTCCTGCATACTATCACTCATTGCAATCCAAATCGTTGGTCGAATGCTCTATATTATTTGTTGCGCTTATAGTCACCGTAAAAAAGCTGAGTTTCCTCTTTATCGGTTTTAAGAGACATCGTCCCATCACCAACATGATAAGACAACACAACATCCGTTTTAGAATCATCGTCCATTTTGATTATGTACTTGCAGTAATCAGAACTGAAATCTTCACAGGATATGATTATTCCGTTTCCTATTTTCATTTTCTCTTCGTCATAATCCATGTACGGAACATTTCTGACTACACCGTTTGATTCAACAATCAGCGTATAATTATCATGGTTGGGAGATTGCAATTTCAGATGTTCCACAGTATCTCCGACTGGGATATATTCACCAACAAACATTTCCAATGCGAATTCAAACTCTCTCGCTTCGACAATGGCAGAGTATTCCGCTATTTTTTCGGCACTGTCTTTATAATCTGCAATAGTTTCTAATATCGAAAGAGCTTCTACATACTTGTTTTCGTTAATCAGCTCAATCGCACTTAAATACTTCTGTTCTTGAAGGTCAGCACGATTTTCAGCATGGTTGCTAAATTCCAATCGTTCAAAAAGCATCTTCATCTCTGGCTCAAAGAAACGTTCATTGTATGCGAAGTATTGAACTTTATAGACGAAGCCTTGACAGACAACATAATAATCAATCACAGAGTAAACTTCGTCTGCATCGACTTGTTTGCTCAACTCATGTCTAATATATGCTTCTTCACAGCCAGCAACCGTTGTAGCTGAATAATCATTGTTTCTTCTCCAACCATCGTCACCATCACGAACCACCTGATCAATTGTTCCCATGCATTTTATGTACCACGTTAAAAGGGAGTCTGTTTCTGACTCTCTCGCACTTCTAATGTTGGGATCACTATAATCCTCAAGATACCAATGCTCGGGGACATTGACAACAAGACCGTTTACGTAAAAAGATTTGAACTTAATTTTTTCAACCAACGGCACAAAATATGCATTCTTCTGCTCATCAGATAATTTGGACGCCACGATTGCCTTTACCGCTTTATCGTAGCTGCCGCTACTAATGAGATTTTCTATTTCCTCGATTACGTCTTCTTCCGAAACATCTATGTTATCTACAAGTTTTTGAACATTCTTAGAGAGTTTGTCGGAATTGATTTCGCCTTCCCATTTATTAAAACTGTAATCATCACTTGTTTCGACGAAAGAATATCTGTAATCGTCACAATAGACATCTACAATTTTTCCGTTGTGATACTGCCAACAAACAATATATCCGTCGAACTCGTCCCATTCATCAGCAATGTGGAACTCATAACAGTATTCCGCTTTTTCGTATTCGGACATATCAGCGCAATAATCCTCGATACGAAAATCTTCAAAGCTTCTGAAATCCGCTTTATTTTTCAGCGAACCGGAATAGCTGTCAACTTCACAATTATCAATAGCATACGACCAAGAGGACATCTTCATGGTTCCATCTTCACCGATGGAAAGCCACCAGTTAAATTCATCTCTTTCTTCACCATCGTCGTTGATGACACGATACACGCAGAACTCCCCAGCCATGCTTTGATATGCTTTGGCATTATTCGCTTTAGTAATGGCCGAAGAGATAATCGCAATGACAATTGCAACCGCAACCGCTATCAAGCAAATTATTATTATTTTCTTATTTCTTTTAGCAGTACGCTGTGCCTTTTCAGCTTCTTCCGCTTTTCTCTTTGCTTCCTCTCGCTGTTGTTCGTGGATCTTTATCACCCGTTCCTGTCGGATGGTTTCAAGAATAGAGAACAATCTGTTTTTTAGGAAAGCATCGTATTCCTGCTTGTTGTTTATTTCCGGTCTGTTCGGCAAAAGGTTCAACAATCTTTCAAACAGATCGGTATGACCATACTCAGAAGTAAGCTTGTCCCAAAGAACAGCAGGTGCAAGCGGATCAACAAGCCAATCAGCTTTCTGCTTTGAAATACTTTCTCCTGCAAGAATAGCTCTTTCCTCAGCTTTGTTCATTATGTTGTAGCAGGGTGCAGTATCAGAAAGTGCAGCTATTGTTTGAGCATACCCATCAACAATAGAATCAGCCATATACGATGTAATCTCACGCAGTGATCTGCCGGAATACAAGGACAGCAACTCTGCATTTTTGAAATTCAATCGCTTCTTTTCAGACTTAGGTGCGCCACCTAAATTTTCCTCAAGGAAGGAGATTATTGTGCTTCCATACTTAAACAACTTGGCGGTTTGGAAAGATTCATAATCCAAAAGGTCATATTTCATTGCCTGCATATAAACGGCAATATTGTACGGGCAAGCCTCAAAGGCTTTAAGAAGTACCGCTTCCTTGTTTTGAGATAATTCCAGATTCTTAAGCAAATCATTAGAGCGATCAATATGAATATAGTTCAGAACATCCTTGTCCAACTTCCCATACTGAATCAAATCTGAAATAAAGGTATCCAACAGTTCATAAGAAAACACGGTAATAGCAGCTTCCATGTGGGGGATATATGTATTTGCGATATACCGTTGTTCATCTGCGTTTTTTCTGTTCTCAAGGCGAGACCTCAATTCCGCCATATCTTTTTGATATTCCTTGGCGGCTACCTTCTCCTGTTCGTTTACCTTAGATGCTTCCATGGCGGCATAAATTGCGTGGTTTACAAAGCTGCCAGACCAAATTGAAAAGCCCAAACCGGTTACACTTGCATCTTTCTTATGGAGAGCATCTTCATAGCCTTCAAGCCAATCAGTCATTTGCTGTTTGAGTGCTCTTCTTGCTTCATCCAGTGCAGCGGCATTAACTTTAGAAATCAACTTGTAGCCTTCATTTTTTCGGAGATAATCATTGATTGTTCTGTCATAAATGCCGTGTTCAGTGAGCTTGGCAATATACTTACCGATCTGATGCTCAATGTCTGGTGCCATAACCTTATCATCAAGGCAACCGACATTTCCTTGGTCGAGTTCATTCTTTAATTTGCGTACAAATGCACTTATCAACTGTTTTTGTACACTATCCGTAAAGCTCAATAAATCAATATAGGTTAAAATATCCTCTGGAATGGAATACTCTTTTCCTATAAATCTCACATTCATATTACTCATTTTTCTTCCTCCGTGGTGAATTCCAAAATATCATCGACTCCACAGTGGAGAGTTTTGCAAATCTTCTCAATGGTATCGAGAGAAATATAATTGTCACGCTTGATTCGGGTAATGATATTGGCACTAAAGCCTGCTTTCTCCATCAGCTCAGCATTGGTCATACCCTTGTCAATCAGCAAGTGAAATAGTTTTTTATAGGTTACAGCCATGGAAATCTACCTCCTAACATCACAAATTATTATATCACGTAATCGTGAATATTTCAATTAGTTTGAGAAAATGATGTAAAATAAAAACTCTGCTCAAGTTGAGCAGAGTTTTTAGACATATTCGTCTCTCATTTTCTCCATTGGATTGTCGCGTCCGGTGAGTGTTTCAATTTTGGAATCATTTTGTTTTTAAGCGTAGCCGATGTAAATGTCGTAACAGTCGTTGCCTGTAGCTTCTGTCCAGATCCACACATCGGTGATGTCCTCATCTCTTGCATAGCGGTCAAGTCGGCTTTGGATATTTCTTTCGAGGTAGATGCAGTGCGCGCCTGCTCGAATAGGGTTGTCCCAACACTCTACCGCCGTATCGCTCAGCACCAGTCCTTTGCTTTCGGCGTAGCTCCTTGCATATGCGATCCAGTGATCAATATCGAAGGAAGCAGGTTTTTCCGTTGGCTCCGGCTCGGTCACCTTCGGAAATTCCGTTTCGGCTTTTGGTTCTTCCTTTGGTAGTGCTGTTGCTGTCGTTTCACTTTCCGCAAGCTGCGGTATTGTGCTTGGTGCTGTTTCCGTAATCTGAGGGGTGACATTTTCTTTAGCAGTGCTTGTTGAGGTCGTCGTTGTTTCTTCTGTTGGTTGTGTCGTTGTTGTAGGTTCTGTAGTCACCATGGTCGGCTCGGTTGTCTGTTCCTTGCTCTCGGTGGGGACAGGTTCTTTCTCTTTTTCTGTCGGCTCTACCGTCGCCACAGGCGGTGTTGTTTCGGTAGGTGTTTCTATTATTATCGTTTCCGCTACCGTTGTCGGCGGACTTTCGGTAGGCGGAGGTGCGGTGTTATTACCGCAACCCACCATGCTCACGAGCACCCCACAGCAGAGAAAAAGGATTATTAGTTTTTTCATGTATCATCCACCGTTTCTAATCCTTCCATCGCTTCAACCATTATTCTAACCGCAAGGATGAAGCCGTCTCTGAATGCATCTCGTTCTGTCACTCCTGCAAGTTCGCTTTGGCAGTCTTTAAACTTTTCGAAGGTTTCTTTCTGCTGCTCGGTGAGCGTTGCCGTTAGGCTTTCTTCGTTTTTGCATATCAGCTTTACGAGTTGATCGACTCTCGAACCACGTTTTATGTACCTTTCGTGCGGACTGATGTTGCCATAGTATAAGTCTTCAAGCGTTGTCATGTGCGTTGCACCTCCTTTTTGCAACACAAACACATACCACAACACTTTTCACAAGTCCAGCGATTTTCGAAATAAAATTCAAAAAAGCACCGCATTTCTGCGACGCTTTCAATCGAGTTCATTTTTTTATAATCAAACAATGCAAAAGACAGCATAGCCATCATAGACTATGCTGCCTTTTCCTTTTATCCTATTCGGTTTTCGTTTTCTCCGTTAAGGACATCACGCTTTTGCGGGGGATATTTCTACAATTAATCATTCTCGCCATTGCGGTACTGAAAATTGTATCGGGATAATCGGTGCAAAGAATACCCAACGCATACGAGCCTTTGAGAAGTGATGTAACCTTGCTTATCGTCTCCACAACGTTTCCGTTATAGTACTTTGACAAAAGGTGAACTATCTTTTCGGTGTCTGTTTCTGAATTATAATCTATACCCTCAAGTTCTGTATCTGCTAATTCGTTTGAGTTCTCAATTATACCGTTATGAACAATAGCAAATTTTCTATCGTGACTAAAATGAGGGTGGGAATTTTTCTCCGAAGGAGCACCGTGTGTAGCCCAACGGGTATGTCCAATACCTACAAATCCATTCAAGTTACCATTTTTTGCGGCTTCCCGAAGTCCCGCAAGTCTGCCTACCGTCTTGCATGAAGCAATCCCGTTTCCGTTAAAGACCGCAATTCCTGCAGAATCGTAGCCTCTGTATTCCAAACATTCAAGTCCTTTTAAGATATAGGGGACTGCATTATCACTTCCAACCCTACCAATAATTCCACACATAAAAAACTCCTTTATTTTGTTTAATACTATTTTACTTTATTTTTATCATAGTCTTCATGTTTTTAACAATACAGTTTTCAGGAATAACGCCTCTCACGGAAGTGAGAGGATATACTGTTGTGTATTTACCGATAACAGTTCCGGGGTTAAGCACACAAGAGCATCCTACATTAGCATAGTCGCCTAGTATACCACCAACTTTTCTGAGCCCTGTTTCTATATCTTTTTCAGCGTGTATAATCACGTTCTTTCCGTCATTCTTTAGATTTGAGCATATTGAACCTGCACCCATATGTGCGTAATTGCCAAGAATTGAATCACCAACGTAATTATAGTGTGGTACTTGCACTTTATTTAAAAGAACACAATTTTTCAACTCGCTTGAATTTCCAATAACGCAATTTTCACCTGTGATAACATTTCCGCGTATAAATGCACCCGGTCTTACCTCTGTCCCTTTACCTATAACAGTGGGGGCTTCAATAACGGCATTTGGATATATCTTTACGCCCTCACCGATAAGCACACCTTCTTTATACAAAGAAAATCCTTCTATTCCGCTTTTTACAAGTTCGGATACATATTCACTAATTTTTGAAAGAATTTCCCAAGGGTATATGGTTTTATCAAATAAAGGCTTGATATATTGGGTTTCGCAGTCAAAAAGAGCTTTTGTTTTTATATCATTCAATTATATACCCCCTTTTTTCAATAACTTCTGCTATTTGATTTGCATATTCCAAACACAGTTCTTCGTTTTCGTTCTCTATCATTATACGTATAACTGGTTCTGTTCCGCTTTTTCTCAAAAGAACTCTTCCATTTTCTCCTATTTTGGTTTTTATTTTTTCAAGAATAAGCTTTACGTCGTTATCCTTCATTACCGACTCCTTATCCTTTACTCTGATGTTTTTTACGTATTGAGGATAGAGCATTACGTCCCGTTTTAAATCGGAAAGCTTTTTCTTGGTGTCACAAAGCTCCTCGGCAATCATTATAGCAGTTAGCAATCCGTCGCCTGTCGTGGCATATTTTTTTATTATAATATGTCCTGACTGCTCTCCGCCGAGACTGTAATCATTATTTTGCATACACTCGTAAACAAACCGGTCTCCCACTTTTGTTTGCTCACACTTTATTCCTATTTTTTTCAAGCTTGAAAATAAACCACTGTTTGACATTACTGTTGCAACAATTGTGTTTTGATTAAGCATTCCTCTTGACTGTAATCTTTTGCCGAGGATGTACATTATCCCATCTCCATCAACTACGTTGCCGTTTTCATCTACGGCAATACATCTGTCGCAGTCGCCATCGAAAGCAAAACCTATATCAAGATGTTGTTCCTTTACGAGTTCGCAAAGCTTTTCAATATGCGTTGAACCGCAGTTTTCATTTACGTTCAGACCGTCGGGTTGATCTCCTATTACTACGGTTTGTGCACCTAAAGCACCAAATACCGCACGGGCAATTGTCCAAGAAGCTCCGTTGGCACAATCAATACCGATTTTTAGATTTTTATACGAATGGGAGGCAAGAGAAATAAGATAACCTACATAACGGTTTCTTCCGGAAACATAGTCTATGATACATCCAATTTTTTCGCGTTGAGCGAGTGGGAGGTCGTTTCCTTGTATTCCCAGTTCGCCAAGTCTGCCGTCAATATACGCCTCAATATAGGCAGTGGTTGTATCGTCAAGTTTTTCTCCCCATCTGTTTATCACCTTTATACCATTATCGTAAAAAGGGTTGTGGGATGCAGTAATCATAATACCACAGTCAAAATCGTCGGTTCGTGTAATATACGATACGCTCGGTGTAGTAGTTACGTGAAGCATAAATGCATCTGCTCCCGATGCAATAAGTCCGGCAACAATAGAATATTCAAACATATAGCTTGAACGACGTGTATCTTTTCCTATAACTATTCTCGGACGGTACCCCGGTTTTGTGCATCCGGAAAGATGACTTCCGTAGTACCAACCCAGAAAACGACCGACCTTGTATGCCTGCATTGAGGTGAGGCTGATGTTTGCCTCTCCTCTGAAGCCGTCTGTGCCAAAGTATTTATTTTTTGTTTCGCTTATGCCGAGTGGAACTGAATCTCTCAAAAGTTCATCGGTAGAAATATTGAAAAGCTCGCACATCTGCAAAATTTTATCAACTTGTGGTGTAGAATGATCCATTTCCCATTTTGAAACAGACTGGCGAGACACAGCAATTTTTTCAGCCAACTGTTCTTGAGAAATATTTAAACTTTCACGTAAATGAGTAATTTTTTGTCCAATAGTCATTAATCAATCCCTCTTTCTGTGTTTTGAGTTGTTATAACATATTAATAATACCAAAATAAGTTTGCAAAAACAACCAACTTTTGTAGGATAATTTCGTCAACTGAGGTTGTCGAGTTTTGTTTTTTCTTCTATTGTATGTAATTGTAGATTGTTTATGTTTTGGGTTTTGTAAACTTTTGTTTGCTTTTGGGCGGTGTATTTATATCTTTTACAAAAAAATATGCATCCCAAAAGATAGATATTTGTGGGATGCATATTGGTTTGTAGCTTTTTATACAAACAAAAGTTTATACTGCGTATTTCTCTGCGTAGAAATCAACCTTTTGCTTGTAAATACCATCATCTGATTTGATAGCTCTGAGGTGTTCGTGAATGTTCATATCGTGCTTTGCAAGGTCTATAAGGCAGCCTGCAATGTTTGAACAGTGGTCGGAAGTCCTTTCAAAGTCTGTGATGAGGTCAGACCAAACGAATCCTACCTCGATCGAGCAGTTGCCTTGCTGAAGTCTCATAATATGGTTTGAGCGAAGCCTTTCTTTAAGTACGTCAATAACCTGTTCAAGCGGAGATATTTCCATAAGTGCGTCTTTGTCTCCATCTGCAAATGCCTTTAATGATAAATCCAATACTTCGCGTGTCGCATTTATCATAGTATTAATTTCTTTTTGAGCAACCTCGGAAAAGGTAAGGTTCTTTGCTCTAAGTTCTTCTGCGGCTTCAAGAATGTTTACGCCATGGTCGGAAATTCTTTCAAAATCACCGATAAGCTTAAGAAGCATAGCCGCTTCTGCGCTGTCTGCTTCGCTGATTTTCAAGGTTGAGAGTTTAACAAGGTATGAACCCAAAGCGTCTTCGTATTTATCGGTTTGTTCTTCGCCCTCACGGACTGCGGAAGCAAGCTCTGGGGTATAGTTTACAAATAAGTCAAGTGAATCTGTAAGTGTATTGACAGCGCATTTTGCCATATCAATAGTAACTTTGTGTGCACGCTCCAAAGCAACGGAGGGGGTTGCAAAGAGACGTTCGTCGAGTATTTCGGTTTTTTCGGGGGTGCTGTCTAGGGGAAGGAGTATATAAGATATCTTTTCAAGCAGACCAGCCATAGGCAGAAGCAATACCGTGCAAATGATTTTCATGGTTGTATGAGCAATTGCTATACCAAGATAAGTTGCCGGCTGATTGAGTAATGCAATGTCGAAAATTAGCTTTAGCAGCCAGAAACCTACAAGCAAGAAGGCTGTTCCGATAACGTTAAACGACAGATGAATGAGAGCTGCTCTTTTTCCGTTTTTGTTTGCACCTACAGATGAAATCATCGCAGTAATACAAGTACCGATGTTCATACCCATTATGATAGGGAATGCGGCACCGTAAGCAACAGCTCCGGTTTCATTGGCAAGTGCCTGTAAAATACCGACTGAAGCAGATGATGATTGAATGATTGCTGTAAGGAAAGTACCTGCAAGAACACCTAAAATGGGATTTTCAAACATTATAAAGAGTTCGCGGAACCACTGTTGTTCTTTGAGAAATCCGACTGCTGAGGACATAGTTTCCATACCGAACATAAGGGTTGCAAAGCCAAGGAAGATAAGACCTATATTGTGCTTTTTTTGGCTCTTGCAGAACATATAAAGGATTATTCCTACCAGTGCAAGAATAGGGGTGAATGATTCGGGTTTGAAAAGCTGTATAATCATATTTCCGTCGCCGATACCCGCAAGGCTGAGTATCCAAGCCGTAACCGTTGTACCTACGTTAGCACCTATGATTACGCTAACCGATTGTTTTAGGGTGAGCAAGCCTGAGTTTACAAAGCCTACTACCATAACTGTTGTAGCAGACGAACTTTGAATTATCGAGGTGATAATCAAACCGGTTAAAAAGCCTGCTGATTTTTTGTCGGTTAATTTTGCTAAAATGTTTCGCAGATTGTTACCTGCGCTTACTTCGAGAGCCTGTCCCATGACGTTCATGCCGAACAGGAATAGGCAAAGACCGCCTATCATTGTCAATACATTGAAAATATATTCCATATTTCTCCCATTCCTTTCTTTTTTTATCATAAAATTCCATTATAATATATACAGGATTTTTATAGATAAGTCAATAGAAAAATGCAATTATTTTATTAAATAATTAAAAATTGGTAAATTGTTTAAAAAACGTATTAATACGGAAGAGTTTTTGTTTATTATAATGTTTGAAATTACGAAAAAACACACCGTGTTTGACGGTGTGTTTTTAGAACTAAATTTTGGTTAGAACTCGTAATTGGGTTTAACAACTTTGCCTGTTTTAGCAGCTTCGACGATAGCGAAGCAAGCTGCAACAGTCTTTGCTCCTTCGTAAACAGTTGTAGTAACTTCTTTGTCGTTAAGAATGATACTGGCAAATTCTTCAAATTCCTCAGATGCGTTGTGGTTATTGATAGCAACGGGAATTTCTATCGCAATACTTGTGTTCAACGCATTGGGCACAAGACCTGACTCTTCTGTACCGTTTATATCAGTCTTAAAGAGCTGGAACTTGTTAGACTTGTTGTCGCAAATGATTGTACCCTTTGTTCCATAGAAGACTGAACGCATTGTGTATTCTCTCTTACAAGCAATGGAAACAAACACCTTACCGATAACGTTGTTGGGGAACTTCATGATAGCGATTGTTGTATCGTCGTAAGGCAGTTCGGGATCAAATATCTTGTGGTTGGAGTATGCCTGAACTTCTTCAGGGTCGCCTGCAACCCAACGGAGAAAGTCAACAGCGTGGCAACCGCCGCCAACAACACCGTTTCTGAGGGGATCCCATCTCCAGTTACCCGGTTTAAGTATGTTTACATAGTCGTGAGCGTATTCGGATTCAATGAACATAAGTTCACCTATGTCGCCACGGTCAATAATTGCTTTTGCAGCCTTGAAAGCTGGAGTGTAACGGCAGATCTGACCAACCATAAACTTCTTGTCTGATTTTTTAACTGCATTTGCTATTTCAACGCATTCTTCTCTTGTCAAAGCGAGAGGCTTTTCACAGAGAACGTGCTTGCCTGCTTCAAGTGCATCAATAGCCATATCCTTGTGAAGTCTGTCGGGAGTAACGATAATTACAGCATCAATATCATCTTGAGCAAGGAGGTCCTTGTAGTTTTCATATCTTCTTTCAACACCGAGCATATCACCGACTTTGTTCAATAATTCAACGTCTGTATCGCAAATAGCAACAAGCTCTGCTTGGGGATGGCGGATAACACCTCTCATATGACCTGTAGCCATAACGCTGCAAGATATTACACCAACTTTAATAATCTTATTTTCCATGATAATTAATTCCTTTCAGCACATTCAATCAGAAATTGTAATCGGGAACAACGGGCTGACCCTTTTCAGCAGCTTCGCAAATAGCGAAACAAGCGGCAACGGTCTTCGCGCCCTCGAATACTGTGGTTGAAACTTCTTTGTCGTTCAAAATAATACTTGCGAATTCTTCGAATTCAGCTGTAGCGTTGTGGTTGTTAATAGCAACCGGGTATTTAACTTCATAGTCGGCATTAGATCTGTCCGGAAGAAGGGAACCGACTGTCTTACCACTGATTTCTGTTCTGTAAACACTCATTTGCGCGTTCTGGTTGTCGCAAACAATTGTACCTTTAGTTCCGTAAATAGCTGTACGCATTGTGTAGTTACGCTTACAGCTTACGGATATAAATACCTTAGTCATAATGTCGTTGGGGAACTTCATAAGAGCAATGTGAGTATCGTCATAGGGGAGGTCTGTAAAAATCTTTTTTGTGGAATAAGCTTTTACTTCTTCGGGGTCAGCACCAATGAGCCAACGGAGAAGGTCGACAGCATGGCAACCGCCGCCAACAACACCGTTTCTTTCGGGGTTGGATCTCCATCTTTCAGGATTTGTTTTCCAGTCTTCACAAGCCTTAAGTATTTTTTCATAGTTATGAGCATATTCAGTTTCTATGAATACAATATCACCGATTTCGCCACGGTCAATAATTGCTTTTGCAGCCTTGAAAGCGGGGGTATAACGGCAAATCTGACCAACCATAAACTTCTTGTCTGACTTCTTTACGGCATCAGCAATAGCCTGAATGTCATCTCTGTTAAGAGCGAGAGGCTTTTCGCAGAGAACGTGTTTGCCTGCTTCAAGCGCGGCAACAGCCATTTCTCTGTGGAGATGGTCGGGAGTAACAATGATTACGGCGTCAATATCGGGCTGCGCGAGAAGCTCTTTATAATCCTGATAAACGCGGCTCACTCCTCGTCTTTCGGCAACTGTTTTTGCTTTTTCAAGGTCAATATCACATATAGCAACAAGCTTAGCTTGAGGATGCTCGATAACACCTTTCATGTGGCCTTCAGCCATAGTGCTACAGGAGATAACGCCTACATTAAGAATTTTCTTTTCCATGATAATGTTTCCTTCCATGTAAAAAAATAAATATGTTTAAGCTTATTTTATCAAATAAATCAATTAATGTCAATATAATTATTGCGTTATTTTCAACAAATATAAGTTTACATTGTTATAAATAATTATCTATTAATTGAGAATTTAGAAAGACCTTGATTTTTAAGGGAGTAAAATTGTATTATTTTTTAAATACACATGTTAATTCGTGTGCTTGTTGAAGAGTCTTTATCTGACTCTCGCCCTGTCCGAGAGGTACAACGAGACCGTTTGAAAAACTTGCATCTTGCGGGAGTATTGCCGTAAATACCTTTTTTGTTTTCGTGGAGAAGGATTAAATATACTTTATCATAATTTTATACCCCACTGTATGCGGAGAAGCCGCCGTCAACCGGAACTACTATACCTGTAACAAAGCTTGCAGCTTCATTGTCAACGAGCCACATAAGTGTTCCGCCAAGCTCACTTGCTTCACCGAAGCGTCCCATGGGAGTTGCGTTGAGAATCTTGCTTGTACGAGCTGTAGGTGTGCCGTCTTTGTTAAAGAGAAGCGTGCGGTTTTGGTGTGTTACAAAGAAGCCGGGAGCGATAGCGTTAACTCTTATGCCTGCTTTTGCAAAGTATACTGCAAGGTACTGTGTGAAATTTGAAATAGCTGCCTTAGCACCGCTGTATGCCGGAATCTTTGTAAGGGGTCTATATGCATTCATAGAAGAAATGTTGATAATAACGCCGTTCTTATTTAACATAAGGGGAGCAAACGTCTGTGTGGGAAGAAGAGTTCCCATAAAGTTGAGGTTGAGAACGAACTGAATACCTGCCCGGTCAAGCTCGAAGAATGATTTAACAGATTCCTTTGCACTTTCGTCGGTATAGAATTCATCATCGGAAGTACCCTTGGGGTTGTTTCCTCCTGCACCATTGATAAGAATATCAACTTTGCCGAATGCATCGAGTACCTGTTTCTTAGCCTCTTCAAGGGAGTCCTTTTCGAGTACGTTTGCCTTAACTGCAATAGCCTTGCCGCCTGCTGCTGTTATTCTGTCAGCCGCTTTCTGTGCTGCTTCAATGTTAAGGTCAATAAGTGCAACCTCTGCACCGTTTTCTGCAAGAAGCGCCGCGAAGTCAGAGCAGAGAATACCGCCCGCCCCTGTTACAACTGCCGTTTTTCCTGTAAGGTCATGAGTATATTTCATTTTGTTTATCTCCTTTTACTAAACTTGTTTTATAGAGAAAAAGTTCCGTGCGTTTTCAACCGAAATCTTTTTTACGAGTTTTTTTGCCGTATTTTCTTCAAATTCACCATTTTCAACAAGTCCTCCGACATAGGTGCATAGAATCCTTCTGAAATAATCATGTCTTACATAAGAAGTGAAGCTTCTGCTGTCGGTAAGCATACCGTTGAATCTGCCGAGTAAACCTGTTACGGAACACATCTTAAGCTGTTCTTTTATGCCATCAAGGTGATCGCAGAACCACCAAGCCGCACCAAGCTGAAGATTTCCGCCGTTTTCGCCCCAGAAGTTACCTATCATGGTTGCAAGTTCATAGTAGTTTGCATTGTTGAGTGTATAAACGACAGTCTTTGGGAGACCGTTATTCTTTGCCATAGCGTCGAGCAGTTTGCGAAGAGAATTGATGTCTGCTATCTTGGCAACAGAGTCGTTACCTGAATCGGCACCCGCTTTTGCAAAGAGGTTACTGTTGTTGTTTCTGAGAGCTGACATGTGGAGCTGTTGAGCAATATCATTGTCCTTATATTCTTTTGCAATGAATACAAGGAGATAAGATGTATAGTCGCTTGCCATTTTTTCGGTTATTTCTTCACCTGCAAGAGCCGCCTTGAGAGCTTTGTCAGCTTCTTCTTTCGTTCCCATAGTAGCAGGAAGGGCAGTCAAGCTGATGTCAGATGCCTTACAGCCGTTTTCTGCAAAGAACTTGATTCTCTTTGAAAGGAATTCTTCTATTCCGTCGACAGAGTTGATTTTTACCCCGCTTATATTTTCGGCCTTTTTGATATAGGCTTTAAAATTGTGCTTTGTTATACCGCATAGTGCCATATCTGGTCTGAATGACGGCGATACTTTTACTGGGAAAGACGATTCCTTTATAGCCTTATGATACTCAAGAGTATCTGCAGGGTCGTCGGTCGTAAATACTACCTCAACGTTGGAATTTAAAATAATTTTTTGAGCCGTGAAAGAACCCTCTTTCATCATTTCCTTCGTCTTGTTCCAAATTTCTTCCGCCGAATCGCTGTTGAGAGGCTTGTCAATGCCAAAATATTTTTTCAGTTCTAAATGAATCCAATGATATACGGCGTTTCCTGCCGCATTTTCTGCCGCTTTTGCAAATTCAAAAAATTTTGACTTGTAGTCGGCTTTTCCCGTAACGTATTCTTCATTAGTTCCGTTCGCTCTCATAAGACGCCATTTGTAATGGTCGCACTCAAGCCATAATTCGCCGAGATTGTAAAACTTTCTGTCCTCTGCAATTTCTTTGGGAGAAAGGTGGCAATGATAGTCAAATATAGGGAGAGCCTTAACTTCCTTGTAGAGTTTCTTGGCAGTTTTGTTGCCTAAAAAGACGTTTTCGTCAAAAAAATTATTCATATAGTTTCTCCGAGTGTTATAGTTTTTTAGTTTTTGGGGAGTTGTAACTTTCGTTCAAATGGAAGTTTGCGCTTATTACGCTTAATTTATCCGGTTTACCTATAATATACGTAATAAGGTATAATGTATGGATAGATTGATTATTCAGTAAAATTTATAATCATATGAACCGCCTTTTCGGAATATATTTTCGTGAGGTGGTTTTTTTGAATTACAGATTGTTGTTTATTTTTTTTATTGTTGCTTTAATGGTGGTTTCTCCTACCGTAGCAGGTATAATTGCAGATGGACAGGCATTGGAAAAAAATGATGACATGTTTTTTGATAAAAGTGAGATTCCAAACGTAACAGTTGGATTGTACATAACTTCAACGGGGCAAATAAAAGAAATGTCGCTTGACGAATATGTTTGCGGAGTGCTACTTGCGGAGGTGCCTATCTTTTATGAAAAAGAGGCTGTTAAGGCATTGGCGGTCGCAATCAGAAGTTACTGTATGCGTAGAATTGAAGGAGGTGAAAAAAATATAATTCATTATTCTGCCGATATGTGTGATGATTATTCACATTGTTTAGGTTATATTTCATTTGAAGATGCGTCGGCTTTGTGGGGTGTAAATAACGTCGATGCGTATTACAAAATAATTGAGCAAGCTGTTACAGAAACACGGGGAGAAGTCATTGAATTTGAAGGTAATATTGCAGATACTGTCTTTCATGCTTCGTCATGCGGTGTAACCGAATGTGCAGAAAAAGTGTGGGGGTTTTGTGTACCTTATCTTGTTTCGGTCAATTCTCCCGAAGCTTCTGTCGAAAGGAGTGTGGAATATTCTCCTGAGGAAGTAAGGGAGTTGCTTGAAAAGCAAGGTGTGATATGTACATTCAGCGATAAAGCGGAAGAGTGGATAGGCTCTGTTGAAAAAAATGAAAATAACAGAGTGGATATGATTGAAATAGCAGGAGCGAAGATGACTGGGCGGCGTGCGAGAGAGGTGTTTTGCCTCTCCTCCACAAGCTTTGATGTTAGTTACACAGACGGAAAATTTAAGTTTAAAACACTTGGCTCGGGACACGGTGTAGGGTTAAGTATGGCGGGGGCAAACTGTATGGCGCAAGACGGCGTTGGGTACAAGGATATACTTTTGCACTATTATTCCGGGACAGAATTGAGATTATTTTCCCAATAACGCTATATATTATTTTCTAATGTGTTGAAAAGTTAAAAAATATGTGTATAATAAAGAAGATAGGTATTTTACAGTATTCAATGGGGTGAAAATGATGTTACAAAAATTTAAGATAACCGACGGTATTACGCTGAACGTTATACCTACCGATAAATTCAAGACTAATTATCTATCTTTTAATTTCGTGCAGTATCTTGACAGAAAAAGCGCCTCGCTTAATGCGCTTATTCCCCAAGTATTGCTTCGCGGAACAGAAAAGCATAACGATATTGCTTCCATAAAAATTGCACTTGACGAGCTTTATGCGGCATCAGTAGAGGGAAAGATCTTCAAAAGAGGGGAGTATCAGGTTTGCGGTATAACTGCAAGCTGGCTTGCTGACAGATATTCTATAGACGGTACAAAAATAACAGATGGAACAATTTCTATTCTCGAAGAGATTTTGTTTGAACCTTATACGGAAAATGGTATATTTTCAAAAAGCTATGTAGAAAGCGAAAAAAATGACCTTATAGATGATATAAGAGCACTTATCAACAACAAAAATGCTTATGCCGTTACTCGTTGTAAAGAAGAAATGTGCCGCGACGAAGCCTTTGGCATAAGCGAATACGGTGATGAAGAATCTGTTGAAAAAATAACCGCAGAAGAGCTGTTTTCGGCATATAAAAAGCTTTTGGAAACATCGCGTGTCGAGATTTTTTACGTTGGAAGCGGAGATGTTAACGAGCTTTGCCTACGTATCGGTAAAATGTTTGCAGAGAGAAAGCGCGAATATGCGGAAGTACAAAAAACAGTTGTTAAATACGGTGTAACCGAGGTTAAAAACGTAACTGAAAAAATATCTGCTGCTCAGGGCAAACTTTCACTTGGGTTCAGAACCGGTTGCGTTGTGGGCGATAAGGATTACGGTGCTTTTCCCGTATTTGTTGAAATGTACGGTAACTCTCCTGTAAGCAAATTGTTTATGAACGTTCGCGAAAAATTAAGTCTTTGTTATTATTGCCGAGCAATTCCTGATGGTGTAAAAGGAATTATGGTCGTAACAAGCGGTATTGAATTATCCGATAAAGAAAAAGCGCAGAATGAAATTTTGGCACAGCTTGAAAACGTAAAACAAGGAAAAATAACAGACGAAGAGCTTATTCTTGCAAAGAAGTCTTTGAAAAATGCATATAACGAGCTTAATGACAGTCCCCCTGCATTAGAAGGCTGGTATCTTACAAGATGTCTTTCGGGGCTTGACGATACACACGAGGAAGTCTGCGAAAGATTTATGAACGTTACAAAGGAAGAGGTAATAAACGTGGCTCGTAAAATACAGCTTGATACGGTTTATTTCCTCGAAGGAACGTTGATGGGAAAGGGGGAGTCTGAAGATGAATGACAGAATCGTAAAAAGTAATGAATTCTTGGGCGAGAGTTATACGAAAATAAGCCACGAAAGCGGACTTGACGTATACGTTTTCCCTAAAAAGCTTACTACCGCGTTTGCGGTTTTCGGTACGAAATACGGCTCTATAGACAACAAATTCAGAAAAAAAGGCGAAAAAGAAATAACCGAAGTTCCAAATGGGATCGCTCATTTTCTTGAACACAAGCTTTTTGATAATGAGGATGGTCTCGATACATTTTCGCGATATGCCGAAACGGGAGCGAATGCAAACGCTTTTACTTCGTTTGAAAAAACGGCGTATTTATTCTCGTGTACCGAGAATTTTGAAGAATCGCTTGAAATATTGCTTGATTTTGTAACCAAACCCTACTTTACCGAAAAATCGGTGCAGAAGGAACAGGGTATTATCGGTCAGGAAATAAAAATGGGAGAGGACAACCCTGCACGTGTTCTTTTCTTTAATATGCTTGAGGCGATGTATGAAAGCCACCCTGTAAAAATAAGCATTGCCGGAACGGTTGATTCAATCGCCAAAATAGATGCAGAACTTTTATACAAGTGTTATAACACGTTTTACAACCTTAACAATATGGTTCTTTGCGTGTGCGGGGACGTTGAAATCGACAGTGTTCTTTCAGTATGCGATAAAATACTGAAAAAGGCACCCGATTGCAATATCGAGAGAATTTTTGACAAAGAATCCGACAATGTGTCAAAGCCAAGAATAACGGCTAAAATGCAGGTTGCAAAGCCGCTTTTTGATATTGGTATCAAGGACAATAAAATTTCTTCCGAGCCTACAGAAAGACTGCGCAAAGCGGCAGGTATGGCAGTTTTGAATGAAATGCTTTTCAGCAAGAGCAGTAAAATATTCAACGACCTTTACAATGAGGGACTTATTTCAAATACGTTTGAATATTGCTACAGTATAAGCGAATCTTTTTCATTTAACGAGCTGTCGGGTGAAGCGAATGAGCCCGAATTGGTTTACTGTAGAATATTTGACTATATTAAAGATAAGCAGAGAACAGGACTTGATAAAGCTGAGTATGAAAGATGCAAGAAAGTTATATATGCCGATTTTATAAAAACTTTTGACAATACCGAAGAAATTGCATACGAGCTTATGAGCTATATATTTGAAGGCTGTGATTTGTTTGACTATGCCGATGCTGTTAAGAATTTGACTTTTGAATACGTAAGCGAGCTTCTCGGCTGTATGTTTAATGAAGAATTCTTCGCTATGTCAACGGTATTTCCTGTCTAAAAAGGATGTGTAAATAATGACGAATTATATTTCTTTTCCCGGATTGGGAATTGATGAATTCTCGGTCAGAGAAGTGGCGTTTTCTCTGTTTGGCAGAGAAGTAGCTTGGTATGGTGTTATCATTACCGTAGGTATAATTCTTGCTTGTATGTACGTAATGAACAGAGCAAAATATTACGAGGGTATAAAGGAAGACGATGTGCTCGACCTTGCCCTCTACATAATCCCTCTGTCAATTCTTGGAGCACGGCTCTACTACGTACTGACAAGTCTTGAACAGTATGACTCATTTATGGAAATGATAGCTATATGGGAAGGCGGTCTTGCCATATATGGTGCTGTTATAGGCGGTGCATTTACTGCTTTGATGTTCTGTCTAATCAAAAAGATAAACGTATTGAAAATGTACGATATGTTAGTTCCCGCTGTTATGATTGGGCAAATTGTTGGTAGGTGGGGGAACTTTGTTAATGCCGAGGCGCACGGCGGTGTAACAGACATCTTTATAAGAATGGGCATACGCACCGAGGCTATGACCGAAGCTATTTACGTTCACCCAACGTTTTTATATGAATCTTTGTGGAATCTGATTGGATTTCTGCTTATAAACGCTTTTTACAAAAAGAAAAAATATCACGGTCAGATATTTTTTATGTATATGAGCTGGTATGGATTCGGTAGATTTTTGATTGAGGGACTGCGTACAGACAGCCTTTACGTTGGACCGTTCAGAATTTCTCAGGTTATAGGTCTTGTGTCTTTTGTTGTGGGACTTGTATTTTTGGTTTTGTTTTATTTCAAAAAGGAAAGACAACCCATACTTGAAAAAGAAGGAACAGTTATTTCAAAAGAAGAATATAAAAGAAAGGTTAAGAAAAATGGCAAAAATAATTGACGGTAAGGCGATTTCTGCCGATATAAGAAAAGAAATATCCGAAGAAGTTGCAAAAATGAAAGCAGAGAAGGGAGTTGTTCCCGGACTTGCTGTAATTATCGTAGGTCAGGACCCTGCATCACAGGTATACGTAAGAAATAAGGCTAAGGACTGCGAAGAGACAGGTATTAATTCTATCGTACACGCACTTCCCGAAAATACAACGGAAGAGGAATTGCTTGAGCTTGTACATAAGTTAAATAATGATGACAGCGTACATGGCATAATAGTTCAGCTTCCACTCCCGAAGCACCTTAATTCCGACCTTATTATAAATAATATAGACGTAAAGAAAGACGTTGACGCTTTCCACCCCTACAACGTAGGTAAGATAATGATAGGCGACTACGAGCTGTTGCCTTGCACGCCTGCGGGGGTTATGGCACTTTTGGAAAGAAGTAATATTGATGTTGCGGGAAAGAATTGCGTTGTTGTTGGCAGAAGCAACATAGTAGGAAAGCCTCAGGCAATGATGCTTCTCCATAAGAATGGTACTGTTACCGTATGCCACAGTAAGACGAAGAATTTGGCTGAGATTTGCCGTTGTGCCGATATACTTGTTGTTGCAATAGGCAGAGCGAAATTTGTTACGGCGGATATGGTAAAAGAGGGGGCTGTTGTTATTGACGTCGGTATGTGCAGAGACGAAAACGGTAAGCTTTGCGGCGATGTTGATTATGACTCTGTAGAGAAAAAGGCTTCTTATATTACCCCTGTTCCCGGCGGTGTAGGCCCTATGACGAGAGTTATGCTTTTGCAGAACACTTTGACGGCTGCGAAGAAAAAGATAAAATAAGATTTTCTCGGAAATATTTTGAAAAATAAAGCAAAAAACACTTGACAAATGTTGGTGGATAGTGCTATAATATACTGCCGCATAATGTATAGGTCTGAAAAAAGGCGTTGAAATATGATGTCCTTACCTATATTAGCGAGATTATAAAGAAAAGAGGTGCTTTTCGTGTTTGCAGTTATCGAAACAGGCGGAAAGCAGTACAAAGTCACAGAAGGTGACATCCTTTTCATCGAGAAACTCGGTGTTGAAGACGGAGAAAAAGTTACTTTTGATAAAGTAATGGCTGTATCCGAGGGTGAAAAGACAACTGTTGGTGCTCCTTACGTTGAAGGTGCTACAGTTACTGCTAATGTTATCAAATCCGGCAAGGGCAAGAAGATCTACGTTATGACTTACAAGCCCAAGAAGAACGAAAAGAAGAAAAAAGGTCACAGACAGCCTTACACTAAAGTTCAGATTGAAAAAATCAACGGCTAAGGCATGATTAAGTTTACTTTTTTCAAACGTGATGGAGTTTATTACGGCTTTGAGGAAAAAGGTCATGCGGGATACGCTGAATCGGGCGAAGATATAGTTTGCTCGGCAGTATCGGCAATGACAATGCTTATAATAAATGCCATCGAAGTCGCATACGCATCGGACGTCGAATATACCATAGACGAGGATACTACCGATATAAAGGTGGTTGCAAGAGGCGCGTTAACTGAATTTGAGGCTGATGAAAGAAAGCGTTTTGCAATTTCAGGTCTCATTGAAGCTTATTACTTACAGTTGAACGATATGCTTGAAGAGTACTATGATTATCTTGACGTGTCCGAACAAGAAGATTAACATCAAAAAGAGGTGTAAAAAACAATGTTGAGAATCAGTTTGCAGTTTTTCGCTCACAAAAAGGGTGTTGGTTCTACAAAGAACGGTAGAGACAGTGAGTCCAAGAGACTTGGTGTAAAGGCAGCTGACGGTCAGACAGTAACTGCAGGTAGCATTATTGTTCGTCAGAGAGGCACACACATTCGTCCCGGAACAAACGTAGGTATCGGAACAGACGACACTTTGTTTGCATTGGTAAGCGGAAAAGTTAAATTTGAAAAGAAAGCACAGGGCAGAAAATACGCAAGTGTTTATGCTGACTAATATTGCTTAGAAACAGTACGGTATTTCTGCTATGCGGAAATACCGTTGTTTTGTATCTACTAACTTAAAGGAGAAAAGACTACTATGAAAATTCTTGTAACCGGCGGAACCGGGTATATCGGTTCAAACACAGTTGTATTGCTTCTTAAAGCGGGTTATGAAGTGGTTATTTGCGATAATCTCTATAATTCACAAATAGAAGTAGTTGACAAAATTAAGAAGGTAACAGGCAAGGACGTTGCTTTCTATAAAACAGACATACTTGACAGAGATGGCTTGAATAAAATTTTTGATGAACATAAGATTGACGCTGTTATTCACTTTGCAGGTCTTAAGGCTGTTGGCGAATCTGTTGCTAAGCCTTTGTTCTATTATCATAACAACATTGAAGGAACCTTGGCTCTTTGCGAGGTTATGGCTGCACACGGCTGTAAGTCTATCGTATTCAGCTCTTCTGCAACAGTATACGGCAAACCCGAAAGTGTTCCGATAAGAGAGGATTTCCCGCTTAGTACAACAAACCCCTACGGCAGTACGAAGCTTATGATTGAGCAAATTTTGCAAGACATTTATGTTTCCGATAATGAGTGGAATATAACCATTCTCAGATACTTCAATCCTATCGGTGCTGACGAAACAGGTACCTTTGGCGAAAGCCCCAACGGTATTCCTAACAACCTTATGCCTTACATAGTAAAGGTTGCAAACAAGGAGCTTCCTCACCTTAACGTATTTGGTGATGACTATGATACTGTTGATGGAACAGGTGTCAGAGACTATATCCACGTTGTTGACCTTGCAAACGGACATCTTAAAGCCCTTGATAAGCTTAACGGCGTAAATATCTATAACCTTGGAACAGGAAACGGTTATTCAGTTCTTCAGCTTGTAAAAGCATTTGAAGAGCAGAACGGTATTGAAGTACCTTACGTTATCGCTCCCCGCCGTCCCGGTGATATTGCAGAATGTTATGCAGACCCTACAAAAGCATATAACGAGCTTGGCTGGAAGGCTGAACGCGACGTTGTTGACATGGTTAAGAGCGCTTGGAATTTCTGCGTTAAGAATTTTAAATAAGACAAAAATTAATGCCCTTGAATAAGTTTGTTCAAGGGCGTTTTTGTTTGAATATAAAACAATGAATTATTGACTAATTTTGGGTTATATTATATAATGTGGTAGGTGCAAATTATCTGAAAGGGGATTTAGGCTAAAATGAGCGATAGAAACAAGATGCTTGTTATTTTAACCGGCGGTACTATATGCTCGGAGTCTGATGACAACAATGAAAATCAGTCTAATGCTAAGGGCGCAAGTAAAAAAATAATATCGAGCTATAAAAAGTCAAAATCGCCTTTTGCTGATATAGTTGAATTTGATACGCGTTCTCTTCACGAAGATATATTAAGTGAAAATATGACTATATCCGTTTGGAATGAGTTGCTGGACATATTCCGCGACAAGTCAATTTGGAATGACTACAACGGTATAATCGTTCTTCACGGAACGGACACTCTTGCATATACCTCGTCTCTTTTGTCGCTTGTGCTTGCAGGAGCGCCTATCCCTGTTTGTATGGTTTCAGCACAGCTTGACCTGTCGCATAAAGAAACTAACGGACACGCCAATTTCAGAGCCTCGGTCGAGCTTATAATGAATGGTATTGCACCCAACGTTTACGTCGTTTACCGCAATATGATTGACTCACGTAATCCTTATGATTCAAACGGAGAATTATTTGTTCATTATGGCTCACACGTATTGCAATGTACCAATTATAACCACAATTTCTACAGCGAAGATGCTGAAAAAATTGCAGATAAAAATAATGCTAAATTGCAGGGAAGGGCATTTGAAACAAATAGCTTTTTGCTTGATAAGATTGGCAGAATTTCTGACGAAGTTATACTGATTCAAGCATACGTTGGACTAAAATATTCGAGGCTTAATTTAACAGGTGTAAAGGCTATCGTTCACGGAACATATCACTCTGACACGATATGTGTTGAACGCAAAAAGCCTAATGAAACAAACGATAATTATACCGACAGTTCAATATTGTATCTGCTAAAAAAATCAAAGGAAGAAAATATTCCCATAATCATTTCCCCCTGCAACAAAGATGCATATACTTACACCAGTACGGGAGATGCTTTGCGAAATGGGGCAAATGGCTTGTTTGGAACTACACTTGAAACTGCTTACGCTAAGACTGTTATCGGCATAGCTTTGGGGCTTGAGGCGGATAAGCTTATAGAATTTTTAAATAAAAAAGTAAACCTTGAATTTGTCTATACCAATTAAAGTAAAAAACTGTATATGTAATTAAGAAATAAGTAAGAAAAATTGCGAAAAAATATTGACAATTTTTGCTTGGTGTTGTACAATAAACTGTAACTAATGCGATGATGAAGAGAGTAACTGAAGAATACTTCATTTCAGAGAGCCGTGTAAGGTGAAAGTGCGGTATGAAGGGCTTTTGTGAAAAACACTTTGGAGCTTGCAAAAGAAAGCCGTTTACTGAAAACGGTTATTAGACTTGCACGTGAGACGCCGCGAAAGAGCGTTTAAACGAGAGGACATTTTGTTTTTAATCAAGATGTCAATATGGGTGGTATCGCGGAAGATGTCTTTCGTCCCATAAATTTTTTGTGGGATATATAGGCGTCTTCTTTTTGTTTTGCTTGATTATTCCACCTTAAGTAAGTAAAAAATAAAAAAGTATTTATATATGGGAGATTAGAATTATGATCAGAACTCATACTTGTAATGAAATCGGTGTCGAACATATCGGTCAAAACGTTGTTTTAGCTGGTTGGGTAGACACAATAAGAGACCATGGCGGTGTTATTTTCGTTGACCTCCGTGACCACTACGGTGTAACACAGACGGTATTGTCGGATGACAGCCTTCTCAAAGACGTAACAAAAGAAACTGTTATTGCCGTTAAGGGTGTTGTAGCAAAAAGAGACGATGAAACTGTAAATGAAAAGCTTGCAACGGGTTATGTTGAAGTTAAGGTTGAGAGCCTTGAAATTCTCGGTCCCTGCCGTAACGCACTTCCTTTTGAAATTTCAGCATCTACCCAGACGAGAGAAGACGTTAGACTTAAGTACCGTTTCCTCGACCTCAGAAATCCCGCTATTCACAAGAATATCGTGCTTCGCAGTAAGATTATCAATTTTATCCGCAACCAGATGGAAGGCTTGGGATTCCTTGAAATACAGACTCCTATTCTTACAGCTTCTTCACCCGAAGGCGCAAGAGACTATCTTGTACCCAGCCGTAAGCATAAGGGTAAGTTCTATGCGCTTCCTCAGGCTCCTCAGCAGTTTAAACAGCTTCTTATGACATCGGGCTTCGACAGATACTTCCAGATAGCTCCTTGCTTCCGTGATGAACACGCTCGTCAGGACCGTTCTCCCGGTGAATTTTATCAGCTCGACTACGAAATGGCATTTGCTACTCAGGACGACGTTCTTGAAGTAGGCGAAACAGTTCTTTACAATACTTTTAGCAAGTTTTCCGATAAAGAAGTTTCAAAGCCTCCTTTCAGAAGAATTCCCTTTAATGAAGCTATGCTCAAATACGGTTCGGATAAACCCGACCTCCGTAACCCCCTTATTATCTGTGATTTGACAGAGTTCTTTGCAGGTGTTGATTTCCCGATATTTAAGGGTAAGCCCGTTCGCGGTATAGTTGCAGACTGTCAGGGCAAATCAAAGAAGTTTTTTGAAGACTCCCTTAAGTTCGCTACAAGCATCGGTATGAAAGGTCTTGGTTATCTTACTCTCGCAGGAGAAGAATACAAAGGTCCTATAGCAAAGTTCCTTTCCGATGAACAGAAAGTTCAGCTCAAAGGAATTACCGGAATCAAAGAGGGCGAAACCGTATTCTTTATCTGTGATGCTCCCGCAGTTGTAAACAAGCTTGCAGGTGAAATCAGAACTTGGCTCGGTAATGAACTTGATATAATCAAGAAAGACAGCTTTGAATTCTGCTATATCGTTGATTTTCCCATGTATGAATACAACGAAGAAGCAAAAAAGATAGACTTTACACACAACCCATTCTCAATGCCTCAGGGCGGTCTCGATGCTCTTAATAACAAAGACCCGCTTGATATTTTTGCATATCAGTATGATATTGTTTGTAACGGAGTTGAGCTTTCTTCGGGTGCTGTACGTAACCACAACCCCGACATTATGAAGAAAGCGTTTGAAATTGCAGGTTACGGCGAAGAAGATGTTAAATCTAAGTTTGGCGCATTGTATACCGCATTCTCGTTTGGTGCTCCTCCTCACGCAGGTATGGCACCCGGTATTGACAGAATCGTTATGCTTATCGCTGAAGAAGATACTATCCGTGACGTAATCGCGTTCCCGCTTAACGGTAACGCTCAGGACGTTATGATGGGAGCTCCCGGAGAGGTAACAGAACAGCAGCTCCGCGAGGTTCATATAAAAGTAAGAGACTAAGGAGGTCTTGACTTATGGACAGAGAGATTTTACGCAGACTCGAAAAACTTAATCAGCTTCAGCTTACCGAACAGGAAAAAGAAGCGTTTCTTGCTTTCTATGCAAAGCAAGAAAACGAAATGGACGTTATTAATTCCATAAATACAGATAACGTTGAACGTATGGTTCACGTTATGCCTATTCTCACGGTTGTCCGCGAGGATAAGGTAATGAAGAAATATTCGAGAGAAGACCTCCAAAAAGGTGCTCCCGAGACGACAGAGGGTTACTGGCAGGTACCCCGTCTCGTTGAGTAATATCGGAAAGGGAGTGAGACTTTATGGAACTTTATATCAGTAAAAACACAAAAGCTTCGGGAAAGATAATCGCTCTTGACGATATGATTCTGACAAAGGATTATCCTACCGCAGCCGGTTCAAAAATGCTTGAAGGATATATGAGCCTTTTTAACGCTGAAGTTGTAGACAGACTTGAGAGCAACGGCTATTCTATCGGCGGAAAGGCAAAGGTTGGCGAACTTTGTATCGACCTTCTCGGTGAAACCTCTTACTTCGGTGCAACTGAAAAGGCAGACGGCACTTTGATTACCGCATCTTCCGAATTGGTAAAGACAGGAGATGCCGTAGCTGCTATCGGTCTTGATGCAAACGGTACGCCCAGAAGAGCCGCTGCTTTAAATGGTCAGATATGCGTTAAACCCACTTATGGCACAGTAAGTCGTTTTGGAACTATATCTATCGCTTGTTCGGGCGAAGCAGTAAGCGTAACTGCTAACACTGTTTCGGCAGTTAAAGAAGTGCTTGATGTAATTGCGGGACATGACGATAAAGACGGTACAAGTCTTTCGGAAGAGAAGTGTGTGCTTGTTAAATCAAATGCAGATTTTTCTCCTGCCAAAAGAATTGCTATTGCAAAATCTATTACAGATAGCACAGATAATGATGTAAAAACAAAAATCGCAGAAGTAAAGGCTATTCTTGAGTCAAACGGCATTGAATTTTGTGAAATTGATGATAGCGTACTTTTTGCCGCAAAATCTGCTTGGAACATTCTTATGTCGGCTGAGCTTTGCAACAACGTATCTCGTTATGACGGTGTAAAGTACGGTTACAGAACACCTAACTATACAACTATCGACGAGCTTTATACAAACAGCCGTACAGAAGCTTTCGGTGAGATTCTCAAAACTGCTATTCTCTTCGGTTCGGAGACACTTTCGACAGACAACTATATGAAGATGTATGATAAAGGGCTACGTATACGCCGTGTTATAGTAGAGAAGTTTGCTGAAATATTTGAAACCTTTGATGCAGTTCTTATGCCTGCAAGCTCAAAAACTGCATATACAAAGGCAGATACAGATGCAAATAAGTATATTGCTTATGATGAAAACCTCTATACTGCTCCCGCATCAATAACCGGTTTTCCGGCAGTTATTGCGGGCGGCGTACAGTTTGTTGGAAAGGCATTTTCTGAAAATACGTTGCTTGATATTGCAAGTAAATTGGAAGGAGTGGGCGTGTAAATGGCAACTAAATACGAGACAGTCATCGGTTTGGAAGTTCATATTGAACTTGCTACTGAATCCAAAATATTCTGTTCCTGTTCTGCAAAATTCGGCGGCGAACAGAACGATCACGTATGCCCCGCATGTTGCGGTATGCCGGGTATGCTTCCTGTTGTTAACAAGCGTGTTGTTGACCTCGGTATGACTGCGGGTATGATGCTTAACTGCGATATTAACCGTGTTACGACATTTGACAAGAAGAGCTACTACTATCCCGACCTCCCCGGTTCATATCAGACGACTCAGTGGTTTTCTCCCGTTGCCGTAAACGGTACGGTCAGAATTAACACTTCTAAAGGTGAAAAGGACATCAGAATCAAGCAGATACACATGGAAGAAGACGCAGGTAAGCTCGTTCACGACGATTGGACAAATACAACTTTCGTTGACTTCAACCGTACTTCCGTTCCGCTTATCGAAATCGTAAGCCAGCCCGACTTGTCGAGTGCAGAAGAAGTTGTCGCATATCTTGAAAGACTTCGTTCGCTTCTTCGTTTTGCGAAGGTTTCTGAGTGCCGTATGGAGCAGGGCTCTATGCGTTGCGACGTTAACCTTTCCGTAAGACCTGAGGGAAGCAACGTTCTCGGTGTCAGAACTGAAATGAAGAATATGAACTCTATTTCGGCAATCGAACGTGCTATTGAATATGAAACGGCAAGACATATAGACGCTATCGAAAACGGTACGGAAGAGCTTGTTCAGGAAACGCGCCGTTGGGACGATATCAAGGGCAAGAGCTTTGCTATGAGAAACAAGGAAACTGCAGGTGATTACCGTTATTTCCCCGATCCTAACGTTATGCCCGTATGCATTGACGACGAATGGTTTGACAATATAAAATCATCTCTTCCCGAATTCCCCGAAGTAAAGAAAGCAAAATATATATCTGAGCTTGGTCTCAGCGAATACGATGCTGACCTTCTTACCGAAAGCCGTGCGCTTTGCGATGTGTTTGAAGTAGCATACGCTGAATGCGGAATGGCTAAAGAAGCAGCAAACTGGATTATATCAAACTGTATGAAGGTTTTGAACCGCAAACAGCTTACAGCCGACATGCTTGATATAAACGGCAAGGCTTTGGGACAGCTTATCAAGCTTGTTTCCGACGGTAAGGTTGGTAATGCAAACGCAAGAAAGATTCTTGACGAAATGTTTGAAAATGATATTGACCCCGAAAAGTATGCTGAAGAAAACGGATTTATCGTTTCAAACGATACGAGCAAGATTCAAGATGTTATAAATGCCGTTGTTGCGGCAGACCAAAAGTCTGTTGCAGACTATAAGAGTGGTAAAGAAAAGGCTCTTATGGCACTTTTCGGCAAATGTATGAAAGAATTAAAGGGTAACTGCGACCCGCAGATACTTCGAGAAATGTTGCTTAAAACAATTCAGTAATATCAAAAAACCGACACAATTAAAAGTGTCGGTTTTTAGCTTTGTATGATAGACAAGAGTGGACATGGATTAGGTCTGTGTGTTTTTTTGTGGCGTATATTTCTTACAAGTTTATACATATTTCTATAAAAATAACTGTAACGTAAAAATTACCACATATTAAAATCTTTGTCAATAAAACTTGCGTAAAACCTAATAATGTGTTAAAATATAAAAAATCAGTAAACATACGAAAGTAGGTGAAGCACTTTGGCATCGGTAACGTTAAATGCGTACAGAGTAGAGGAAATGCAATTTAAAAATATACTTGACACAGGTGTACAAATAAAGCTTGAAAATAAATACAGTTTTAACGTGAAATATGATAAAGATAATAAGTGCGTAGGTGTTTTTTCGGTTGAAGTGTACGATAAAGACAATGCAGATAAGTTTTACGCAAAAACGAGGATTGCGGCGTTTTATACTTTTTCCGTTGGAATGGATAAAGATACAATTCATCGTGAAGCTTTTAAAGAAATCTTTCCCTATGCTAAATCTATTATAACAACCATATCGGCTAACGGCGGAGTGCCGCCCATAATATTACCTGCGGTTGATATTGATTCTCAAAACATCTACAGATTTGATTTCGGTAATAACAAAAAATAAATTGATGTATACAAAACGCCTCCTCTAAAAAGAGGGGGCGTTTTAAAATAAAAAGGGTTGTCAAACAATCCCTCTCACCGCCTATGGCGGAGCTCTCCCTAAGGGAGAGCCTTTTTTTATTTATTACTTGAAATAGTAAGTTCACGGAGTTTGTCCATTCTTTCGTCAAGCTCTGCCGAAAGCTTAGCACAATATAAAAGCTCGCCTGCCATTTCTTGTGTATATTCGGTATTCTTTTTGTATCGTAGCTGATGCTCAAGACTTGCCCATACGTCCATAGCGATTGTACGAAGCTGTATCTCAACTTTCATATGCTTCTTTTCGTGAGCAAGAAAAATCGGAACGGTAACGATAAGATGAAGACTTCTGTAGCCGTTAGGCTTAGGTGTCTTTATATAGTCTTTTTTTGAAACGAGAGATATATCGTCCTGCTGAAGAAGGGCTTCGGCGAGCATATATACGTCGTCGGGGAATGAGCATACAACTCTGACGCCGGCAATATCGTTTAGATTATCTTCAATAGAGCTTATTGAAAACGGAAGATTCTGTCTTTCAAGCTTTTCTTTTATGCTTTGAAAGCTTTTGAGACGGGATTTTATGTCGTTAATCGGATTTCTGTCGTGTTGAAGACTGAATTCAACATCAAGAACGTTGAGCTTCGTTTCAATTTCCATCATAGCGCACTTATAATACGCCATAAGTTTGGAAAAATTGTAAAGTCTCGGCTGCGATATTTGTCTGAGTTTATCTTCAAAAAATTCGCGAATCTTCTCTTTGTCAAGATTTTCTTTTTCAAGATAAAGCTCAATCTCTTTTTGTAAGGCGTTTTCGTTTTCCATAATATCCTCTAATTTTAAGAAAAATTAATAGTTTGATACCATATCATAAATGTAAAAAGTACCGTTTATGTTTTTGAAATAAAGTGTTAAATCAAGAGGGAAGGTGTGTTTTTCCGTTTTTGTTCTGTACACTTGATGGTTGCACGAATATCTGATTGAAAATGTGTTTTCATCGTATATATAATATTCTTTTAGTTCAACATTTTCAAATTCATAACCGATATGTGCAGTATACCACTTTATCTCGCTGACTCTGATGTTGCGATATGTATTTGACGTGGTATCAAAATATTTTGAAAGATTATAAAGTGTTGCATCAAGGGTGATATATTTTGCATAAGTTTGTGCCGCATCTGTTGCAAGTTTTATTATCTCATCTGTTGGGGTGTCATACGTAATTTCTTCTACGTAAATATTATCTTTATCGTCGTAAACAAGCGTACTTTCATTTCCATGTCTGTTAATAACTTTGACGTTAGGCTTAAGTAAAAGACCGTCTACGCTGTATTCGCATAGCATTATGCCGTTTACACCCTCAGGAACATGTTTGCATGAGTCTGTTGTTATGTTGTTAGTTGTAATATAGCTGTCGGTTAGTTCAATGTCGTTGATGAATACCTTACTGCCTTTATATATTCTTACAGCTACGGATTCATTTTTTTGATAAAGTGTAGACACAGAATTAAGATGCCATGTATCTTCGGGAGTTTTAGGTGCGGTCGATTTAGAAAGTATAAATTCTGCAAACTTTACTTTGTCGGCGGCAACCGAATATTTTTTATCGTTGCTGAGTCCGGCTGAAACTTCTTTGTAAATTATTTCCTTACCGTTATACTGTTTATCCATATAACTGATAAAATGTTTTTTAGTTTCAAATTCGGACAATTCAATGTTTTGCATATCGTAGAGTTTATCAAATTGGCACGGGGAAAAGTAACTGTCAAAAACCTCTTCCGCCTCGTATTTTTCGAGCGAACGTTCATAGTTATCAAGATATAATGTAAGCTCTTTAAGTAAATACATAATACCGAAAATCGCCGCAATAACCAATACCGAGTAAATGGAGTAAAAAACTATGGTACTGACTTTAGTTGACTTTGCTTTTTTGAATTTTGTTGTCATAGTCGTATCACTCCTTTACCATAAAGAACGTCGGCATTTTACGTGGACCGTAAAGCGAGGAGCTTACGTTTACCGGTTCGCCTTTATAGTACATATGAGTAGAAGAACCGCCGTCAAGGTTTGCCGCATTTACTGCTCCGTATTCCACCATAATATCGCGTAAGTCTGCGTATGATGCACCGAGACTGCTTGGCATTCTTCCGTCAATACAGAGGAGCAGGACTGCACCGTCTGCTCTTTGTCCTATAGCCGAACGAGGATTGAGACTGCCAGATGCACCGTTTATTTGCGCCGGCTCACCGTTTACAACAAGGATAGGGCCAAAGCACACGCAATCTCGCATACCTGCATCAAGGGCTTGTTGTCCGGTCATATTTCCTACCATAAGAACGTTATCCTTGTTAAAACCGATAACGCCGTTGTAATACGTGTATCTTTCTCCCCAAAGCAATTCGCCTTTTGATATTGTTAGTCCGATTGGAGTGTCGCCTGTGCCTGAGCCGCCGGCATCAGGGAAACCACCGCCGTTTATAGCTGCAATTGCACCCTCTTTTTTCATAGCGTCAAATATTTTTAGTCCGGGTTGACCGCTTCTGAAATTACTTGAGGTTGCAACGTAAACCTTAGAGGGATCTCGTACTATCATAAGATAGCCTCTATAGGTATCGCCCCTTACGTTAATAAGCTTTATTCCGTCAGGATAATCGGCCCATTCGTCGTTTTCGGTTGGGGTATCATTATTAATAGATGGGGGAACTACAAGCTCGGGATTTGTGATTTCGTTTGAATCTACTACCGAGTTTGCTTGAACTATAGCATCTATTTCCTCTTGTTTGAAAAATAGTTTTGGTACCCATTTTGCCGCACTCATTTCTAAAGTTGAAGTAACAAGTTTATCACGTGCATCGGGGCTGGGACCTTTAAATACTACCGCGCAAACACCGTAAAGTGTAGCAACGATTAAAATAATCAGTGTAAAAAAACATAAAAGGGAACGTCTAATTATTCTCCCTAACAAGCCTTTGGGTTTTTTAGGCTGTCTTACTTTTAATTTCGTTTCCGTTTTTATCAGTCCTTTCAAGTAATCAAAAATAATTATAACATACAACTGCCAACAAGTTCAAGTGTTTATGTAAATAAACTATTAAAAAACGACATTATTATATAAAATAGTATATTTAATAAATATTAACCTATTTACTTATCATTTCTACGGCAGATATAAATTGATAATTAATTAAAAAAATAGCATTAGTTATGAAAAAGTTTTTATTTTAAGATTATATCCGGTCTTAAAAAGGGCTTTGGCGACCAAAAGATTGAATACAAGAATAAATAATTTTATAAAGAATGGGTAGTTCCTTAGTTGTTTTTTCAGAGAGTTTGAGAATTTTAGATATTTCTCTTAAAAAACAAAAGCCAAGCGAAAAATCGCTTGGCTTATTATATTGCTTTTGTTATGCCTGCTGGCTGTAGTTGGGAGCTTCTTTGGTGATGTTGATATCGTGGGGGTGAGACTCGCGGAGACCGGCACCCGTAATTCTTACGAATTTGGTGTTGGTCTTCAATGTGGGAATATCTGCACATCCGCAGTAACCCATACCTGAACGGAGTCCGCCGATAAGCTGATATACTGTATCAGCAAGAGGACCTTTGTAAGGCACACGGCCTTCAACGCCTTCGGGAACGAGCTTGTTAGCCGAGCTTCCTTCTTGGAAGTAACGGTCTTTTGAACCTTTTTCCATTGCGGCAAGTGAACCCATTCCGCGATATACCTTGAAGCGTCTGCCCTGATAGATTTCAGAATCGCCGGGGGATTCTTCACAACCTGCGAACAATGAACCTATCATAATTGCGTCAGCACCTGCTGCAATAGCCTTGGGAAGATCACCACTGTATTTAATACCGCCGTCTGCGATAACGGGAATACCGTATTTCTGAGCAACCTCAGCAGCATCGCTGATTGCTGTAATCTGGGGAACACCGATACCTGCAACTACACGTGTTGTACAAATAGAACCGGGACCGATACCAACTTTGATAGCGTCTGCACCCGCTTTAATAAGGTCTTCAGCCGCTTCTGCGGTTGCGATGTTACCCGCACAGATCTGTGCTTCGGGGTATGCTTCTTTAATCTTCTTTATACAATTGAGTATGTTCTGTGAATGACCGTGGGCGGAGTCAAGAACCAAAAGGTCAGCACCTGCGGAGAGAAGAGCTTCAACTCTTGTTAAAACGTCGGCGGTTACGCCGATAGCCGCACCGCAAAGGAGTCTTCCGTTTGCGTCTTTTGCGGAGTTGGGGTACTTGGTAGCCTTTTCAATATCTTTAATTGTGATAAGACCGGAAAGCTTACCCTCTTCATCAACAAGAGGAAGCTTTTCAATCTTGTGCTTACGGAGAATTTCCTGAGCTTCAGAAAGAGTTGTTCCTTTAGGAGCAGTTACGAGGTTATCCTTTGTCATAACGCCCTTTATCTTTATGTTGTAATCGGTAAGAAAACGCATATCACGGTTTGTAATGATACCGATGAGCTTTTTGTTCTCGTCGCAAATCGGCACACCTGAAATGCGATATTTTCCCATAAGCTCGTTTGCTTCATATACATAGTTTTCGGGAGAAAGGTAGAAAGGGTTGGTGATAACGCCATTCTCGCTTCTTTTTACACGCTCGACTTCGTCGCGCTGTCTCTCAATTGTCATATTCTTGTGGATAATACCGATACCGCCCTCTCTAGCCATTGCGATAGCAAGACCTGATTCGGTAACAGTGTCCATTGCAGCAGACAAAAGCGGAATGTTAAGCTTAATTTTCTTGGTAATGTAGGTTTCGAGCTTAACTGTGTTGGGAAGAACGTCACTCTTTGCGGGAATAAGCAATACGTCGTCAAAGGTAAGACCTTCTTTAGCGAAACGGTTGTTGGTCATAAAAAACTTTCTCCTTTTTTTCTATTTTAAACTTTTTTTAGATTCAAAAAATAATACTGTTATTAACTACTAATTTTACACTAAACACTAAAAATTGTCAATATAAAATAAAAAAATGACTTGCAAATTTTGGGTTGTTTTTTATATTACTTTTGTAAGTGATACAAACAGCGAAAAAACATCGGTTTTTAATCCGGTTCGTACGTATACATTTTTTCGATAAATAAAACAGACAGATTATTGACCGATAAATTTTTGTTTAAAAATATCTTGTCGCTTTACGAAAAAAGAGGAGGCACCTTATTCACAAATTAAAAAACTGCCAATTAAGGCAGTTTTTTGTATGTTTATTTATCAAGGTGTATATCAATTTGTTGATAGGGAATAACTATATTATTCTTGTCGAATTCGTTCTTTATTTCTTCGATAAGGTCAAATTTCAAATCCCAATAATACTGTGCTTCGCACCATACGCGAAGTGTAAATACAAGCGAGTTATTTCCGTGACTTGTAAGTCTGCAGAATGGAGAGGGAGCATTTAATGCTGTTTCGTGTTGATTGACTTTTTCAAGTATAATACTCTTTACCTTTTCAATGTCTGAGTTGTATGCGACTGAAAAATCAATGTCAAGTCGTCTTGTTTTTTCTGCTGAATAGTTTGTAACTGAAGAATTCATCAAAGTTCCGTTTGGAATAGTTATGTGCTTGTTGTCAACAGTTTGAAGAACCGTATAAAAAATGCTAATGTCCTTTACAGTTCCCGAAAGACCTGATGATTCAATATAATCGCCTACTCTAAAAGGACGGAATATAAGAATCATAATTCCGCCTGCAAAGTTGCTGAAAGCACCTTGAAGAGCAAGACCGATAGCAACACCTGCAGTACCGAGCAGGGCAATAAAGGAAGTTGCTGGAATTCCTATAATAAGTGCGGCAGAAACGACGACCATAACGTCTAAAACGATTATTATTAAGTTGTTTAAAAATGAACGCACGCTTGGGTCGGCTTTTTGCATTCCTTGGGATTTTGTAATTTTTTTTGTGATAAATTTTGCGAGCTTTAGACCTGTTCCTAAAACAAGCAATGCGAGGATAAGCTTTATTCCGGCATCAACACAAAAATCAGCAATTGTTTTTAATACGTTTTCGATATTCAAAAAAACATCTCCTTTTCTGCTATAGTATACAAATATAATAATATATTTTTCCATAAAAATCAAGTAGATTATTATATGTTTAAAGAATATAAAAAACGCCTGTTTTGGTATAAGAAAACTACCGCTTAGCCGGTGGTTATGATTATTTCGGGTGTCCTTTGAATACAAGAGATGCAATATATGCAAAGAAAATTGCGGCGCATATACCGCCCGACGTTCCCGTGAGACCGCCTGTAAGAATACCTATAGCACCTTGCTCTTGTATAGCTTTTTGTATGCCTTTTGCGAGAGAATATCCAAATCCTGTTAATGGGGTAGTCGCTCCGCAGCCGGCAAATTTTACTAAAGGTTCATATAGTCCAATCGCTGTCAATACAACTCCCGATACAACGTATACAACCAATATTCTCGCAGGGTTAAGCTTTGTTTTATCAATTAATATTTGGGCGATAACGCACAGAATACCGCCCACGATAAAGGCTTTTAAATAATCCATATTTTTATTCTCCTTTTATATGCAAGAGATGAGCTATACCGGGGATAGACTGTCCTTGCTGTACGCTTGAAGGGCTCATTAGCGCACCTGTTCCTAAAAACAGAACTTCTTTCAATTTACCTGAACATAGCTCATCATATATATGAGATGCAAATACGACAGCCGAACAACCGCAGCCCGAACCGCCCGCGTGCATATCCTGCTTTTTTCTGTCATATATAATAAGACCGCAATCGTCGTATTGTTTTCCCATATCATAACCTTTTCCAAGCATAAGCTCTTTCACTATTCTGTGCCCCTCGTACCCCAAATCGCCTGTAACTATAAGGTCATAATCTTGCGGTTTTGTCTTGCTTTGTTCAAAAAAACGCGTAAGTGTGTCTATAGCCGCAGGTGCCATAGCCGCGCCCATATTGTTTATATCGGTAATGCCTCGGTCAACTGTTTTGCCGGGGAGAACTTCTGCTATAACAGGTCCTTTTCCCTCGTTTGATACGATATATGCTCCCGCCCCCGTAACAGTCCATTGGGAAGTTGGGGTATGTTGACCGCCGTATTCAAGAGGGTATCTGAACTGTCTTTCGGCTGAACAGTTATGCGAGGACGTAACGGCAACAGTCTTATTGAATACGCCGAATCCAACGGTAAGCGAAGATAACAATAACCCCTCTGCCGCAGTAGAACAAGCACCGTACAGACCAAAAAAGGGAATGTCAAAATCAAGTAGACCGTAGTTAGAACTTACGCATTGATTTGTAAGGTCTCCCGCAAACATAGCATCAATGTCATCGTCTTTAAGTTCTGCTTTTTGCATTACGTGTTTTACGGCAAGTCTTTGCATTTCGCTTTCGCTTTTTTCCCAAGTATCTTGCTTGAATTTATCTGTTTTGTCAACAATATCGAATTTTTGGCCAAGTGGTCCGTCATGTTCTTTTTTTCCTACTACAGAGCTTGTCGCAATTATCTTTGGAGGTTTTTCAAATTTTATTATTTCATTTTTCATATTTTCACCTATGTTTTTTCTGTTGTTATTTTTAGTATGTTCGCATTTTGACGTAGTATACTTTTTTGTTCTTTTATCTTGAAAAAACATCAAATTATGCTACAATATAGTGTGTACTTGTTTTATTCCGTAATAAAAAAGAGGCGAAAAATTTGTGGAAACAGAGACGGACAAACCGCAAGTCTTTTATGTTTATGGTCATTCATTTGAACTTGATTTTGGAAATGAATATTGGACAAAGTTAGAAGATTTTTTGAATATATTTCAAACCGTAAAGATGTATTTTACGGAACTAATAAAGATGTTTTGCTATAAAAACCGGCTTGTTTACAAGCCGATTTTTTATAACAATATTACCTCAAATGATTTTTGTTGAGATTCTTAAAGTTGATAAAAATGTATAAAATGACCAAAAAATGTGGGTTTAACATTGTTGATTTAAAAGATTTTTATACAAAAATGAGATTTTGAATAAATCACACAAACCCTCTTTACAATCACGCGACCATATGGTATAATAAAACCGTAAACAAAAGGGGGGATTCAATGGTTAAGGTGTTACCGGGAACTACAATTGAAATTTCTGAGTTGTCCAAAGGAGTATCAAGGAACTTGTTTGACGGAATATTTGCGGCAGGAGGGATAACACTTTCGCAAGTATCGGTTATGACAGGACTTGAACCTTATATGATACAAAACTGGGTGAAAAGGGGATTTGTATCATCTCCCCAAAAAAGACAGTATTCAAAAGACCAGTTTGCAAGAATTGTCACTTTGAATATGCTTAAGGAATCTTTGCAGCTTGACAAAATTTGCGATATGCTTTCTTATATAAACGGTGCTTTAGATGATGAAAGTGATAATCTTATAAGCGACAGCGAATTGTATCACAAATACGTTGACCTTGTTGCAGAAAGCAAAGGAGGTATAATAACAGACAGCAAAGCTATTGCAAGGGCAGTTGAAAATGCTGCAAAAGAGTATGATGAACCTATTCCGGGTGCAAGACAGAGGCTTATTAAGATATTGCAAGTAATGACCTATGCACACTATGCGTCGATATCGCGCAAGGCGGCAGAGGAAATACTTTCAAAATTAGATTAATTTATATATTACTTTGGAGGAAATGTTTTTTATGAGTAATTGGTGGGATTCATTGAGTTTGGTTTCGCAGATATTCGCTTTAATAGCCATTCCGACAACAGGTGTTCTGCTTATTCAGACAATACTTATGTTGATTGGAATAGGTATGGATTCGGGCGCTGATTTTGATGGAGACGTTGACGTTGATGTTGATTCAGGCGACGGGCTCTTTGGAGACGGAGATATAGACGGAGATATTGATCCTACCGGACTTGATTCGTTGCGAGTCTTTACAGTTCGAGGCATAATCGCGTTTTTGGTCGTGTTCGGCTGGACCGGTTTTATGCTTGACAGGGCAAATGTTTCTCTTTGGATTATAATTCCAATAGCGGCTATTGCAGGCTTTATTATGATGTACATATTGGCTATACTTATGAAGAGCATAATGAAGCTGAGAAACGACGGCAATCTGGATAACAGAAATGCTCTCGGCACGTCAGGCAGAGTATATCTTACAATTCCCGCATCAAGAAACGGAGAGGGAAAGGTTAACGTATTGTTGCAGGGCTCGTATGTTGAAAGAGATGCTGTAACAGATGAAAACGAAGCTATACCTACCGGTACGGAAATAGTCGTAACAGGTATAAGCGGTCAGACTACTTTGGTAGTTAAAAGAAAATAGGAACCAATAAAAAGTTCAATATATTATAATTTATATTAGGAGGAAATTCTAATGGGAGAAGGAGCTATCATTCTCGTATCTGCTATCATATTGATAGTATTGTCATTCGTTGTTTGGGCGTGTTCAAGGTATAAGAAATGTCCGTCCGATAAGATTATGGTCGTCTACGGTTCTATCGGTAAAAACAAAGACGGCACAAACAGAAGTGCGAAATGTATTCACGGTGGCGCAGAATTTGTAATTCCCGTGTTTCAGTCGTATGCGTTCCTCGATTTGACACCTATTTCAATTCAGGTGGATCTTAAGAACGCACTTTCAAAGCAGAATATCCGTATTGATGTTCCTTCAAGATTTACTGTTGGAATATCCACAGAAACCGGAGTAATGCAGAATGCGGCTGAGCGTTTGCTTGGACTTCAGCTTTCCGAAATTCAGGAATTGGCAAAAGATATTATCTTCGGTCAGCTTCGTTTGATTATTGCTACGATGGATATCGAAGAAATTAACACAGACAGAGATAAGTTCTTGGCGGCCGTAAGCAGTAACGTTGAAACAGAACTTAAGAAAATCGGTCTTCGCCTCATTAACGTAAACGTAACCGATATCAGCGATGAATCGGGATACATATCGGCTCTCGGTAAAGAAGCGGCTGCAAAGGCTATTAACGATGCTAAGAAGAGCGTTGCCGAAAGAGAAAGAGACGGTTCAATAGGTGAAGCAAATGCACACATGGATCAGCGTATTCAGGTTGCAAATGCATCTTCAATAGCTATTGAGGGTGAAAACGAAGCTAAGATGAAAATAGCAATGTCCGATGCGGCGTTGAAGGAAAAACAGGCAGAGGCTATGAGAATAGCGACCGCTGCAGAAAAGATTCAGTCTGCAAAAGCATTGGAAGAATCGTATTCGGCAGAACAGGCTGCAGAAGAAGCACGTCGTTCTCTTGAAAAAGCAACCCTTGAGGCTGATATTATCGTTAAAACCGAAGCTAAGAAACGTCAGCTCGAGCTTGAAGCAGAGGCTGAAGCAGAACAGATCAGACGTAAGGCACAGGGTGAAGCTGATGCTATTTACGCAAAAATGGAAGCACAGGCTCGCGGTGCTGAAGAAATACTCAGAAAACAGGCGGCAGGTTTTGCGGAGATAGTAAAATCCGCAAACGGCGATGCAGAAGCGGCTTTGAAGCTTTTAATTGCCGATAAGCTTGAAGACCTTATGCGTGTTCAGGTTGATGCTATCAAGAATATCAAAATTGACAAGGTTACCGTTTGGGACAGTGGTGCAAACGCTGACGGCAAGAGTGCAACAGCAGGATTTCTGTCTGGCATGATGAAATCTGTCCCTCCTCTTGAAGAGGTGTTTGCTTTGGCAGGTATGCAGTTGCCCGATATGCTTGGCAAGAAGATAGAAGAGCCCACTGCTATTGCAGAACCTGAAGAAAAGAACGCTGTAATAGTTGAAGAACCGACAACAGTGGAAAATGAAACTGAGGTTGCGGAATAATCTTCTTATGTAACAGTGGCGGTGAAAGAAGAACAAACAAAAAATGGGGCTGTCTCTTCTGCAATTTATTGCATTTGAGACAGCCCCATATTTATTTTATTGACAATATGTAAGATTTTGGTTATAATCTTAAATAGCGTAGTAAAAAAAAGGAGAACCCATATGAAACCCATACTTTATATCGTGATTCCATGTTACAACGAAGAAGAGGTATTGCCGATAACGGCACCTATGTTTTTAAATAAAATAAACAGCCTATCAGAGGCAGGGAAAATATCAGAGAAAAGCCGTGTGCTTTTCGTTAACGACGGAAGCCGGGACAAGACTTGGGATATTATTTCTTCTTTGGCAGAGAAGGACAATAGATATTGCGGTATTTGCCTTAGCCGTAACAGAGGGCATCAGAATGCGTTACTTGCTGGACTTATGGAAGCAAGGGACAAGTGCGACATAACGATAAGCATTGACTGCGACGGACAAGACGATATAAACGCTATGGACGAAATGGTTAACGAATATCACAATGGTTGTGAGATTGTATACGGTGTCAGAAGCAGCCGTGAAACAGATACTTTCTTCAAGAGAACTACGGCTCAAGGTTTTTACAAGCTGATGTCGTCAATGGGCGTTGAAACTATATACAACCACGCTGATTACAGACTTATTTCATCAAAGGCTTTAAATGAATTTGCAAACTTTGAAGAAGTAAATATATTTCTTCGCGGAATGATTCCGCTTGTAGGCTTTAAAAGTACCTCTGTTTTTTATGAAAGAAAAGAAAGAATAGCGGGGGAAAGCCACTATCCATTGAAAAAAATGTTGGCGTTGGCTTTTGACGGTATAACAAGCCTTTCGGTTAAGCCTATTAGGCTTATAACCGCATTTGGAACTGTGGTTGCGTTACTTAGTTTCATTGGTATAATATGGTCGGTCATTGTTGCCATAATAGGTAAATCGGTTGCGGGTTGGGCATCGCTTACGAGCATACTGTGTTTTCTTGGCGGAGTACAGCTTATGAGCCTTGGTATTATCGGCGAATATGTTGGAAAGATATATCTTGAAACGAAAAAGAGACCGAGATTTATTATATCCGAGAGAACTGACAAAGAAATATAAGGATAGGACTAAAATAAATATCGTATATAAAAAAGCTTGACCAAACTGTGAAGTGAACTAAATGTGGTTCACTTAAAATGGTCAAGCTGTTTTTTATAACATTTTTATTATCCAATAAATAATCCCATATACCACACTTGCAACCGTGCCGTACATAATTACAGGGCCTGCTATAGTAAATATTTTTGTACCCACTCCGAGTATCCAGCCTTCTGCTTTTGTGTCGAGAGCCGGGGAAACAACGGCGTTTGCAAATCCCGTTATGGGAACGAGGGTGCCTGCACCGGCGTGTTTTGCAAGTTTATCAAATAGACCGAAACCGGTGAACAGTGCGGCAAGAAAAATTAGTGTTACAGGAACTAATATTTTTACCGTTTCTTCTTTTATATCAAGCTTTAAATAGAAATTAAAAAGAAGTTCTGCAAAGGTGCATATAAGTCCGCCTACAACAAATGCTTTTATGCAGTCAAGAAGTATAGGTGATTTTTTTGCTGTTTTATCTGCATATTTTTGATATGCGCTTTTTTTATTTGCCATATTATTTGCCTTTCGAAAGATACTATTTGTAAACAGTATGCTCAAAATTATGGCTTTTTATAAAAATAATTATTTTGTTTTCATTTCATAAATTTTGCAGAATATTTTTGCGGCTTGTGCGTTTGTTATGTTTGTATTTGGAGAGTAGCTTCCGTCGCTGAGAGCTTCCATGATTTTAAGTTCTGCCAAAGTATCAATATCTTCCTGAGCCCACGAGGGAATAGTGTCCGAATCAACGAAAGATACAGTTGTCGAGTTGCCCTCTGCTTTGATTATATTATTAATAAGCACTGCCGCTTCAGCTCTTGTTATGGGAGAATTGGGATAGAAAAACACCCCGTTTTCTGTTTTTGTCCCCTCAATATAACCTTTTCCTGCAGCGTATGAAACGTAACCCTTTAACGCCAAAGGAATATCGCTGTCGTCTGTAAATGCAGTATCAACTGCAATCATATTACCGTCAATACCTGATGATTTCATTACCATTTGTAGAAACTCTGCTTTTGTCGGTGTATGTTCGGGAAGAAAACACATTTTTCCGTCAACGAGCTGCCCCGACATAATACCGTATGCATCAACCTTTACGGCATCAAGGTGTTCTTCTCTTGAAATCATATCTGAATAAAATGTATCGGAATTGTTTTTTTCAACTTTAATTTCAACAACTGTCTTTTCCGAGGTGTTTCCGTAGATGTCAGATACTGAAAATTCAAACGAGTCTTTCCCGGTATAATTAAAGGCGGGTGTGTATGTGAATACGCCGTTTTTGCTGTCAACAAAGCGTACGATGCCGTGTTTAGCTTCTGTTGCGACTTCAAAAAAGAGTTCATCATTTTCTGCATCAGATGCACTTAGAGTTGAATAAACCATAATATTTTTCTTTGTAGTTAGTTTTTCTGTGGAGATTACGTCTTGAGTAACTACGGGAGCTGTATTGAGTTTATTAAAGAGAAAGAGCGAACATTTAACGGAAGATTCACAGCTTATACCGTTTCCTGAGAATCTAAATGATGCGTGCAAGACATCATTTGATGCAGGAACGAAAGACAGCTTGTTCATATCGGCCTTTTTTATTGTTTGGTTGGCTATAACAGGGATATTACCGAGGTAAATAGTTCCCTCAAAAACAGAGGGCAGAGTGTTTACGGTGATTGAATCGAGCTTACTAACTTCAAGAAAGTCACGGAAATCTTGGTATTTAAAATGTAGAGTAGAATTAACTAAACCGCTTTTTTTCATATTTAGCTCTTCCGCGATAACAGACAATGCAGGAGATACAGGTGTTGTGGTTGTTTTTTTTGCGGATATGTAAAGATATGGAGAGGAGACAAATAACATCAGCGCAAAAAATATTATAGCTTTTTTAAATTTTTTCATATGTTTATACCTCCAAAAAACTATATTGTGTTAATAAAATACCGTTGAAAAATATTACGGTATGTAGTATAATAAATATGACGATAATAATGAATGTATGCAAACAAAGTTGGGAGAAATGTTTAATGAATAGTTCAAATATAAAGCTTATTTTTTTTGACAAGATAAAAAAATATTGCCCCAAGTTTTCACTTGTGTTTTTTACGCTGTGTATTCTTGCAGCAATCGTACACGTTTTCTGCTTGATAAGCGAGCATTTTGCTGATTTTTATAATCAGACTATAGGTGCTTTTGTCAGAGCTGTTCTTGCATATCTTACAATGCTGTTGCCGTTTTCTTTGGCTGAAACTATAATAATCGGTATGCCAATACTTTTGGCTATGATGATATATATAAGCATCAAGTGTTTTAAAAAATCCGATACTACGGCTACAAGATGTGTTGTAGGTCTTTTTTCGGTTTTGACCTTTATGTATTCAATATTTGTATTAGGATACGGTATGGGCTATCACGGAACGTCTCTTGCGAGCAAATTGCAGCTTGAAGAAAAGGCGGTAACTGCCGAAGAATTGAAGCGGACGGCTGAAATTTTGCTTGAAGAAATGTCGCCTCTTCTTGATGAAATAACATTTTCTGAAGAAGGACAGTCTTATATGCCATACAGGCTTAACGACATGAACGGAAAACTTAATGACACATATATTAAGACCAATAAAAAATATCCGTTTATTCAGAAGATTCGCACAAAAATAAAATATATAGTTTTGAGTGAGCCTATGACGTATACTCACATATCGGGAGTTTATTCGTATTATACGGGGGAAGCTAACTTAAATATAAATTTTCCGGATTATACGTTACCGTTCACTGCGGCGCACGAACTTGCTCATCAAAGAGGAATAGCACCGGAAAATGAAGCGAATTTCGTTGCTTTTCTGATTTGCAGCGAAAGTGACGATCCATATATAAAATACAGTGGTTATCTTAATATGTTTGAGTACGTTACGAACGCTTTATATACGGCAAATTCGGAAATGTATTATGAAGTGATTTCAAAGGTTGACAGCCGCGCAAGAGGTGAAATGGTAGCATACAGCAGATTTTTTGAGAAATACAGAGAATCTATAGCATCTGAAGTTAGCGATGCCGTAAATGACACTTATTTAAAAACACAGGGACAGTCGTCCGGTTCGGCAAGTTACGGACTTGTAGTGGATTTGGCTGTTGCGTATTACAAAGAAAAATGAGGAAGTGTAACGAATACAGCCGTTTTTGCATAGAATGGCAGTAGTTTGATAGTTCTTATACCGTAGGAGCAAAACGGTATTGTAAACAAACTGTAAACATTGTGAATAGTGTGTTCATTTTTTTGCCCTTTATGGTATAATTATGTAGTTAAAATGTGCGCATTATGCGAAAGTATATTATCTTGTTTGCTCATAATAAAAGACGGTACATAATGTTGCTGTAGGTTTTATGCAACAGAACGGAGATAAAATGGAGAAATTAGTAATAAACGGGGGAAAGCCGCTTTTCGGTGATATAGAAGTAAGCGGTATGAAAAATGCAGCCCTTCCTATTATACTTGCAAGTATTGTTATTGATGATAAATGTGTAATTGAAAATATACCTAATGTTAGCGACGTAAAGCTTGCTTTTGAGATTATTCAAAGCATGGGTGGAAGTGTACGCTTGATTAACAAGACTACCGTAGAGATAGATACGCGAGGTGTTGTTCAAGGAAGTGCACCGTACGAGCTTGTCAGAAAAATGAGAGGTTCGTATTATATAGTTGGTGCAGAGCTTGGTCGCTTTGGCAGAGGCAAAGTAGGACTTCCCGGCGGATGCGACCTCGGCGTAAGACCGATAGATCAGCATATAAAAGGTTTTGAAGCACTCGGGGCTGAAGTAACAATTGAAAGCGGATACATTGAAGCGGTTGCAACACAGCCACTTAAGGGAAGCAACATATATTTTGATGCTGTAACTGTTGGTGGAACGATGAACGTTATGATTGCGGCAGCGAGAGCAAAAGGTGTAACAATAATTGAAAACGCTGCACGTGAACCTCATATAGTTGACCTTGCAAACTTCTTGAATACATGCGGAGCGAGAATATCGGGAGCAGGTACAGATACAATAAAGATTACCGGAGTTGAAAAACTCAGAGGTTGTACTTACGCAATTATCCCTGATATGATTGAAGCGGGCACGTATATGATAGCTGCTGCTGTAACGGGCGGAAAGCTATGTGTAAGAAACGTAATACCGAAGCATCTTGAGTCTATATCCGCAAAGATGGAAGAGATGGGAATTACAGTTGAAGAGGGCGATGATTACGTAACTGTTTACCGCAACACAGAAAATCTTTCGAGAATTAATCTTAAGACTCTTCCTTATCCTGGATTTCCTACAGATATGGGACCACAGATGTGCGTTTTGATGTGTCAGGCACACGGTGTGAGTTTGCTTAACGAAGGAATATTCTCAAATAGATTCAGATATGTTGACGAGCTTCGTAGAATGGGGGCTTGTATAAAGGTTGACGACAGAACTGCAATTATAGAAGGAGGTCAGCCTTTGTCTGCGGCAAATCTTCGCGCGGTTGACTTGAGAGCGGGTGCGGCCGTAGTTCTTGCAGGACTTATCGCAAACGGCAGAACAGAAATTGAAGATATATACCATATAGAACGTGGTTATGACAACTTGGTTGAAAAGCTTCGTGGAGTTGGTGCTAATATAAAGAAGGTTGTTCTTCCTGATCCCTCGACATACGAAAAAGCATTATAAAATAAAAATGATGGCAAAACGGCCATCATTTTTTTATGGAAAAATTAAGATTCTATTAAATGTATTGATTGAGGCAAAATAATATGATACAATTATTTTTAACAGATGAGATTTTTGTTTAGCTAATAATCGGGGAGAATCAGGTATGAAAAAGAAAATACTTTGGGCTATAGTTATAGTTTTTCTTGTATTTGTATTGTCTGTAATGTGGTATTTTAATTTGTTACCTAAAAAAACGTATACAGCCGAAGATTTTGATATAGATACAGTGAAAAGTAGCGTTGACTGTAACGATAACGGTGTAGACGATTACCGTGATATTATGCTTGGTGCAAGACTTGATGCAAAGAATCGCCCGAAATATGACGGGGCATACCAAGCCGGAGGTTATCCGCCCGATAATATCGGTGTTTGTACAGACGTTGTATGGAGAGCATTTAAAAATGCGGGATATAATCTTAAGGATATGGTTGATAAAGACGTTGAAAAAAGATTAGATGATTATACCAATATAGAGAAACCCGATAAAAATATTGATTTTCGCAGGGTTAAGAATTTACGTGTATTTTTTGAAGAATATGCCATATCATTAACGCTTGATATAAATAAAATTGCTGAATGGCAACCGGGAGATATAGTAATATTTGGGAATGATAAGCATATTGGAATTGTATCGGATAAGCGAAACAGAAAGGGTCAGCCATACATAATACATAATGGGGGGCAACCCAATCGGGAAGAGGACTTTTTATGGAAATCAGAGGTAACGGGACATTACCGTTTTGATGCATCAAAAATAGATGACGAAATAATTGTTAGTTGGCAGTAAGAAAAGGGCTGTGTAAATTTTACACAGCCCCTTTTTTGACTTATTTGGTTTTAAATATAGCTATTACGCCTTCTTTATGAAGTGTTTCTTTGTATTCGTCACTATTGTTCTTTTTAAATGTATCATAATCTTCTGTATCCCACCGCAAATCAAATACTACGTAATCTGTTTCTTCATCTGAATAATCGTATTGATATACTATATCTCTGTTCCAAAGTGCAGGAATGAAAAAGGTTGAGGATTTGATGCTCTTGTCTTTTGGAATAGTGTCAAGGGCTTCGTTGATAGTATCGACCATGTGCTTTTCATTTTGGTATGTTTTTATTGCATCTATTCTATGAAGGTTTATAGAAGAGAAGAATATTAGAGACGAACAAACCCCGCACAATAACAATCTTTTTGCGTATTTGGAATCAAGCTCGCTCAGGTTTATTAGAGTAACGTAGAACAGAAATGCGACCGTCGCGTAAGTATACTGAAAGCCTATATCGTACTGATATTTATATTCTGTCATAAGATTAATTAAAATCATCGGCAGTATAAGAATAAGCCTTGACGGTTTTTTTATTGCAAACGGAAGTAGTGCCATTGGAACAAGCATTAGTATAAGAAACTCAAGCTTTTCAATTTTCAGCAGTTGGTCAAACAGGTAGGCGGGATTTTTTATAATATTTATTACAACGCTGTAGATTGAACCGCCGTCTTCAAAAATAAAATTATCATATCTGTATGCCATAATACCTTGTCCGTATATAGACATAAGCTTGGTTACAACAGCGAAGTATAAAATGGAAATACAACAGAGTATACCGCCTTTTAGTTTGCTCTTGTTTGAGAATAATAGATAAAGACCAAAGAAAAGGACATATACAGGGGCATCTTCCTTAACCATCATAGTAAGTATGGCAAATATATAAGTAGGAATTGTTTTTCCTTTTTCTGCAAAATAGAATGTAAACAACAGGAGAACGGTCAAAAAACAGTTTTCGTGAAAATAGTAAAAATTGTTTGCAATTACTGTTGGGTGAAGAACATATATTATAATTACTGCAAGTGTTTTATTATTTGATAGATTAAAATGTTTTGCCAATTTATATATCGGCAATATTCCAAGTGCAACCACAAACGCCTGAAGGGCAAGTATGGTAGATGGATTCGGAAATAACCAATAGAACGGTAATCCAAGATAAAGAATGGGCGAAAAATGCACGGCAAAATGAGATAAAAGCATATCTCTTTCGCACGTTGTAAAGGGAACAAAGGTTTTTGACAGATAGTGATACATTTGTGAAAAAATACCGAAGTCAAAATTGGGGGTTCTGTGGTTTAAAAATTTGATAATTGTAATTCCGGCCACGAACAACGTAAATAAAGCACCCAAAACAACACAGAGAGCGATGATGATTTTTTTATTAATTGTAGGGGATTTAAGATAATTTGCAAAGTAAAAGACCAAGCCCCCGATAACTAATGATGAAACCAGTGCGTAGTAAATATTCTTGTCGTGGCTGTTGGTTATATAAAAAAGAGCTGTAGACACAGAAACTATCGCATAACCGTTTGAGTTCTCGGGAAGTAATAGTATAAGTAATCCAAAAAGCAACAAGGCGGAGAAAAAATATCCGCCAAATGATATGCTGTTGAAATAATCGGCTGAATCAAAATTGTACTGAGAAAAAGCCGTTGTAAAAAAAGATACCGTAATTATTGAAAGTATTATTTTTGAAATAATATTTTTATAGGTTAACCTTGATTTAAAAAACTCAAGCATATTTTTATTCCTTGAAATTATATAATATTTTCAATATGATACCATTTTTAGCTTGATATGTCAATAAAGTTCAGATGAATATACTTTTATTTTTTCTTTGAAGGAGGGGAGGTGGGAACGTTCATCATTTCAGAAAGATTTTCAGACTTTTCGTTTGAATCCGAAATGTAAGGGTTATAACCTGTCCAGTCGGTAGCAGAGGCGGGAGGCGTTTTATATATAGCGTCTTCTAAATGTGCTGTATTGTTTTGTGTTTTGTCTTTTTCTGTAACATGAATACATATTCCTTTCGATTCGTTTGTATATATTATTTGCAATGTTTGAGAGGAAGTATACTGTTTTGTTTGTTAAAGAAAAAAATACACGATTTGTAATAAAATCACTTTTGTTTGTATTAGATTAACCTGTTTTATATAGAAAGTTGACAAAGAAAAAAAGCTATGTTAATATGAAAACAGAAAGGAATGATGTTATGGACCTCGAAGCCGTAAGAAACAGAGGGCTCAGAATACTTTTTGACCCTATGCATGGTTCGGGAACATATCCTTTGATGGTAATTCTTTACTCAGCAAGTTGTACTCTTGATGTAATCAATATAAACAAAGATGCATACTTTGGCGGTCATATGCCGGCACCTTCTAAAAAGGGACTTGTAAAACTTACTGAAATGGTTGTAAAAGAAGGATAAGACCTTGGAATTGCCGTTTTTCAGGAACGGAACCCTTGCTTCGTATATTTGCAGAATCCGATAATGCAGAAAAAGTGCAGGCATCAATAGACGCATTTGTAAAATTCCTTAATTTATAATTTAATTAAAGTGTGTATACGGAGAACATCATATACACGCTTTTGTATAAAACAAAAACCTCTTTTTCAAGAGGTTTTAATTTTTTATTCTAAAACGAAGTCATAGTCTGCAATTGTTTTTGTTCCAAATGAAAGTGAGGCTTCAATCTTAAAGTTGTATGTTCCGCTTTTGTAATTATAAAGCTCGGGACGGTAGCTGAAGTCATAAAGGTTATAATATTTTGTATTCGGAAATATTGACTTTTCGTAAATAACCTTGTCGTCATCGCTTGTAATTAAAACTTTAATTTGTGTCATGTAGTGATTTGATTTAAGTTCGCCTTTAAGTTTTTTAGCATTTGCGATTTCATCTGTGGTTATTATATCAGTTGAGGTAATAGCCGCGCGACTAACGTCTTTGGTATAGTCTTCGGGAGTGAGTGGAACGAAATAATTTAAATAGAGATTTTCAAATGTATATGAGTGATCTACATACCATGTTGTATTGTGGGTAACTTGTTTGTCCCATGCGTTCGTTTGTTCAATAGTGGTTATATAGCTGTTTTTTAAATTTATAGTTCCGTCGCTGTTGTAATAAACAACAGGGCCGCCGCTAACAATTCTTGTATGTCCTGCATCTTGTGATACGAGATGCTTAAGTACTATGTCGCCGGGTTCTAACTGGGCGTAAAATTGAGACATTTCGGTTATTGTATATTCGTTTATAATTTTTTTGGTATCATGTTTGCTTATTGTTGTGTCCCAATCACCAACAGGAAGTAGTCCGGTTTCGTTCCCGGGAAGCATATCCTCGGTGCTTTTAAAGGAGATAGAAGGACACACTTGGATTAAGCTGACGTATACTGCATCATAACAAGCTGAACCTATACAGCTTGAGCCTGATGTACCACCAACATATACACCGTCTTCAATATTATATTTAAAATTTTGCATTGTGCCTCGTGAATCGGTGAGGAACGGAGGACCGTAATACTTAACGCCTTTTTCGTAAGTTAAATTATAACTCCAAGCTTGATATTTGCCATACATTTGAAAAGTTTCCTTTGGGGTCCAAGAAGTCATGGCCATATCACGAATGTATTTAACTACATATTTTTTTGGATTTTTGGGATATTCAAGCTCGGGGTCGGGCTTTACGTTATCAAAAGCGGGGTCTCCCGTCTTATTATCGGAGGGGGAGTTTGAATTGCCAAATGATGAGTCTGTGCAGGAAATAAAGCATAAACAGCAAAAAAACAGAGCTAATATAATACAAATTTTTTTCATGAAATTACCTCACAAGAATTATCTGAGAATACACACGGGCTTTGGAAAGCTTCAAATATTTTACAATTTTAAGAAGTATGGACCCTTATATTATTTGGGGAAACAGAGATAGAAAGGTCAATCAAGAGAACTGCTACTCTTTAATAAGAAATAGTCAGGAGATATTTGAATTAAAATAAATGTATTTTACCTTCTATGAGCCTAAAAATTTAAATATTACGGCTTATATAAAAAAGCATTAAATTTTAACCAATGGTAAAAGGAATCGTTTCAACCTCCCATGAACCTCTTGCTATAGCAGCCTGAAGCTTAAATGTATATGAGCCTGCAGGAAGCTTATTTGCTCCAAGTGTTGGTGTCATATCACGCACATTAATCTTGTAGTTGTTAGATAAATTATATTTCATTGCTTCTCTGACAACATTGCCGTTTGCATCGGTTATAGTTGCTCTTACAGCGTTAAGAGGGAAAGTAGAGTTAATTGTTCCTGTAAGCATTTTTTTGATTGTTTTTTCTGTGTTTTTACCTGTCATCATTATGTATGCATCAAAAATCTTGGGATTTTCTTCGTGATAGATGCAAAGGGTATAAGGTGTGAAGTTGGTGCGATTGAGCTCTTCAAATGAGTATTTTCTGTCGATAAACCAAGTTGAATTTTTCTTGGAATCAGCCCAGGCATTTGTCTGTTCAAGACAGTAAATATAGCTTCTTGAGGGAATTATCTTGCCTATAGCGGTTTTTTTTACTTCAACCTTACTAACCATACGTGTATGACCTGAGCCGTCAATCATCTTAAAAAGAATATCGCCCTTGTCGAGTGAGGCATAGGCTGCGTAGAGCTTTTCAGCACCGTTGTGAGCAGTAATGTTTTTAGAAATAAAATCCCAAGGGTTATTCGGTGTTCTTCCGGGAGGTGTTTCGAGAGGTGCTGCAAGTTTAATAATACCTTTACGAGCCTCGTTTTCTCTGAGTCCGCCGGAATAGGGAAAATCGAGAATCTGCTGATATGCAAGACCCATAGAGGAAGAGCAGTGGTTACCTACGAGTTCTTCATGAAATTCGCTGTTGGGATAAAGTTTGCCGTCGATTACGTAGTTTTCAAAAACAGAAAGACCGCACTTTGTATTAGTGTAAGGAATGCCGTAGTATGTTTTACCTTGTGTATATGAAAGGTTTACTTCATAGTCTCCTTCCTTTTTCCAACGCGATGTCCATGATTTTGAAGCAACCCATTTAACCTGAGACATGGCGTACATGTAATCGTAAACAATATCACGAGGATTACCTTTTGGGGCTTCAAACTTTTTGTATGAATCATACATAGAAAGGTCGGGTTCATATTTTGAAGGGGCATCCGTTGTAGCTTCTGTTTTCGGAGCTTCTGTTCTAACAGAATCACCTATAGGGGTGATGGTTGTTTCCGGTGTTTTTTCATTGTTCTTTTTACCGCAAGAAAATAATATAACTACAAGGAACAAACATAAAAGCAAGAATAATGTTTTTTTCATTTTGAAATTTTCCTTTTGTTATGATTTATAAAAATTAATCTATAGTAAACTTTACAGTTTCAAGCTCGACATTGCCGCGAGCGATACCTGCACGAACTTTAAATGTATAATCACCTACCGGGAGTTTGTTAATTCCTAATTTGTTGGAAAAGTTTCTGAGATTAATTTTAAATGAATTTGTCAAATAATATTCAAGATGTTCTGAAACAATACTTCCGTCTTTATCTGTAACGGTAAGGCGTACATATGCAAGCGGGAATGTGGATACAATTGTGCCGTTAAGCAATTTCTTTAACGAATCGGCAGTATTTTTACCCTTCATCATAATATAAGCATCTTCAACAACCGGGTTCTTTTCGTGATATATCTTAAGCGTTACAGGCATAAACAACGTATTGTAAAGTTCGGAGAAAGTATATTTTCTGTCAATAAACCAAGTTGAGTCTTTTTTAGAATCAGCCCAAGTATTTGTTTGTTCAAGACAGTATACATAACTTCGGGAGGGGAGAATCTTACCGGTAGCTGTCTTGTTTATCTCAACCTTGCTTACTAAACGAGTATGACCGGAGCCATCTATGCTCTTGTAGAGAATATCGCCCTTGTCAAGCTGTGTGTAGCCTTCAAATATAGCATCCCGTCCATTGTGAATGAAGACTGTAGCAGAAATCCAGTCGTCAGGATTGTTTGTTCTTGCTGGAGGAACTTCGATTCCTTGGGGGAACTTAAGATATTCCATACGAGACTTTATAGGCTTAAGGCTTCCTGCGAAAGGCATCGGAATAACTTGCTGGAATGCCATTACCATAGAAGAAGAGCAGTGGTTTCCGACAATTTCTTCATAGTAGTGGCTGTTAGGGGTAAATGTACCTCTGTTTGTAACAAACATTTGAAATTCATCAAGAGTAGCATTTGTTCCCGCATAGGGAATACCATAGTAGGTCTTACCCTTAACGTAAGGAAGGTTAACACCAAAGTCGCCCTCGTTTTTCCAAGTAGTAGTCCAACTTTCAGTTGCTACCCATTTAATTTGGGACATCGCATACATATAGTTGTAAACTATTTCGCGGGGAGTCCCTTCAGCGGCCTTTAATACATGGAAGTAATCATAGTCTTCGGGGTTTGGAGGATCTATTTTTGTGGCAGAGGTTGTCGCAAGCTCTGATGTTTCTGTTTTCGGGGCTTCAGTTCTAATGCTTTCGCTTAACGGCTCGAGTGTTTCCTGAGGTTTTTTGTTTGCAGAATTGCACGCAAAAAGCGAACAAACAAGTATTAATGCCATTAAAATAAGTATATTTTTTTTCATA
>JAZNCH010000063.1:0-32565 GCA_045587445.1 Eubacteriales bacterium | reverse complement strand
AAAGTGAGTGCTGTTTCTTTTTGATAATCGCCTTTAAGGCTGTAATTATCTCTTGCTGAACTGGCTTGCACGACGTGCAGCTTTGAGACCGTATTTCTTTCTTTCCTTCATACGTGAATCACGAGTGAGGAAGCCTGCTTTCTTAAGAGCTGCCTTGTTTGCTTCGTCAGCCTGAAGAAGTGCTCTAGAAAGGACGTGACGGATAGCACCTGCCTGTCCGGAGAAACCGCCGCCACGAACGTTTGCAATAATGTCAAACTTTCCTACTGTATCGGTAACAGCAAAAGGCTGGTTAACGATAAGCTTGAGTGTTTCAAGTCCGAAATATTCGTCGATAGAACGACCGTTTATTGTAACAGCACCTGTGCCGGGTACGATTCTTACTCTTGCAACAGAGCTCTTTCTTCTACCTGTGCCGTAGAAATAGGGTTTAGCACTTGTATACATCGTCATTTACTTCCTTTCCTATTATTCGCCTACTTTGTATTCAACGGGCTGCTGAGCTTCGTGATTGTGCTTGTCGCCTGCAAATACCTTAAGACGTGTGATGGACTTGTCGCCGATTGAGTTGTGAGGAAGCATACCCTTAACTGCGAGAGTCATTGCCTTTTCAGGCTTTGTAGCCATCAAATGACGATAGCTAACTTCCTTCAAACCGCCGATATAACCGGAATGACGACGATAGAACTTCTGATCGAGCTTCTTACCGGTGAGAATTGCCTTGTCTGCATTGATAATGATTACGTATTCACCGCAATCAACGTGAGGTGTGAATTCGGGTCTGTGCTTACCTCTTAAAATTGTAGCAGCAGTAACTGCTGTCTTGCCCAAGGGCTTGTCAGCTGCGTCAATGATATACCATTTACGCTCAACTGTTTCTTTCTTTGCCATAAAAGTGGACATTGAGATTTCCTCCAAATTTTATATAAATATTATTTTTTTACACAATTTGTCATTTTCGACTTTGCAATTATAGCACACTGATATTACTGTGTCAATAGTTTTTTAAAACTTTTTTTAAAAAAATCAATTTAGATATTCACTTGCTCTCATTTTCTCGTTTTTTCTCGCTTTTTTACACAAATTTCATTTTCGCTTTGCACATATTTGTTTCAAAGTTTTACTTATAATAATAATGAAAACGCATTGACAAAACTTGTATTGAGTGATATAATTCAAGGAGTGTGAAGTTATAATACACAAAAAGCATTGATGCGGATTAAGAGATAAATCCCCATTTCACAGAGAGCGTTTTCACCAGCTGAAAGAAACGTATTTGGCTTATCTTGTGTCACCGCAGAGCTCGGAACGAAGGTTTTGGTTACAAAATAAGTAGCAGCCGACGGAGTTATGCACCGTTACAAGCATATATGAGGGTGTGTTTTTATTAAACACAAATTCAGGTGGTACCGCGTTATTTTTTCGTCCTGTGTTTTTACACGGGATTTTTTTATTCTTGCATTAAATAATTAAAACAAATATATGGAGGCAATTCATGAAAAAAGAAATTGCAAAAACCTATGACCCGTCGGAAATAGAAGACCGTCTTTATAAATATTGGGACGAATCAGGTTTCTTTAAGCCCGACGAAGACAAATCAAAAACACCTTTCTCTATAGTTATTCCCCCTCCAAACGTTACAGGACAGCTCCACATGGGACATGCCCTCGACGAAACTTTGCAGGATATTCTCGTTCGTTACAAGAGAATGCAGGGCTTCTCTACCCTTTGGGTCCCCGGAACCGACCACGCGGGTATAGCTACACAAATTAAAGTTGAAGAAAACTTGCGCGTAAACGAAGGTCTCACAAGATACGACCTCGGCCGCGAAGAGTTCCTTAAAAGAGTATGGGACTGGAAGCACCAGTACGGTAACAGAATCATCAGCCAGCTCAAAAAGCTCGGCGCATCATGCGACTGGAGCCACGAACGCTTTACAATGGACGAGGGTTGCTCAAAAGCAGTAAGAGAAGTCTTCGTAAACCTTTATGACAAGGGACTTATATACAGAGGGCACAGAATAATAAACTGGTGTCCTCACTGTCTCACCGCCCTCTCCGATGCTGAGGTTGAATACAAGGACCAGCCCGGAAGCTTTTGGCACATTAAATATCCCATTAAGGGCGAAGACGGTTACGTTGAAATTGCAACGACACGTCCCGAAACAATGTTCGGCGACACAGCCGTAGCAGTAAACCCCAACGATGAAAACACCAAGCACCTTATCGGTAAGACTCTTATTCTCCCCATTGTTGGAAGAGAGTTGCCCATTATTGCAGATGATTACGTTGAAATAGGCTTTGGTACAGGCTGCGTTAAGATTACCCCCGCACATGACCCCAACGACTTCTTGGTAGGTCAGAGACACAACCTTGAACAGATAAAGGTTATGAACGACGATGCTACAATGAACGCTAACGCAGGTAAATACGAGGGTATGGACAGATACGAATGCCGTAAGGCTCTCGTAGCAGACCTTGAAGCAGAGGGTTATCTTGTTAAAACTGTTCCTCATGACCACAACGTAGGCGTATGCTACCGTTGCGGCACAACCGTTGAACCTCTTACTTCTGATCAGTGGTTTGTAAAGATGAAGCCTTTGGCAGAACCTGCAATAGAAGCAGTTGACAACGGCTCTATTAAATTCATTCCCGACAGATTTTCCAAGAACTACTATAACTGGATGAACAACATTCTCGACTGGTGTATTTCACGTCAGCTTTGGTGGGGACACAGAATACCCGCATTCTACTGTGATGCTTGCGGCAAGATGACTGTATCAAAAGAAGATATAACAGTTTGTCCCAAGTGCGGTGCACCCGTACATCAGGACGAAGATGTACTTGACACGTGGTTCTCCTCTGCTCTTTGGCCCTTCTCTGTTATGGGTTGGCCCGAAAACACAGAAGACCTCAAGAGATTCTATCCCACAAACGTTCTCGTTACGGGTTATGACATCATCACGTTCTGGGTATCAAGAATGATATTCTCAGGCCTTGAGCATATGAACGAAAAACCATTTTCTACCGTATTTATTCACGGACTTGTAAGAGACGCACAGGGCAGAAAGATGTCAAAATCGCTTGGCAACGGCATCGACCCGCTTGAAATTATTGAAAAGTTCGGTGCTGACGCACTCCGTTACGCTTTAGCTACAGGTAACTCTCCCGGTAACGATATGAGATTCTCCGACGAAAAGATTGAAGCCGCAAGAAACTTCAACAACAAGATTTGGAACGCTTCACGTTTTGTTCTTATGAACCTTGATATTGAAGAAGTTAAGCTTCCCGATTCTAACGACTTTGAAATTGAAGACAAGTGGATTCTTTCGCTTTACAACAAGACTGTTAAAGAAGTTTGTGCTAACCTCGACAACTTCGAGCTTGGTATTGCATTGGCAAAACTCTACGACTTCATTTGGGATATTTTCTGCGACTGGTATATTGAATTGCTTAAACCCAGATTCAACGATAAGGGCAGCAAGTCTAACCTCGTTGCTCAAAATGTTATCACATACGTTCTTTCCAATACGTTAAAGCTTCTCCATCCCTTTATGCCGTTTATTACAGAAGAAATCTGGCAGACACTCCCCCACGAAGGCGAAAGCATTATGGTAAGCGATTACCCTGTTTATAATGAAGCTTTCAACTTTGAAAAAGAAGAAGTTATAATGGACAGACTTATCACTGCAATCAGAGCGATAAGAAACCGCAGAAGCGAAATGAATGTTCCTCCCTCAAAGAAGGCGGCTCTCTTCATTGAATCAAGCTATGCTGACACTTATAACACAAAAACAGAAGCGTTCTTTGTTAAACTCGCATCTGCTTCTTCGATAAGCTACGTTGATTCCTACGAAGACGAAAACGCAGTTCAGATTATAACCGATTCTGCAAAGATATACATTCCTCTCGGAGACCTCGTTGACTTTGAAAAGGAAAAGGAACGCCTTAACAAAGAAAAGGCAAAGACAATATCCGAAATTGAAAGAATCGAAAAGAAGCTTTCAAACGAAGGCTTTGTAGCAAAAGCTCCTCAAGCTGTTATTGACGGCGAAAGAGCTAAACTTGCAAGCTACAACGAAGTTCTTCAAGGTATTGAAAAAGCTCTTGAAAAACTTAACTAAAGATTAACTGTTAATTTTTTATAACAAACTATATTACGACACCTTTCGCACACAAAATGCTGTATCCTATTTCTGCAAGGAAAAGGATACAGCTTTTTTTGTTTTGCATTATCAAGGAGGAATATATGAAAACACAAATCAATTATTCAAACGAAACTCTGTACGTTAAGCTGAACGGCGATATAGACCACCATTCAGCAAAATATATCAGAGAGGAAATTGACCGAGAGTTATACAAATACCAACCCTCGACTATGATAATGGACTTATCAAACGTTGATTTTATGGACAGCTCGGGGCTCGGACTTATACTCGGCAGATACACTAAGATAAATATGTTCGGCGGAGTCCTAAAGGTAGCAAATCCGAGTGAAAGAATAGAAGAAATGCTGATTATGGCAGGAACGGACAAGCTTATTCCAATCGAAAAAGGAGTAAAATTTATATGAAAAACAAGACGCTATTAAATGAATTCAAAATGCAATTACCTGCAAATTCGGTAAACGAAGGTTTTTGCAGAAAAGTTTTTTCAGCATTCGTAAGTATACTCGACCCCACAGTATCCGAGCTTGCTGATATTCGCACAGCAGTTTCAGAAGCAGTAACAAACTGCATCGTTCACGCCTACAAGGAAAAAGGCGGAACGATTTACATAAGCGGAAAGTACTATTCCGACAAGACTGTTGAAATAAGAATAAAAGACAAGGGTTGCGGAATAGCCGATATAAAACAAGCCATGAAACCGCTTTATACAACCGACACAACGGGAGAAAGAGGGGGAATGGGGTTTGCCATCATGGACTCGTTTACCGACAAACTTAAGATAAATTCCAAGGTTGGAAAAGGAACTACGATTACCATGATAAAGAACCTGAAATAATAATGCAAACAATAGACAACACCACTTTAATAAAAAATGCGCAAAAAGGAGATAATGAAGCTCTTGAACAGTTAATAAGCCAAAATTTAGGTTTAGTAAAAAAAATCGTTTTACGTTTCAAAGACAGAGGGTGCGAATACGAGGATCTCGTGCAGATAGGAACTATCGGGATGATTAAAGCCGTAAGAAGCTTTGACTTTTCATTCAACACCGTTTTCTCAACCTATGCCGTTCCATTAATTATAGGCGAAATAAGACGCCACCTGCGAGATGACGGACTTATAAAGGTCAGCAGAAACATAAAAAAGAACGGTATAGACATACTAAGAAAAAAAGAAGAATTTGAGAAAAATCATTCAAGAGAGCCTTCTGTATCGGAATTGTCTGAATTATCAGGGCTTTCTGTTGACGATATAGTAATTGCGCTTGAAGCAATAACCCCTGTGCGCTCACTTCAAGAGCCGTTAAACGACGATTCTTCGTCTACCCTTGCCAGCGTTATAGGAGATGACGAAAACGTTATAGACAAGCTAACGGAAAAATTGGCGCTCAAAGAAGCTCTGTCTCTTCTTCCCCAAGAACAACAGCAAATAATTATTCTGCGATATTTCAAGGAACTTTCACAACAGCAAACGGGCGAGCTTTTGGGACTAACTCAGGTTAAAGTTTCAAGAGAGGAGAAAAAAATAATAAACTTTTTGCGAAAAGCGTTGTAATTTTTTTACAACTTAATTTCTAAAAAATATGTTATATAATCTATTGCAAAAATTGACAATATATGTTATAATTTAAAGAGCAAGATGTGATATAAGGCCATGCCAGCCGGGGAGTTAGCGGTGCCCTGTACCTGCAATCCGCTACAGCAGGGGTGGATTCCTTTTTTGAGGCTTGGATATGTACGGCTGTGCCGTATTATTTTGCGTTGAAGAATGGGTCTTGCGCAATTGATGGCTGTGAACCATGTCAGGCGGGGAACCGAGCAGCATTAAGCAGTATGTTTGATGTGCCGCAAGGACGCCTGTTCCGAGTGAAATATACGGTTAACGCGTATATGTCCACATTCGATTAAAAGGTGTATGGTCTTATATCGCATCTTGCTCTTTTAGTTACAAAAAGATGGAGGGAAAAGTTTATGCATCAGGCTTTATACAGAAAATGGAGACCGTCGCATTTCGATGACGTATGCGGTCAGGATCATATTACTTCCATACTGAAGTATGAGGTTGCAAACAACAAGACTACGCACGCATATCTTTTCTGCGGTTCAAGAGGAACGGGAAAAACTACTTGTGCCAAAATTCTCTCCAAAGCCGTAAACTGCGAACACCCCATAAACGGTAATCCCTGTAACGCCTGCCCTTCTTGCTTGACTGTCGCTTCGGGCACTGCAACAGACGTATATGAAATGGACGCGGCTAGTAACAACGGCGTTGACAACATCAGAGATATCAGAGACGAGGTTCTTTATACCCCCTCGGAACTCAAAAACAGAGTTTATATAATCGACGAGGTTCATATGCTTTCACCAAGTGCATTTAATGCACTGCTGAAAACACTTGAAGAACCTCCGGAAAACGTTATATTTATTCTTGCCACTACGGAAACACAAAAGATTCCCGCTACCATTCTTTCGAGATGTCAGCGTTTTGACTTCAGACGTATACCCACAAGAACCATTTCCGACAGACTTATGTATATTGCAAAAGAAGAGGGACTTAAGGTTGAAGAAGATGCCGCTTTCCTTATATCTAAACTCGCACAAGGCGGAATGAGAGACGCTATAAGTATGCTTGAACTTTGTTCCGGAGAACACGAGGAAATAACGACAGACGTTGTTATTGAAACTACGGGAACAAACAGCAGAAGCAGCGTTGTAAAAACTATCAACGCTATACACGAAAAAGATTACGAAACGATACTCGACCAGATAAATACGTTGCATACGTCTTCTCTTGATATTGCAGTATTTTGGAACGACCTTTTGTCATATTACAGAGATATGTTCGTTGTAAAAAACACAAAATCGCCAAAACTATATCTTGACGTAACAGAAAACGAATTTGAAGAAATAAAACAAATCGCAAGTAAATTTACAAACGCCGCGATTGCATCGCATATAAATCAGCTTGAAGAATGTTTTTACGCTATGCAAAGACCGAACGCATCAAAACGTATATGCGCTGAAATGGCACTTATTAGAATGTGCGACAACAAGCTTACATTTTCAAACGAAGTCCTTGCGGAACGAATTTCAAATATCGAAGACAAACTTTCTTCAGGTAGTTTTACTGTATCGGCAACAACACAAACCGCACCCACTCCCGAAACAGTTACAACACCGGACAAAAATGTTACCGAAGAACCTACGGTAAATAATACTGTTGCCCCCCCACCTAAACAAGAAGAACCGGTTTATGCAGACAAGAAACAAAAAAGAACGTTAAAACAACTTAGTTCGTGGCCCGAAGTCGTAAAGAAATATTCAAAAACCGATCCCAGTACTTCTTCTTTCCTCGGTATGTCTTATGCATACAAGGACGGAAATGACGTTATTATAAGAGTTCCCGGAAAATTCACCTATGATATAATTTATCAGACGAACGTTAAGGAAAAGCTTATTTCGCTTATAAACTCAGCCGAAGGCACAAATATATCTGCAAACAACCTGAAAGTTGAAATTAACGCAGAAAAACCGGTATTCGACGACGAAACCGGCATAGATGAGATAATACAAAACAGTCAATAATTAACTTAAAATAAGGAGAATTATAAAAATGAAAGCAAGATTACCTCAGGGAATGGGCGGCGGCCCTCAGAATATGCAGGCAATGCTCCGTCAAGCTCAAAAGATGCAAGAAGATATGGCAAATCTTCAGGAAGACCTTGACAACCGTGAATATGAAATAAAAGCAGGCGGCGGTGCAGTAATTCTTAAAATTAACGGCAAGAAGCAGATACAGGAGCTTGTTATCGATTCGGATATTGTTGACCCCGACGATACAGAAACTCTCGCTGACGTTTTGACCGCAGCATTTAATGAAGCTATCCGCACAGTAGAAGATACCAATCAATCTGAAATGGAAAAAATCACAGGCAGCATAAATATGCCCGGATTATTTTAATTAAAATATGTCAGAATTTATCCCACCGCTTGAAATACTTATCGAACAGTTTCAGCGTCTCCCCGGAATCGGCAGAAAAACAGCACAAAGACTTGCGTTTTCAATAGTTGATTCGGAGGAAGAAAAGGTTCTGCAATTTGCCGAAGCCTTGGTCAACGCAAAAAAGAACATACACTACTGCCCTTCTTGTTACAACTTTAGCGAAGGTGGGCTTTGTTCTGTGTGCCGTAATTCCGAAAAAGATAAATCGGTAATATGCGTTGTTGAAGACGCAAAAGTACTTATGGCTATCGAAAGAGTCAAGGGGGCAAATAGATATAACGGACTTTATCACGTACTTCATGGTGTAATATCGCCTCTTGACGGAATCGGTCCCGAGCAACTGAAAATCAAAGAACTGCTCGAAAGAGTTACCGAGCCGGAATTAAAGGAAGTTATAATAGCGACAAACCCCTCCGTCGAAGGTGAGGCAACTGCAATGTATCTTACAAAGCTTTTGAAACCTATGGGACTCAAAATAACAAGACTTGCATTTGGTATTCCCGCCGGCGGCGACCTTGAATATACCGACGATATGACTCTGCTTTACGCGCTTCAAGGAAGACGGGAGCTGTAATAACATAATTGGACATAAAAATTCCACAGGTAAAAACCTGTGGAATTTTATTTAATTTTTAAATACCCATTTTTTCTGAATTATGTAACTGCAAATAAAGAGCACCGTATCAATAAACAGCTTGATAAGTGTTACAATCCACGCCGCATTAGCACTCATAACGTTCGACATAAGCGTTACCAATCCCGCAGACACAAGCATCTGAGGTATGCAAAGTGCGTAATATTTTATAAGCGACTTTGCGGTAGATTCCTTGCTACCAAACACAAGCTTTTTATTAAAAGTATAGTTAAACACAGATGATGCTACTCTTGCAATAACCGTACATACCGTTATTGATCTAAACAGCAATTTCAGAATAAAAAACAAACCGATGTCAATTAAAAATGAGCCGACCGATGAAACAATATATTTTAATATCTGCTTATATATTCTTATAGAATCTCTAATCGGGTCAAAATGCGAGGTTGCATTTTCGTCTATATATACAGTCTGTATTTCAACTTCTGTAAAAGGAATATTGTTCTTCCCAAAATCAAGAAGCATATTAGTTTCGTATTCGTACCGTTCCCCTTTTGTTTCAACAAAAACAGGAAGATACTCTGCAGGAATAGCTCTGAGCCCTGTCTGCGTATCGGATATTTTAAGACTGCAAGCAGTCAAAAACATAAACGACGTAATTCTGTTCCCCATCTTACTTCTGGGTGGAACGTCGGGTTTCGAAAAATCTCTTACCCCCAACACAACAGCTTTTGTTTCAAGCATTTTTTCCGCACAAGCCTTTATATCAGACGAAATATGCTGACCATCGCCGTCAGCAGTAACAAGTCCCGCACCGCTTCTGTTGGCAATATAATACTCCATGGCGGTCTTGAGCGCTCTGCCCTTCCCCTTGTTAACTTCATGAACAAGAACAGTAACCTGAGGGAAAGAACGAATTTCATCAAAATAATGATTATATTCCTTGCCTCCGCCGTCATCTATGACAATTATATCCTCAAATCCGGCATTAATAAGCCCATTAACTGTTCCTCTTAGTTTTTCATCGGGTTTATACGATGGTAAAACCACAGAAACAGCCTTAAATTTTTGCATTCAATTCACCTTTTTCGTCAAAAAGTTTATGTTTAAATAACAGCCTCACCGTGTCTCATTACATGGCAGTTGATGTTAACTGCAACCGGGAGACCTGCAATGTGTGTAGATGTGTATTCAATATTTACAGCAAATGCGGTAGTATCTCCGCCAAAGCCCTGCGGACCAACACCGAGTTGATTTACAGCGTCGAGCATTCTCTTTTCAAGGTCGGCATATCTGGGATCTGCATTTCTTTCGCTTACAGGTCTTGTAAGAGCCTTTTTGGCAAGGTAAGCACTTCTGTCAAAGGTACCGCCGATACCAACACCTATAAGGATAGGAGGACAGGGGTTACCGCTCGCATTTTTAACGGTATCGCAAACAAATTTAATAATATCTTCCTGTTTAGCCGAGGGAGTAAACATTTTTATAGCACTCATATTTTCGCTGCCGAATCCCTTAGGGGCAACAATAAGTTTAACTTTATCACCCTCAACTATACTTGTATAGAGAATGGCCGGGGTGTTATCGCCGGTATTCTTTCTCTCAAACAAAGGTTCTTTAACAACAGATTTTCTAAGGTATCCATCAGCATATGCCTGTCTTACACCTTCATTTATAGCATCTTCAAACAAGCCGTCAACAATATGTACGTCTTGTCCAACTTCAGCAAAAACAACAGCCATACCGGTATCCTGACAAATCGGAACGTCTGTAGTTCTCGCAGCATCAAGATTGTCAACAAGTCTACTCAAAATAGCAGATGCTCTCTTATCGGTCTCTTTGTTTACAGATTCTCTGATAAGTGCCTCTGCATCGCAAGGCAAAACATAGTTCGCCTTGATAAACAACTCTCTTACAACCTTTGTGATTTCCTTACATGAAACTTCTCTCATAATTTTTATCCTCCAATATATTCTGCTGCGTAGGTGGCCGCAATCGCACCATCTGCAGCCGCAGTAATTACTTGCTTTAATGGTGTGTTTCTAACATCGCCGATAGCATACAATCCTTCAATGTTCGTCATACATTTTGTGTCTGTTATAATATAACCGCCTGTGTCTTTTTCAACCTCAACAGGCACAAAATTCGTTTCGGGAATAGTTCCAACAGCAACAAAAACAGCATCTGTATCTATCTCGCGTATTTCATCGGTTAATTTGTTTTTTGCAATGATTTTTGTAACCTTATCGTCTCCCAAAATTTCTACAGGAACTGTATTCAAAATAAGCTCAATATTTTCGTGATTTTCAAGTCTGTCAGTCAAAACCTTAGATGCTCTAAACGCATCTCTTCTGTGCATAAGATAAACCTTACTGCAAAGCTTTGAAAGGTAAATAGCATCTTCAACAGCAGTATTACCTCCGCCAACAACAACAGCTACTTTGTTTTTAAAAAAATTACCGTCACAGGTTGCGCAATATGATACCCCTCTGCCCGTAAATTCATTTTCACCTTTTATACCGAGCTTGCGTCTTCTTGCGCCTGAAGCAATAATAACACTCTTTGACAAGTAGCTTGCACCGCTTTCACACTCTATAGAAAATGCTTCGTCAACCTTTTTTAATGTCTTTACGTTTTCAAACTGTATATCAACACCAAGTGCTGTAGTTTGTTCGTAAAATTTCATCGAAAGGTCAAAACCTGTTCCCGCAAATCCGGGATAGTTTTCTATCTCAGGCGTAGTCATAACTTGTCCGCCGGGAGACATACATTCAAACAAAGAAATATCGCATCCCGCTCTCTTTGCGTATATCGCCGCAGTCAGTCCGCCGGGGCCGCCTCCGATTATAATTATGTCTTTCATATTCATTCTCCGCAATAAAAAACTGTATTACGGGATACGAAAATCCCATAATACAGTATAATATAATTTCAATGATAAATCAATACTTTTTAGAGTTTTTTCTTGAAAATCCGGAACTGTTCAGTTTAGAATCTGTAGTCTTTCTCAAATCGGATATTTTTTCGTTTGATGTCTTCATAAAACGGCTTATCATATCTTCAAAATTTCCGGAAAAATTTTTAGGTTCTTCAATTTTTTCGGGAACGTTTTTTTTCTTTAACTGAATGTTTTCTGCAATTCTGTCGGTATTACTACAATCAGCCTGTTTTAAAGAAAGGGATATTCTGCCCTTTTCATCTATGGAACACAACTTTACTTTTACTTTTTGTCCGACCTTCAAAAAATCATTAATGTCTTTTACAAATCCATCGGACACCTCTGATATATGTATCATTCCATTCTTTCCATCGGTAAGAGCAACAAATGCTCCGAATTTTGTTATGGAAGTTATCTTTCCGTCAAGAATCGCACCGAGTTCATTTGACATCTAATTCTTTTTACTCCTTACGGTATTAGTTGTATATTATTTTGAAAGGTCATTATAAAAAATCACTTCTTCGGGCAATCTGAAATTGAGCTTTTCTCTTGCAATTCGCATTATGTACTCAGTATCAAAATCTTCTTCAAGACGTGCCTGAAGCTCGTCTATTTTCAGTTCGTAATTTTTTATCTGCTCTTCAACTTTAGCCTTATCGTCCTTGAGATTATTGAATTCAAACTGCATTTTTATAATAGTTACAGTACAAAAAACAATAAAAACAAACGTCGCAGCTTTTATGAAGATATTTGACTTTCTTTTCATTTTTATTCATCCTTTTTTTCTGATTATACCAAAACCCCTATCCGCAGAAAATGAATCTGCCAACTGCCTAAAGTACGTATATAGTATCGCAAACAACCACCCTAAAGTTAAATCAAATATTAGTTTTAACAACTTTAAAATAGGCTGTACGGCAAACTTAAATACTTTTTTTAGCATCAAATAAACAAATCGCATTAAAATTGCGGATAATTTTAAAACAACTTTCCCCATTGTGTTATAGTACACAACAAAACCTATTACACAACCGACAAGAACAATTCCTCTGAATCTTCCCGCATTCATATAATAAATATATATACAAGTCGAAACAGCGCACACAAAAGCAAACAAAACGTCTTCAAAAAAAACAATAATATCTTCCACTGAAATTTTTTGTGCCGTTTTGTTTGCGTCAAATCGCTTCAAAGGAAAGCACAGTCGCCTGAACTTAAAAATTCCGTAAACAACTCCGAAAAAAAGCCCCAAAAGAACAGAATACAGGAGTATTAACGCTAACTTTTCCTGTTCAACAACCATTATTTGACGAGCCTACCGAAAAAATTCTTTTTTGATGCTTGCTGACCGTCCTCATACAGCATCTCGTCCACTCTGCCCTCTACTTCAACGTCTCCACTGTCAAGGCAAAGCTTTTGGATATGAAGCCCTTCTCCATTTATAATCAACCGTCCACCCGCAGTATCCAAAATCACTGATAAATCATCAAAGCTTACCACATCGGATATGCCGGTCAAAACAAGTTTCTTTCTATCTTCAAGTATAATTTTTTGTTTAGTAATCTCCATGTACCGTTCCTCCGCATTTTTTAATACACTATATGCGAAAAACGGCATATTTATACCCCTTTTATTCTACAACCTCGTACAAAGAGGCCGCCTCATTTTTTCTTGTAGTTTCTTTTACGTCAAGAACTCTTACTTTAAGCTTTCTTTCACCAAAAGTAACCTCAATAATATCGTTCTCCTTAACGATATACGACGCCTTTGCCGGAAGACCATTTACCGTAACGTGCGAGGCATCGCACGCATCATTTGCAACAGTTCTTCTTTTTATTATTCTTGAAACCTTTAAATACTTATCTAATCTCATATTACAGTCTTTTTAATTTCAAAATCCCCCGGGAAGATCTTCTCGGGGGACCTCAAAAAAACTCCAAAGAATTACTTGTTGAGAAGTTCTTTCATTGCCTTACCGGCTTTAAAAGAAAGAGTCTTCGAAGCGGCAATCTTGATAGCCTTCTTTGTACGGGGGTTGATACCTGTTCTTGCTGCGCGTTCCTTAACTTCAAATGTACCGAAACCAACAACCTGAACCTTCTCGCCATTTGCAAGAGCTTCTGTAACTGCTTCAAATACTGCATTAACTGCAGCCTCTGCATCCTTCTTCTTAAAATCAGCCTTTGCTGCTACAGCATCAATGATCTGAGACTTTGTCATAGTAAATACCTACCTTTCAATATTTAAACAAAATAATATTATGTGTATTAACTTATCTAATTATAACAAACTTTTACCAAATAATCAATAGTTTTTTTAAAAAATATACTAATATTATTAATAAATTTGCACTTTTTTTGTATTATTTATGTTATAAATTACATTTTTTTCACAAACTCAACACATTATCCTCTTGTTTCATTGAGAAATTTTTCACATTTTTTTTGCAATGCAAGCTCTGGGTCTATCTTATTTTTTCTCGAAACAGTAACAATATCAAACAAAATCTCACCTATGCTCTCTTCGGTAACTTTGTCCAAATTAACTTTCGTTTCAATTTCAACTCCGCTTTTTATGCACTTACTTACATATTTGGAGGCGAGCATAAGTGCGGGAAGCACCTTACATACACCGTCAAGCTGTTCTGACAAAGACTTCCTGTTTTTTGAATTCTGTTTAATTACCTCCCAGTTGGTCAACACGTCGTCAACGTTTTTTACAGAAACATTGCCAAAAATGTGCGGATGTCGTTCAATCATCTTTTTACATACACCTGTATATACGTCATCAACGGTAAATCTTCCCTCTTCTTCCGCTATTCTTGAATGAAACATAACCTGCAAAAGAACATCCCCCAGTTCCTCGCAAAGCATTTCGTCGTTTTCACAGTCAATAGCTTCAGCCGTTTCATAAGCTTCTTCAAGAAGGTCTTGTCTGATTGATTTATGAGTCTGCTCTTTGTCCCAAGGACAGCCGTTTTCCGAACGAAGAATCTCCATTATTTTACGCAAGTCTTCTGCGGTAAACTTTTCTTTGTTTTTCATTTCATTTATTATATCCATTTTAAACCTCACATAAGCTTCAGCTTATTAAGCAAAGAGTAAATCTTCTGTCCTTTAGGTATCATCAATATTTCATCTTTTGTAATAGCCTTAAACAACAAAACAGCAATCAAATAAACGATAACAGCTGCAGCAATAGCAATCAAAGTAGCAATTTTTTCGTGGAATCCATCAAAAAGAAAATATGCGCCCATAGCCGACAATGCGCACGGTAATGCTGCAAAAAACGGCTTAAGAAAAACCTCTCTAAAATCAGGCACAAGCCCTACTTTTTTAGCAATGAATATAAAATTAAGAATAGCGATGGTCATATAACAAAGTACAGTTCCAAGCGGAGCACCGTACATTTCAAGTCCGCTTCGCATCAACACAAAAGTAGAACCTATTTTAACCAAAGCGCCCGTAATCATCGAAACAATAGGCAATCTTTCAAAATTATTAGCCTGTAAAATAGCATTTGTTACAGACAGCATTCCAACGAAAAATACAGCAATCGCGAGTACGGAAAGCAAAGGAGCAGCCATTTCAACAGACTCCTTCTTATCAAAGAGCAAGCTAAGAATAGGTTTAGAAAGCACCGAGAGTCCCAACGCAGACGGTATCGCAATCAATGAAGCAATTTTCAAAGAGCTTGTCATAACCGACTTTGCTTTTTCGCGGTCATTCTCTGCCAAAGCTGAAGAAACGTACGGAACAATTGAAGCAGAAATTGGGTAAATAAGTACTGTAGGCATATTATACATAGACACAGCCAATGTAGAGTAATTGCCAAAAAGCGCCGTTGCAGCTTCTTTCGTATAACCTATGCTCTGAAGAGTTCTTTGTATAACAACCGAGTCGATAGCATCCGCAACACTCATTACCGAAGAACTTACCGAAATCGGAATAGCGATAACAAACAAAGCCTTAATAATTTGCGAGGTACTACGCACAGTTGCTCCCGATACCTCCGAAAATTCAGCATCAAAAGCCTCAGTCTTAAAGAAGAGCCTGTGAAAAACAATATATGCGGTTCCGATAAATACACCAAGAGTAAGTCCCAACAATGCGTAAGCTGCAACAACCGATAAATGATAACCTTTGTTGATAGCATAAGTAGCAAAGATAATACCTAAAAGAAACTTACCCAGAGACTCCAAAACCTCGGATATTGCGGTAGGCAACATATACTGATAGCCTTGAAAATAGCCTCTTATAGCACTGCAAATACATATAAAGAATAACGTAGGAGCTATTGCCAATATACAAATATTAGCAGGCTCGTTCCCCATAAGCGCAGCAAACCCATTTGAACCAACAGCCATAATTGCCGTACCGGCAGCGCCGACAACCATAAAAAGCGAAACAGCAGATTTAAAGATTGCCTTAACTTCTTTACGGTTTCCCTGTGCCCTGGCACGAGATACCATAATAGAAACAGCTATTGGAAGCCCACCGGTAGACACGAGATAAAAAGCAGTATATATTCTATAAGCAGAATTAAAATATCCCATTCCCTCGTCGCCCAACAAATTGTGCAACGGAATCTTATACAAAAGTCCTATAACTTTAACGAGAAGGTTGGCAACAGTAAGTACCACAACTCCCGAGAAAAACAAATTATTTCTATTCTTTGATGACAAAACATTTCCCTCCTTTTCGGTAATCTCATCAAGCAAAAAAGCTTTTTCGCAATGTTTTCATATCATACTTCACTTTATCAATATCCAAGGTCTTATATTCGCCGTTTTCGTAAAGCACTTTTCCGTCTACCATATTAAAGCAAACGTCGGATGAATTAGCACTGTATACAAGCGTATACACAGGAGAAAACATAGGTATATTGTTAACCGAATCAAGGTCAAGCATTATTATATCGGCTTTTTTACCTACCGCCAAATCACCGCAATCGGTTCTGTTTTGAGATTTTGCACCGTTAACAGTAGCCATTTTTAAGAACTCTTCGGCTTTTATCGAAGATGGGTCTCTGTCAATTCCCTTTTGCAAAACAGCAGCAAGATATATTTCTTTCAAAATATCAAGTGTGTTATTGGAAGCGGAGCTGTCAGTTCCGAGAGCAACGTTTATACCGTGTTTAAGTATTTTTGAAAGCGGCATTACCCCACTTCCTAACTTCAGATTACTTGCTGGATTATGAACAACAGTAGATTTATACTTCTTCAAGATCTCCATATCCTCTTCGGTAATCCAAACACAGTGCGCAAAAGAAACGCTATTATTCAAAATTCCTGTTTTTTCAAAAAATCCTGTAGGCGTAAGCCCGTGTCTGACTATACATTCATTATGCTCTTTTTCGGTTTCTGAAAGGTGAATTTGATACGCTATCGACTTTCCCTCTGTAAAATCGGCACAAAACTTAGCCATCGACTCAACGTTCGTATATTCCGCATGGAGAGAAAAATCCACTTTAAGTCTGCCGTCAAAAGCATTATGATAATCTCTATAAAGCTGTACTGATTCTAAAAACCTGCTATCTTTACTATGCTCGGCAGTAGGATCAAAAGATACTATAGAACGGCTGATATTGGCTTTTATTCCGGTTTCACCGATAACTTCGGCGGTTCTGTCGCAAAAATAGTACATATCGGAAAAAGAACAAATACCGTTCTTTATCATTTCCGCAACTGCAAAAGAAGATGATTTATACACCATATCGGGTGTCAATCTGTCCTCTGCGGGAAAAATTTTTTCATTCAGCCATCTGTCAAGGGGCAAATCTTCACCGTACCCGCGCAAAAACTGCATAGCCGAATGTGTGTGGCAGTTATAAAGTCCGGGGCAAACCAGCTTATCTTTCGTATCAATTATTCTGTCAAAATGTCCTTCAGGTTTTTCACTTCCAATATAAGATATATACTGTCCGTCAACACCGATATAACATTCGCCGTGTCCTAAAACCTCTGTTTTGTCAAATAAAATCTTCATTTTAAATCATACTCCGTAATTTTCAACCCAAGAACTCGTGATAAACCGATTTATCCGGCAAATACTCAGAACTTATATCAAAAAAAACTTGCATTTTCTCTGTTATTTCTTTCGCCTTGTGAAAAAACTCATATTCCGGTTTTATATCCTTTAGCAATCCAAGAACATTCTTTTTTATCATAAAAGGCTCGTATTCCATATACGAATCAATCTCTATATCAAACTGCCCTGCAAAAGGCAAAATATGCAGATCCTCGTTGCGAGAAACACCCTTCCACATTTCAAACGTTACCTCGGGCGGAGCATTTCTGAATTTCGCATCTCTTATCATACGGCGCATAAATCTTATCTGTCTGTTAGTAAAGAATACACCGTTCACCTCAACGTCGGGTACTACTGAAATCTGAACACTCTTAAATCCACAATGAATATGCTCTGTAACCTCGGGATAAACAGCCTGTATCCCTTCTAATATAATGTAGCTGTACCTTGAAGAATCAAACTCAAAAAGCGACGCTCTTTCACCTTTTTCAAAACTGTATCGCGGAAGCTTAACGTTTCTTTTTTCGAGAATACCGTCAATACATTTTTCAAAATAATCAAGGTCAATCGACAAAGCCGAATCATAATCAACCTCCGAAAGCCCTCTTTCTTTCGATTCTTTTTTAAGCTGTTTTCTTGATTTATAAAAATCATCTATGGAAATAACGCCTACTTTTTCGCCGTTTTTTTCAAGAGCCGAAATAAACCTCGACGCAGTAGTAGTCTTTCCCGAACATGTCGGACCTGAAAGAGTTATAATTCTACAATTGTTTTCTGCAATAAAGTCAGAGGCTTTTTCAAGCTGTACCTCAAACTCATTTTCGCACTTCAAAACAAATTCTTTTTTCTCTTCTTCGTTTAATTTCCCTACGTTATATGAATATGTTTTCATTCGTTCTCCTTATAAAAATCGATAATTCTGTTAAAAATACCGTCTATTTTTTCAGGCTCCTTGTTCATATCAAGATATTCATACGGATATTTCGGGAAAGCAACACGTTCCATAGTCTTGTTCCTTTGCGAAATAAGCTTAGTTACACCACCCGCGCCGCAAGCAAAAACTGAATGAACATCTTCCATCATATAGATATTATATAAGCCCTCACTTTCGGGTTTAGCATAACCTACGTTTTCAAGGTTGCCTACCGTGTTCTTCTGCCTATAAATATAATAAGGAATATATCCCGCATTTTTAGTCTTTACGAATGCATAAGAAACACTTTTAGGTGTATCTCCGCCGCCTCTTGAATAGATATCCGAATTATATCTCAAAATATCCGCCGCTTTTTTTACGCAGAATGTATGGACGGTAACGTTATCGGGAGATAATTCAAGAATCGAATCAACCGTTTTTGTAAACCCTGCAAAAGTATCCCCCGGCAAACCTGCAATAAGGTCGGTATTTATATATTTTATGCCGCTTTCTTTTGCAATATTATATGCTTTAAAGAAATCTTCTGAGGTGTGCCTTCTGACTATCTGTTTTAGTACCGAATCGTTCAAGGTCTGCGGATTGATGCTTACTCTTGTAACTCCATATTTAGCCGCAATATCAAGCTTTTCTTTAGTTATAGTATCCGGACGTCCCGCTTCAAGTGTAAACTCTTTCAAAGAAAAAACGTCAACATTCTCCGCAATTTTTGAAAGCAGGTCCTCAAGCTGTGTTTCGTCTAAAGTGGTAGGAGTACCTCCTCCTATGTATACCGTAACAACCTTTTGCCCCACTTTTTTTATAGTCTCAAACATTCTGTCAATATCTTTTTTCAGTCTTTCAAGATAGTCGGGAATGAGAGACAAAAGTCTCGGTGTAGCATACGAAACAAAAGAACAGTACGCACATCTTGAAGGACAAAAAGGTATAGAAATATAAACCGAACAAGCATTTTCTTCGGTTGAATCAATAATCTTTTTTTCAACAGCCGCTATTTCGGTAACTAAAGTAGATTTTTTCGGGTTCAAAAAATACTCCTTTTCCATTGTCTTTTTTACGGCAGCGAGAGTCATACCACTGTCAAGCATTTCTGCGGCAATCTTTGCAGGTCTGACCCCCGTAAGAATTCCCCAAGGCGGAACGGTACCGAAAAATCTCTTCCCTGCCTCAAAAACAGCTATACCTACAGCTATTTTGGCGGTTCTGTTTTTTGTATATTCTTTTTTAAATTTTTCAAACCTTGAACCCGTTTTCATTTTTGCATCTTGCTTAATTGAAGCAAACGCTTCTACTCCCTCCTCCGATTCCCTAAGGCTTACGGATACAACGGGAACCCCTTTTGCTTCCTCTTCAGATTCTGCAAACTTTGCGCCCGGAAAAAAAAGCATACAAAGAGACTGTACATAATATTTGTTTATATTTCCTTCAGTTTTAACAATCATTTTCTAAAAAGACGGACATTACCGTCTTCCTTTCTTCAATGTATTTTAAGAAAAAATTACTTTCGGCTTTTTTTCAAATCTTCGCTATCAAGAACAATGGTAACAGGTCCGTCGTTTACAAGACTCACTTTCATATCAGCACCGAAAATTCCTTTTTCTGTAGTAATTCCTTTATTTTTCATTTCAGATATAAAAAGATCATAAAGAGCATTTGCCTCGGTTGGAGGAGCTGCATTAAAAAAGTCTGGACGATTTCCTCTTCTGCACTCGGCGTATAAAGTAAATTGTGAAATGGCAAGAACAGAACCTCCAACATCGGTTAGACTAAGATTCATTTTTTCATTCTCATCTTCAAATATTCTCATCTTGCTTATTTTTTCAGCCAAAGCGATAGCCTCATCTGCTGTATCGCCTTTCGCAACACCAATAAGCAACATAAAGCCTTTTCCAATCTTGCCTACTATATTTCCGTCAACGGACACAGAAGCTTCGCTGACTCTTTGTATTACTATTCTCATAAAATCATCCTCATATCAGGTATAACCGCGTACAATATCAGTTATGCTCTTAATCGACTTTAATCTTGACACTATTGATTTATAGTGCTCAAGATTCTTACAGCCGACAACCATATTTATTATAATCTCATCGTTGGCTTTTGATTGGGTATTAATCTGCAAAAGCGTTACTTTCATTTCAGCAAGTATGGTAGTAATATCTACAAGCAACGTCATATTGTTTACGGCAAATATCTTTAATACAGCCTCAAAAACACCATTTCCATGAGTCATAGACGGCATATCCCAATATGCACTTACCCAACGATCGTTGTATTCTTCTTTGATAATATTGGTTTCTACGTTGGGACAGTCTCTCTTGTGGATAGATATACCGTACCCCTTGGTAACAAAGCCTATAATAGTATCGCCGGGAAGAGGGTTACAGCATTTTGCAAACTTAACCTGACAGTCTTCTACGCCGTCAACAATTACACCGCCCGTATTTTTATTTACTTTAGACGGAGTTTTTATGTCTGTAACATCAAACTGTTTCTTTGGTTCCGCATCAACCTTAACTACTCTGTCAAATTCATCACGAAGCTTGATTGCAATCTTAGATATACTTAAACCGCCATAACCGATGATGTTATAAAAATCATCTAATCCTTGAACACCGAGACGACCTGAAACGTTATTCAATATCTCGTCTCTCTGCTCATCGGTGTAATATCTTTCGTATTTTCTGAATTCTTTCTCGATTTCAGTCTTTCCGACAATGATATTTTCAGCTTTTCTTTCTTTCTTAAACCACTGTCTAATCTTTGTTCTTGCTTCAGATGTCTTAACTATATTAAGCCAATCTCGACTCGGACCTTTAGCTCCCGAAGAAGTTAATATTTCAACTATATCTCCGTTTTTGGGTGCTCTGTCAATGGGAACGATAGCTCCATTGATTTTAGCTCCTACCATTTTGTTACCCACAGCAGAGTGAATAGCATAAGCAAAGTCAATAACAGTAGAGCCGTATGGGAGAGTTATAACATCGCCTTTGGGAGTAAAAACAAACGTTTCATCATGGAATATGTCAATTTTAAGCATATCCATAAATTCATTAGAGTCGCCAGAATAATCTTGGCTTTCAATAATTTTTGAAATCCAGTTAAGCTTTTCGTCTATTTCGTCCTTATTACTCTTTTCGCCCGTCTTATATTTCCAATGAGCCGCAATACCGTATTCTGCAACGTGATGCATATCCCAAGTTCTTATCTGTACCTCAAAAGGCACACCGCCTCTGCCTATTACAGTCGTATGCAAAGACCTGTAAAGATTCGGTTTGGGTGTCGAAATATAGTCCTTAAATCTGCCCGGAACAGATTTAAACATATCGTGAATAATACCGAGAACCGTATAACATTCAAGCTCAGTATCTACAATTACACGTAAAGCATAAAAATCATAGATTTCATCAAACTGTTTATTCTGCTCAAACATTTTTTTGTATGTGCTGTATACAGACTTGATTCTTCCGTCGAGTGTGAATTTTATATTATTTTCGGTTAGCTTTTCGGCAATAAAACCTCTTGCTTTTTCAAGAAAATCCTTATTCTGACCGTATTTTTGCTGAATAGTTGTGTTTACCTCTTCGTAACCAATAGGGTCAAGGTATGCAAGAGAAAGATTCTCAAGCTCGTGATTTATCTTCTGCATACCAAGCCTGTGCGCTAAAGGAGCATAAACGTACATAGTTTCAAGTGCTGTTATTCTCTGTTTCTTGGGCGGTTTTGCAGATAAAGTCCGCATATTATGAAGCCTGTCGCAAAGCTTTATAAAAATAACCCTTATATCTCTTGACATAGCAAGGAACATCTTACGAAGATTTTCCATATGCTCTTCTTCTTTGTCCTCAAAAGGTATTCTTACAAGCTTGGTCAAACCGTCAACAAGCATAGCAGTCTCACTGCCAAACTCTCTTTCTATATCTCTAAGGTCGCAACCGCAGTCCTCAACCGTATCGTGAAGCAACGCTGCACAAATAGAAGACGTGTCAAGCTCAAGCTTTGCAACTATTTCCGCCACAGCAATAGGGTGAGAAACAAACGGCTCGCCGCTTGCTCTATATTGCCCATCGTGAAGCTGTTTCGCTTTCAGATAAGCTTTTTTTATCTTTTCTATATCATAATGCTTGTTCGTTTTTTCAAGCATTGATATAAGTTTTTCTATATCGGAATACATATTATCCTCTTATAATTAAATTTTTTCAAGCCTTTGCAACTTGGCTTTTTAACCATTTCAAGATAGACGACTTTTCAAGATTGATTTTGGTTTTAAGCAAACTCATCTTAAAGACGTATTCATCTTCCACACCGTCTTTTTCTTCAATCAAGAACACCTTTGTTTCTTTAAGAATATCCACGATAAATCTAATTTTTTCATAGCTCATATTACCAAGCAATCTTTCAAGCATATACACGGAAATATTTTCATTTCCCTGTCTGAGTTCTCTTTGAATAGCGTAATAAACGTTTACAAAATCTTCTCTTGAGGGAACGATATTTTCTTCGGGGGTGATTGATCTTCCCGCCTTAATTTCAGCATATTTAGCTCTCTTTTTTTCTCTGATTATTCTGGTTTTTTCGCCCGGCATAACATCTCTCAGCGTGAGCTGTACGTTCTTGTTATTCATATATTCATTTACGTCAAGATTAAACACCAAGTCAACAGTATCACCTGCAAACAAATTAAGTTCAGCAGGATTCTTGCTGAAATACAAAGCAGTAATGCTCTTATTTCCTTTTTTCAGAACAAACTTAGTATGTCTGTTTGAGCCGATAGCTATAGCTTCTGAAATATAGGCATCCTTCATAGTAAACACAGGAACAGGATTTGAAATACCGAAAGGTTCCAGCAAGAAAAGCTCTTCAGCATTTTCCAAAGTAATATCATTTTCGTCTATCTCAGCATCAATCTCTATCTGTGTAACCATATTTTCGGGCTTAAGATGTGCTGCTGCATACTCGTTTATCTTCTTTTTGAATGCCGGGAGGTTATCTCTTTCTATTGAAAGGCCTGCGGCGAGTTCATGACCACCGTACTTTATAAGAAGATCAGAGCAATAACCTAAAGCATCAACAAGATTCAAGCCCTTTATACTTCTGCCTGACCCTTTGCTAACGTTTCCGTCAAAAGAAATCAAAACAGAGGGCAAATTATATTTTTCGGTTATTCTTGAGGCAACTATACCAATTGCACCGTTATGCCAATTGTCCTCGGCAAGTACGATAACTTTATCGTTTTCAAAATCGTGTTCCTTACGAATCTTTTCGTACGCCTGCTCCATTATCTTGTTTTCTTCAGCTTGTCTCATTCGGTTGGTATCGCAAAGTTCTTCTGCTATACTCTTTGCTTCATTATGAGTCTCGCTCAAAAACAGTTCAACAGCTCTTGTTGCATCACTTATTCTGCCTGCTGCATTAATTCTCGGAGCAATTACGTAGCTGATGAGAGTAGACGTTATTCTTCTCTTCTTTTGAGTAACGTTTTTATTGTTTGAAACAGCCCCCGAAAGTTCAAGCAACGCTTCAATTCCAAGTCTGTTCGTAGTCTCAATAAGCTTTAAGCCTCGGCTGACTATCAAGCGGTTCTCGTCAACAAGGGGCATTACGTCAGCAACGGTACCGATAGCCACAATATCTCCATATGTATCACAAATCTTTTTCAGCCAATCCTCTTCAATTCCATTTCTCTTGCAATAAGCAAATTCAAGAGAACAAAGAAGCTTGAAAACAACCCCAACCCCCGCAAGTTCCTTAAAAGGATAATTACAGTCGCGACGTCTCGGGTTAACTATAGCACAAGCCTTAGGAAGCTCACTTTGGCATTCATGGTGGTCGGTAATAAGAACGTCAAGTCCCAATGATTTTGCATACTCGGTTTCATCAACCGCCGTAATTCCTGTATCAACAGTTATAAGAAGCTTAGTTTCTTTTTGAGCAAGACTCTCAATTGCGGATGGGTTTATTCCATATCCTTCACCTGTTCTGCTCGGAATATAATAGCTTACATCAGCTCCCTTTTCTTTTAGGTACAAGTACAAAATACTAACAGAAGTAACACCATCAACGTCATAGTCTCCGTAAATAACTATTTTTTCATTCGCCTCAACCGCCGCCAAAATTCTTTCAACAGCCTTGTCCATATCTGCCATCAAAAAAGAATCGTGAAAACTGATATTTTCATTTCTTATAAAGCTTTCTGCAGCTTCCGCTGTAGTATAACCTCTGTTATACAACAGGAGAGCCGTTAACGGCTTTATCCCAAGTTCTTCCGAAATTTTTTTGATTTCGGAAAAATTTTCTTTTCCGTCGGACTTAATCTTCCATTCTTTCTTTTTCAACATTTCGAATATATCTCACTTTCATTTTTTACAAAAACATAAAAAGCACTCTCACTATTCTGCTTGTCATCTTTTTTCAATATCTCATTCAACACGAAACTAAAAGCACAAAGCGAGAACACTATGGTAAAAAACATTATAACTACAAAAACGTTTTCACCTAAAACAAATTAGATAAGAATATTTTAGGTATATTGCCGTTTATTTCAACAACTTTTTACGACCTGTTTCATAAATACACCGTTTTATCCTATAGGCTTATATCTTTCAACAATACGCAAAGCGACTCTGATACCGTCAACAGACGCGCTCGTTATGCCGCCCGCATATCCTGCACCCTCTCCGCAAGGAAAAACATTACTGTCAGAGGGAGAAAAAAGCATATCGTTTCTTACAACGCGCAAAGGCGACGAAGTCCTCGTTTCAACGCCCGTCAATACGGCATCGCAAGGTGCATAGCCTTTTATTTTGTTTTCAAACCTTACAAGACCCTCTTTCAAGAAGGAATTTATATATGACGGAAACAGTTCGTTCAGATTGCATAGTCTGTTTCTTTTTCCGTCCATGTATGATGGTAAAATTCTTTTGGGAGCTGTTCTGACACTGTTCTCAAGATAATCAGCAACGGTCTGTATTGGAGCTCCGTAATTCCTACCGCCCATCACAAAAGCTTTTTGCTCTAAATGCCTTTGAAAATTCATACCGTCAAAAAGTGAATTCCCGCAATCCTCGGGCAAAACAGAAACCACAAGAGCTGCATTTGAATTTTTACCGTCTCTGCTATAGTTACTCATACCGTTAACAACAACGGTATTTTCTTCCGATGCTGCTTCAACAACGTGTCCGCCGGGACACATACAAAAAGTATAAACGGCACGTTCTCCTTTTCTGTATGAAAAGTTATATTCCGCATTTCCGAGAATATTTGCATATTTGCCGTAAACTGAATTGTTTATTTCCTCTTGAAGCTGTTCAACTCGTACACCGACCGAAAAAGCTTTTGACTGCATTTCAAGTCCGCTTTCCGCTAAAAGCTTATACGTATCTCTTGCACTGTGTCCCGTAGCCAAAACCAATGCACAGCATAAAAAACTACCGTTATTTGTCTTTACTTCAATTCCGTTAGGAGTGTTTTTATATCCTTCAAATCTGGTATTGAAAAACACTTCCCCACCGTTTCGTACAATCTCTTCTTTGATTGAAGAAACAATTTTTCCGAGGTTATCCGTTCCAATGTGCGGCTTTGCCTCTGTAAGAATACTGTCGGGAGCTCCGTGTTTATGATATGTCTCAAGAACGTATCTGCATTTTTTATCGTTTATTCTTGTAACAAGCTTGCCGTCGGAAAAAGTACCTGCTCCCCCCGCACCAAACTGAACGTTATTTTCTGTGTTAAGGATTCCTTGTGTTCTGAAAAGGTTAACAGCGAGGTTTCTTTCGGGAATATCACTTCCCCTCTCCAAGACTATCGGCTTATACCCATTTTCAGCAAGAACCAATGCACAAAACATTCCCGCAGGTCCAAAACCGACAACTAAAGGACGATTCTTCATTTTTTCTTCGCCATAGGTAATATCAAGTTTGCCCTCTTCAAGAACCGATGCGTTAATTTTTTTTAAAATTTCGTCAGATACAGTATCCGAATACACCTCGACGCATACAGAAAACACTTTTGAAATCTTATTTACGTGTCTTGCATCTATAGACTTTCGGTAAACAGATACATTGCCATATCCGGAAGAACCGAAAACATTATTCAATTGTTTCTTTGCCTCGCAAACTGCATCGTGTTCCGATGCTTCGGCTTTAAGTCTGATGTCCCTTAATACTATCCGCATACTGCCTCTGAATAATTATTTTACGTTAACCGTTACGTTATAGGTTTCAAGCTCATATACAGAGCCTTCGAATTCCGGCGACAACTTTACTGACACCGGTACGACCATAATGCCGCTTCCCGATGAATAGTTTTTCATATCCGCAGTCAAAGTAATATTCTCCTCTTTTACCTGTGAAAGAAGTGCATGAGGTCCTCTGAGTATAATGTTCAAACTCTCGGTTTGAAGTTCACACTCAAGTCCGCCCGAATTTGCAAGTGTTATATTTTTGACTGTAATATACTTTACGTCTGTATTTATGTGTTCAACATTAACCGTTGCCATAGTTTCACCTGTCATAGCGGTAACACCGCCGGGAACGTTAATCAAAACACTTTGAGTACTGTTTTTCACAAATTTCTTTTCATCAAGAACGGCAACCTCAAGATTATCCATATTTTCAAGCACGGAGGGTTCACCTCTTAATGTTATTACGTTTGGCGTTACGGTCACACGAACATTGTTTTCATTAAAGTAGCCGTATTTATAACCAACGGTAAGCGGAACGTCTTTCAATGCGTATAATTTAACGGTTATATTTATGTTTTTTGTAGCCATTGAAACATATTTGCTTGTGATAGGATTTCCCGCTTCATCAATCAAAACCAATGAACTTCTCGTATTAACAGTTTCGGTTATCTTACCGAGAGCCAAATCTGCTTGAGCCGCTGTGATTTTTTTAAGCTCGGATTCGGGACCGGTTACCGCAACCTCTGCAATATTCGTAATCGGGTCATCAAGTTGGTATCCCGAGGTTATTTCATAGGTATGAACAACTTTAATCGGTATGTTTCTCGTTACTCTTTTGTCAATATATGGCGAAATACTTGAAGATGACGTGTTGACTATTTCACATTCTGTAGGAGCAGATATTTTTATGTCAATTACCTGCATTCCCGCCTTTTCAACACCCGAAACATCTGCAAAAGCATAAATATCTGATTCTGTTACTCGGTTCATTATGTTTCTTTTTCCTTTGAGAGTAACAACAATACTGTTATCTTTCCCGGACAAAACAGACCAACCGGTATTTTCAAAAAGCTCGGTTTCGTTCTCGAAAATAACCGGAACCGTAAATTCTCTTTCTAAGGATACAACGTCGGTACTCATAGCATAAAACCAGATAAAAAACGCAATAACCAAACAAGCTATCTTTGCAACAAAATCAAGTATTCTTTCCGAGTTTTTTCTACCCGTCTTTTTTTCATCAATATTTGCTCTCTTATCGCTCATTCTTCATTATCTCCGTCAAATAAATCAAGTTCTATTTCATCAGCCAAAGCATCTTTAATAGTTTTGCTCTTCTTGTCTTTTCTAACGTGTTTTTCTACACGCTCGATAGTCTTTTTTGTAATTATATTAAACTTTTTCTTACCGCTTTCTTCATCGGGGTCAAAGAACAACGTTAATTCTTTTTTCAGTCCGGCATAATCGTAATTTCTCTTAATGGTACCGTTTTCAGCAATCGAAATAATTCCTGTCTCCTCGGAAACAACAAGAACCAAAGCATCGCTAATTTCACTCATACCTATCGCAGACCTATGACGTGTTCCCAACTCTTTGGCAATATTGTTATCTTCCGACAAAGGAAGGTAGCAGCCTGCCGCATATACCCTTCCGTCGCGTATGACAACTGCGCCGTCGTGAAGAGGGGTGTTCTCAAAAAATATGTTACGCAAGAGGAATGAAGATACTTCAGCATTAACAACCGTTCCGCTTGCAATAACGTCGTTAAGCGCCATTTGATTTTCAAAAACTATCAAAGCTCCCGTTTTGTCCTTTGCCATTTCACAAGCAGCATCACAAATAGAATTAATTATATTTTCCGTATTTTCAAGTCCGTGTTTTTCACCAAGGTTTTTCAACCCCTTAAGTGATGTTCCGCCCGCCTGCTCAAGAGCCGAACGCAATTCGGGCTGAAATATAATAACTATCGCCAAAAGTCCTATTTGAAAAAAGTTGCTTATTATAAAACCTAAAGCACTGAGAGAAAAGATATTGCTCAACACATTTACAAGCACAATAACGCCAAGACCAAGCGCAAGTTTCCCCGCTCGTCTCTGTTTTATAAACTTGTATACGTAGTACAAAAGCACCGCAACAATAATAATATCAAAAAGATCATTGAGTCCAAACGAAAAAGCTCTCATTTGAGACTTCAGAATTTTCACAAATTCATTAAAATATGCTTTTAAAATAACGACCACCGCCCGAAGAAAATTTTTATAATTAATATATTATAACATATATATTCAATTTTGCAAATAGTTTACGCCATTTTTTACTTTCTTTTTTCAGTTTTTTTCACAAAAAACCAACGTCTAAACATTTTTTTGAAAAAAATTCTAAAATATATGGATTTTCACCTTGCTGTTGTGCTATAATAGAGATAATTATGCTGATTGAAAGAAAAGGGCGGAACAAAGAATGAGCAAGATTTTTAAAAAAATTGCAGATACCGCATCAAACGCTATAGACAAAATCACATTAAAATATTTCAAACCTATGACAACAGCCATAATAACGGTGGGTGGCAGCGGAAAGAGAATGGAAAATGCCGACGGAACGACCAAGCAGTTTATGGAATTAAACGGTTTCCCCATTGTTGTGAGAACAGTGCTTGAATTTGAAAAATCACCGTATATTGACGAAATAATTATTGTTTCCAAAGAAGACGAAATCGACCTCTACACAAAAATGATTGAAAAGTATTCCCTTTCAAAAGTAAGAAGAATAGTTAAAGGAGGAAGCACACGCCAGGAATCCGTCTTAAACGGCTTCAAAGCCATATCAGAAAAATGCGATTACGTCGCTATTCACGACGGTGTCAGATGTCTTATAACTCAAGACAATATAAAAGCCGTTATGAAGACCGCATACGCAACAAACTGTGCTTGCGCGGCCACAAAAATATATGATACTTTAAAAATGGTAGACTCGGATATGTATATAGAATCGACGTCTGACAGAAGCAAAGCTTGGGCGGCTCAAACACCGCAAGTTTTCAAAAGCGATATATACAGAGCTTGTGCATTTTCCGCCAAAAAAGAAGGCTTGTCGGTTACCGACGACTGTATGCTCGTTGAATACTACGGCTTCAAAATAAAGCTTGTTGACTGCGGAAGAAACAACATAAAAATAACCACAAAAGACGACCTTATTATCGCGGAAGCCATACTCAACTCGAGAAATGCGGACACCAAAGGAGAAAGCTTATGAGAATAGGACACGGTTATGACGTACACAGACTGGTCGAAGGAAGAAAACTTATCCTTGGCGGAGTTGACATCCCTCACGAAAAAGGCCTCGACGGTCATTCAGATGCAGATGTACTCGTACACGCAATAATGGACTCTGTTATCGGAGCTTTAGGACTCGGTGATATTGGTCTTCATTTCCCCGACAACGATATGCAATACAAGAATATTGACAGCCTTATACTCGCTGAAAAAACGACTGATTTACTAAAAGAAAACGGCTATAAAATAGCTAATATAGATGCAACTTTAATTCTTCAGGCACCTAAGGTAAGACCATATATCGAGCAAATGAGAGAGAATATTGCAAGGGTGTATTCTGTCGATAAGTCTTGTATTAATGTCAAGGCTACAACTGAAGAGCATCTCGGCTTTACAGGAGAGAAAAAAGGGGTTGCAGCTCACGCTGTTTGCCTTATCACCAAAGACTAAAAAAACAAGAAGGAAGGCTATTGCCTTCCCCCTTGAGTTTTCTTTAATTTTCCTTAATACTGCCACTTTTTAAATGCTCTTAAGCAGTATAGATATATATATTATAACGGTTCATCTTGATTGATTTTCCAGCACACGTCCTTATTCTTTATACCTTTGAGGTTTCCTTTTTCAAGCCTTGCCGTTTTGCATATCTGATATTATTTTATGTGTTTTTGTTACTTGCGCCACAACAGCCACTTTAACAAAAACATCACATTTTCTTAAAAAATAGTTATTTAATCCTTTTCATAAAATATAAAACTTTTTTTCGGAGGAATCATCCTATGATTAAAATTTCCCCTTCTATTCTTTCTGCCGATTTTTCAAAGCTTGGAATTGACGTTGACAGAGTTGAAAAAGGCGGCGCTGAATACTTACATATAGACGTTATGGACGGCGTTTTTGTCCCCAACATCTCCCTCGGTGCTCCTATTCAAAAATCTATCCGCAAACAGAGCAAAATGGTGTTCGACACACACCTTATGATAATCGACCCTATCCGTTATCTCGAAGACTTCGCAAAAGCAGGTTCCGATATTATCACAATTCACCTTGAAAGCTGTGATAACGTTGCTGAAACACTTGACAAGATAAGAGAAATGGGTATGAAAGCGGGACTTTCAATTAAGCCCAATACGCCGGTTGAAGCAATAAAGCCATATATTGGCAAATTTGATATGCTTCTTATAATGTCTGTTGAACCCGGATTCGGCGGTCAGTCATTTATTCCAGAATCCCTTGACAAAATCAAAGAAGCAAGAGAACTTTTAGGCAACCTTGATATAGAGGTTGACGGCGGTATCAATGCCGACAACATTAATTCCGTTGTTAAAGCAGGTGCAAATATACTCGTTGCGGGTTCTGCTGTATTCGGTAAAGAAGACGTTGCAGACGCTATCGCCACACTTCGCAAAAACGGAGAAAAATAAATCTTACATCAAACAGATAATGGGGGTAAAATCGTGAAAAAACTTATGGTTTCCGCCTATTTGCAGGCGTTGGAAAACAGTAGTCTGCTTATTTCCCATAACCTTTCCGATATTGCACTTTCAGCAAATATAGAATGTCTGACTTATGATACACGCGAATTAAAGAATAACGCTATGTTTATATGCAAGGGGGCACACTTCAAGGAAGCATACCTTGATTACGCTTTGCAAAACGGAGCATTGTGTTATATTTCGGAAAAAGAATACAATAAACCAAACGGAATACTTGTTTCCGATATAAGAAAAGCTATGCCGATTCTTGCAAAGCTTTTCTTCGACAATGCTCCTGCAAAAATAACGTCAATCGGTATTACAGGAACAAAAGGAAAAAGCACTGTTACCTATTATCTCAGAGCAATACTCGATTGCTATATGAAAGCTATAAACAAACCTCGTATTGCCGTTATTTCTTCAATTGACACATACGACGGAATAAACGATTTTGAATCCCATATTACCACCCCCGAAGCTGTCGAATTCTACAGACATTTTGATAATGCTTACAATACGGGTATCGAATATCTCGTCAGCGAAATTTCAAGCCAAGCATTAAAATATGACAGAGTTTCGGGTGTTGATTTTGATATTGCAATGTTCACCAATATAGGAACTGACCATATTTCCCCTGTCGAGCATACAGATTTTGAAGACTATTTTTCATCAAAGCTGAAAATATTTGACAACTGCAAAAATGCGGTCATTAATTCCGACAGCGACTTTGCAGACAGAATATTGGATTCTGCAAAAGGAAAATGCAATATCATTACCTACGGCACAAAAGAAACAGATACAATATACTGCAAGTCGATTACCAAAACCGATGACGGTTTTGCTTTTGAAGTAAAAACCCCCAACTTTGAAAGCGAATTGCGTATAACAATGCCCGGCATTTTCAACGTTTCCAATGCACTCGCGGCAATTGCCGCCTGCCACATACTCGGCGTACCACAAGAACATATCGCAGATGGGTTAC
>JAZNCH010000062.1:0-109276 GCA_045587445.1 Eubacteriales bacterium | reverse complement strand
CACTTATTACCTATTACTTCTTACTTATTACTTCCAAAAAATCCTGATTACCTCGAACAATAGTGAATAGTGAAGAGGTAAGAGGTAAGAAGTAAAAATCCCGTACTTACGCACAGGATTTTTTGGTGCTGATAACCAGAGTCGAACTGGTGACCTCATCCTTACCAAGGATGTGCTCTACCAACTGAGCTATATCAGCACGACTTGGCGACCTGGATGGGACTCGAACCCACGACCTCTAGCGTGACAGGCTAGCGTTCTAACCAACTGAACTACCAGGCCATTGGTGGGAACAATAGGGCTCGAACCTATGACCCTCTGCTTGTAAGGCAGATGCTCTCCCAGCTGAGCTATGCTCCCATCTATGCGGCGTGGATTATTATAACATAGCGTCTTTTATTTGTCAACACCTTTTTTCAAATTTTATATACTTTTTTTCTTTTCGCTTTTTTACCCAAATTTTCACTCGCTTTCTACACTTTTTCTTACATATTGTTAATTATACCATTGTTTTTTTAATTTAGCACTTGTATTATTCCAAAATATTATGTATAATATTAAAATAATGCTATATTTTGGGGTAATCTTATGATAATCATTGGATTAACAGGCGGAAGCGGCGTCGGTAAGGGCTGTGTCTGCCGAGAATTTTTAAAATACAATATTAATTCTATCGACACTGACCAAACCGCACGTCAAGTCTGCGACAAAGACAAACCGTGTCTCAACGAGCTTGTCTCAACTTTCGGTAATGTCATCCTTAACGAAGACGGCACCCTCAACAGAAAGCAACTCGCTTCCATAGCATTTGCGGACAAAAACAAACACACCATATTAAACAAAATAACCCATTATTATATATTAAACGAAGTCCGCACGTGGCTCGACACACAGCGTACCGAAGAGCATATAGCCGCTATAGTTGACGCTCCCCTCCTTTTTGAAAGCGGATTTGACAAAGAATGCGACGTAATTATAGCCGTTACTGCCCCCAGAAAAAAGCGAATTGAAAGGTTACTTATTCGCGACAATATATCGCTTGAAGCCATTAAACTTCGCCTAAGCAAGCAGTGGAATGATGAGTTCTATACGAAAAAATCAAACTTTATTATAACCAACAACGGTTCTCTTGACGAGGTTGCCGACCAAGTTAAATCGATATATAACAAGCTCTTTTCAGTAAACAATATGGAGTAACACATAATGATAGAAAAACTACAGCAAATTGAAGAAAAATACGAAAACATACTTTCCGAGCTTGAAAAACCCGAAACGGTATCAAATCAGGAAGAATATAAAAAGCTTATGCGCGAACACAAGACACTTACACCTATAGTCGAGAAGTTTCGCGAATACAAAAAAGCAGAAACAGCCGTTCTCGAAAGCGAAGATATGATGAAAGAACAGCTTGACCCCGACTTTAAGGCTCTTTGTGAAGAAGAATACAAGCAAGGTAAGCTTGATATGCAAAAATGCACCGACGAGCTAAAAATTCTACTTCTCCCCCGCGACCCCGATGACGACAAAAACGTTATAGTCGAAATAAGGGCAGGTGCGGGCGGTGAAGAAGCTGCCCTTTTTGCAGGTGTTCTCTACCGTATGTATTCTATGTACGCCGAAAGCGCGGGATACAAAACCGAAGTAATAAGTTCAAACGAAACAGGACTTGGCGGTTTCAGAGAAATATCTTTTATGGTCGAGGGTGAGGGGGCATACAGCAAACTTAAATTTGAAAGCGGCGTACACCGCGTACAGCGTGTTCCCGAAACGGAAACGTCGGGCAGAATACACACCTCTACCGTTACCGTCGCCGTTCTCCCCGAAGCCGAAGAAGTCGAAATCGAAATTAACCCTGCCGACCTAAAAATTGAATCGTGCAAGAGTAGCGGTGCCGGCGGTCAGCACATAAACAAAACCGAATCTGCGGTAAGACTTACGCATCTTCCCACAGGTATTGTAATTGAGTGCCAAGAAGAACGTTCGCAGTTTAAAAACAGAGACAAAGCCATGAAGCTTCTCCGCACAAAGCTGTTTGATATGAAGCAAACCGAACAGAACGAAAAAATTGCCTCTGCAAGAAAGAGTATGGTCGGTACGGGAGACAGAAGCGAAAAAATACGTACCTACAACTATCCTCAAGGCAGAATTACCGACCACAGAATCGGTATGTCCGTCTTCTCCTTTGAAAATTTCCTTAACGGAAACATCGGCGAAATGATAGACGCTCTTATCACTGCCGACACAGCAGAACGACTTAAAAACGCTTAAAAAAGGGTAAAAAAATGCAAACACTTTTAATTACTTCCGCCACAGAAAGCAATATAGCCAAGGCGGCAGATATAATATCAAACGGCGGTCTTGTCGTAATGCCCACCGAAACCGTATACGGTCTCGGTGCAAACGCCCTTGATAAAAATGCCGTTACAAACGTATATAAAGCCAAGGGCAGACCTATGGACAACCCCCTTATCGTTCATCTTGCAAAGGCAGAAGATGCGGAATTATACGCACACACAAACGAAACCTTTTACAAGCTTGCAGAACGCTTTATGCCGGGGCCATTGACTGTTATTCTTCCCAAAAAAGATATAATTCCCTATGAAGTCACCTGCGGTCTTGACACAGTTGCTATCCGCGTTCCCTCAAACCAAATCGCACACAAGCTTATCGAACTGTCGGGCTGTCCCATTGCCGCCCCCTCGGCTAACCTTTCCGGCAAACCAAGTCCCACCTCTTTCGAGCACGTTGTGGAAGATATGAACGGCAGAGTTGATGCCATTATTGACGGCGGTAAATGCGACGTCGGTGTTGAATCAACCGTTATTATAATAAAAGGAAACAGTGCCGAGATTCTTCGACCGGGACTCGTTACATACGAGGACCTTGTGGAAATAATACCCGATATAACCATAAATGAAGCGGTTAAAAACCAATGCACAACGGCAAAACCCGCAAGTCCGGGTATGAAATACAGACATTACGCACCATCATCTCCCGTTTTTCTTGTTGACGGAAACGATGAAGATATAATTCAATTTTTCAAAATCAAACAGCAGAGCGAAAATTGCGGTATCCTCTGCTTTGACGAGGATGCAAAATATCTTTCTTCCGACAAGCTTTTAACATTCGGCAGTCATTTTGACGAGCAAAAACAAGCCCACGAGCTTTTTGATATGCTGAGAAAATTTGACTCTATGTCAGTCGATAAAATATACGCCCGTCTTCCCTCGGATAAGGGCGTCGGCCTTGCCGTCTATAACAGACTTATACGCGCGGCTGGCTTCACTATTATTAACGTAAATAAAACACAGGAGTAAAAAGATATGGCGAGAAAGAAAAAGAGCGCATCAATAATTGAAGAAGAGCTCCCGGAAGCAATACCGGTTATTCAACCCATAACGGAAACAATTGAAAAGAACTATATGCCCTATGCAATGAGTGTTATTATTTCGAGAGCTATTCCCGAAATTGACGGCTTCAAGCCCTCGCACCGTAAATTGCTTTACACTATGTACAAAATGGGGCTTATGACAGGTGCAAGAACAAAGAGTGCAAATATCGTCGGTCAGACAATGAAGCTCAACCCTCACGGCGATGCTTCTATATATGAAACTATGGTCAGACTTACCAATGGTAACGAGGCTCTTCTCCACCCATTCGTTGACTCAAAGGGTTCTTTCGGTAAGCATTACAGTCGTGATATGGCTTATGCAGCGGCGCGTTATACTGAGGCAAAGCTCGCACCTATATGCTCGGAAATATTTAGAGGTATAGACAAAAATGCGGTTGAGTTTGTTCCCAACTACGACAACTCTATGACCGAGCCGACACTTCTTCCTACGGCATTTCCCAATGTTCTCGTATCACCCAATATGGGTGTTGCCGTCGGTATGGCAAGCTCTATCTGTTCTTTTAATCTCAACGAAATATGCGACGGTACTATCCAGCTTTTGAAGAATCCCAAAACCGATATTGAAAAAATGCTCGATATAGTTAGAGCACCCGACTTTCCCTGCGGCGCATCTCTTATATACAACAGAGAACAAATGAAAGAAATTTTCGAGTCGGGTGCCGGAAGCTTTAAGCTTCGTGCAAGATACACATACGATAAAGAAGCTAACTGTATCGACGTTATAGAAATTCCCTACTCTACTTCAATAGAAGCTATTATGAAGCGTATGACCGACCTCGTAAAAGAGGGTAAACTTAAAGAGGTTACCGACTTTAGAGATGAAATAGACCTTCATGGCTTCAAGCTTACTATTGACCTCAGAAGAGGTACAGACCCAGACAAACTCATGACCAAGCTCTATAAGCTCACCCCCCTTGAAGATAACTTTAGCTGTAACTTTAACGTACTTGTCGATATGATTCCGCGTCAAATGGGCGTAACCGAAATCCTTACCGAATGGATAAAGTTCAGAATGGGTTGCGTTAAGCGCGAACTGCAATACGAGCATGACCGAAAGAGCGAAAAGCTTCACTTGCTTCTCGGCCTTGGCAAGATTATTCTTGATATAGACAAGGCTATTCAGATAATCAGAGAAACCAAGAACGAAAAAGACGTTATACCAAACCTTATGTCAGGATTTGATATTGACGAAGTTCAAGCAAACTATATCGCCGACATAAAGCTCCGTAACCTCAACCTTGAATATATCATAAACAGAGTTAAGGAAATCGAATCCTTGCAAAAAGAAATTGCAGAACTTAAAAGTACTATCGAAAACGATTCAAAGGTTAAGGCGGTTATTGCAAAACAACTTAAAGAAATCAAAGAGAAATTCGGTCAGCCGAGAAAGACACAGCTTATATACGACTATGACGTTTCCGAATACAAGGAAGAGGAATACATTGAAAACTATAACGTTAAGCTCATTCTTACAAGAGACGGCTACTTTAAGAAGATTACCCTTGTTTCTCTCCGTGGTAACGATGAGCAAAAACTCAAAGACGGCGACGAGATAAGAACGGAAGAGGCGGCAACCAATACCGACGAGCTTATATTCTTCTCAGATAAAGCACAGATGTACAGAGCAAGAGTAAAAGATTTTGATTGCGATAAAGCATCTTCACTCGGTGAATATATCCCCGCAAAGCTCGGCTTTGACGACGGAGAAAAGGTCGTCTTTATGAAAGTTCTTAACGAATACAAAGAAGAGGATAAGTTTATATTTATCTTCGAGAACGGCAAGGGCGTAAAAGTACCCGTTAAGGCATACGAAACAAAATCGTTCAGAAAGAAGCTTACGGGTGCATATTCGTCTGCTTCGCCTATCGCGGGTGTATTCTACGAAGAACAGCCTTTTGAGCTTCTTATGATTGCCGACAATAATAAGGCTATCGTTATTAATACGAAGCTTATTACCGAAAAGGCGACGCGTTCTTCACAAGGTACGGCTTTATTTAAATTAAAACCAAAGCAAAGAATCGTTGATACTTTGCGCGATTTTGAAGATAAATACCCATCTGCCAAAGGCTGCAGAAAAATAAAAGTTCCCGCAACGGGGTCGTCTATGGAATAAAAAAATAACAAATAGGGGTTGTATATTTATTGATATTGTGATATAATCATACTTGACCCACGAGAGATATTGTTGATTAACGCTATACTTATATAAACTGAGGTGAAAAAAATGGAAAACTCCAACAAGAAAAAAAAGATGTCAAAAGCCGACAAGGATAAGCTCGTTATCAGAATAGTTTCCGGTGTCATGGGCGGTCTTATGCTCCTCGGCGTATTCGCTATGATTTTCAATCTTATCGGCTATTTTTAATCTATAGGAACAACATGAAAACCACTCTGTGTTATTTGAGTGGTTTTTTCGTTTACCACTTATGACCTATGGTCGCCCATACCGCTTGAGGTGAAGTTTGTGCGAATAGTAACTCTCATCCTTTTGTTTCGCAAATTCACCTCCCACGAAGGCCGGGCAACAAACGCTCTCCCTGCTGGGGAGCTCCGCCTTAGGCGGTGAGATGGAATATACGTACAAAGTTCCAACTTGACTTTTTTTCATCAGAATGATACAATTTTGAGAGTAGTTTTTATTTTGAAATATACTAAAAGAAATGAGGTTTATTATAATGAGTTTTCAGCTTCCGAAATACAGACACCCCGATTTTAATTCGTCTGTACTCAAAAATGCCCCCGACGTTGTTTTTGAAATAGCAGAGGCTGACGGCGTTGCACCCGAGGGTTTCCACAGCACCTCTATGTATCCCGAATATTTTAAAATTAACGGGAAATGGAACCTTGCCAAAGACAGCCGTATGGACTCAAGTGTCGTTATAGGCGATGACGGTGTTCTCTACGTTGTTGAAAATCGCAACATTAAAAAAGGCGACAAGGTCATACTCGGCAGAACCGAAAAGGGCGAAGAGGGTATATTCGTTCACACCGACGGATTTGTTGACGAAAGCGCAAAATCCAACGACGATAAGTTTGTATTCCGTCAGGGCAGAAGCAGAGAAACCTCATACGCAAGAGATTACGACAACCTCTTTGAGCTTCTCCGCCACGAAAAAGAACACGGTAACATCGTTTGGGTAATGGGCCCCGCATTCTCTTTCGACTACGATGCAAGAAGAGCTATGCAGGCACTCGTCGAAAACGGTTACGTTCACGGCGTTATGGCGGGTAACGCACTCGCTACACACGACCTTGAGGGAGGTATGCTTCATACGGCATTAGGTCAGGATATATACACTCAACACTCTGTACCTAACGGTCATTATAATCACCTTGACGTTATAAACAGAGTCAGAAGAAGCGGCTCTATACACAAATTCGTTGAGGATTACAACATAAAAGACGGCATTATGTACGGTTGTGTAAAGCATAACGTTCCTTTCGTACTTACAGGCTCTATCAGAGACGACGGCCCACTCCCTGAGGTTATCGGCGACGCATACGAGGGACAAACCGCTATGCGTAATATGGTCAGAAAATGCACGACCGTTATCTGTCTTGCAACTATGCTTCACACTATTGCAACAGGCAATATGACACCCTCTTTCAGAGTTACCGAAGACGGAACCGTCAGACCCGTTTACCTTTACACTATCGATATTGACGAGTTCGTCGTAAACAAGCTCCTCGACAGAGGCAGTCTCTCCGCAACAACTATGGTTACAAACGTTCAGGACTTTATTACTATAGTCGCAAAGGGACTCGGGCTTATGTAAGCCGGTATTGAGGTAAAAATTATGTCAAAAAATAATATTATAAGACTTAGTCCCGAGTGCATTAAGTGCTTACTGAATAAATATATGAATCAGCTACCTTGCGAAATGAACGAGGACACGAAAATCGAGTATTTTCAAAAGATACTGAAGATTATATCCGAAAGCACCCCATCGGTTAGTGCCCCCGAAATAGTGGCAGAGGTAACAACACTTCAAAAAGAGATGTTCGGCAAGTCAGAAGATTACACCGAGCTGAAAAAATATTATAACGCACTTATGGACAGTCTTGGGAAAGAATTATCCGACAATATCGCAAAGTCGAACGACGGATTCCGCCTCGCTATGAGTTATTCTATGCTCGGTAATTATATCGATTTCGGTGCTATGGACAGCGTTGATGAAACAAAGCTCAAAGAAATGCTGGGCGATGCATCAAACATTAAATTTGACAGCGTTGAATTCGAAAACTTGAAAGTTGACCTTTCAAAAGCCAAAAAGCTGGTATTTATTACCGATAACTGCGGTGAAATAGCCCTCGATAAGCTCTTTATTTCAAAGATAAAAGAAGATTATCCCGCTCTCAAATTACAGATTATCGTAAGAGGAAGCCCCGTTCTGAACGACGCTACTATCGAAGACGCTTTGCAAATTGGACTTGATAAGATTGCTAAAGTTACGTCAAACGGTTCAAACGTTGCGGGAACTTGCCTTGACAAGGTATCCAATGAAGCAAAAAAGATTATCGATTCAGCAGACGTTATTATCGCAAAGGGGCAAGGCAATTTTGAGACTATGCGATATTGCCAAAAAAATGTGTACTATTTATTCTTATGCAAATGTCAGCTTTTTGCAGACAGACACAAAGTACCAAAGTTTACGCCTATGCTCCTAAATGACTTACGAATGAATTAATATCTTATAACGTTAAAAAAACCTGTATTTTAAAAAATATAGGTCTTTTTATATATTTTTTAAAATTGTTAGTACTAATATCGAAATTTACATTGACAAATGAAACACCTTATTGTAGAATGAAAAACACTAATATTTAATTTTTGGGAAAGCGACTAAACTAAAAGGAGTAACACTATGAACATACTGCACATGAAATACGCATATGAGGTTGCCAAAGCGGGTTCTCTAAGCAAAGCTTCTGAAGCATTGCTTATTGCTGTCCCAAATTTAAGTCGTTCCATAAAAGAACTTGAAACCGGACTCGGTATAACCATATTTGAACGAACAGCTAAAGGTATGACTCTTACTCTTGATGGCGAAGAGTTTATGAACTATGCCAAAAGCATACTCGGTCAGATAGACGAGGTTGAAAAAATATACCGCGACAGTACCGAGAAAAAGAAAAAGTTTTCTATATCCGTACCGAGAGCAAACTATATTTCCGAAGCATTCGTTAACTTTTCAAATACTCTCGGGAAAGAGCCTGTCGAGGTTTTTTACAAAGAAACCAATTCGCAAAGAACCATACACAACCTTACCGAGAGAGATTATAAGCTCGGTATAATACGTTATGCCGAAAACTACGACAAGTACTTTCAGGAAATGATGAAAGAAAAAGACTTAGTCGGCGAAATGGTAACAAATTTTACTTACTCACTCATTATGAGTGCCGATAATCCCCTTGCAAAAAAGGAGAATATAACCTTTAATGACCTTATAGGGTTTATTGAAATTGCCCATGCAGACCCGTTTGTTCCCTCGCTTCCGCTATCAAGAGTAGTAAAAGAAGAATTGCCCGACAACGTTAAACGACGCATATTTATATTTGAAAGAGCGAGTCAGGTAGACCTTCTTTCGAAAAACCACGAGACATTTATGTGGGTATCGCCCACTTCGCCCGAAATCCTTGAAACATATAACCTTGTACAAAAGAAATGCATTGATAATACAAGAGTTTATAAAGACGTTCTTATTTATAAAAACGGTTATAAACTAACCAATCTTGACCGTAAGTTTATCGATTCACTTAACGAAACAAAAAAGAAATATCTATAACTAAATGAAAATTCACCAGCTATGCAGGTGAATTTTTATTTATACATTTTCTATAAATTTATCTCCGCCATTTTTTTGTGCAATCTTGTTTGTTATACACGAAAGGAACTTGACTTCCCAGATTATTTATTTTAATTTATTGCTTTTGCTTTTTTGTTTATTTCTCAATTGACTGTAATATAATTGTATGGTATACTATATTCACAAAATAATTCTTTAAAGGTGGTTTTACCTAATGAAAAAAACAGATCCTATTGCCGTATTTGACTCGGGGGTCGGAGGAATAAGCGTACTTAAAGAACTAATTGCTTTGCTCCCAAATGAAAACTATATATACTACGGCGACTCCATAAACGCTCCATACGGCACAAAAAGTGCAGAACAAATTAAAGAACTAACAAGCAAAAATGCCGAGATACTTCTCGAAAAAGGTGCTAAGGCAATTGTTATTGCCTGCAATACAGCAACAAGCGTTGCCGCAGCCTCGCTTAGAGAGCAATATCCCGATATTCCCATAATCGGCATCGAGCCTGCAGTTAAACCTGCCGTACTTTATAAAATTCATCCAACCGTTATTGTAATGGCAACACCCCTAACTCTTTCTCAAGATAAGTTTGACGAGCTTGCACGCCGTTATGACAGCGATGCAAATATAATTGCTCTCCCCTGTCCCAATCTTGTGAAGCTTATTGAAAGGGGTATAGTTGAAGGACCCGAGCTTGACGAGCATCTGAAAGAAATATTTTCTCCTTTCAAATACTTGAAAGTAGACTCAGTAGTACTCGGTTGCACCCATTATCCTCACATAAAAGAGGCTGTCAGTAAGGCATTTGACCACAAAGCCGTTATTTTTGACGGTGGCAGCGGAACCGCAAGAGAAACAAAGCGTCGACTTGAAGCTATCGACATGCTTAACGACCAAGCACAAAAGGGCGAACTTCACATCATAAACACACTCGGCTCAAAAGAAATAATGGACCTCACCTATTTTCTTTTGAATAGGTAAAAAAGCCACCCGATATGCGAAACGAACGCTATATCGGGTGTTTTTTTGTGCTTATTCTTTGTTTGCAATGCTTCTTGCAACGTGTACGCCGCTTGCAGATGCGTGAGAAAGTGAGTGTGTTATTCCGCTTCCGTCTCCAATTATATAAAGACCGTCATACTTTGTTTCAAGGTTGTTATTAACGGCAACCTCCATATTGTAAAACTTGACCTCGACTCCGTAAAGAAGCGTATCGTCATTTGCCGTACCGGGTGCAACCTTGTCAAGTGCAAATATCATTTCAATAATTCCATCGAGTATTCTCTTCGGCAAAACAAGACTCAAGTCCCCCGGAGTTGCGTTAAGAGTGGGGGTAATAAAGGCCTCTTCTATACGGCTGGGCGTTGAACGGCGGCCTCTTATCAAATCACCAAATCTCTGTACAATTACACCGCCGCCGAGCATATTGCTCAATTTTGCTATACTCTCTCCATATCCGTTTGAATCCTTAAACGGCTCTGAAAAATGCTTCGCAACCAAAAGTGCAAAGTTGGTATTCTCTGTCTGCTTTGCAGGGTCTTCATAGCTATGGCCGTTAACCGTTATAATACCGTTAGTGTTTTCGTTAACTACAGCACCTTTTGGGTTCATACAGAACGTTCTTACCTTGTCGCCGTACTTTTCGGTTCTGTAAACTATCTTACTCTCGTATAATTCATCAGTAAGGTGAGAAAACACTGCCGCAGGAAGCTCAACTCTGACACCTATGTCAACGCGGTTGGATTTAGTAGGAATATCAAGCTCTTTGCATACATTTTCCATCCACTTACTACCAATTCTTCCAACGCTAATAATACACTTTTCGCACGTGTACGACTTATCTCCGCATATTACCTTATATCCATCGTCCAAACGCCCGACTGTATTAACAGGGGTATCAAAGAAAAATTCAACCTGTGTCTTGAGATAGTTATAAAGATTCTCAAGAACGATATAGTTTATATCGGTTCCAAGATGACGGACAGATGCGTCAAGCAAATGGAGGTCGTGCTGTATACATACAGTTTTAAACCGTGTCCCCGATGTAGTATAAAGCTTCGTTCCCGCACCACCGTAACGCACGTTTATTTCATCTATATAATTCATAAGGTCAAGCGCGGTTTTCTTGCCTATATATTCGTACATGGTTCCGCCAAAATCATTTGTAATATTATATTTGCCGTCGGAGAATGCTCCGGCCCCGCCAAAACCGCTCATTATGGAACAGCTCTTGCATCCGATACAAGTCTTTATCTTTTTTCCATCAATTGGGCAATGTCTTTTTTCTAACGAGTGTCCCGCCTCAAACACCGCTACCTTAAGATTTTTATTTAACTGCATTAACTCATAAGCCGCAAATATTCCACCCGGACCTGCGCCTATTATTATAACATCATAATTCATTTTTTCTCCCTCAAGTAGCATGTAATTGTTTTCTTACAGGTCGATTATACCATATTCATAAAAATATTTCCATATTTATAAAAAAATTATTGCAATTTTTATATAATTTTGTTATACTTTTTTTAAGAACACACAAGGAGGTACTTACTATGAAATGTAGTTATTGCGGCTATGAAAGCACCAAAGACTATCAATATTGCCCACAATGCGGCACTGTTATCGAGAAAAAGGAACAAGAATTTTCTCCACCGTCCCACCCCGAGTTTACCTATGAAACACCGCCCCCTCAGCCGGAACACAAAATCGTTACCGCATTAAAAGATAAGCTTTTCTTAGTAATCTGTATTCTCGTTAGCGTGTGTTGCGGACTTTCTGTTCTTTGCGGAGGTCTCCCCATTATCCGAATTTTCTTGACTGTTTATATGTGGGTTGCATATACACAAGCAAAGAACAATACGCTTAATTCCAATCACATAAGAAATATAAGCGGTACAGTTTACGCTTCATATATTCTTAACAACGTTTTAGGTGTCTTTATCATTATAGGCGGTTTTGGATTCACTTTCGCCATGTCGTATATTATGTCAAATGAAGAAATGAGTAATTTGTTTTACAATGAACTTGAAGCCGTAGGCGGAAGCGAAGTTGTTTCTATATTCTCACAAGTATTTGCTAACTATGCAAGTCTTATCGGTATTGTAGCGACTGTAATTGGCATAATCTTAATTGTAATAAACTTTATCGGCAGAAAAACTATACACAAGTTTGTAAAATCAATATATTTGAGTATGGGTATGCAGACCGAACAAATCCAAAAAGTATCAAAAGCACACGTATGGCTTATTGTTTTCGCTATACTTAACGCTATATCTGCATTTTCCTCCGAAACTTCAATGCTGTTATTATCCGAAGGAGCATTCTCTGCAGCACTTATTATTACAGCAATACTCGTAAAGAAATATTTCTCGGAAAAGAATAACTAATATATAAATATTGTACATAAAAATGGCTTTCCGTTTTTGATATGAAAAGCCATTTTTTCTTTTTTTTATTAAATGCATTTTTTAAACGTGGTTGTCAGTCGGTTGATAAAGTATAATATAGATTTGTAGAGGTAAAAATTAGGAAAAAAATATAATTACAAGATTTTTAATACTTTTGACAAAAAGTTTTCAATATAACCTATTTTGTTAATAATGACAAAACTTTTAAATATTTATTTCAATTATCGCAAATGGAAGTAAGATTTTGTCTTTATCTTTTCAGCAAAGAACTGATAAAATTAAACAAAAAAATTACGATTTATTTCAGAAAATTGACAAATTTCGAGATTTTATTTTTTAATTACTTTTTGTCTTGATTTTTACACGTTTCAAATATATAATATCGGTATTATTTGCATAATTAAGGAGAGTTTATGCTAAACGATTTATTATTTTCAGCCAATGTTATAGTACCTATTTTTTTGTTGATAATATTGGGTTACGTTTTAACCAAACTAAGAGTATGGGATTCCCATTTTTTAAAAATCGCCAACAACGTTTGTTTTAAGGTCTTGCTACCTGTGTTGTTATTCTACAATGTGGCAAGTGCCAATATTTTTGAAGTTTTCAACGGCAAATTAATACTTTACGTCTGTTTATGTGCTTGCATAATTTGTGCACTGTTGTTCCTAATTGTTCCGTTGTTTATAAAGGACAATAAACGTCGCGGAGTTATGATACAAGGCACCTTCCGTTCAAACTTTTTATTATTTGGTGTACCGCTCGGTTTAAGCATTGGCGGAACAAAAGGTGCTGTTCTTGCAGCAGTAGTAGCATCTTTTTACGTACCGGTAATTAATATGCTTTCAGTCATTTCACTCTACTCATTTAGTAATGCCAATAACAAGAATTTAAAAGCAGCTTTATTAGACATACTCAAAAATCCATTGATTATCGGCGGCGTATCAGGTCTCATCTTTTCTTTGATTCGAAATCTCATTGGATTTGAAATACCCACTATGTTAGATACAACTTTATCTAACATAAAATCTACAGCTACACCGCTTGCATTTTTAATATTAGGCGGAGATTTAAAATTTGACAATATGCTCAAAAATATAAAAGTTTCGATATTCTCTGTTCTGGGTAAAATTCTCATCATTCCCGCTATTATGTTGACTGTTTCAGCGTTATTGGGATTTGATAAACTGTCTATGGCAATTCTTATTGCAGTTTTTGCAACACCAAACGCGGTTTCAAGCTATGCTATGGCAATAACTTATGAAGCTGACTACAAATTAGCAGGTGAAATTATCACCCTCGGAACTCTGCTTTCCATACTCACTATCTTTATTTTCGTAACATTGTGCAAATCGCTCGGTTTAATCTAAACATATGTACTTTTTGAGGCATACTCCTCTACGGTTGTATGCCTATTTTTTTGCCCTATTCGAATTCCTCTCTCTGCTTTTTGCAAAAAAATATCCACCCTAAAGGGTGGATATTTTTGGCGCAGAGAGAGAGATTCGAACTCTCGGAACGGTATTAGCGTTCACACGATTTCCAGTCGTGCGCCTTAGACCAGCTCAGCCATCTCTGCATACTATTAATATTATCCTTCGGCAAGTCCCGTTTTTATACGGAACTCGCCAAAGTCAATATTTTCTTTTTTAAGCTAAACTTAAATTACTTAAGTTCAACAACTGCCCCAGCTTCTTCAAGCTGCTTCTTGATGCTTTCAGCCATATCCTTGGGAGCTGCTTCTTTAACTACCTTGGGAGCTGCTTCAACAAGATCCTTAGCATCCTTAAGTCCAAGACCTGTGATTTCACGAACTGCCTTGATAACGTCAAGCTTCTTAGCGCCTGCTTCCTTAAGTACTACGTCGAATTCTGTCTTTTCTTCAGCTGCTGCAACAGGAGCTGCTGCACCTGCTACTGCTACGGGAGCTGCAGATACGCCGAATTCTTCTTCAACCTTCTTTACGAGGTCTGCAAGTTCAAGAATTGTAAGAGTTTTTAATTCTTCTATGATATTTTCAATGTTTGCCATTTTATTTTACCTCCAATATAAATATTATAATTATTTGTAATTTTAGTTTGAAGCTCTGGCTTAAGCTTCTGTTGCTTCTGCTGCGGGTTCAGCCGCACCTTCGCCACTCTTGTCAATAATAGCCTGCAATCCGTATGCAAAGCCGTAAAGAGAAGACATAAGGCTGCCAACAATACGTCCAATGAGGATTTCCTTTGAAGGAATTTCCGCAAGGGCAAGTACCTGGTCTTTATCCATTACTTCACCGTCGAGGAAGCCTGCTTTAATCTCGAATGTATCGATCTTGTCTGCATACTCCTTAAGAATCTTTGCGGGAGCAATAGGATCTTCAGAGCTGATTGCGATAGCTGTCATACCTTCGAACTGTTCCTTAAGACCTGCGAGACCTGCTTCTTCGCATGCTCTTGCTGTCAAAGTGTTCTTGTATACTTTATATTCAACATTGGCTTTACGGAGTTCTGCACGAAGCTTTGTATCGTTTTCAACTGTGATACCGGAATAGTTTACTACTACACCTGCAGTCGCACCCTTTAACTTTTCTGTAAGTTCAGCAACAACTGCTTTCTTCTGTTCCAATATTTTTGCGCTCGGCATGGTTTTCACCTCCTGAATCAAAAAATGCTTTCTTGCAGCGTTCACAAAACACACCGACAGAAAGCAAACTAATTCATATTCACATAAATTCGATTGTTTTCATCCTCGGCAGGATTTACTGTGATACCTGCTGTCTTTAGATTACCTTAGTATACTACCACATTCTTTACAATATGTCAACCCCTTTTTTGAAAAAAATTATTCTTTATTCTCTTTATTTTTCCGCCAAGCAGTACAATAACTCCCGAAAGCACCATAAGCCCCCCAAAAAGCCTTCTTAAAACCTGTGGGTCAAATGCCGCCGCTGTCTTCGCACCAAAATACGCTCCAACAACACCAACACTGATAACCATTACCGCAAGCTTCCATCTTATTTCTCTCTTCCTTATATGATACAAAAGCGACGAACTTGCCGCAAACACAAAAAACACCAAATTTATCCCCTGCGCCTCAAGCTGAGCCACATTCTTTATAAAAACAAGATACAAAACTAAAAGTCCGCCTCCACCGACTCCCATTCCTGCCAATGCTGCTATCAAAACACCTATCACAAAATCAAACATACTTTTCTCCCCTAAAATATTCCTACCATATTCGCTCCCGCCACTATAAGCAAAACGGCAAATATTTTTTTCACAATTTTTCCGTTAAGCCTGTCAAGCAGATATGCACCTATAATTCCTCCCGGTATCGCCGCCAAACCGTAACGCACACTCTCGGTAAAATCAACAGCTCCTTTTCTTGCGTATACAAACAGCGAAACGAGCGAAAGTGCCAAGGTTACACACAGTGTAAAAGCGTATATATCCTTATTTTTCTCTCCTTTCAGCATATAATTCAGTGCAAAAATAAGCACTATTCCGCCCCCTGTACCGAGCAAACCGTTCACAAAACCCGCACCTAATCCTGCAATTATTATGGGTGTAATACTCATTGTTTCTTAATTCTCCTTTTTTATTGCGTTATCTATTGTAATTTTTTTACTTATATGCTATTATATATTATATATAATTCTATTTAGAGGTAATGATATGAATATATTTTTGGCAATTTTATACGGTATAATTCAAGGAATTGCAGAGTTTCTCCCCATATCCAGCTCGGCGCACTTAGCCATAGCTCAAAATATGTTTGGCATGGAGAATCTTGAAGCATCTTACTTTACTTTTGATATTCTTCTTCATTTCGGCACACTTGTCGCCGTTTTCATCGTATATTACAAAGATATATTCGCACTCGTTCCTGCAGTTTTCACAATGCTCGGAAAGGTGTTCAAGGGTAAATTCAAGTTATCCGAATATACCGAAACCGAAAGATTCGTTGTATTCGTTATAATAGCAACACTTCCCCTCTTCGTCGGCGTATTGTTTAAAGACTACGTTGAATCTCTCTCAAACTACACGAAAATAATCGGCGGTATACTTCTTTTCAACGGTGTGGTTCTCTTTATATCCGACAAGCTCGAAAAGGGTACTATATCACTCGACACCACCAAACCTCGCCACGCGCTTTTTATAGGTCTTTGCCAGATGTGTGCTCTCGTTCCCGGTCTTTCACGTTCGGGTTCTACCATAACAGGCGGCTTGTTTATGGGGTTCAAGCGTGAGCTTGCGGTTAAGTTCTCATTTATTATGTCTATCCCCGCAATACTCGGTGCAAACGTGCTTTCTTTGGCGGATATTGCCGAAAACCCAATAGCTAAGACTGACATTGTTCCCTATATTGCAGGAACGGTTGCAGCCGCTATTGTCGGAATACTCGCTATGAAGCTTCTTATTTACATATCAAAAAAATCTAACTTCAGAATGTTCTCATATTATTGCTGGGCAATAGGTATACTCGCAATAATTTTCGGTTAAGAAACACAGAAAAACCAAAACAAAAGAGGAAAAAATGGCTACTTACAAGTATAAAAAAGTAAACACTAAAGACGCTACTCCCCAACAAAAGAAAAAAAATCCCCCAAAAAAGAAAACATACGCACAGACGGCAAACAACTCTGTAAAAAATAAGAAAAAGGAAAACAACCCCAACAGTATTCTTAATCAGATACTTCCTTACGTATGGGGCTTACTCGGATTTGCCATTGCGTTTTGTCTTATATTCACCGCGCATTCGGGCTTTATCGGTATGAAGATAGTAAAGCCACTGCTTTGCGGTTTGTTCGGAATCGGTGCTTCATCTATTCCTCTCCTTATAATAATTCAAGCATTTCTCTGGAAAAAAGATATTGAAACGGATACCGTCTTTTTCAAGGTTCTTTCTTCCTTGTTTGTTTTAGTTTCATTCTCGGTAGCGGTACACACGATATTTACCGAAGCATCTACCTTGAATCCCGCAACTTTATGGACTGACGGCCTTGCATGGAAGAGCGGCGGCGTTATAGGTGGCTTTCTCTCCTCTTTATTCGTAATGGGTATAGACAAGCCATTGACTCTTTGTATATTCATTCCCCTTCTTCTCATTTTCACGACGTTTATATTTGGTTTTACCCCCGCTTCTGCATTTGCAAGCATAAAAAACAAAATTCGTGAAGGCAAAGACCGTTTTGAAGAAGATACGGAAAAGGTATGGCATTCCCCAAAAGATAAGAAAAAACTCACTATTGACGAATCGGCACTTGAGCCCGACTCTGCATCTACCCACGTTGATATGACAGCGTACGACGATGCCCTAAAAGAAAAGGAACGCATAAAGAATCTTAAATCCGAAGAATCGGCAGACGAACCTTTCAATCCCGACGTTCCTCTCGACGAGCTTGCCGAAGATGTTAACTCAACTAAAAAAGAATCAATATTCCCCTTTAGAAAACCCAAGAAAGCAACTCTTGAGGGCGATACCCAAGACGACAGCATTGAAGAAAAGAAAAAAATTGACCTCAACGATATATTCCGCGATGAAGACGAACTTACCGAAGATGCCTCCGCCGACGGCTGTGTTCCCGACGCAAAAGAGCTTGAGCTTATGGTTGAGCGCAAGCAGTTAAAGGAAGAACCCTTAGAAGAACCAAAAGAAATTCCTCCGGTAAAAGAATATATCTTCCCGCCTTACAGCCTTCTCAATTTTGAAACCAACGTAAAGAACGAAGACGTAAGCGAAGAAATGCGTTCAACGGCTATAAAACTTGTTGAGACGCTGCGCAGTTTTAAAGTTAAGACAAGAATAATTGACGTGTCGCGTGGTCCTTCTATTACAAGATATGAGCTCGCACCCGAAGAAGGCGTGAGAGTACGCGCTATCGAGAACCTCGTTGACGATATATCCCTCAGTCTTGCGACGACAGGTATAAGAATTGCACCCGTTCCCGGTAAATCGGCTATAGGTGTTGAGGTTCCAAACAAGAACGTCTCTATAGTTTACCTCAAAGAGCTTCTTGACAATCAGCAGTTCAGAAACGCAAAGAGCCGAGTTACAGTCGGTCTTGGTATGGACGTTGCGGGTTCACCCATATATCTTGACATAGCGAAAATGCCCCACTTGCTTATCGCGGGTGCTACCGGTATGGGTAAATCGGTATGTATCAATTCTATGATTGTAAGCCTTCTTTACAAGGCGACTCCCGACGAAGTAAAGCTTATTCTTATCGACCCTAAGAAAGTTGAACTCAGTATATATAACGGTCTTCCCCACTTGCTCGTTCCAGTCGTAACAGACCCCAAGAAAGCGGCAGGCTCGCTCCACTGGGCAGTTACCGAAATGGACAGACGTTTTGAGCTTATCGAAGAAGTAGGCGTTAGAGACGTTGCAAGCTACAACAGAATAACAATGGACGACCCCGACAAAGAATTTTTACCTCAAATAGTAATAGTTATAGACGAGTTGGCTGACCTTATGATGACATCTCCCAAAGACGTTGAAGAATCTATCTGCCGTCTTGCGCAGAAAGCAAGAGCCGCAGGCATGCATCTTGTTATAGGTACACAGAGACCCTCCGTTGACGTTGTTACAGGTCTTATTAAAGCTAACGTCCCCTCACGTATTGCATTTACAATGGCATCTCAGGTTGACTCACGTACGATTATCGACGTTGCGGGCGCAGAAAAGCTTATCGGTCGAGGCGATATGCTGTACGCTCCCGTAGGCTTCTCAAAGCCTGCGCGTGTTCAGGGCGCGTTTGTAAGCGAATCCGAAATAGAAAAGATAATTGACTTTATAAAGACGAACAGCGGCGTAAGCTCCTACGATGCAAACGTTATTGAAAGCATCGAAAAAGAGGCAGCAAGATGCGGCGACAGCAAGAACGGTAACTCGGGCGATGAAGACGGCGGCGACGACGGAGACCCATTGTTCAGAGCCGCAGTAGAGCTCGCAATCGAATCGGGCAAAATATCTACCTCTCTTCTCCAGAGAAGACTGTCCGTAGGTTACGGAAGAGCCGCAAAGCTTATTGACAAAATGGAGCAAAAAGGTATAGTCAGTGCTCCCGAAGGTCAGAAACCGCGTACTGTTCTTATAAGCCGACAGGAATTTATGGAAATGGCGTTTAAGCAGGAAGAGTAACACTCCCTTAAAATATACTATTTTCAAGAATACAGAGGAGATTATTTATGGCAATGCTTATAGCTATAGACGGGCTTGACGGCTCAGGCAAGGAGACTCAAAGCAAACAGCTTTTGAAATATCTTGAAGCAAAAGGTAAAAAGGTAAGAATGTTGTCATTTCCGACTTATGACGGAAAGGGCTCTGCCTTTGTTGATATGTATTTGAAAGGCGAACTCGGCAAAAATCCAGAAGATACAAATGCATACGCGGCATCAGTGTTTTTTTCAATGGACAGATATTACAGCTTCCGTACCGATTGGTCGAAAGATTACTATGACGAGGATACCTATATTATAGCAAACAGATACACCTCGGCAAACGCTGTGCATCAGCTTTCAAAATTGCCTAAAGATAAATGGGACGGCTTTCTCGAATGGCTGTGGGATTTCGAATTTAAGAAAATCGGACTTCCCGCCCCCGACAGAGTTATCTATCTTGAAATGAAGCCGCAGGTTTCGATGTCCCTTATCAACAGCCGTTCGGAGCAAACCGGCAGAGTAAAGGATATTCACGAAGCCGACAACAATCATCTTATCAACAGCTATGAAGCCGCGCTTTATTCAAGCGAAAAATTAGGTTGGGATATAATACACTGTTGCAATGACAACGGAAATTTAAGAACTATCCCCGAAATATTTGCAGACATTGTAAAATCATTAAATTTATAAAATGTGGGAGAAAAAATTATGGTATATTTATTTCTTGCGGACGGATTTGAAGAAATCGAGGCTTTAACACCCATTGATATGCTTCGCCGTGCTAAAATAGAAGTTACTTCTGTATCTGTCAATGAAACATGTTCGGTAAAAGGTGCTCAGGGTATTGAAGTATTTGCCGACAAGACGATAGCCGAGGTTACACCCGAAAATATTGACGCTGTTATTCTCCCCGGTGGACTTCCGGGGGCAGATAATTTGAGATTAAACAACACCGTACAAAAGTTTATAGATATTGCAGTAAAAGAAGAAAAATTAGTATGCGCTATATGCGCGGCTCCGAGAATACTCGGTGAAAAGGGACTTCTTAATGGCAAAAAAGCTATATGCTATCCCGGCTTTGAGCAGTATCTCACGGGAGCTGAAATAGTTGACTGTGGCTGTGTCCGCGACGGAAATATAATTACCTCAAAGGGTATGGGAAAAGCTTTTGATTTTTCATGCGCTATAATAGAAGCATTGTCAGATAAACAAACAGCCGAAAAAATAAAAGACTCAATCTTTGCATAATTATTTTTAAAAAAATGAACAGAGTAAATATAAAAGATCTGAAAACCGAAATAAGAAATATCTACAAAGAAAAAAGAAAAACTATTTCACCGGAAGAAAGAAAAACAATGGATTCTGCTATCTGTAAAAGGTTTCTTTCACTCAGCTCGTACAGATTTGCAGATACTATTCTGTTATATTCACCATTGAAATACGAGATAGACACACTTGAAATCGCAAAAGATGCGCTCTCAAAGGGCAAAAAGGTTGCATATCCGAGATGTATCGAGGATAATAAAATGGTCTACCACTATATATCCTCGCTCAATGAACTTTCGTCAGGAATGTACGGCATAAAAGAACCGAGAATCGACTTGCCGACATTTTCCCCCTCTGATACGGAACACGTTATATGTGTTCTCCCCGCTATCGTCTACGACAAAAAAGGTTACAGACTCGGATACGGAAAAGGCTATTACGACCGCTTTCTCTCCGAATTTAAAGGGGCAAAAGCCGGGCTTATCTACAGCGAATATATTTTAGACAACCTTCCACACGGAAAATTCGACTTAAAATCCGACTTTGTAATTACAGAAAAGGGAGTGATATCCTTTGCAAAAAATTAAAAATACTTTTACAGCGCCTCTGCTTGTATTGGTTATATACGTGCTACTTCTTTCTTCAAGATATCTTGACTTGAATTCACTTCGCTTTAAAGATAACATATACCTTACTCTGATAATCCTTCAGCTTCTGATATTTGTTCTCCCAAGTATTTTTTACTGCACGCTAAAGGGAACAAAGGGAGAAAAGTTAAAGTTGAAACCCATGTCCGCAGGAAAGATATGGTTTGTATTTACGTGCTTCGGAGTTCTTGTTTTCGGAAGCACTCTTATCAATACCGCAATATTCCACATATTCGGAAATGAAGCGCAGTATTCGCTTTACAATACGTTTACTCCATCCGGCGGCTCACAAATAACAAATATTATATATACGGTTATTGCGTTTGCCGCAGTTCCCGCTGTTACAGAAGAATTTATCTTTCGCGGTATTATTCAGTCGGAATATTCAAACTACGGAGTAACAACGGCAATTATAATGTCGGGAATTATGTTCTCGATGCTTCACTTTAACCTTAATCAGTTTTTTGTGTATTTTTTCTGCGGAGTTGTCGCTTCCTACGCCGTTTATATAACGCAATCGCTTTGGGCGGCGATTTTGCTCCATTTTGTAAATAATATTTACGCTATTTTCTTTGAATCGATTTTATGGGACGTTATTAAGTCTCCGAACAGTTTAATTTTCTTTTTGTTCGTTATTATGACACTTTTTATAGTATTTCTTGTGTTATCATTTAACGGAGCGGAGACAATACTCTATTATGCAGGAATAAAGGGAGAAAAATCCCCCGAAGAAGCAACAAAAAAAGAGGGTGGTGCGAAGCTTATACTTGAAGCACTCATTTCACCCAGCTTTCTTGCGTGCGTTCTGCTCTTTCTTATAACGACTCTGTTTTTAAATTAGATATAAATTCGATAAAACGATAATTATAAAGGGAAAAAATTATGAACGAAAACGATATCAAAAAAACAAACGAAAACAATAGCGCGAATTCGGATAACGTTAAGGTTTATAACGATATGGAGATATTCGATTTCGATGCTCACCGCAAGGCAAGAGCAGAAGCCGATAAACCGCAAACACCGACAAAACCGACTACACCTAAGCCTAACACAACACCGAGACAGCCCCAGACTCAGCAAAAGCCTATAGGTCAGCCAAGCGCACAAAACAGACCTATTCCTCCAAGCGCATCGGTTCAAAGCACTCCCAAATCTGCTCCGAGACAGCCTCAACAGATACCGAGGTCCCCGCAGCCGAACGTTACCGATATTAAACCCGATAAAGTTGTTTTTGACGCGTCTTTAAGAAAGCCTACAGGAAAGAAAAGCAACTTAAACAAGGCTATCAGACAAAAGCCTATAAAGCCCTATAAAGAAAAAACAAGGGGGGCAAATCCTCTTGCAGTTCTTTCAAAAGCACTTATTTACATTGCCGTTGTTTTGCTTATATCGGCTCTTTCAGCTTATTTTATTATAACCGTTGCAAACGACGTATTCGCTTTTGTAAAGGCAGATGCGCAGGTTGAGGTGGTTATTCCCGAATACGCCACCCTTGACCAGATAGCCGATGAGCTTCACGAAAAGCAGATTATTAAATTCCCCAAGATATTCGTACTCTATACAATAATAAGAGGCAGAGACGACGCTAATTATAAGGCGGGTGTATATACCGTATCTCCCCAACAGAACTTTGACCAGCTATACTACACGTTTGTTGAAAGAAAAGCTACTACAATGACCGAAATATCGGTTACTATTCCCGAGGGATATACGATAGACGATATGATTAAGCTGTTCGTTGAAGAAAAGGGTATGGGAACGAGAGAAGGCTTTATCGACGCTATCCAAAACGGTGTATACGACTACTGGTTCCTTAAAGAGCTTAAGGTTGTTAACCCAGACAGAAAATACAGACTTGAAGGTTATCTCTACCCCGACACCTATTATTTCTATAAAGAATGGCCCGAAGAAAAGATAATCGACAAGATGCTCGCAAACTTCTACGCTAAATTTGATATTAAATATAAGCAGGAATGTGAAAAGGCGGGTATGAGTATTGACGACGTTGTAAACCTCGCTTCTATTATCCAAATGGAAGCTAAGCACCAGAAAGACTATACTATCGTATCTTCTGTAATCCACAACCGTCTCAATAGCGCATATTATATGTACAGACTCGACTGCGACGCTACCATACAGTACGCGTTACCCGAGCGTAAGGAAGACCTTTCCCACGACGATACGCTTATCGACAGCCCCTATAACTCATATAAGCACGGAGGTCTCCCCCCCGGTCCTATAAGCAATCCCACTTTGAAAGCAATCAGAGCCGCTTTGTATCCCGAACAGACACAAGAAAAATACTATTTCTTTGTTTCTGATATTGACGGATATATGCTATATGCAAAGACTTTGCCAGAGCATAACGCTAATATCGCAAAGGTAGAAAAGAACGCGGCAGCGGCTGCAGGTAATTAAAAATGATATTTATCCCCGCGTGTGTTTTCGCGGGGATAAAATTTAAGGTGAAAGAATGAGTATTGAACTTTTGTCTCCTGCGGGAGATATGGAAAAACTAAAAAGCGCCCTACTTTACGGTGCCGATGCCGTGTATATGGCAGGTAACGTCTTCGGTATGAGAGCTGCGGCAACGAATTTCAGCGTAGAACAAATATATGAAGCCGTAAAATATGCACATGCTTTAGGCAAAAAGGTATATCTTACCGTAAACACTATGCCGCACTGGTATGAATACGAGATGTTGGAAAAATACCTGAACGAGATAAAAGATGCAAATATCGACGCACTTATTATTTCGGATATTGGCGTATTTGAAACGGTAAAAAGAATATTACCCGATATGGAAATACATATTTCCACTCAGGCGAATTCGGTTAGCCATGCATCTTGTAACGCATGGCACAGAATGGGAGCTAAGCGTATAGTTCTTGCAAGAGAACTTAACTTCGACGAAATAAGAGCTATAAGAAGCAAAGTATCCCCCGAGCTTGAGCTTGAATGTTTTATTCACGGTTCTATGTGTATATCGTATAGCGGCAGATGTCTTATTTCGGGCAACCTTAACGCAAGAGATGCAAACAGGGGGGCTTGCTCACAGCCTTGCCGTTGGAATTATAAGATGTATGAAATCGAAGAAGAAAAACGCCCCAACGAGAGAATGCCCGTTATCGAGACGAACGAGGGAACGTTCATTATGGCTTCAAAGGATATGTGTATGATTGTGCATATTCCTGACCTTATGGAATGCGGTATAAACTGCTTTAAGATTGAGGGCAGAATGAGAAGTGCGTATTATACGGCTTGCGTTACAAACGCCTATAGAATGGCAATGGACAGCTATAATAAAGATAAAGACAACTATATTTATAATTCGCTTTGGAAACGCGAGCTTGAATCGGTAAGCCACAGAGATTATTCGACAGGCTTTTTCTACGATAAGGTTAACGAGGAAGCGAACATCAGCACGGGTAATAAGAACGTATGTGAACAGTCCTATTACGCTATAGCTGAGGCTTACGATGCAGAAACAAGTCTTGCATATTTCAGACAGAGAAATAAATTTAAAGTGGGCGACAAAGCAGAGTTGCTTTCACCCGGTACGGTAGGAAGAGGTTTTGAAATAACCCAAATACTTGATGAAAAGAAAATGCCCCTTGAATCTGCTCCTCACCCCGGTATGTACGTCTACGTAAAAACTCCCTTTGAAGTAAAAGTCGGTGACATTCTCCGCAGTTCCTTTGAGTGAGAAAATCCCCCTACTTTCTTTTAAGGAAAGAAAGTAGGCAAAGAAACCTCGAATATCGTGTTTGTACAAGCTAAAAGGCTCCCACTCCGGGGGAGCTGTCGACGGAGTCGACTGAGAGGGCTTCTTTTAAGGAAGAAAGTAGGCAAAGAACTTGCCCCACTTGGTCTGTACGAACAATTTATATTAAATTTACAGTGGAGGGGATTCCCCTCCGCTTTTTTAAGTTTTTGGGGGTTAAGGGGCGTTTTTTCAAAAACGCTCCCTTGTTAGTTTCAGAGCAAAGTCCTCACCGCATAAAACAAAAATCCTTTTCCGTAATTTTAAAACGGAAAAGGATTTTTTATTTATCACAAATATTGCTTCATAGTGGCTTTACAAGCATCTATTGCGGCGTTTGCTTTTTCGGCAGTTTCACCGTTTACAAGATAATAGAGTTTGAGCTTCGGTTCCGTTCCCGACGGTCTTACTACAACAACATCGCCGTTTGAATTCTCATAGTAAAGCACGTTAGACGAAGGGAGTCCCGTAGGCTCTGTCTTGCCCGATTCAACGTCGGTTATCGTACCCGCTTTATAGTCGCGAACAGATACAACCTTAAGTCCGCCCAAACTTTCAAGAGGATTCTTTCTAAGGGTTTCCATAAAGGCGTCCATTTTAGCTTTACCGTCAAGTCCTTCCATATATATGTTCTGTACACCTTCAAAATAGTAGCCGTACTTTTCATAGAGAGCTATTAACGCATCATAGAGTGTCATACCCTTCTGCATATAATACGCCGCCATTTCGCATATAAGCATTGTCGCAACAACGGCGTCCTTATCTCTTGCATAAGTTCCTTTAAGATAACCGTAGCTTTCTTCAAAACCCAGCAAAAAATCGCCATAGCCAGCATTCTCATAGTTCTTTATAACTTCGCCGATAAACTTAAATCCGGTAAGAACATTGTGAAGATTTACACCGTTTTCTTTACAAATCTTTGTAACAAGCTCTGTAGATACGATTGTCTTTACGGCATAGGGGTGTTTGAGTTCAATTCCTTTTTCTTTGTATGCTGTAATAATGTAATCAAGAAGCAAAGAGCCTACTTGATTCCCTGAAAGAGTCTTAAACTCTCCCTGCTTGGTACGTGCCATAATACCCACTCTGTCAGCATCGGGGTCCGTAGCAATTATAAGGTCACTCTTAACCTCCTCGGCAAGTTTTATGCCCTCTTCAAACACCTCGGGAAACTCGGGGTTAGGGTTTGGAGTACCGGGAAAATTGCCGTTAGGTTCCATCTGACTGTCAACCGTATAGAGATGACGAAGTCCGCAGGTTTTTAAAATCTCAGGAACAAGCATACGTCCCGTTCCGTGTAATGGGGTATATACAATTTTCAAATCGTCTGCAACTTTGTCAAAAAGTTCTGGGTAGATAGCCTGTTTTTTTACGTTTTCAAGATATTTTTCATCAATCTCTCTGCCGATAACAACTATGTTACCCTCGGCAACTGCTGAATCAAAATCAATTCTCTTTACGTCGTCAAAAATATCAGTACGCTTCATATAGTCAGCAACGGTATTAGCCTCTTCAGAAGCAAGCTGTGCGCCGTCTTCCCAATATGCCTTATATCCGTTATACTTTGCGGGGTTGTGAGATGCGGTTATATTTATACCCGCAATACATTTTAATTCTCTCAATGCAAACGAAAGCACGGGGGTGGGGCGAAGCGACTCAAAAATATATGCTTTTACGCCGTTTGCCGCCAAAACCTCTGCCGCTACTTTTGCAAATCTCTCGGAATTATTTCTGCAGTCATATGCAATAGCAACGCCTCTTTCGTTCTTTCCAATGCTGTTTATAAGGTTAGCGATTCCTTGCGTCGCTCTGCTTACGGTATAAACGTTCATTGCATTAGTTCCCGCAGTCATAACACCGCGAAGACCTGCCGTACCAAAAGATATATCAGATGAAAACCACATTTTTATTTCATCGTCATTACCTTCCATTTTTTTCAATGCCTCTTTAACGTCGCTTTCAAGAAACTTATTTTCTTTCCATCTTTTGTATTCGCTCAAATAATCAGCCATATTTATCCTCCACGTTTACTTCTTATTGTCTTGATTTGTGTGTAAATTCCAATTATTTCAAACCTTGGAATTTCGAGCTCGAGCCAGAATAATAACTTCTTTAAGTCCCCGCTTCCTTTAAATATAATGTCGAAGTAATATTCCTTTTCCGAATAGTATATGGGAAACGAGTCAACATTATGCAAATTAAAACCGAAATAAGATGCAGCCTGCAAAACTTCTTGTAAGCGTATTATTTCACCAAAGTTACAACCTATTTCAACATATTCGCCATCGGATATACTGCTTTTACACTCAATTTTTTCAATATCACGCTTCAAAAGTGCAAATCCGGTAGTCTTACCGTTTGCACTTTCGACGTTGCAAGTAAGAACAATCTTAAGTCCGTACTTGCGAATCATATTACAAAAGCTTGTCATTCTGCCGTCGTCAGAGTTTTCAATAGGCAGTATACAATATGGGGTTCTGCTGTAATACACGTCCTCGCACACATCGGAAAATGTCTCTCCGTATGCGACCCTCGGGTCTTTCAATAGCTTTGAAAAGTTGTTGAAGGCTATATCCGCAAGTGAATTTTTCAGATATGATACCGTATCAGAGTTAAAAACTGTATCATTCTCGGCTTCCTCAACGTCTTTCTCTCTCTGGTGGTAAAGTTCGTCAATACATTTCAGCTTATCAAATCGGTTTAAGCACTCGTGTACCGCCGACAAATACTTCTTATTTTCGGTTAGACAAGGTATGCGACTGTCTTTGAACGCAAATTCTGTTTTATACAGATTTCTCAACTCTTCTTTCGAAAGCCCGATAACCATTTCAACTTTATCTGCTATGTGTGCTACCCTTTTTTCAAGTGTTGTGCTTATCAAACCGTCGTTATCTTTCAAATTTTCGTCAATTATTTGATTTTTCTCTTCAAAAGATGACATAACGTATTTCCTTTGTAATTATTTTAGATGTTATCTTCAAGCAGCTTAAAGCTATCGCAGAGGAACTCTTGAAGCTCGTCGGCGTTAAGCTGTCTCTGCGTAAGAAGAGCCAACATATATACCTGATGAGCAACTATCTTTGTTTTTTCGCTGTCAGCATCGTCCGACATTTTCTTTATAAGAGGACTCTGCGTATTGAGTACCAAAGTTGAGTCAACGGGGATATTCATATATTCCATAGCACCGTTCGCCGCATAGAACTTCATCATATCGTCCATTCTGCGTGCCTCTTCGGATATATTCAAAAGTGCAGGGGTCTTTGTATCGGCAAGAGCCTCAAATTTTACTGTCAGCTTGTCATTCTTGCTTACAGCCTTGAAAAGATTAGCCAAGTTATCATTCTCAAATGACTCTCCGTCGCCCTTTAACGCCTCAATATCAGCGTCAACACGAACAAATTTTATTTTCTTTTCAGTTTCAAGCAATCCCATAAACGAGGTATCAATAACCTTGTCAAGAAGCGCTATTTCAATACCTCTTGCGGCAAAAAGCGAAATATACTGTGCCTGTACCGTCTTATCGGTCGCATAGTAAACTGTATTTTCATTTGTTCCTTTAGCTTTTACAAGATATTCGTCAACTGTAACGTATCTGCCATCTGTAAGAGCAATCATAAGACTTCCCTTAACACGCTCGTAGAACTTGCGGTCTCTTATACAGCCGTATTCAACAAAGAGCTTAATATCATTCCAAAGCTTTTCATACTTTTCGCGCTCGGTGTTAAACATAGAATTAAGCTTATCGGCAACTTTTTTAACGATATGCGCCGACATCTTCGCTACGTACGCGCTGTTCTGCAAATAGCTTCTTGAAACGTTCAAGGGAAGCTCGGGACAATCGAGTGCGCCTTTGAGCATAAGCATAAATTCCGGTATAACTTCTTTTATATTGTCAGCCACGAAAACCTGATTATAGTAAAGCTTTACCTGACCTTCAAGACTGTCATATTCATGGTTAATTTTCGGAAAGTAAAGAATACCTTTAAAATTCAACGGGTAATCTGCATTAATGTGAATGTGGAACAAAGGTTCTTTAAAGTCAGTAAATACCTTGTTGTAAAACTCCTTGTATTCTTCCTCGGTACATTCGGAGGGAAGCTTTTTCCAAAGAGGCTCAACGTCATTTATAGGCTTGTTGCAATCGCAATCACATTCTTCACCCTCGTGATTGTGTTCACATTTTTTCTCTTCGCCCTCAACTCCAAAGTATATTTCAACCGGCATAAACGAGCAGTATTTATTCAAGATAGAACGAATCTTGTCCTCAGCCAAGAACTCTGCCTCGCTGTCGCTTATATGCATTACAACGTCGGTCCCTCTGCCGTCCTTTTCAATATCTTCAAAAATCTCGTATTCGCCCGCCTCGTTGCATACCCACTTTACAGAGGGAGCACCGGTATAACTCTTTGTAATAACGTCAACGGTATCGCTTACCATAAACGCCGAGTAAAATCCAAGTCCAAAATGACCGATTATTCCGTTTTGCGCACTGTCCTCGTTCTCATATTCTTTTATAAAATCAAGTGCTCCGGAAAGAGCAATCTGGCATATATATTTATTGACCTCCTCAAGCGACATACCGATACCGTTGTCGCTTACGGTCAAGGTTTTTTCTTCTTTATTAAGTCTGACGTATATCTTAAAATCCTCATCAATATCCTTTATTTTTCCGAGTGATATAAGTCTTTTTAGTTTTGTAACTGCATCAGATGCATTACTTACAATTTCTCGCAAAAAAATCTCTTTTTCAGAGTATAACCATTTTTTTATTATTGGAAATATATGTTCCGTTTCGACGGATATACCGCCCTTATTTTTTATATTATCTGACATAATCAAAAGTACTCCTTTTCGTGCTTATTTTACACAATATAAAAAACAAATAGGGGACTCATACCAAAGCATGAGTCCCCCCCTAAAACTAAAATTATTCTGCTTTGGTTTCTTCGGTAGCTTCTTCTGCTTTAACCTCTTCAACCTTTGCTTCTTCGGCATTAGCTTCTGCTTTCTTTGCAGCCTTCTTTGTCTCTTTCTTAGCTTCTTCTGCAACCTTTTCGTCAACTACAAGCTTAATAAGAGCCATTTCTGCACCATCACCACGACGGGGACCGAGTTTGTACATACGGGTGTAACCGCCGTTTCTGTCAGCGTATTCAGGTGCAATTGTATCAAAAAGCTTCTTTACTACGTCTTCCTTTGTCACGAAAGCCATAGCAGCTCTTTTAGCAGCAAGAGTATTCTTCTTGCCGAGAGTAATCATTTTTTCGGTCAAGCTACGTACTTCTTTAGCTCTGGTAAGAGTTGTTTCGATAGAACCGTTCTCAAGGAGATAGGTTACCATACCTCTTAACATCGCTTGTCTGTGAGCAGTAGGTCTGCCGAGTTTTCTGGTTCCTGGCATTGTAAGGGACCTCCTTCTTACATATCAATTAAATGAGCGTATGTCGCACTTTCCTCAGTCTTCCTCTTTCTTAAGGCCGAGATTAAGTGAGTGCAATTTTTGAATAACTTCGTCAAGCGATTTCTTACCGAGGTTTCTGACCTTGATCATGTCCTCTTCCGTGCGGTTTGTAAGATCCTGAACGGTATCAATTCCCGCACGCTTCAAGCAGTTGAAGCTTCTTACGGACAGTTCAAGCTCCTCAATGGTCATCTCAAGAACTTTTTCCAGTTTAGTTTCTTCGCGCTCAACTAATATATCTGCCTTGATAGGCTCGTCAGACAAGTCTACAAACAGATTGAGATGCTCGTTGAGTATCTTGGCACCGAGGGAAATTGCCTCTTTGGCACTGATAGTACCATTAGTCAATACCTCGAGGGTAAGCTTATCGTAGTCAGTAATATTACCTACACGAGTGTTTTCAACTGTGTAGCTAACATTGTATACTGGTGTGTAAATGGAATCGGTATAGATAACACCGATAACGGACTGGTTGTTCTGCTTGTTCTTTTCCTGAGAAACGTAACCACGACCGTGATCAAATGTAAGTTCCATATACAAACGAGTGTTTTCGCTGACTGTTGCAATATGATGGTCAGGATTGAGAACTTCGATGTCAGCGTCCTGCTTAATATCGCCTGCTGTTACGTCCATAGGACCTGTTACGTCAATAACAACGGTCTTGGGTCCCTGGCTGTTAAGCTTAGCCGTAATTCCCTTAACGTTAAGAATAATGTTTGTAACATCCTCTGTAACACCGGGAATAGTCGAAATCTCGTGGAGAACACCGTCAATTTTTACGCTTGTTACAGCTACGCCGGGAAGGGAGCTGAGCAAGACTCTGCGAAGTGAATTGCCGAGTGTTGTTCCGTAACCTCTTTCGAGGGGCTCAATAATAAATTTTCCTTTTGAGCCGTCTTCGCTTAAGTTTATCGTGGATATATTGGGCTTTTCTATTTCGATCATAATTTTCCTCCTGTAATTTTAGGTTTTCGCCGGTTTTCTTCTCCGGCTTTGTGGACGGAGGTGCTGTTTTACTTTGAGTACAACTCTACGATGAGCTGTTCTTCGAACGGGAAGTCAATATCATCTCTCTTAGGCAGAGCGATAACTTTTGCTGATACAGCACTGTTATCAACTTCGAGCCACTTGGGAGCGTTGTTGCTTTCCATAACTTCCATCAAGCCCTTAAACTTTTCAGATGCACGTGCGCCTTCTCTGAGAGCGATAACATCACCCTGCTTAACAATGATAGAAGGAACGTTAGCCTTCTTACCGTTAATTGAGAAATGACCATGTGTAACAAGCTGACGAGCTTCCTTACGGCTTTCTGCCAAGCCCATTCTGTATACTACATTGTCAAAACGGCGTTCAAGCAATGAAAGAAGATTTTCACCGGTTACGCCCTCCTGCTTTGCAGCGAGCTCATAATAGTGCTTGAACTGGTTTTCAAGCACGCCGTAGTATCTTCTTGCCTTCTGCTTTTCACGAAGCTGCAAACCGTATTCCTTAAGCTTCTTGCTGTTTGCGCCATGCTGTCCGGGAGCTGCGGGTCTGCGAGCTACCGAGCACTTGTCTGACATACAACGTTCGCCCTTCAAAAAGAGCTTTGTACCTTCTCTGCGGCAAAGTCTGCACGCAGGTCCTGTATATCTTGCCATAACTTATTTTTCCTCCTATTTACGTATTAAACACGTCTTCTCTTAGGCGGTCTGCATCCATTGTGAGGAATGGGTGTTACGTCCTTGATAAGTGTAATATCAAGACCTACTGCCTGAAGAGCACGTATTGCGGATTCTCTGCCGCTACCGGGGCCTTTTACGTAAACTTCTACGGTCTTCATACCGTGTTCCATAGCTGCTTTTGCTGCAGTTTCTGCTGCCATCTGTGCTGCGAAGGGTGTAGACTTCTTAGAGCCTTTGAAACCGAGTTCGCCTGCTGAAGCCCAGGATACTGCGTTGCCGTTAACATCGGATATTGTTACGATTGTGTTATTGAAAGTAGCGCGAATATGTGCCGCACCTTTTTCAATATTCTTGCGCTCACGGCGCTTTCTTACAACCTTTTTATTTGCTGCTTTTGCCATTTGAAGTATTACCCTCCTTTACTTCTTCTTATTTGCGATAGTTTTTGCAGGGCCTTTTCTTGTTCTTGCGTTTGTTTTAGTACGCTGACCTCTGACAGGGAGACCTTTTCTGTGTCTGATGCCGCGGAAGCAGTTGATTTCAACCAATCTCTTGATGTCAAGAGCAACTTCACGGTGGAGGTCACCTTCTACTTTATAATTGTTTTCAATCTCATCTCTGAGCTTTGCAACTTCGTCCTCTGTGAGATCCTTAGCTCTCTTGTCAGGGTCTATACCTGTACTTGCGAGGATGTCGTTTGCACTTTTACGGCCAATACCATATATATAGGTAAGAGCGATTTCAATGCGCTTTGCATTTGGAATATCAACACCTGCTATACGTGCCATTTATTAATTCACCTCTTTAGCCTTGTTTCTGTTTATGCTTAGGGTTTTCGCAAATAACCATTACTTTGCCTTTTCTCTTAATGATTTTGCATTTTTCACAAATTTTCTTTACGCTGGGTTTGACCTTCATTTCTTTACACCGGTCCTTTCTTTACGCGTATTATTATTTAGTGCGCCATGTTATACGCCCTTTTGTAAGGTCGTATACTGAAACTTCTACTGTAACTTTATCGCCCGGTACAATCCAGATATAGTTCATTCTAAGCTTACCTGAAATGTGAGCGTTAACTGTGTGCCCATTGGGCAGCTGTACCTTGAAGGTTGCATTGGGCAAAGCCTCAAGCACGGTACCTTCAAATTCAATAACGTCGTCCTTTGGCAAAACAATCACTCCTTCTTAGATTTTCAGGACTATTATGATACGATAAAGCTTTTTGCCGCGGTCTTTGTCGAAATGCTTTTTTTAACAGTGGTGCTAAATCACCGTCAAGCCATCCCAACAAGCCTTATATGCTTTATCTTTTTTGGCTTCTCATTTTTTTACTCTCTTAATTTAAGCTAAAAAGACGTATTCTTCATCAAGCACACCGTCTCTGAAGCTTTCTTTGTCTTTATAGCGTTTTAGTTAAGAGAAATTGCGACACTACCGAAAATAAACTAAAACTTTCAGTTTACTTTAGTGGTAGATATTACGCCATCATCCGTCAAAATGTTCGTATGTTCATAATGCGCGGACAACTTGCCGTCTTTGGTTTTTACCGTCCAACCATCAGGTAACACGTAAACTTCGTGAGTTCCTGCGTTTACCATAGGTTCAATTGCCAGTGCCATTCCCTTTGCAAGTCTAACACCGTGTCCTGCGCTTCCGTAGTTGGGAACGCTTGGATCTTCGTGCAATTCTTTACCTATTCCGTGTCCGACAAACTGTCTGACAACGCTAAACCCGTATTTTTTTACCTGTTCTTCGATAGCACTTCCGATATCGCCTATTCGATTCCCGGGCATTGCAACCTTAATTCCCTTTTCAAAGGAAGTCTTAGCTGCTTCAATAAGTCTCTTTGCCTCATCGGAAACGTTTCCGACAGCAAAAGTATTGGCAGAGTCTCCGTGGAATCCGTTGAAGAATGCACCAACGTCTATCTTAACAATATCACCATCTTGAAGTATTTTTCTCTTCGACGGTATACCGTGTATAACCTCATCATTAATGGAAATACAAGCACTTCCGGGGAAGCCGCCGTATCCGAGAAAACTGGGCTTTGCACCCGATTTCACAATATGATTGTAGATTATATCATCAAGATATTTGGTAGATATTCCTTCTTTTACAGCCTCACCGGCAAGGCACAAAGCCTCACCTGTGATTCTGCCTGCCTCTTTCATAATCGCAATTTGAGCTGCGTTTTTAAGTTGTATCATATATTTTGCCTTTAGACTCGAATTGATTTCAAAATCAATTCTGTTATTTCAGCAATATCTCCGCGTCCGTCAACGGACTTAAGGATTCCCTTCTTGCCGTAATACTCTTTAAGAGGTTCTGTCTGATTGTGATAAATCTTAAGTCTCTCAAGTACTGTTTCGGGCTGGTCATCCTTACGGATTATAAGATTTGCGCCGCATTTGTCGCAAGTCTTGTTATCCTTTGTAGGAATATACTTGATATGATAAGACATACCGCACGCTTCACACACACGGCGTCCGCTCATACGTTCAACAATGTCGGCATCGTCAACATCAATGTCAACGACGCAATCAATTTTTACGCCAAGCTCATCAAGTGCTTCCGCCTGAGGAACTGTGCGAGGGAAACCGTCAAGAATAAAGCCGTTTTTGCAGTCGTCTGCGGTAAGACGTTCTTTAATAATGCCGATTACCACTTCGTCGGGAACAAGAGCACCCTTTTCGGTATAAGCCTTTGCAGCAATACCCATTTCCGTTCCGTTCTTTATCGCTTCGCGAATGATTGCTCCGGTAGAAATGGTGGGTATCGAGCAGATTTCAGCTATCTTTTCTGCCTGAGTACCCTTTCCTGCGCCGGGTGCTCCAAGGAATATTATCTTCATATTGTCTCCTTAATCTAAGAAGCCTTTGTAATGACGCATTGTCATTTCAGCTTCAATCGCACGTATAAGTTCAATTACAACACCTACAACGATGATAATCGAAGATCCACCGAACGCAAGACTTCCGATACCTGTGCCGAGCGATGCAGTTGCTATCATATTAATAATGAGAGGCAATACTGCGATAACACTCAACATAATTGCACCAATAAGAATAATCTTATTAAGAACTTTTGTAATATAGTCCGAAGTAGGCTTACCGGGACGAATACCGGGAATAAATCCACCGTTCTTCTTAAGGTTGTTTGAAACTTCTACGGGATTAAAGGAGATTGCAATGTAGAAATACGCAAATGCAATTATAAGTATTGTAAATATAATCGCATATACGGGAGACTCATAAGAGAACACTTCAAGGAAGTTGTACCAGAAGGTTCCTTCTTTGGGTGTGCTGAGGAGTGCTGCAATGGTAGTGGGAAGTCCGAGAATGGAGTTCGCAAAAATTATCGGCATTACACCGGACATATTAACCTTAATAGGAAGGTTTGTGCTCTGTCCGCCGTACATCTTTCTGCCCACAACCTTCTTCGCGTACTGAACGGGAAGACGGCGTTCGCTTTCACTCATAAATACAATGAATGTAAGCATAGCAAGACCGATAACTATAACCACCAACGCATATACAAGCCCTTTCCAACCGCCTGTGAACATCTGTGTGAACATACTAATGAGGAATGAGGGAAGTCCCGAAAGGATATTGGCAAAGAGTATAATAGATACACCGTTGCCGATACCGTAATCATTAATCTGTTCAGCAAGCCACATAATCAAGGCAGAACCTGCCACGTAACATGCCAATACAACTATTGCTGCAAATACTGACTTGTTCAAAATCAAACCGTTTACTCTCATAAACATGTAGTAACCGTATGAAGTAATAAGAGCTATGCCGATAGTTACGTAACGGCTTATCTGTGTAAGCTTCTTCTGACCTTCTTCGCCATTTTTGGAAAGTCTTTCCAAAGCGGGAATAGCAATTGCGAGAAGCTGCATAATAATCTGTGATGTGATATATGGTGAAACCGAGAGAGCAAACAATGTTGCCTGTGCAAAGGCATCACCGGAGAGAACGTTGATATACTGGAAGAAAGATCCGGAGCTCTGCATAAGAGAGCTAAGCATTTCCGAATTGATGTAAGGTACCGGAATAACCGCACCAACACGATAAAGAATAATTATCATGAGTGTGAAAAGTATCTTACCCTTAAGTTCGGGGATTTTCCAACCGTTTCTCAATGTCTGAAGCATTTTATACCACCTCAGTCTTTCCGCCCGCTGCCTCGATCTTTTCTTTTGCAGCAGCGGAGAAGATTTTAGCTTTTACGGTTAATTTCTTTGTGATTTCACCGTTGCCCAGAATCTTAAGACCGTCAAGCTCCTTGCCAACCAATCCGCAAGCTACAAGAGCTGCCATATCAACTACGTCGCCGTCGTTGAATTTTGCATCAAGCTTGCTTATGTTAACAATAGCATATTCCTTTGCAAATCTGTTCTTGAATCCTCTTTTAGGAAGGCGTCTGTAAAGGGGAATCTGTCCACCTTCAAATCCGGGACGTACACCGCCGCCTGAACGAGCGTTCTGACCTTTATGACCCTTACCTGCTGTTTTTCCGTTACCGGAACCGGCACCGCGTCCTTTGCGGTATGCGCTCTTTACGGAGCCTTCTGCCGGAGAAAGTTCATGGAGTTTCATTGTATTTCCTCCTTATCCTTCAATCTTTTCCACCTTAACAAGGTGGGAAATAACCTTGATCTTACCGTTCAATACATCGCCTTCAGCGTGTACGATAAAATCACCGATTTTGCCAAGTCCGAGAGACTTAGCTGTTGTCTTCTGGTTAGGCTTAGCGCCGATGAGGCTTTTTACGAGCGTTACTTTTACGTTTGCCATAATTCTGCCTCCTTAGTCTTTGATAGCTTCTACGCTTACGTCGCGGAGAGCTGCAATTTCTTCCATTGTACGAAGAGCCTTGAGTCCTTCAAATGTTGCCTTAACAACGTTTGTAGGATTGTTTGAACGAAGGCACTTAGCACGAATGTTCTTTATACCTGCCATTTCAACAACGGCACGGCATGTACCACCTGCGATGATACCTGTACCTTCTGCGGCAGGCTTAAGAAGAACCTTACCTGCGCCGTAGATACCCATTACCTCGTGAGGAATTGTATCACCCTTCATGGATACTGTAATCATATTTTTCTTTGCATCTTCAATACCCTTGCGGATTGCATCCGGAACTTCGGCTGCTTTACCGAGACCGTAGCCTACATGGCCCTGACCGTCGCCAACTACCATGATTGCTGTAAATCTTGCAATACGACCGCCCTTAACTGTCTTGGAAACACGGTTGAGAGCTACGAGTTTTTCCTGAAGATCGAGTGTCGAAGCATCTATTCTCTGATTCATTAAACTTTCCTCCTGTTTCCTTAGAACTTAAGGCCGCCCTCACGAGCAGCTTCTGCGAGTTCCTTAACACGTCCGTGATAAAGGTTACCGCCACGGTCGAATACAACTTCTGTAATGCCCTTTTCGAGAGCTCTTTCAGCGATTGTCTTACCAATCTGTTTTGCGGCTTCTTTGTTACCGCCGTATCCTGCAAAGGCCTTTTCCAAAGTGGATGCGGATACCAATGTTACGCCCTTAGTATCGTCAATAACCTGAACCTGAATGTTCTGAAGTGAACGATATACGCAAAGGCGAGGTCTTTCGGTAGTACCCGAAATCTTTGCTCTAATTCTCTTATGTCTCTTAAGACGCTGAGCCTTACTATCTTTTCTTGATACCATTCTGTTCCACTCCTTTCATTATTTACCGGCCTTACCGGCTTTGCGGCGAATTCTCTCGTCGGAGTACTTAACACCCTTACCAAGGTAGGGTTCGGGAGGTCTCTTGCTTCTGATTTCAGCTGCGAGCTGACCAACCTTCTGCTTGTCTGTACCCTTAACGATTATCTGGTTAGCATTGGGAACTTCGATTGTAATTCCGTCTGCTTCTTCAAATGTGATAGGATGTGAGTAACCAAGGTTAAGTGTAAGTGTCTTACCTGCTTTTGCTGCTCTGTAACCAACACCGTTGATATCGAGAGTCTTGCTGAAGCCCTTTGTTACGCCTTCTACCATGTTGCTCAACAATGTTCTTGTCAAGCCGTGAAGAGCCTTGTGCTCTTTCATCTCAGAGGGACGTTCAACGATAAGCTCGTTGCCTTCCTTCTTGATGATCATATCTTTGTGAAGTGCCTGAGTCATTGTGCCCAATGCACCCTTAACTGTTACAACGTTACCTGCTTCGATCTTTACGTCTACGCCTGCAGGAACTTCAATCGGTTTTCTACCTATTCTTGACATCTCTTCTTACCTCCCCGATTACCATACAAAGGCAAGTACTTCGCCGCCAACATTCTCTTTACGAGCCTTCTTGTCGGTCATAATGCCCTTGGGTGTGGATACGATAGCGATGCCGAGACCGTTCATAACCTTCGGCATATCTTCACAGTTTGAATAAACTCTGAGACCGGGCTTAGATACTCTCTTAAGACCCTGGATAACTCTCTGCTTATTCTTGTACTTAAGTGTGATTCTGATAACGCCCTGCTTGCCGTCTTCAATGATTTCATAGCCCTTTACAAAACCTTCTGCAACGAGAATGTCTGCAATTGCCTTCTTCATATTAGAAGCAGGAACATCAACTGTTTCGTGTTTTGCGCTGTTTGCATTTCTGATACGTGTGAGCATATCAGCAATAACGTCTGACATTTGCATTTTTATTTCCTCCATATATGCAAGTTATATTTCTTGCCGCCTGTTTATATAATTTTTACAGGCTGCATACCGGGGGTTAAAGTATTTACTTTCCTACCGGCAGGTTTGGAAGCTTTATTAGCTTTTTTTACTGATTAATTTAATTACCAGCTTGCTTTACGCACGCCCGGAATCTCGCCCTTATAAGCCAGCTCGCGGAAACAAATACGGCAGATACCGTACTTGCGGAGGTAAGCGTGAGGACGACCGCAGATTTTACATCTGTTGTATTCACGAGTGGAATACTTCTGTGTTTTCTGCTGCTTTAAAACCATTGCCTTCTTTGCCACGATTTATTCCTCCTTTTACTTTGCGAACGGTGCGCCCATCAATGTGAGAAGCTCTCTTGCTTCTTCATCAGTCTGAGCTGTCGTTACAAATGCGATATCCATACCGCGAATCTTATCAACCTTATCGTATTCGATTTCAGGGAAAATCAACTGTTCTTTCAAACCAAGAGAGTAGTTACCTCTGCCGTCGAAAGCGTTGGGGTTGATACCCTTGAAGTCACGAACACGGGGAAGGGAGAAGTTGAAAAGACGATCCATAAATTCGTACATCTTTTCGCCTCTGAGTGTTACTTTAACACCGATCTTCATTCCCTGTCTGAGCTTGAAGTTCGCAACGGACTTCTTAGCGTATGTGGGAACTGCCTTCTGGCCGGATATCATTGTTACTTCTTCGATAACGTTTTCAATTACCTTTGAGTTATCCTTAGCGTCGCCCGTACCAACGTTGATAACGATCTTGTCAAAACGGGGAATCTGCATTACACTCTTGTAATTGAACTTCTTCATAAGAGCGGGGGCTACTTCTGACTTATAATAATCTCTGAGTCTTGCCATTGTTTTCTACCTCCGCAATTCTTACAGCGCCTGACCGCATTTTGCACAAACGCGGATCTTCTTGCCGTCTTTAATTTCATGTTTGATTCTAACGCCCTTGTCGCACTTGGAGCAGTAAATCTGTACCTTGTCTGCGTACATAGCGCCTTCTACCTTGATGATACCGCCTGCTTCGCCCTGTCTTCTGGGTTTAACATGCTTACTTACGATGTTCGCACCTGCAACGATAACCTTGCCTTCCTCGGGGGAGACTTCAATTACCTTGCCCTTAGTGCCCTTATCGTCGCCGGAAATAACAACTACAGTATCATCTTTTCTTACGTGAACCTTCTTATTCATGATAATACCTCCTTAAAGTACTTCCGGAGCAAGGGACAATATCTTAAGATAATCCTTTTCACGAAGCTCTCTCGCTACAGGACCAAAGATACGTGTTCCTCTCGGGTTCTTATCTTCTTTAATTATAACAGCAGCGTTTTCGCCGAACTTGATATATGAACCGTCGTTTCTTCTGATGCCCTTAACTGTTCTTACGACTACAGCCTTTACGACTTCGCCTTTCTTAACCTGGCCGCCGGGAGCAGCTTTTTTAACTGAACAAACTACAACGTCACCGATGTTTGCATAACGTCTGCCTGTTCCGCCGAGCACGCGAATACACATAAGTTCTTTAGCGCCGGTGTTGTCCGCCACTTTCATATATGATTGCTGTTGTATCACTGCGTTTCCTCCTTTTCGATACGATTTTCGACGTATCTACTTTATTACTTCGCCTTTTCGATGATTTCAACAAGTCTCCATCTCTTCGTCTTAGAGAGAGGTCTTGTTTCCATTATGCTAACTTTATCGCCAACATTGCACTCGTTCTTTTCGTCGTGTGCATGAAGTTTGATTGTGTTTTTAATAACCTTGCCGTACTTGGGGTGCTTAACGTTGTCTTCGATTGCAACAACGATTGTCTGTTCCATCTTATTGGAAATAACTTTACCAACACGGACTTTTCTGAGATTACGAACTACTTCACTCATGACTGTTTCTCCTTCCTGCAACTTAAGCGTTCTTCTCACGAAGAATTGTCATTACGCGTGCGATATCCTTCTTGACATCTGCAATTCTGTGAGGGTTGTCAAGCTGGTTTATCGAATGCTGGAAGCGGAGGTTAAACAGTTCGCCCTTAAGCTCAGCAAGCTTTGCATTGAGCTCTTCGGAAGTTAATTTTCTGATTTCTTCAACTTTCACGGCTTATACCTCCTCATCTTCGGATGCAGCGCTTTCCTTAACTACAAACTTGCACTTAATAGGAAGCTTGTGGGATGCAAGACGCATAGCTTCTCTTGCAGCTTCAACTTCAACGCCGTCCATTTCAAACATTACTCTTCCGGGCTTAACAACAGCTACCCAGTATTCGGGAGAACCTTTACCGGAAGGCATTCGAGTTTCAGCAGGTTTTTCTGTTATAGGCTTGTGCGGGAAAATCTTAATCCAAACTTTACCGCCACGCTTTACGTAACGTGTCATAGCAATACGGGCTGCTTCTATCTGGTTGCTTGTAATCCAAGCGGGTTCTGTAGCTACGAGACCGTATGAACCGTATGTGATAGTGTTGCCACGGGTTGCCTTACCTTTAAGTCTACCGCGTTGTACGCGTCTGTATTTTACTCTCTTAGGCATTAACATAGCTTACTTTGCGCCCCCTTCTTTGCGTTCTCTTCTAGGAGCACGGTCGTTTCTGTCGCGTCTCTGACGATTGTCGCGACGGTCACGCTTGTCGGGCTTAACGTCTACCTTTGCTTCTGCAAAGCGGTTCTTGCCGTCGTGAAGTACTTCGCCCTTATAGATCCAAACCTTAACACCGATCTTACGGTATGTTGTGTTTGCTTCAAAGAAGCCATACTCGATATCAGCGCGAAGTGTCTGAAGCGGAATAGTACCTTCATGATAGTGCTCACTTCTTGCGATTTCAGCACCGCCCAAACGACCGCTACATGTTACCTTGATACCCTTAGCACCAAGTCTCATTGTACGACCGATTGCCTGTTTCATAGCACGGCGGAACGAAATTCTGCGTTCAAGCTGTCCTGCAATGCTTTCAGCAACGAGCTGTGCATTGAGATCAGGATACTTAACTTCTACAACGTTTACAGATACGGGCTTGTTGAGCATACCTTCAAGTGTAAGGCGGAGCTTTTCAATTTCTGCGCCACCACGACCGATAATCATACCGGGCTTAGCACAGTGAATGAACACTCTTACTCTTGCACTGTCACGTTCAATCTCAACCTTAGGAACGCCTGCAGCCTGCAAACTCTTCTTAAGATAATTTCTTACTTTATAGTCGGATACAAGCGTATCGCCAAAGCACTCGTCTTTTTCGAACCATCTTGAATCCCAGTTTTTAATTACGCCCACACGTAAGCCGTGGGGATTAACCTTCTGACCCATTTTCGCTTGCTCCTTTCTTATACTCTTTCTTTTACGACAATTGTCATATGGCTTGTTCTCTTCAATATTCTGTCTGCGGAACCTCTTGCTCTGGGCATCATTCTCTTAAGAGTGGGGCCGGGGCATACGTAGCATTCCGATACATAAAGGTTTTTGCCGTCCATATTGAAGTTATTTTCTGCATTAGCAACAGCGCTGTTCAACAACTTGAGAAGATACTCAGCTGCTGAGTTGGGGGTATTCTTGAGGATTGCCTGTGCTTTCTCCGTGTCCTTGTTTCTGATAAGATCAAGTACAATCTTTACCTTACGCGGTGAAATTCTGGCATATCTGAGAATCGCTCTTGCTTCTTTTACCTGTGCATTTGCTTCCATTACGGATGATTCCTCCCTTCATTTCCCGTCTTATTTCGTGTTACTTGTCTTGGAACCGGAGTGGCCCTTGAACAATCTTGTAGGTGCGAATTCACCGAGCTTGTGTCCAACCATATCTTCGGTAATGTATACCGGGATATGCTTTCTACCGTCGTGAACTGCTATGGTGTGACCTACAAATTCCGGGAATATTGTGGAGGCCCTTGACCATGTCTTTATAACTTTCTTTTCATTGGCTTCGTTCATCGCAGCAATTCTCGCGAAAAGCTTTTCTTCGACAAACGGTCCCTTTTTCAAGCTTCTGCTCATTTATCGGTACCTCCTTCTTATTTGCCGTTTCTGTGCTTCAAAATGAATTTTTCGGTTCTAGCCTTCTTATTACGTGTCTTGTAACCAAGTGCAGGCTTACCCCAAGGGGTAACAGGAGAGGGCTGACCGATAGGTGAACGGCCTTCACCACCACCGTGAGGGTGGTCAACGGGGTTCATTACAGAACCGCGAACTGTGGGACGGATACCCATGTGGCGTTTACGTCCTGCTTTACCGATCTTAACGGTGTCGTGCTCGATGTTACCAACCTGACCGATTGTAGCCTGGCAGTTAAGACGAACGAGACGAACTTCACCGGAGGGCAAACGAACCTGCGCCATACCGTTTTCTTTAGCCATAAGCTGTGCTGCGGCGCCTGCAGAACGAACCAACTGGCCGCCTTTTCCGGGGTACAACTCAATGTTGTAAATGAATGTACCAACGGGAATGTTTTCTATAGGAAGCGTGTTACCTGCTTTAATGTCAGCGTCAGCGCCTGTGTAAACAGTGTCGCCTGCTGTAAGTCCTGCAGGAGCTACCATATACTTCTTATCGCCTGCTTCATTTTCGAGAAGTGCAATGTAAGCGGTTCTGTTAGGATCGTATTCAATACCGATAACCTTTTCAGCACCTGCAACTTCACGCTTGAAGTCGATAAGTCTGTATTTCTTTTTGTTACCGCCACCCTTATGGCGAACAGTAATTCTACCGTAGCTGTTACGGCCGGAGTGCTTCTTAAGTGTTGTAAGAAGACTCTTTTCGGGGGTAAACTTTGTTACTTCGTCGAAAGAAGGAGCTGACATGTGTCTTCTCGACGGAGTAGTCGGTTTGTATTTAATAGCTGCCATTTCTGTACTCCTCCTTCATTAGATCATGCCATCGAAGAATTCGATTGTCTTGGAATCTTCAGTAAGAGTAACGATAGCTTTCTTCCAAGCTTTCTTATAGCCTGCATGAACGCCAACTCTTCTGGGCTTCTTCTTCATGTTGATCGTATTTACATCAGCAACCTTAACTTTGAAAAGCTCTTCAACTGCACTTGCAATTTCGGGCTTGGTTGCACTCTTCATTACTTCGAAGGTGTATGTCTTATCAGCAATTCTCGCCATACTGTCTTCTGTAATGATCGGTCTGACAATAATATCCTGTGCTGTTTTCATTATGCGTACACCTCTTCCATCTTAGAAACCGCTGCCTGAGCAACTACGAAGCTGTCGCAGTTCAATACGTCGTACACGTTGATAGTGTTGACCTGAGCTGTCTTAACTCCGGGAATGTTTGCGAAGCTCTTGATAACCTTGGCATCTACTTCGGAAAGCACTACCAATGTCTTCTTTGCTGCGCCGATAGCTTCAAGCATTGCTTTCATGGTCTTTGTCTTGTATTCCTCAGTTGCGATGCTGTCAACAACAATCATGTTGCCGTTAGCAACCTTATCGGAAAGCGCACCCAAGAGTGCAAGACGTTTTGTTTTCTTGTTCAGGGTAACTCTGTATTCGCGGGGCTTAGGACCAAGTGCTACGCCGCCATGTGTCCACTGAGGAGATCTTGTGGAGCCCTGTCTTGCACGACCGGATCCCTTCTGTCTCCAAGGCTTTCTACCGCCACCGGAAACCTCTGTACGAGTAAGAGTTGACTGTGTACCCTGTCTCTGATTCATAAGATATGCTCTGACTGCAGAGTGGATTACAGCGTCGTTAACTTCAACAGCAAATACTGCATCGTTAAGAGCGATTTCTCCAACTTCCTTACCAGCCATATTAACTACTTTTACGTTTGGCATTACTTATTTCCTCCTTCCGCTTACGCTTTAACCGCATTGCGGATGAACACGATACCGCCTTTAGCACCGGGAACGGCACCTTTTACAGCAATAATGTTCTTTTCTGCATCGATTTTTGCAACAGCGAGGTTAAGAACTGTAACCTGTTCGTTACCGTACTGACCTGCCATGTGTTTGTTCTTAAAGATTCTCGCGGGGTCAATAACACCCATAGAACCTGACTGACGGTGAATAGGACCTACGCCGTGAGTCTTCATAAGAGTGTGCTGGTTCCATCTCTTGATAGCACCTGTGTAACCATGACCCTTTGTAATACCGGTAATGTCGACCTTTTCACCTGCGGCAAAGATGTCTGCGGTGACGGTATCGCCAAGCTTGTAGCCGGAAATGTCGTCGAGTCTGAATTCTTTCAAGTGCTTCTTCATGGAAACGCCGGCCTTCTTCAAGTGACCCGCTTCAGCCTTGCTCAGCTTTCTTTCGGCTATATCCATAAAGCCGAGCTGAACTGCCTCATAACCATCTGTTTCGTTTGTTTTGATCTGCGAAACCACACAGGGTCCCGCTTCGATTACGGTTACCGGAATTACGTTGCCTTTTTCATCGAAAATCTGTGTCATCCCGAGTTTCTTACCGATGATCGCTTTTTTCATCTTTCTTTTTCCTCCTGTTAGGTTATTGGTTGGAAAATCCAACGTGACCGGAGACCTTTCGGTCTCATATCAGAGCCGTAATTTTTATTACAACTTGATTTCAATTTCAACACCGGCGGGAAGCTCAAGACTTGTGAAAGCCTTAACTGCTTCTTCTGACGGTTTGATTACGTCAATAAGACGCTTGTGAGTTCTCAATTCGAACTGTTCGCGGCTGTCCTTATACTTGTGAACAGCACGAAGGATCGTAACTACCTCTTTTTCGGTGGGAAGCGGAATAGGACCGGATACCTTAGCACCGTTTCTCTTCGCTGTCTCAACGATCTTCTCTGAAGCCTGGTCGATCAATGTGTGATCGTAGCTCTTAAGACGGATTCTGAGTTTCTCAATAACTGCCATTTGTTTTTGCCTCCTTTTAAATAATACACTCCATTTAAAAGGGCCGAAATTGTTTCTAACACTCTTCCGGGTGTTTTGCGATGGACCCTACAAAAAACGGAATTTGCCTGCAACTCTTGGCAAAATCCGGGTAACGTCCGCACCAAAAGGCACGGGAAAGTGTTTAGCAATTTGCTGTCGCCCGGTTAAATATCGGACATACTCCACGAAAATTACCTGCATTTCTGCAGCAACCTCTCGCTTCAACGCACATCAAGCCTTATGATTATATCATAATCTCCCCATAATTGCAATAGTTTTACATATTTTTATCTATCATATTCGTAGAACTTTTCCCTATTTTTAACCATTTTTATCAACATTATGCACAATTTTGGCGAATTAAAAGAAGATTCTGCACAAAAAAACGGCTAAAACAACGCAAAAAGATGCCACAATAAAGGCAACAGGGACAGTTCCACGCGTTTTTTTGACCCCCACAGCCCCAAAATAGACTGAAATTATGTACAAAAGGGTATCTGATGACCCTGCAATAACCGATGCACACCGTCCCGCCAAGCTATCTGCACCGTATTTTTCAAAAATATCGGCAATCAAAGCAGTAGATGCTCCACCCGAAAGCGGTCTGACAAGTATAAGAGGGATTATTTCCGACGGTATACCAATTTTACTCCCCATAGGTGCAAGAAACTTTGCCAAAGCATCGGCAGCCCCACTCGCATTAAACATGGCAATAGCAGAAATAAGAGCCACCAAAGTGGGCAACAGCCCCACAGCCGTTTTCATTCCCTCTTTTGCCCCCACTGTAAACTCGGTAAACAAATCTTTCTTTGAAAAAAACATTCCCAATCCCGTCAACGCCAAAACCAACGGTACTATTAACTTTGATACTGCATACATTCGCTTTCTCTCCGAAAATTTCCTTCCTATTTTATTATATATATTATATTATGCCTTTTGAAAACAAAATATCTTAACTAAAATAACACCTAAAGCTGCCGTAACAAACGAACATATCCATATAGGCACCACTACCTCTACGGCATTAACACTCCCCGCAGTTTGCCTGAGGGCAATAAGTGTTGTTGGAAACAAATCCAAAGACGCCGTTCCCAAGACCGTAAACATAACCATATCATTTGACGCAACTGTTTTGTTATTGTTGTTTTGCTGTAACCTCTCCATAGCCTTAATAGCCAATGGCGTTGCAGCGTTTCCTATTCCAAAAACATTTGCACTTATACTTACTGCAATTTCCCCCAAACCGTTATTTTTTCTGTATGCATCGGGAAAAAGAAATTTTAGCAACGGTGCCATAACCCTTGAAAACCTTTCAATTAATCCCGAAGCAGAAGCCACCCGCATTATACCGTTCCACAGACACATTGTACCTATCAACGATACAGTCAAAGAAACAGCATTGGAAGCTCCCTCAAATATTGCCTCATTCATTTGACCGACGTTTCCGGTAACAAGACCAAATATAAACGATAATACGCAAATCAAACCGCATATTTTACCTATCATAATAAAAAACTCCTAAAATTTTTTTGGAAATTATTGACAAATTATAATATTTATGGTAGAATATCATAGAAATTAGCAGAATTATTATTAAAAAAAGGGGAATTTAATCATGAAATCTACAGGTATAGTAAGAAAAATCGACTCTCTCGGCAGATTTGTAATACCGATTGAGCTTCGCAACGTTTTGGATATTTCCACAAGCGACTCAATTGAAATTTTTACAGACGACGACAAAATCATTTTAAAGAAGTATCAGCCCGCTTGTCTGTTTTGCGGGAATGCAGACGATATTACATATTTCAAGGGAAAGCTTATATGTAAGCACTGCCTCGAAGAATTGAAGAACGAATAATACACTCCCATATATTTCTATGTGCATTATCAACAGTTTAACACTCTAATTTATTACGTGTTTTTTCTAAAAAAATTTTTCTTCTACATATTGTGTCGTCGGTGTAAGCCGACGACTTTTTTAGTTATAAAAAACTGCCTATCAATCCCCAAAAAACCACATAAAATCAAGCCTTTTTTTCATTTTCTCCCTCCCCTTTCCGCTCTTAGCCAACCACACCAGATATACAATATATAGTGATTGACAAAACTATTGACATCTATATATTGTGCGTGTTATAATATACAAACTAAACAGGGAAAGATAAAGATTACTATAAGTAAAGGGAAAGACGAAGATACAAAGGAGAATTAAATGAACATTATAAAAAGAAGCGGTGCCCAAGTGGTTTATGAGGGCGATAAGATAAGAAAAGCTATAGCAAAAGCAAACCAGACAGTTCCCGAAAACGAAAGACTTTCCACCCCGTATATTGATGCTATTGAACTTCACGTAAGAGGCGAGGGCGAAAAGCTCGGCCGTGCACTTGGAGTTGAAGAGATACAGGATATGGTCGAAAGCGAAATAATGAAGCACGGTGCATACAACGTTGCAAGAAACTACATCAAGTACAGATATATTCGTTCACTTGCAAGAAAGGCAAACACCACAGACGAAAGAATCCTTTCTCTTATTGACTGCAAGAACGAAGAGGTTAAGCAGGAAAACGCTAACAAGAACCCGACGGTAAACAGCGTACAGAGAGACTATATGGCAGGCGAGGTAAGCCGCGACATTACAGACAGAATACTTTTGCCCCAAGACATTGTACAGGCGCACAAGGAAGGTATTATCCACTTTCACGATTCAGATTACTACGCACAGAGAATGCATAACTGCGACCTTGTAAATCTTGAAGATATGCTCCAGAACGGCACTGTTATAAGCGGTACTAAGATTGAAAAACCCCACAGCTTTTCGACAGCTTGTAATATAGCGACACAGATTATAGCACAGGTTGCAAGTAACCAGTACGGCGGTCAGAGCATCAGCCTTACCCACCTTGCACCTTTCGTTAACATTTCAAGAAACAAGATTCGCAAGAGTGTACTCGAAGAGAACGAGCTCGTCGGAATCAAGCCCACAGAAGAACAGATAAATACCATTGTCGAAAGACGTCTTATGGAAGAAATAAGCCGCGGAGTTCAAACTATACAGTATCAGGTAGTAACACTGATGACGACGAACGGACAAGCGCCCTTCGTTACCGTCTTTATGTATTTGAACGAAGCAAAAGACGAACAAGAGAAGAAGGACTTAGCTCTTATAATAGAGCAAGTGCTGCTGCAGAGATACCAGGGGGTTAAGAATGAAGACGGCGTTTGGGTAACCCCCGCATTCCCCAAGCTTATCTACGTGCTTGAAGAGGATAACATTAAGGAAGGCACACCTTACTTCTACTTGACCAAGCTTGCCGCGAAATGTACGGCAAAGAGAATGGTACCCGACTATATTTCCGAAAAGATTATGCTTCAGAATAAGGTTGATAAAAACGGTAACGGTAACTGCTATACATGTATGGGTTGCCGCAGCTTCCTTACCCCGTACCTTGACGAAAACGGTAAACCCAAGTATTACGGAAGATTTAATCAGGGCGTTGTTACTGTAAATCTCGTTGACATCGGCCTTTCCGCAAAGGGCAATATGAACGAGTTCTGGAAAATTTTCGACGAAAGAATGGAACTCTGTCACAAGGCTTTGCAGTGCAGACACGAAAGACTTACCGGCACAACCTCCGATGCTGCTCCTATTCTTTGGCAGCACGGTGCATTATTAAGACTTGAAAAGGGCGAGAAGATAGACAAATATCTGCACGGCGGCTACAGTACACTTTCTCTCGGATATGCAGGACTTTGGGAGTGCGTTATGGCTCTTAACGGTAAGAAGCTTACCGAGCCCGAGGGCGAAGCGTTGGGACTTGAAATTATGAAGAAGCTTAACGAATATACGGCAAAATGGAAGGCTGACGAAAATATCGACTATTCACTTTACGGCACTCCCCTTGAAAGTACGACTTATAAGTTTGCGAAATGTTTGCAGAACCGCTTCGGTATTGTAAAGGGAGTTACCGATAAGAGTTATATTACAAACAGCTACCATATCCACGTAACAGAAGATATTGATGCGTTTACAAAACTGAAGATAGAATCAAAATTCCAGCTTCTCTCCCCCGGAGGTGCTATTTCGTACGTTGAGGTTCCCAATATGCAGGATAACCTTGAGGCAGTTATTTCGGTTATGCAGTTTATCTACGATAATATTATGTATGCCGAGCTGAACACCAAGAGCGACTACTGTCAGGAATGCGGATATGACGGCGAGATTCTTATCGAAAACGACGAGAATAATAAGCTTATCTGGAAATGCCACAAATGCGGTAACACAGACCAGAATAAGATAAACGTTGCAAGAAGAACCTGCGGTTATATCGGTACACAGTATTGGAATCAGGGCAGAACACAAGAGATAAAAGAAAGAGTGTTGCACCTCTGATATGTTTTACGGCGAAATAAAAAAGACAGACGTTGCGAACGGTACGGGAGTTAGAGTCAGCCTGTTTGTGTCAGGCTGTACCCACCACTGCAAAGGGTGCTTTAATCCGGATACGTGGAACTTTTGCTTTGGTAAGGAATATACCGAAGAGACTGAAGCCGAGATAATTGAAGCCTTGAAACCGAGCTATATTGAGGGCTTATCTTTGCTCGGCGGCGAACCCTTTGAACCCGAAAACCAAAAAGTTCTTGTCAATCTGCTGAAAAGGATAAGACAAGAAATGCCCGAGAAGAATATTTGGTGTTATTCGGGTTATACGTTTGAAGAACTTATAGGTAAACAAAAATCAAGAGCCTTTACAGATACGACTCTTGATATGCTTTCATTGATAGATACATTGGTAGACGGCGAATTTGTTGAAGAATTAAAAGATATTTCACTGAAATTCCGAGGCTCATCAAACCAAAGAATAATCGACGTGAAACAATCACTCGACAAAAAAGAAGCAAGGGGCTGAGTTAATAACTCAGCTCCTTTATGTGTCACTTCGGGATTATAACTATACTTTGTTTACCAAGTATATCATACGCTTTTTCTACTGCTTTCTTTTTGTATCCTATATAATTTGTTACTCCTTTATGCATCTTCATCGGGTCATTAAAATAATAATGTTCATTGTCATACCCGACTAACAGTAAACAATGGAGCTTTTTGTTATATCTGATATTCTTTCCACTTTCCGTAACCCACTCGGCAAAATAGCTGTCATCGCTGCTGTCAATCATATCAACAGTTGCCCATATTATAACAGGGATGTCTTTGTCAATATATTGCTCACACAGTTCACTCAGTGTTTTGCCATAGATATTATTAACCTCATATTTGAGAGACGCAACTATTTTTTCCATTGCTTTTGCAATAACGGGAGAATTGCATCCCCATCCACTCTGCAATCTTGGATCTCCGCAATATACAACATCGGGATCAGGCCCAATACCGTTTACAATCGGATTTTTTCCTTTGGCAAGATATTTGTCAATAAACCTGTCTACAGTAATATCAATTCCCCAATATTTCAGTGCCATAACCGCACTTACACTTTCACACCCATTCGGATATTTAATATTTTGATATATGTACGGAGCGTCTAAAATTTTTGCAGTTTCATTCGGAATAACTGTGTTATCTCTTTTTTCAAATATTCTTATCTCAATTCCATTAACGCGCTTCAGCACACTCCCACCGAGAACTCCCGCGTTTAAAATCTTATGGTCATTCATTATTTGTCTTGTTAATGCATTCTGCCCGCTGGTTTTCCATTCCAACCATCCGCTAACATTTTTTACACGATACAAAACAATATATTTATTATCAACTTTCCCTTTATGATCCCAAACCTCAATGTCGATATCCGTTATTGTTTCTCCCGGCAGACCGGCATAATCATATTTCCCGTTTTCCCAACTGGATACAGGCTCCAACCACCCGTGATTTTCTGTAAAACATCTGTATTTCAAATAGTATGGCTTGTCAGGGGTATATAAAAACAATCCGTCAATATATGCTATCCATTTTTCAGCAGATAAAGTTTTCCACTCTTTATCACCTGCCACGCGATATTTTTGAATTACATTCTCACATTCAACCCATTCGCTAATAAAAGAATCTTTTATAGTGGGTTCAATTTTGGTTTCTCCGTTATCTTTTCCGTATTTTACACTTACTCCCCGATTACTTCCAACTTTAAAAGCGTTTTCAGTATTTTTTTCACACCCTATGGCAAATATACATATAAATACTGCCCAAAACAATATAACTATCTTTCTCATAATTTTCCCCCAAAAAGACTGCCCTTGAATATACAGGAGCTATTCTTCCTATAATTATATAGTTTTGACTCCTATTTGTCAAGGCGATTTGGAGTTATAATTCCTATATACAAACACGAGGAGGAGTTATAATGCTAATTTTTGATTTCCACTCCATAGGCAACAAATTGTACACTCTCCGCAAGAAAGCAGGATTAACTCAAGCGGAGGTAGCCGAAGCCGCAGGATTGGCAGACCGTACCTATGCAGATATTGAACGCGGCTCGGTCAATATGCGGATTGAAACCATCTTGAAAATATGCAACGTACTGCATATCACCCCTGACGAAATATTGACAAATGACAATCCGTCATATACAAACAGACAAGAAGAATTGTTTGAAAGGCTCAATTCGATTTCTCCAAAAGAAAAAGAAACAGCTTTGCAGCTGCTTAGTGTTTATTTAAAATCATTGTCATAAATGATTATATTATAAGTTTGACATACGAAGAAAAATAATTGCCTCCCCATTGGGTAGCGAAGCGGCGGCGAGGTAGTGAATAATAGTCCGTGGACTGTTAGAGCCGAGCCGTGACCGGACCGCAGTAGACGGTGGTGCACAGCGACGGAAGGGGGCTGTCATTATGTTACTTTTCTTTTAGCCCCACCCCGTCTTGCCAAATCACATTTTTACAAATCTTTAGTTTAATCTTTGTCAAGACACCCCTCCCAAAGAAGGGGCACTTTCACCTCTCCCTACGGGAGAGGTGGCACACTTTAGTGTGACGGAGAGGGATACAAAAAAGCCGATAGAATTTTAATCTATCGACTTTTCTTTTTCGCTTATTCTTTCTTGTATCGTTCTGTCAATCACAGAACAGACACCATTAAATTTGTTATCAACATCATTGTTAGAAAAACGAATTACTTTAAGTTTATATTTTTCTATAACATCAGTTCTGAGCAAATCATAATGTTTTCCGTCGGGTGTAAAATGTTGTGAACCGTCAAGCTCTATTACAAGCTTCGCTTTTGCACAATAAAAATCCACAATGAAGTTGTCTATAATTCGTTGGCGATATATTTTTATCGGATATTTGCCTAAATAATCATACCAAAGATGTTTTTCTTGCGGAGTCATATTTTTTCGCAACTCTTTTGCAAATTTCAAAAGAGAGTCATTCTTTTTTATTTTAAAATTGTCCATAAAACTTTACTCTCACAACATTATCAGCAAAACTAATGAAAGGTGCACTACTAAGCCTCCCCATTGGGGGAGGTGGCAGCGTAGCTGACGGAAGGGGGCTGCCCTTAAGTTACTTTCTTTTAGCCCCACCCCGTCTTGCCAGATTTCTTTTTTTCAAACCTTTAGTTTTATCTTTGGCAAGACACCCCTCCCAAAGAAGGGGCATCATTAACCCTCCCCTATTTTCTACTTACACTCAAACCAATTCTTTCCGCTTTGAATTTCCACAGTCAACGGAACTGACAGCTTAACAGCGTTTTCCATTTCTCTCTGCAAAATTTCTTTCGCTTGTTCTTCGCAGCTAACGTTAGCTTCAACGATAAGCTCGTCGTGTACCTGCAATATAAGCTTGGCATCAATACCGCTTTCGTTCAACGCCTTTTCGGTATTTATCATAGCTATCTTTATAATATCCGCCGCAGTTCCCTGCAAGGGACTGTTCATAGCCACCCTTTCGCCAAACTTACGTAAAACTGCCTTCCCCGACTTCAAATCGGGAATATATCTTCTTCGTCCGTAAAGAGTTGTAACAAATCCGTCTTCTTTAGCTTTTTCAACGGTATTTTTCAAGTATTCGTCAACTTTAGGATAGGTTGCAAAATAACTCTGTATATATTCGCCCGCCTGCTTTTTCGTAACCTTTATATCCGAAGCAAGAGAAAAATCACCCATACCGTAAACAATACCGAAGTTAACAGCCTTTGCCCTCTTTCTCTGCTCGGGAGTTACAAACTCAATGGGCGTATTGAACACCTGCGACGCCGTAACCGTATGAATATCAACGCCGTCAATAAAAGCGTTAGTCATAGTTTCGTCGCCTGATATTGCCGCGAGTAAACGCAATTCTATCTGCGAATAGTCGGCATCTATCAAAACGTAGGAATCGCTTTCCGGTATAAAGAATCTGCGCAATTCTCTACCCATATCTTGTCTTACGGGGATATTCTGCAAATTAGGCTCAGTCGAAGAGAGTCTGCCTGTAGCAGTACCCGTTTGCTTAAACGTTGTATGCACCTTTCCGTTTTCGTCGGCAACGGCAAGCAGTCCGTCAACGTACGTGCTCTTTAATTTTACGACCTGTCTGTATTCGAGAATATCGTCAATAATAGGTGCATAAGGTCTCAATTTTTCGAGCACCTCGGCATTTGTCGAATAACCCGTCTTCGTCTTTTTAACCGCAGGAAGCTGTAGTTTTTCAAAAAGAACCTCTCCAAGCTGTTTCGGCGAGTTTATATTAAATTCGCAACCTGCGGCAAAGTATATTCTGCCCGTTAACTCCTCGGCAATTCTCGCTAAAACCTCGCCGTATTTCGCAAGTCCCTCTCTTTCTATTCTGAAACCGCGTCTTTCCATATTTGAAAGAGTACAAGCAAGGGGCATTTCAATTTCACGCAAAAGACTCGTCATACCCGCTTCTTCAACGGTCTTTTGAAGTACGTTATATAATTTATAAATCGTCTGTGCTCTGTCGGTTTTACCCTCTTCGTAAATAGAATTCAAGAATGATGACGTAAGATGCTCAATATCATAGTTACCCATATTGGAATCGGCAAGATATGCACCAAGCGTTACGTCAAAAACAATACCGTCAATTTTTTTGCCCATCTCGGCAAACTCACCATAGCTTTTTTTCAAATCGAGCAATACTTTTTTATAGTCTTTATCTGCAAGAAAATCGTATAAGTCTGCTATATCCGCTTTAACAGCCACTTTATCGGAAACTATGCTGACCACACTTTCAGTTATATCAACCGCATATATTTTTTCTTTATCTAATGAAGACAAATCTGTCAAAGTCCTATACTCAACCGAAGCCTCTTCTTTTGTAAGCTCAAGCCTTTTTATAAAATTAAAGAATTCAAGCTCTGTAAACAAATCAGTTAAAACATCTGAAACAAAACCTTTGTATTCAATATCATTCAAACCAAGTTCCAATGGCGCGTTTCTTTCGATTCTCGCCAAAAACTGCGACAAAAAAGCCATATCCTTTGAAGTAATAAGCTTTTGCTTGAGAGAAGCCGAAATATCTTTAGTTTCAATGCCCTCGTATAACTTTTCGAGACTGCCCTCTGCGGCTATAAGCTTGATAGCCGTTTTTTCGCCAACCCCCGCAACACCGGGGATATTATCCGAACTGTCGCCCATAAGAGCTTTTAAGTCAACAAACTGCTCGGGCTGAATAGTGTATTTTTCAAAGAACTTTTCTCTGTCAAAAGTAACGGTATCGGTGTTCCCAGAAAGTAATACTTTGGTGGTATCCGAAATAAGCTGTAATGAGTCTCTGTCTCCGGTTAAGACAAAAACCTCAACCGAGTTTTGTTCACCCATATTGGCAAGCGTACCCAAAATATCGTCAGCCTCATACCCCTCTTTTTCAAGAACGGCAAAGCCTAATGCAGAAGCAACTTTTTTGGCATAAGGCATTTGCATTTTGAGTTCGTCGGGCATAGCATGACGTCCCGCCTTATATTCGGCATACTCCTTGTGTCTGAACGTAGGTGCTTTCAAATCAAAAGCAACAGCCGCATAATCGGGAGAAAGGGTCTGCAAATTCTTAAGTAATATATTTACAAAACCGTATATGGCGTTTGTATGCAACCCCTCTTTTGTAGTCAGAGGACGGATACCGTAAAAAGCTCTGTTAACAATACTGTTTCCGTCGATTACAAGCATTTTTTTCATAATATTTTTCTCCCGAACTGTTTATTATCTCTAATATTATACCACAATTACATATATAATGTAAATCATTTTTTTAAACAATAAGAAAAAACTTGATTATTTCAACCGTTTGCTGTATAATATATTGGTAAATAATATTTTAGAAAGGAGGACGAAGGTTTTTTCGATGTTTAATATATTTAAACGTCAATCGAGCCACAAGAAACCACACGCTATAGCGTTTGTTGATTACGAGCATTGGTATATTTCCCTTGAAAAGCTTCATCAAAAAAAGCCTGATATTAAGGCTTGGTTCAATGAAATTTCCACCAAATACGACGTAAAAGACATTATCTTTTTTGCAGATTTTTCAAATACGGCTATTCGTCTTGAAATACCCAAAATTCGCGAGGTTTCAAGCACCATAATCGAAACGCAGAACGCATCTGCCCACCATAAAAAAGATTTCACCGATTTTATTATGCTTGACCATATCTATCAAAAAGCCGTAGAAGCACACAACATTGATACGTTTATTATTTTTTCGGGCGACGGTCATTTCAGTTCAGCCGTCAGCTTTCTTGTAACAAGACGCAAAAAAGAAGTTATTGTTTACGGTGTTAAAGATGCGATGAGCACCCAGCTAAAAAACTGTGCATCAAGCAGTTTTGAGCTTCCCGGAAGAGATGAAGAATTATATGGCTGTTTCAGAGCCATTCTTTCAAACCTCAAGCCCCTGACAGAAAAGAACAACAAGAAAAAAGGAAAGCGAAGCTATCCTACGTTTTGGGCAACTGTCGAAGCGGTTTCAAGAAAAAACAAAATTGACAAGGGTTACGTTACGAAGGCTATGCGTAAACTGATGGAAGAGGGTTACGTATTCCAGAAAAAAGCAAAAGTAAGTGCTGTTAAGACCATAAAGGTTTTAGACGTAAACTGGGATTCCGTAAAAAAAGACGGACTTTTCGATTGACAAAACACAAGGGGGGAGCTTTAATAAAGCTCCCTTTAATTACAAAAAGGACTATAACTATGTTGAAATTAAGACCGTATAAATCAAGCGATGCAGAAATTATCGTAAACTGGATAGAAGACGAAAAAGCGTTTAGGCTTTGGTGTGCCGACAGATTCAAAAACTATCCGCTTTCGCCCGAAGAATTTAACAAGCTGTATCAAAATAGGAACGAAGTTTTTTTGGGTATGATTGCCGAAGACAAAGGCGATATTATCGGGCATTTCTTTATTCAAAAACTTCAACAGGACAAGTATAAATTCGGGCTTATTATTGTTGACAGCACAAAAAGAGGCAAGGGATACGGCAAACAAATGTTACAATCGGCATTAAACTACGCAAAAGCCAACCTAAAAGCAACAACCGTTACTCTGTCGGTATTTGACACCAACGAATCGGCATATAAATGCTACTTAAATTTAGGTTTTAAAGAGACCGGTAACTATGTTACCCATATTCTGTTTGAAAAAGAGCATAAGTATATTGAGCTTGAATATACAATATAAAAAATGATGTATGAAGATTTCATACATCATTTTTATTTTTATTGTTAGCTCTGCAAACGTAATACCAACGCTCGTCGGTTTCAGTATACTCCTTAAAATCATAGTTCGAATACACCTTGAGAACCTCAAAGGAAGCGTTTTTCAACATTTCACGTAACTCTGTGTCCGTATACATTCTTTCTCTCTGACACTCGTCAAAGCGTTCGTAAGTATTATTTTTCTTTTCAACGAAAAAGCTTAAATCAAAATCGCATATTGATGTTTTTTCGTCAAAGGTATTCTGCCAAGCACATAATACACCGTCTGATTCAAGAATATAAGCATTGTTTCCGTAGATATTTTTAAATTTATAAGGCGTATTCACGTCAAATATAAATAACCCGCCGTCGTTCATAAAGTTGTTGACAAGAGCCAAAGTTTTTTTCAGCTTTTCTTCGTCTGTAAGATAATTTATACTGTCAAGGCAACAAACGACAGCATCAACCGTTCCGTAAAGGTCAAGCTCACTCATATCCTGATTTAAAAACAGAATGCTCTGCTCGGTGTCATAAGCCTTATTCTGTGCTTCCATAAGCATTTCAGCCGACAAGTCAACACCAATTACTTCATATCCGAGTTTTGAAAGCTCAACCGACATACTTCCTGTTCCGCAAGCCAAATCAAGCAAAAGCTTTGTTTCTATCTTGCCAAATTTATCAATTATTTTCTTTATAAAACCCGCCCAAGCAGTATAATCCACCTCGGGATTAAGAGCATCATAAAAGGAAGCTAAAGCCTCATACTGTTTGTATTTCATTGTATTCTCCCTTCTATGACCACAAAAGCTCAATAAACATATCGGAAGTCATTCCAGATATACATTCGCCTATCAAACTATTTTTTAGCTTATCCTTTAAAGCTTCTGTTTCGAATTTTGTGTCGGTTAATATATTTTCTATTTCACCAATGTCTCTGACACCGAAGAAATCACCCGATATTTTAATAGCTTTAATAATACCGCCCTCGACATTTAAATCGACGGCAACCGAGCCAAAATCATATCTTTTCTTTATTTGTACCGAAAACTCTTTTGACTTACCGAAATTCCAATCCCAAGTTGAATATTTTTCGTCGGCAAGTTTTTGAGTTTTCTTTATATCTTCATCAGTAAGACTAATAACTTCCGAATCTGTTTCTTTTGCTACATAGTTTTCAAGATAGTCCATAAAGTCGGTAACGGATATATCTTTTTTTAAAAAGTCCTTAATGTTAGCAACTCTGTTGCGAACGCTTTTTATACCCTTTGACTTTATTTTTTCAGGGTCAACCCTCAAAGCTCCCGTAAGCATAGACAGGTCGGCTGAATAAAGCATACAGCCGTGATGAAGTGTCTTGCCGTTATATGAACTTTGAGCATTACCCGATATTTTCGAGTCGCCTATCATAATGTCATTTCTGCCCGAAAGACGTACGTTTTCAATACCGAGTGATTTTAAAGCCTCTATTATTGGTTTGGTAAACCTGTCAAAATCAAGAACCGCCTTTTCTGTGTCCGGTACGATAAAAGAAAAGTTTATATTTCCAATATCGTGAAAAACAGCTCCCCCGCCTGTAAGCCGCCGTACAACCTTGATATTGTTTTTTTCTACGTAATCAAGGTCAAGCTCGGCATAAGCATTTTGATTTTTGCCGATTATTACCGCCTTATCGTTACGCCATAGCATAAATATACTTCCCTCTTTTGAGTCAAGCAAATATTGCTCAAGGGCCAAATTGAAATATGCGTCGGTACTGTTATTTTTATATATAATCATTATTTTACCTTTATCTTATCTTTGATTTTATCAAGAATAAACGAAAGGGGTATGCCCAGTCCGTAACAGGCGACAAGCTGACCTGCTCCAACCGTTAACGCATTGAAAAGAAAGATGGTATAAAAACTTCCTTCTCCCCTCTGTGTCATAGAAAGTGCAATAACAAGTCCGATTACAACGGCGTTTGTAAGTACAGGCGGAAGCGGAGCCAACCATCTGCCTAACTTTCCGAGCTTTTGGCACTGATTAGTCAAAAGAGCAGCCAAAAGGGTTGCCAAACTACCGAATATTACGTCAAGAATAACAATATTCGGACTGAAGAAATTGGATATTATACAACCTATAAAAAGCCCCAATATAGCCTCGGGCATAAAGAAAGGCAATATAGTCAAAGCCTCTGATATTCTTATTTGAAGGTAACCGAAAGAAAACGGATATATTACTAATGTTACGGCAGCATATAACGCCGCGACAATTGCCGCCCTCGTTAAGTAATGCGTAACTCCCCTTATTTTTTTACCTTTTTCAATTCTGTCAATCATAGTAGAACGTCCTCCTATCATTAATAAATATATTATATCATAAACAAAGGAAATATCAAGTAAATTTTATATGTTGACATTGCTTTTTTAAGATGATAAAATATAGAAAAGTAGGTGATTATTTGAATAAGGTTTATATCGTAGACGTGCGACCGCTTCTTAACGAAGAGGTATATAAATACTATTACAACAGAATAGGAAAAGCAAGACAAGAAAAGGCAGATAGGCTGATTTCACCAATGGATAAAGCCCGTTCAGTCGGTGCAGGTGCAGTTTTAAGATTTGCCGTTGAAGACAGTACACATTATAACTTTGACAGTCTTTCATTTTACGAAGACGAAAAAGGAAAGCCAAAAGTTTTAGACGATATATTCTATTTCAGCCTATCACATTCGGGTAATTACGCTGTATGTGCAATATCCGACACCCCTATCGGCGTTGATATTGAAGAAGACAAAGAACTCCTCGAAAGAATAAAGAAACGCTTTGCGATAGACGTAACCGAATGGACAAAAAGAGAATCAAAAGGTAAACTTACAGGTAACGGCTTTTTTGATAATACCCCAGACAAATATATCTATACCCACAAAAAAACAGACGGTATGTTGATAACCGTCTGTTCCGTTAGAGATACTACTGATTTTTTATATTACCATCTTCCCTACCCTTGTAATTAAGGGTAGTTTTTTTGTGTTATAATATTAGGGCTTCGCCCTAACACCCACAAGGGGGCGTTTTTGAAAAAACGCACCTTGATATGACAAAAACTTTAAAATGGGCAGCCAAAGGCTGCCCGAAAATAATTATATATACGCCAATTTTTATTTGTAAAAAAATGTTTGTTTTTTTGGGAGCACGAAGGCGCTCCCCTACCGCACTTAATAATATTGGATAGGTAGGGGAGGGGCTTGCTCCTCCCGTAATGTTGTTTGCAATTACACAAACAAAGAAAAGTGGCACAAACCTGAGAAGCAAGGTTTCTTTGCTTACTTTCTTTCCTTAAATGAAAGTAAGAAGTAAAATTTTTGAGGGTATGGGAACTTTTTGAAAAAAGTTCCCATAGAAAATATTTTTATTCTTTCCAATCAAACAATATATCAAAATACTCTTCGATTTCCTTAACTGAAGTGTCGCAAGTATACATACAGCTATATTTTATATTTTCAAACTCTTCATATACACCATAATAAAGTAAAAATTTATCGTCTACAGTAAAAACAGAAAAGTTATACAATTCATTTTCACCGTTATACATTTCAACGTGATAACCAAATCCGGAATATCCTCTTGAGCTTACAGGCGAATTGCCCTTTAATTGCTTAACTTTTGACAATATTTCTTCAATTATATAAAACGTCTTTTTATCTCCTGTTTTTCCACTTGTAATAATTATCTTATCTACGGAAGAATAATCAAACTTTGAAAAATCCAATTCTTCTTCAACAGGATACGTTATCGGCGTATATTCTGGCGTTTCAAGATACGGATATACATACTGTTCTGTTTCTTCAGCTTGACCGTTAAATATTTTTATTATTCTATCACGTACAGGTTCAGCAACCGCGCATACAGTAGTAAACGTCAACAAAACAGCTACACAAGCGAAAACTGCTATCTTTAAGGGTGAAAAAACCAATTTTGTTGTCTGAATCGGGGGTAAAATATTAAGTTTTTCAAAAGTTTTGTTTTTTATTCTATCAAGCGTTTCCTTATTCAACATGTAATCAACATCTATACTACTGTTATATACCTTTAGTTCATTTTCGTCCGAAATACAATTAAGGGCATAATTTATTTTATTTTGCATCAAAATAACCTCCCAACATAGTTTTCAATCTTTTTAAAGTTCGCAATAAACGCTTTTGAACCGCATTTGGAGATAACCTCATTTTTTTTGCTATTTCTGCAACTGTTTCGTTAAGATAAAAACGACGAAAGATTATTGTTCTATTTGGTTCTTTTAAATTAAAGACTGCTTTAAATATTTCTTCTTGTTCTTCTTTCTTTATGTAATATTTGCTTGTATCTTCTTCATCATCTTGAATTTCCGGAAAATCATCTACATTCAACAAAACAACATTATTCGCAGTTAATTGCCTGAATTTATCTGTCGCCGTGTTTTTTGAAATAACTGCAATAAAGGTTTTGATTGAACTTTTTTCAAAGTCGTAATAATCCAAACTCTTGTAAAGCCTTACAAAAACATCGCTCACAACCTCCTCTATATCTTCTTCTGTTGCAACCGTATAAAGCTTTTTGTATACAATTGAATAAACGAATCCCATATATTCGTCCATTAGCTCTTGTAATAATAGCTCGGGGGATTCTTTGAGTTCAAATAATTTTTTATTCTTCAACTATGTGTCCTCGCATTTTTGAAAGTCTTTCATTAATTATATTCGAAACAAACGTTACATTTCAGCCGTTTTTTATAAAATTTTTTCTGCATAATATAAAAAAAGTGGACTTTTTTTAAAGCCCACGCAAAAAAAAGAATAAACTCTGTTATTTTTGACGGCGGCAGCAAGCCACCGCCCACAGTATATAGTAATGATTGTAGAACATTTTTCCCACATTTCCCCTTATTCAAAGTTTTTGAGGGTTTAGGAACTTTTTTCAAAAAGTTCCCATAAAACATTTTGGGATTCTTAAACCCTTTTTTCAAAAGGGTTTAAGCCCTCTTCTTACTTTAACAACAACTGATGCACCTTAAACACGTCGCCGGCACCCATAGAAACAACCAAATCGCCTGCTGTCGCGTTTTGTTTAACGTAGTCTGCAATCTTCTCAAAGGAATCAAAATAAAGGGCACCGTCTATCTTATCGGCAAGGTCTTTCGAGGAAATACCAAAGGTATTAATCTCTCTCGCGGCATAGATTTCTGCAAAGATAACGTTGTCTGCCTCACCAAAGCTTTCACAAAATTCATCAAAAAGCCCTGCTGTTCTTGAATAGGTATGGGGCTGATAAACGCACCACAATTTACCTTTACAAAGCTTTCGTAAGCCGTGCAAACTTGCTTTTATTTCAGAGGGGTGGTGAGCGTAGTCGTCGTAAATAATAACGCCGTCTCTTTTGCCTCTATATTCGTTACGGCGGTTGACACCCTTAAAGGTCAACATACTTTCAGCCGCTTTTTGTGCATCAATACCGTGCAAAATACCGACGGTAATTGCGGCAACGGCATTTACAACGTTATGTTCACCGGGAACGGATAATTCAACTCGGCATATCTCCTCGCCCTTATGAGCAATCTTAAACGTATCGTAGCCATATTCATTTTCTTTTATATCATATCCGTAGAAGTCTAAAGAATCATCATTAACGCCGTAGGTTATAAGTCTACCTTTATATCCCTTAAGAGAATCCATCAAATCTGCGTCATTTCCGCAAGCGACAACCGTATGCGCCTTATCGGCATAGGTTGCAAAGGACTGTTTGATTTGGTCTAAGGAATGGAAATAATCAACGTGGTCCATTTCAAGATTAAGTAAAACGGCGGTATCGGGGTGGAATGACAAAAAGCTGTCTTTATATTCACAAGCTTCAAAAATAAAACCATTGTTATCACCGATTCTGTATGCACCGCCGCCAAGCTCGGCAGTATTTGCACCGTTGAGAACGGTAGGCTCTTTGCCGTTTTCAATAAACACGTGGGCAATCATACCGGTTACACTGCTTTTTCCGTGCATACCTGCAACGCCGATTCTGTTTGTATATGAAAGCATCAATCTACCAAGGTAATCGGCTCTGTTTATGCAAGGCAACCCCTTTTCGCGAGCATAACGCAGCTCGGGGTTAGTGTCGGCAATCGCCGCAGTATATACAACAGCGTCATACCCCTTAAGGTTATCGGCGGAATGACCTATAAATATTTCTATTCCCTCGGAACGCAGTTTTGCCGCCATTTCCCCGTCGTTGGTATCCGAACCGCCAACCTTAATTCCGTGAGTGTGAGTAATACTTGCGAGGCTTGACATACTTATTCCGCATATCCCGATAAAAAATATCGATTCTGCCCCTTCGGGTAATATAAATCTATCGTTCTGTTTCATTGTAATCACGCCGCCTTTTTTCGTTTGTTTGTCATTTTATATATATACATTATTATCACTTTAGCTATAATACACAAATTATTGACAAATGTTTATAAAAATGTTCAAATTTCTACCAAAAAATGTAGAATAAAATTCATAAAATACTGTTACAATATAATAGACACAATACTATTATACGTAGGAGGTAAACTTATGGTTATTACTGATATCAAAATCAGAAAAATATTCGACGAAAGTCCTATGAAAGCAATCGTATCAGTAACCTTCGACGACCAGCTTGCAGTTCACGACATCAAGGTAATCAACACTAAAGACAAACTGTTCATTGTGATGCCAAGCAGAAAGAACTCAGACAACACATATCGCGATATCGTACATCCGATCAACGCAGAGTTCAGAGCATCACTTGAAAAAGCAGTTCTCGAAGCATACGAGGCAAAACTTGCTGAGGAAAGTGATGAACCTATAGCACTTGGCACTGATAGCAACTGACAATATTTTTCTAAAAACAAAAAATAGGCTTTGTCCGTGATATTATTCATTGGGCAAAGCCTTTTTTTATTCAGTTAAGCTTATCAAGTATAGCCTGTTTGCTTCTTACGCCCACTTCTTTTGCGACGACTTCGCCGTTTTTCATAAATACAAGTGTCGGTATACTCATTATACCAAACTGCTGAGCTAAGTCAGGCTGTTCATCAACGTTTATCTTACCAACCTTAGCCTTACCTTCAACCTCGTTTGCGATTTCGTCAACAATGGGAGAAAGCATACGGCAGGGACCGCACCAAGTTGCCCAGAAATCGAGCAATACGGGAACGGAGGAATTGATAACTTCTTCATCGTAGTTTTCTTTTGTTATAGTAATAACAGCCATTTGTTTTCTCCTTTTTTATTTATACCTGATTTTATTATCTCCCGAATCTCGAGGTATAATACTTTATTTCTTTACTTAAGTGCGATTGCTTCTTTTGCCTTAGCAACAATGTCTGCTGCTGTAAGACCATACATTTCAAGCAATGGCGGAACTTTACCGCTTCTGCCGAATGCGTCCTTAACGCCAACCTTAGTTACTGGAACGGGGCAAGTTTCTGCCAATACTTCACATACAGCACTTCCGAGACCGCCGATAACGCTGTGTTCTTCAGCAGTTACGATAGCACCTGTTTCTTTTGCAGCCTTAACAAGAATATCCTTATCTATAGGCTTAATAGTAGCCATATTGATAACTCTTGCACTGATACCCTCTTCAGCGAGCATATCTTTAGCAATAAGAGCCTGTTCAACCATAAGGCCGTTTGCAACGATAGTAACGTCTTTACCGTCAGCCATTTGAACGCCCTTACCGATTTCGAACTTATATGTTTCCTGGTCAAAAAGAGTGGGAACAGCAAATCTGCCGAATCTCATATAAACAGGTCCCTCGTGAAGAATAGCCGCTTCAACAACAGCTCTTGCTTCAACAGCGTCTGCGGGACAAATTACTGTCATACCGGGAATAGTACGCATTGTAGCAAAGTCTTCGTTGCACTGGTGAGTAGCACCGTCTTCACCAACGGAAATACCGCCGTGAGTAGCACCGATCTTAACATTGAGGTGAGGATAACCGATAGAGTTTCTAATCTGTTCAAAAGAACGACCTGCAGCGAACATAGCGAAGGTAGAAACGAAAGGAATCTTACCTGTTGCGGCAACACCTGCAGCAACGGAAACCATGTTACCCTCTGCGATACCGCAGTCAAAGTGTCTTTCAGGAAATTTTTTCTTAAAAGTTATAGTCTTTGTAGCTTCAGCAAGGTCAGCATCGAATACTACAAAATCATATTTTTCACCAAACTCGGCAAGCGCCTTGCCGTAAGCTTCTCTTGTTGCAATTTTATCTGCCATGTTAATTACTCCTATACAATTTTTTAGATTAGAGCTGAGCCTTAAGCTCTGCTGCTGCCTTTTCGTATTCTTCGGCATTGGGGGCCTTACCGTGCCAGCCTGCCTGATTTTCCATAAAGGAAACGCCTTTACCCTTAGTTGTCTTACATACAACCATGGTGGGCTGACCCTTTGTAGCTTTTGCTTCTTCAACAGCTTTTTCGATCTGGTTAAAGTCGTGGCCGTCGATAACGATTACGTTCCAGCCGAACGCCTTGAACTTTTCGTCAATAGGCGTAGAATTCATAACATCTGTAATAGCACCGTCAATCTGAAGTCCATTAAAGTCAACGAAAGCGCAGAGGTTGTCGAGCTTATAGTGAGCAGCAAACATAGCAGCTTCCCAAACCTGACCTTCTGCAATTTCACCGTCGCCGAGTACGGAATATACGCGATAATCTTTATTGTAAATCTTACCCGAAAGAGCCATACCGCAAGCGGTGGATATACCGAGTCCCAATGAACCCGAAGACATATCAACACCGGGAACGCCCTTCATATCGGGATGTCCCTGCAAATAGCTGTCAACTCTTCTGAATGTTTTGAGGTCTTCCTTAGGGAAGAATCCCTTTTCTGCGAGGACCGCGTAAAGACCGGGAGCACAATGTCCCTTTGAGAGTACGAAACGGTCTCTTTCTTCCCACTTGGGATTCTTGGGATCAACCTTCATCTCTACGAAATAGAGGTATGTGAGAATCTCGGCGATTGACATAGAGCCGCCGGGATGGCCTGAAGAAGCGCTAAAAACCTCTTCGAGAATATCAAGCCTAATTTCTATAGCTTTTTTTTGCAATTCAGCAATTTTTGCCTGTTCCATCAGTGTTCCTCCTAAAGCAAATAATACTTTGATTTATAGTTATTTTTTTAAAACTTTCTAACTCTTATTATTGTACATTGTTTCTTTCCTTTTGTCAAATATTTTTTCAAAAAATTGGGCTTTTTCTCTAAAAAAGTTTATAATTTATTGCGTATTTTACGAATTGATGGTATAATTTATACCAATGTTATCTATATTATCTGCAATAGGGGGTATTTTATGAAATTTAGTGATATGGAGTACAAGCGTGCAGACGCCGTGCAAATCGGTAAAACCTTTGAAAAGCTTACCGAAAAAATAAAAAATGCAAAAAATGAAGAAGAGGTATTCTCAACCCTACTCGAGCAAGAAGAAATAAGTTCTCACTTTGCAACTATGGCAAACCTTGCCTACGTCAGACACAGCATTAACACAGAAGATAAATTTTACGATAAAGAAAACGACTATTACGACGAAAACGGACCCGTACTGCAGGAAAAGAGTACCGAATTTATGTTGGCACTTATGGCATCGCCCTATAAGTCAGCCGTAGAAAAAAAGTACGGCAGTCTTATGTTCAAAAATCTTGAAATGGAGCTAAAATGCTTCTCGCCCAAGATTATTCCCTTACTACAAAAAGAAAATAAGCTTGTCAGCGACTATCAAAAATTAGTAGCATCGGCACAGATTGATTTCAGAGGCGAAAAGTTAAACATATCCCAGCTCGGCGTATATAAAGAAGACAGCGACAGAGAAACGAGAAAACAAGCATTTGAATCCGAAGGCAACTTCTATATGAGCCACGCAGAAGAGCTTGACACAATTTTCGATAACCTTGTTAAAGTTCGTACCGAAATCGCAAAAAAACTCGGATTCAATACCTTTACAGAACTTGCATACCTCAGACGTACACGTAACTGCTATACACCCGAAATGGTAAAGAAATTCAGAGAACAGGTAAAGAACGACCTTGTTCCCGTTGTTGCAAAAATAAAGAAAGAACAAGCTGACAACATTAATGTTGATAACCTGAAACTGTATGACGATACAACCTTCTACCTCGACGGTAACCCTAAACCCGTCGGCACCCCCGAGGATATACTCGCCGCCGGAAAGAAGATGTACGAAGAAATGTCTCCCGAGGCTAATGAGTTTATCAACTTTATGTATGATAACGAGCTTCTCGACGTAAAGGCTAAAAAAGGAAAAGCTGTCGGTGGATATTGCATAACCTTCCCCGAATATAAAGCTCCCTTTATTTTCTCAAACTTTAACGGAACTGCAGGAGACGTAGAGGTTCTTACTCACGAAGCGGGACACGCATTTGCAGATTATACAGTAAGAAACTTTGAAATTGAAGCAAACAAAAATCCTACTATGGAATCATGCGAAACTCACTCTATGTCTATGGAGTTCTTTGCTTGGCCCTGGCTCAAACTTTTCTATAAAGATGATACGAAGAGAGCAAAATTAACACACCTTAAAGGTGCATTGATATTTATTCCGTACGGCTGTATTGTTGACGAATTCCAACATATTGTCTACGATAACCCCGACCTTACCCCCCAGCAGAGACACGAAGCATGGGCGAAGCTCGAAAGAACCTATCGCCCCTATATAGATATGACGGGTATTCCCTTCTACGGCGACGGCAGAGGTTGGCAGAGACAGCTCCATATCTATCATTATCCTTTCTATTATATTGACTATTGCCTTGCACAAACGGCGGCATTGACCTTTAGAAATATAATGATGAACGACTATAAAGACGCTTGGGAAAGATATATGAAATTCGTAAACGAGGGCGGCAAAAAGACCTTTGTTGAGCTTTGCGAGGTGGCAGACATAAAAACACCTTTTGAAGACGGTGCATTAAAGGCTATAGCTTTAGCAACAGAAAAATGGCTTGATGAGCAAAAATAACTTACTTTCTTTTAAGGAAATCCCTACTTTCTTGAAAGAAAGTAGGCAAAGAACTTTACCTCTCTTGGTTTCTGCCTCTGTTATGTATTAGTGCTATTATAAAAAAACTACTTTCTTTTGAGGATCGAATACAGGCAAAGAAACCTTGCCTCTCTGGTTTGTACCACTATCTATCATTTGCACAGACTTTATCTCTATATCGTAGGGGAGCGCCTTGGTGCTTCCGAAAAAACAAACTTTTTTTTATAAATAAAAACTGGCGATATATAATTATTTTGGGCAGCCAATGGCTGCCCTTTTTAAAGTTTTCGCGGTGGGGATTTAAAGGGGAGGAGCCTTTTTCAAAAGGCTTCTCCCCTTTTTAACACATTCAATGCTTCGCCGTTAAAGCAATAAGCTTCTTTATATCATCAGGCTGAACTTTTGCAAGGTGTGCCGAACGGTTACGGGAAATAGCCCCGCATTTTTTGCATTTATGAATAATAATATAACCTTTTTTCGAATCAACTTCAGCTGTTATGGGTTCCATAATACCGCCGCACTCATTCGCTCTGTCTCCGGGGTTAATATCAACGTGCAACGAATGAAGACAATTCGGGCAATGGTTTCTTGACGAATATCCAAGCGGCTGAACCTCAAATCCGCAATTTTTGCAAATAAACCCGTTATCATTTTTTGTAAAAATTTTCTTTTCCATAAAACTATCTCCAAACTGTTTTTTCCAAACATACATCAAATACTTTTGAGCATAATAAGCATATACCAAAATCAAGAAAGGGTAAAATTATGAAAAAACAAAAATTTTTAAAGCTCTTAACTTTGGTGTTCACTTTAACAATATTAGCAACATTGGCAATAAACGCTTCGGCTTTAATAGATGACCCGACAAACTTTTCGGCAAACATCCCTGACAACTCTGTAGACAGACGAGATAACTCGGCAAACAGACGTGATGCAACCTCGGGAACCGCCAACGATACGGGCACTATTCCGGAAGAGACACAAAAACAAACAGGCGTTGTTGACGATGCTTTAGACAAAGCAAGTGAAGCTGTTGATGACGTTACGGGTGCATTGGGCGATATGAAAGACGACGTTGACAATGCAATCGACGACACAGAGGGCAACAGCTTTATGGGTGTTGTAATTGCTGTCTTAATAGCCGTTGCAATTATTATTCTCATTATTGTTATGGTATCAAAAAACACCGGAAAAAACAATAGAAAATAATAAAATATTTAAAATAACACAAACAAAAGTCAAAAAACTGCTCCGATTTCTCGGAGCAGCTTTTTATATGATATTAGTTATTGCCGTAAACTTCAGCGAGTTTCTTCAAGTGTTCGTACTTTTCCTTAGCCTTAACTTCAGCGTTAGCGAAGAGCTCTTCTGCTCTTTCGGGGAACTGCTGAGCAAGACGGCTGTAACGAGTTTCACTTGTAATGAACTCTTTGTAGTCAGCTGTGGGTTCCTTGCTGTCAATTGTCAAAGGATTCTTTCCTTCAGCCTTGAGAGCAGGATTGTAACGGAACATCTGCCAGTAACCTGCATCAACTGCACGCTTCATTTCAACCTGACAGTTAGCCATTGTGCCCTTAATTCCGTGCATTTCACAAGGAGCGTAACCGATTACAATAGAAGGACCGGGATATGCTTCAGCTTCTGCAAGAGCCTTGAGAGTCTGGTTCATATCAGCACCCATAGCGATCTGTGCTACGTATACGTAACCGTAAGACATAGCGATCTGAGCGAGGTCTTTCTTACCGATAGCCTTACCTGCAGCAGCGAACTGTGCAACCTGACCAATCTGAGAAGCCTTAGAAGCCTGACCACCTGTGTTGGAGTAAACTTCGGTATCGAATACCATGATGTTTACGTCTTCACCGGAAGCGATTACGTGGTCAAGACCACCGAAGCCGATGTCGTATGCCCAACCGTCACCACCGAAGATCCATACGGACTTCTTGGAGAGGTATGTCTTTTCTGCAAGAATCTTAGTCTTGAGTTCGCTTTCGCAAGGACAAGCTTCGAGCATTGCAACGAGAGCCTTTGTGGGTTCTTCGTTATCCTTGCTGCTGTCCTTAGTAGCGAGGTACTTGTCGATAATAGCGAGCTTTTCTTCGTCCTTAACTTCTTCTCTGAGAGCTTCTACGTAACCGATAAGTCTGTCACGGATAGTCTTCTGACCGAGGTACATACCGAGACCGTGCTCAGCGTTGTCCTCGAACAAAGAGTTTGCCCAACCGGGACCGCGTCCGGATTCTTTATTTACTGTGTAAGGAGTTGCAGGTGCAGAACCGCCCCAGATAGAAGAACAACCTGTTGCGTTAGAGATGTACATTCTTTCACCGAACAACTGTGTGATAAGACGAGCGTAAGAGGTTTCTGCACAACCTGCGCAAGAACCGGAGAATTCGAGGAGGGGCTGCTTGAACTGGCTGCCCTTAACTGTTGTGTTAATAAGCTCGGTCTTTTCGGATACGTTTGCAACAGCGTAATCCCAAGGAGCCTGCTGGTCAGCCTGAGTAGCTGCGGGAACCATTTCGATAGCCTTCTTATCTGTGCCGTCCTTAATAGCCTTTGCGGTTACGGGACAAGCCTTAACGCAGAGTGTACAACCCATACAGTCTGCAGGAGAAATTGCCATAGAGAACTTGTAATCTGTCTTGATTACAGGCTTTGCTGTGAACTTAGTAGCTGCAGGAGCGTTAGCTGCTTCTTCAGCCGTCATAGCAAAGGGACGGATAGCTGCGTGAGGACATACAAATGCACAGTTGTTACACTGGATACAGTTTTCAGGAATCCATGTAGGAACGCTAACTGCAACGCCTCTCTTTTCGGAAGCAGCAGAACCCTGAGGGAACGTACCGTCTACGTAATCGGAGAATGCAGAAACAGGGAGCTTGTCTCCTGCCATAGCGTTTGTAGGAGCAACTACAGTGTTAACGAATTTGTCGAGGTCAGCTCTGCCACTCTTGAATTCAGTTGCGGGAGCATCTTCTGTGCAGTTCTTCCATTCAGCAGGAACGTCAACTACAGTGTAAGCGTCAGCACCTGCATCAATAGCAGCCCAGTTGAGATCAACGATTGCGCGCCCCTTCTTGAGATATGATTTTTCAGCAGCTTTCTTCATATAACCGATCGCTTCATCCTTAGGAAGAATGTTTGCAAGTGCGAAGAATGCAGACTGAAGTACAGTATTCTTAACCTTTGCGTTACCGATCTGCTTTGTAGCGATTGTGGTAGCATCAATGATAATGAACTTAATATTGTTGTTTGCGATGTAAGCCTTAACCTTACCGGGAAGCTTTGCATCGAGTTCGTCAACAGACCAAGCACAGTCAAGGAGGAATGTTCCGCCGGGCTTAACGTCGGAAATCATATCGTACTTCTTGAGGTATGCAGAGTTGTGACAAGCAACGAAGTCAGCCTTGTTGATGTAGTAGGAAGACTTAATGGGCTGATCGCCAAAACGGAGGTGAGAAATTGTGATACCACCGGTCTTCTTACTGTCATACTGGAAGTATGCCTGAATATATTTGTCGGTATGGTCCCCGATAATCTTAATGGAGTTCTTGTTGGCACCAACAGTACCGTCGCCGCCGAGACCCCAGAACTTACAAGCAACTGTACCCTTAGGAGCAGTGTCGGGAGCGTCTTTTTCTTCGAGAGAGAGGTTGGTAACGTCGTCTACGATACCGATTGTAAAGTTGTTCTTAGGAGCGTCAGCTTTGAGGTTTTCGTATACTGCGAATACGCTCTGAGGAGGAGTATCCTTAGAGCCGAGACCGTAACGTCCGCCAACGATTTCAGCTTTAACGCCTTCTTTTGCAAGAGCTGCTACAACGTCGAGGTAGAGAGGTTCGCCGAGAGAACCGGGTTCCTTTGTTCTGTCAAGAACAGCAATCTTCTTAACTGTCTTAGGAAGTGCTTCAGCAAGTTTAGCAGAAACGAAAGGTCTGTAAAGACGAACTTTAACGAGACCAACCTTTTCGCCTGTAGCGTTAAGAAAGTCGATAACTTCTTCAGCAACGTCACAGATAGAGCCCATAGCGATGATAACTCTTTCTGCATCGGGCGCACCGTAGTAGTTGAAAAGTTTGTAATCTGTACCTATCTTTTCGTTAACCTTGTCCATATATTCTTCAACAATAGCAGGAAGAGCATCGTAATACTTGTTACATGCTTCTCTATGCTGGAAGAAAATATCGCCGTTTTCAGCAGAACCACGAAGAGCGGGGTGTTCGGGGTTGATAGCGCGAGCGCGGAAAGCAGCAACAGCATCAGTGTCGATCATGCTCTTGAGTTCATCGTAATCCCAAACTTCGATTTTCTGAATTTCGTGAGAAGTTCTAAAGCCGTCGAAGAAGTTAACGAAAGGAACTCTGCCCTTGATTGTAGAAAGGTGGCAAACAGCACCAAGGTCCATAACTTCCTGAGGGTTAGAACCTGCCATCATAGCGAAGCCTGTCTGACGGCACGCCATAACGTCGGAGTGGTCGCCGAAGATGTTGAGAGCGTGCGAAGCAACGCAACGAGCTGAAACATGAATAACGCAGGGGAGAAGCTCACCCGCAATTTTGTACATATTAGGAATCATCAAAAGAAGACCCTGAGATGCAGTATAAGTTGTAGTAAGAGCGCCGGCAGCCAAAGAACCGTGAACTGTACCTGCTGCACCCGCCTCAGATTGCATTTCCATAACTCTAACGTTATCTCCGAAAATGTTCTTGAGACCTGTCGCAGACCAGCTGTCTGTAAGTTCAGCCATAACGCTGGAAGGTGTAATAGGATATATGGACGCAACTTCAGTAAAAGCATAAGACACGTGCGCGGCGGCAGTGTTACCGTCCATAGAAATCTTTTTTCTTGCCATGGTATTTCCTCCTAAATATATATATTAAATTTAATTTTACCCATTCCATGTAATTGTAACACCTTTTTCACAAAAAGTAAAGATATTTTTATAATAAAATTCGGAAATTTTATAGATTTTAGGCATATTTTGGAGAGAAAACGAATAGAAATGACAGCACCAAACAGAAAAGATTTTTGGTATATACATATCAATAATATTAATTAAAAGAATAGATAAAAAAGATTGAGAAAAACAACAAATATTAAAAAAGGTATTGCAATTTAAAAAATAATATGATATAATGCTTAGGTCAAAAAAATAATAGGGGTGTAGTTCAGTTGGTAGAACGGCGGTCTCCAAAACCGCATGTCAAGGGTTCGAGTCCTTTCGCCCCTGCCAAGAAAAAAGCCATTCGCGTAAGCGAGTGGCTTTTTTCAGCTAAATCCGCCGATGGCGGAATAAATCCCACTTACGTGGGATGAAATCGCTTCGCGATGAAATCCGACTTCGTCGGGATATACAAGGCGGATTTAATTTCATCTGAGGCAAAGCCGAAGATTTCATCCGAACGAAGTGAGGATTTCACCGTAAGCGTTAGCGAACGATTTCATTGACTGTTTATTGGTTTTATGATATAATATTCTACGAGGTGATTACTATGGCAGAAAACAAACTTGCAACTATGTCAACCGATTTTGCTGTCAAAATACTGAATTTGACAGACGGTATCAAAGGTCATTATTCTTTAGCTAATCAGCTTGAACGAAGTGGAACAAGTATCGGGGCAAATATCAGAGAAGCAAAGTACGCACATAGCAAGGCAGATTTTGTCGCCAAGTTGCAAATTTCCCTCAAAGAGTGCTATGAAACAGAGTATTTGGTAGAGATTATACAAAAGGCAAATATTATTTCAGATGAAATCGTAAAAAGGTTTTGCACAATTGCGGCTTAATCCGCAGAATCCTAATTGTATCTATTAATACAGCTAAAGGTGAAAACTTATGAAACTGTACGCGCCGGAATATTACAAGAATTTCAAGTGCATAGCCGACAAATGCACTCACAACTGTTGTATTGGCTGGGAAATAGATATAGACGCCAAAACGTTAGACAAATATAACAAGAATAATTGCAGTTACGGCAAGGCAATAAGAGACAGCATAGACACCGACGAAACACCTCATTTTAGGCTATCCGAAAACCACAATTGCCCCCACCTTAACGGCAAAGGACTGTGCAATATCATTATTGAATTAGGTGAAGATTATCTATGCGATATATGCCGCGAACACCCTCGTTTTTATAACAACACCGTTCGCGGAATAGAAGTAGGCATCGGTATGGCGTGTGAAGAAGCCTGCCGTCTCATACTTGAATCGGATAATTACGCCAACATAATTGAAATTGATGATTTTTCCGAAGATATTCCCTCCCCCGCAGAATACGACGTGCTTGCTCAACGCGACTTAATCTACGGTATCTTATCTGACAAGTCGTTAAATTATAAAAGCAAACTCAAAAAAATTAGCGAAACATACGGCATTTCCTTATCGGACATATCCGACGACGAGTGGAGAGAAATAATCAATTCGCTCGAATATCTTGACAAATCACACCAAGAATTGTTTTTGAGTTTTTCTTTTGCCACTTTTATGCCAAAAGAGTTTGAAAAATATGCGGAACGTGTGCTTGCTTATTTTCTGTACAGACATTGCACCGAAGCGGATAACGAAAATGAATTTCGTGCCTCTTTAGGCTTTTGCCTCTTCTGCGAAAAGCTTTTAGCATCACTCGCTACACACAAAAAAGGCATATCTCCCCTTGATTTTTACGACCTTGCACGCATCATCTCCGAGGAGCTTGAATATTCGGAAAGCAATACAGAATCAATAAAATTCGAATTTTCTTTTTAAATAATAAATGTGTGTAACCCAATCCACACATTTGTTGTATTATAAAAAAATTGTGCATTGAGCTATAGCCCAATGCACTTTTTATTATTCGCATCTACTTGCCTCATACAGCATACTTATCAGCTTCTTTTGGTAAATTCCTGTCATAATATAGTCCTTTTCAACCTGCTTTTCAAGTTCTTCAACGGAAGTAATGCTGTTTTCCTTTGCAATTTCAAGGGCAAAAGTCTTGTATTCATCATCGGAAATCTCAATTTTCTTTTCGCGAACAGTCTGATATATCACCATTTCTGTTGCAACAGTATTCTTCACATCAGTTTCAATATATTCCTTAAATTTATCCAAACTTTGAAAGCCCATTGCGGAAAGCAAGTTATCGAGAGTCGTATTGTAATACTGAGCCTGAAGGGTATAGTTGGAAATAATGTTATTGATATATCCGTCAACTTCTTTCTGCGGGTACTTCTTAATCTCACAAGATTTTACGTAAGTCTCCCATATAACCTCTTTTGTCGCAAGATTGGTTACAAAAGCCTTAAACTCGGCAACGGTCTTATAATCCTCCTGATTTAAAGCCTCTACCATAACATCTTTCAATTCAGGAATTATAGTCTCTGTTATTTTGTTTATTTTTACGGTAAATACAACAGCTTTTCCCTTAAGGTCAGCAACGTGATAACTGTCGGGGAATTTCAAATCAAGCACAACCTCTTCACCGATGTTATGACCAATCAATCCTTCTTCAAAGCCGGGAATAAAATTACCAGAACCAATAATAAGGTCATATCCTTCGTCTGTTCCCCCCTCAAAAGCAACGCCGTCCATCGTGCCTACGTAGTCAATATTTACAGTGTCGCCATTCTTTACGGCACGGGCTGTAACTTCTTTTTTTTCGGCAAAATTTGATGCAACTTGGTTAACAGCACTTGCTACAAGCTCATTAACCTTGACACTATCATAAGTTACTTCGGGAAAATCTCCAAGTACAACGTATTCACCTAAATCATAATCATACATTTTTTTGTTTTCACTATTCTCGCCGTTTGACGTAGTCTCATTAGGGATACTACCCTCATTTTTGTCATTTCCCGTAAAGAAAACCAACAAAAACGTGCACAAAAATACAATAGACAAAACAGCTACCAAAAGAATCTTTTTCATTTTTTACCATCCATATTTCACTTAATTAAATACTTTAATATTATACCCCCATATTTTTTTATTGTCAACAAATAAAGAAAAAAATCCCCTCGGATATACCCAAAGGGATTTAGTTACAATGCAACAGATGTGTGTAGGCAAAGCCCACACACATCTTGTTTTTATTAATCAATTAGTTTTTAACAGCCTTTTTCTTCTTACCTACGATGAGTGCTGCTACACCAACAAGAGAAACTGTTGCAACTACAGCAAGGTAAGGAAGTGCTGAACCTGTTTCGGGAACGGGATTTTCAAAGCCAACCACCTTCTTGGGATCGATCTGCTCGTCAGTGTAATTGAATACCCATGACTGAATTTCATCACCTGAATAGTCGGGATGTGTAGCTCTTACTTTACCGTTTACCTTTGTTCCGCCAAGACCTATTGAAGCATCGCCCCAGATCATACCGGGCTTACCAACAACGTATACGTTGTCTACTTCACCTGCCCAGAGACCAATCCAAACGCTACCGTCAAATACATTCTTCTTAGAGCTAATTGTGGGGTTAATAGTACCGCAAACAGTACCGATCTTACCGCCGTTAATACCGATTGTAGCATTACCGGTGTGAGGTGAACCAAAGTCACCGCCAATCAATGCTGCCCACTGACCTGAACCAACAGTTATATAGTTATCAGACTTGGAGTCAGCGTATCTGTGTCCGCCAAGAAGAGTGGGATACATTTCAACTCTTGCATCTTCATCGGGGTTAACGTCTGTAGCAACAACGTTTACGCTGTAACCAATAACGAGCTTATTACCCATACCTGCGATAATAGCACCATTGCTTATACCCTTACCATTCTTGGAGTTGTACTTATGTACAATTGTGAGATTGTCAAGAATTGTGGGAGAACCGAACTCAACGCAGAGACCGAGCTCTGAATTGTCAAGAACGAGTTTTGCACCCTTAGCTCTGAAGTTTGTCTTGCCATCGTAGCTTGTGATAGTTACTTCACCTGCGCCTTTGGGGCCCCAGAAGTCTGCGAGAGAATTTCTCATAGCGTCTGTTGCGTCAACTGTAAGAGTTCCGCAAACAATAATCTTACCGCCCTGGTTAACCATCTTATTGCCACTGTATGAAAGTGCTCTGTAGAGTGCGTTCTGCTTGTAAACAGAGCTTACTAAAATCTGATTTTCTCTGCTGAGTTTATTATAATCATGACCGGCAGCTTTTATCAAACTCAAAGCCTTCTTACGAAGCTGTGCATAGCCTTCGCCATGACCAATTGCATTTTCGGGAGAAGAACCGTCGCCGAGACCCTTTTCAACGTCTGAAACATAGAGTGTAAAGTAAACGGGTTCGGGCTGACTTTCAACAGTACCTGTTACGTTAACAACTGACCAGTACTTAACTTCATCATCACGAGTTACGCTTCTGTCATAGCTTACAGTTCCGTTTGCCGGAGTGCTTGCATCGGAAACACCGCCCCAAATTTTTGCAACTCTTTCAGCTGTTGCAGCGACATTTACAACGATTTCATTTGCAGCACCATTCTTCTGTGTTGCGAAGATTGCACCAACGTAACCGCCTGTTACGTTAATTTCGAGCTTACCTGTAATCTTACCACATGCAAACTTAGCGTCTGTTGTACCATAAACGGTATCAATACGTCCGCCTTCAATGTTAAGTGTAGCATTTCCGTTAACATTTGCGGGATAGCTTGCACCCATGCCAAATCCACCTGCATATACAGCAGTCCAGTTACCTGCCTTAACAGTAACGTTTGTGTTTCCGGCAATGTTGGCATATCTATGTCCGCCAAGAATTATGGGATACCAGTTGCCTTCCATGTTCTTTGCAACATTCCATGCAGTTACCTTAACTGTATCTTCAATAACGAGCTTATTGCCGTTTGCAGCAAGTGCCATAGGTGTTCCCCATTCGTTTATATCGTTGGGGTCATATCTATGTTCAATATTAATATTTTCAAACTTAACGTCTGATTTAAAGTTAACAAATGTTACGGCGCAAGCATCCTGATCAAGGATAAACTTTGCATTATTTCTGTAGTCAACACCCTTGTAAACGCTGGTGATGATAACTTCACCGTCAACCTTAGGAAGCTCAAGCTCTGAAGGAGGCTGATTCTTTCCTTCAACACGGCTATCAGCAGAGTTAATAGCGGTATCTCCTACAACAACGATATAACCACCGTATTCGGTAAGCTTTTGCATCGCCTTATAGAACGCTGTACCTTTGTAAGAGTTAGTTGCAACAACGTTGCCGGGATCTGTTCCGAGAGGTTTATCCGGAGCAGAACCATCGCCTGTACCCTTGTCAGAAACGTAAATTACATCGGGCTCTCTGGCAGGTTCCTGACCGATAACAAGGTTTGTATTGTTTACAAATGTTACTTTTGTTTTGAGTTCATCAATGTCACCACGATAATCCCTAACTGCATAGTCAGCAAAGTTAATCTTCAAGGCAGAGCCGAGAGTTATAACTGCACTTGTTCCGGGATATTCTACTGCATTGGAGAAATAGAATCTGTCAATTTCTCCTGCGTTGAGGTTAATTGTAACCGTACCCTTAATCGAACCGTAAGGACGGTCATTAGAACCGGTAGCATAAATCTTACCGATTTTACCACCGTCTACAGTAAGTTTTGCATTACCTGTAATATTACACGGAAGTTGACTCCAGTTTCCGTAACCGCCGAGAATTACTCTGTTCCAAGTACCCGACTTAATGGTAATGTCAGCTTTTACGCTATCCGAATATCTTCTACCACCCATAATTTCGGGGAACAAGTCTCCGGGGGCGTTCGTATCAGTATTGAGAGATGTTACGTTAACACCTTCATCAATTACCAATGTCTGACCATACGCACCAATTACGAAAGGTGTCTTATAGCTATTAAGGTCATCAGGATCATACCTGTGTTCAATGTTAAGTTCCTTAAATGTAACAGGAGACATAAGATCAAGGAATGTTGTATTACACTTGTCAAGGTCAAAAATAAGTTTAGCCTGACTTCTGTAGTCATTAGTTCCGTCAACACTCGTGATGGTAACCATATCAGCTACTAAGGGCAAAGTGAATTCAGAAGGATCCTTTTTTTGACCTTCTGCTGTAGGAATACGAGCTTCGCAAGCCTCAATTGAAACATCGCCAACAATTATAATCTTACCGCCTGTAGATTTAAGCTTTTCAAACGCAAGATAGAATGCGCTCTGCTTATATGCCTTATTTCTGTCGCTCTCCACAGCGCTGTTAAGAAGCGTTTCGTATGTAGAAGAGTTACCCAAGGGTTTATCGGGAGAAGAACCGTCGCCTGTTCCGTTGTCAGAAATATACACCTTATAAACAGGCTCATTACCTGTTGACTCTCCTGTTGCATGTACTGTTGTAAAATACTTAACAGATCTGTCAGGAAGATTACTTCTATTGTATGTAATTACTGCATCTGTGGGGGCATTCGCATCGTTATTGCCTGTATAGTCGTATGCCCAAACCTTAGTAAGCCCTGTAACGTTCTCGGAGACCGTCAAGTTAATCTTACCGGCACCTACACCAACGCGGTTAGAACAAACAACTGTCGCAATTTCACCGCCGTTAAGCGTAATATTTACATCACCTTCATGACCTTTTGTCCAAGTGGTGCCAAGGAAAGTTGTACCAAAAAGGTTCTGAACCATACCACCGTTAACTGTAATATTTACCGTACCGACAGATGCACCGTAAAACGTTTGTCCAACCACCAAACCATAGCTAGCACCAAACACATTCGACCATGAACCACTATTAATAGTAAGGTTAGTATTAATAGTCGAGACATTCATAGGACATCTATCAAAAGCACAAAGAGCAGGGTATTTCACCAAAGAACCACCAATATCATTAGCAGTAACAACTACTTCTTCGTCAATAACAGCCTTATTACCACAGAAAGAAATCATAGCTACGCCGTTATCCCCAGCGCCATATTGTCTTGTGGAGTCATACTTGGCTTCAATATTAAGATATTCCCAAGTTGATGGAGCCTTAATACACCAGTTGATAGCGTACTTGGAAGTATCAAGAACCAACTTCGCACCCTGAGTTCTGTAGTCAACACCATCATAACAGCTTGTTATGGTAATATTCTTTGTACCTACAACAGAGGGCCACTGAAATTCAGCAAAAGAAGTTCTCTGAGCATCTGCGGTATCAATAGTAAATTCACCACAAATTACAATAACACCACCATTGTTAATAATGGCATTATTGTCAGCCGTTAACGCTTTCCAAAAAGCAGTCTTTCTGTTAGCATACTGACCTCCTAACTGATTGTAATCAGCATCATTACCCATTGCGTTATCAGCATCGCGACCTGAACCGTCGCCCTTTGCTTCATTTGCAATGAAAATAACTTCGCCCTCCACACCGTCAGTTATCGCGGGAGTACCTGCTGCTGATGCAAACATCAATGCACAAGAAACCACCATCGCTATTATGACAAGTGCGGGAATGAGAATTTTTGCAATGTTTCTCATATTTTTTCTCCTTTTAATATATTTGTAACTTTTTATTCACATTATAATATGGATAAAGATACGAATACAGTTTACCACAATAAAAGACTATTGTCAACACCCAAAGTAACATGTTTATAATATTTTTTTATAATTTCTTTATCTTTTTTGTGATTTTTGTTAAAAAATCAGCAATTAACTATTCTATATACATTAGTAATGTATGCACATATTCAATTTCGGGAAATATTTTTTTACAAAAACACCCATCAACTTTACTTTCTTTCACTAAGCAAGCAGCCACAATGCCGCCCTTTCCTGCAGGGGTAAAATTTGTCCGAATAATAATCTTATACACTTTGTTGCACAAATACAGAAGGCAGGATGGGGCAGACATTCAAATAAATCTTTTGCTTTTGGTTTAGCCTTAACCGCAAACATATTCGAGTCTATCAACGCCAATACAACCGAAAGTCTCATACCGAGCGAATTGGAGGAAATCGTTGTCGTAGCAAGTGCGGGGCAAGTCCCAAAAAGTAGTACGAATGCGGGAGGCGTCGGATAAAGCAATGATTATAACAAATAAAATCAAAAAAAGAATAATTTTTTAAAAAAAGGGGTTGACAAATAAAATGTGTTGTGTTATACTATTCGAGCGTTCCGCTGGAGCGGTAATGCTTCTACAAATGGCGGAATAGCTCAGCTGGCTAGAGCATCCGGTTCATACCCGGCAGGTCGTTGGTTCAAATCCGACTTCCGCTACCATATTCGGCCCGTTGGTCAAGCGGTTAAGACACCGCCCTTTCACGGCAGTAACGGGGGTTCGATTCCCCCACGGGTCACCAAAACGAAAATCCTGTCGACGTTAGTCGATAGGATTTTTGTTTTGTACTATTCATTTTTCATTATTCACTATTCATTATTCACTAAAAACGGATTTTCGCAATGAATAATGAAGCAAATTACGGTCAAAGCAAGGCAGATTTTATTTCCAAAAGCATATAGCTTCAAAAGAGACCGCAGAAACAGAATATTGGATTAATTTGCTGTATATGTCAGAATATATAGACGATAAAATGAGCAATTCTCTTCTTGATGATTGTCTCGAGATTAAACGAATCCTCATCTCCTCCATCAACACAGCAAAAAACAATGCCAAGTGATTTTTACAATCATTTGGCATTGTTAGTAAAACGTAAAAAACCGCCAACACATTGAACCCCTTTGTGTTAGCGGTATTTTTTATTGTTTAACCAATTTTAGATCGCACCGAGTTAAGCTTTAGCGTTCTTTTTCTTCTTATCTGCAATTCCGAGAGTTATTGCAGCTCCGCCGCTTATAAACATCAATGCAAACCAGATAGGAAGATGACGTCTGTCTCCTGTCTTGGGAACTTCGGGAGGAAGGTATGTATTATCAAAGCCCATCTTTGTTACTGCAATGTTATTCTTAGCATTTGTAATAACAGGTTCAGCTGCTTCAAGCTTACCCTCTCCGTTGTCGGTTACGGTAACAACAACGTTATATACGGTCTTGTCATATATTACGCCGTCAAGGTTACCTTGAACTTCGGAAACTGTATATCTGAACGTTCCGGCCTTTTCAAGCTTAATCTTTTCAAACACCACTTTACCGTCAGCCGTGTTAGAAGCTATCTTAACAGTCTTTCCGTCTTCACCCTTGATTTCAAATACGAACTCACCTTCAACAAGCTCGCGGTTCTTTATCGTCTTTTCAGCGTTGAGCTGAACTTCTGTGGGAGCTGCTTTGTACGTATTTGTAAATACAACTTCGTTAACGTCAGTGCCGTTATACTTATAGACAAACGACTCAACCTCAAGCTCGCCGCCCTTGTCAACAACTTCTACAGTTACGGAATATACCTTTTCGTCGTAGGTTATACCGCCGAGAGCGTTGTTCTTTTCAACTATCTTATAGGTATAAGTTCCTGCTTTGCTGTATTCAACAGTAAATTCAAACTTACCGTCTTTATCATTCTTTGAAACTGCAAGTTCCTTGTCTGCAGAATCAAGAAGAACAAATTCAAACTCATTAGCTTTAAGCTCACGTCCGTTAAGCTTCTTAGAAAGTTCGCCCTTTTCTCCGAGAACCACTTTTGTAGGAGCAGGAGCATACTTATTTACAAACTTAACTGTTGGAGCTGATTCGGTTCCGAGTCCGTCTACTTCAGCCTTAAGCACACCATTTCCTTCATCGGTTACGGTTACTTTTACAGTAAACGAATTTGTATCGTAGGTATATCCCTTGAGTCCAAGGTCTTTTTCTGTAATCTTGTATTCGTAAGTACCAACCTTTGTAAAGGTGATAGCGTCAAATCTAAAAGCTCCGGTAACTGTATTTGTTACTTCAGTTGTCGTAGGCATTGGAGCATTGGCTGTAACAGCTTCAAGAACAAACTTGAATTCGTCAGCCTCAAGCTGCTTGTGTTCGCTGTCAAGCTCTTTCTCACCGAAGAAGGTTGCAGATACTTCTTTAGGATTGTAGTTGTTGTTAAATACTATCTGAGCATCAGCGTTATTTTCATCGGTAATCTTAACAGTCGCTTCAAACTTACCCTTTTCGGTGTTGTCTGTAACTGTAACGATTACCGTATATTCAGCATCATCGTAGGTCATACCGCCGAGAGTTCCGCTTTCCTCTGTTACGGTATATACGTATGTACCTTCTTTTTCAAATGTAATACCGCCGAAGCTTGCCTTACCGAATTTATCGTTGGAAATTGTTGCAGAACTGGGCATAGGAGCGTTTGCAGTTCCGTTAATAACGAAATTAAATTCTCCGCCATTGAGCTTATAGTTCTTACCCGAAGATGATGTTACGACCTTTTCAACTTTTATAACAACAGGGTCGGTATCATCAGCCTTGTAGGTGTTCTTAAATTCAAACGTATTACCTGTGTTGCCGCCCTTTTCGTAGGAAGCTACTGCAACAAGCTTACCTGTTGCATCATCAAAGGTTACGTTAACTGTAACCTTAACCTTATTGGTATCGTAGGTTACGCCGGAAATCTTCTTTGTAGGAACAGTTTCGGTAATTTCATATTCATATACACCGGACTTGGTATATTCAATCTTACCGAACGTTACCTTGCCGTTTCCGTCATTCTTAACCTTATTGTTAGAAGGCATGGGAGCGTTGGGTGTAACTGCGGAAATCACAAATTCAAAGTCATTAGCTTCGAGGTCGCGTTTTCCTTCAAGCGTCTTTGTACCTTCAATAATAACTTCGCCGGAATCGGGAGTATAAGTATTTACGAATGCTATTTCGGGATTAACTGCAGAACCAATACCGTCTACAACTGCCTTAAGTTCGCCGTTAACGTCGGTTACGGTTACTTTTACAGTAAACGTATTGGTATCATAGCCGTAGCCATGTACGCCGAGATCAACTTCGCTTACCTTATATTCATATACGCCAACCTTTGTAAACGTAATCGAATCAAATGCAAATCTTGCATTCGCATCGTTGAATACTTCGGTTGTTATGGGCATAGGAGCATTAGGTGTAATAGCTTCAAGCTTAAACTTAAAGTCATTTGCCTTAACCGTTCTATATCCGCCTTCAAGCTTCTTAGAACCGAATATGTTAGCCAAAGCAGCTACAGGAGTATATTTGTTGGTAAATACAACCTGAGCATCATCACCATTTTCATCAGTAATCTTAACAGATGTTTCAAGCTTAGCTATTGCAGTATTATCGGTTACGGTAACAATCACGGTATATTTAACATTGCTGTAGCTCATACCGGTAAGTAAACCGCTCTTTTCGGTTATGAGATACTTATATTCGCCCTTTTCATCAAATACTAAGCCTTCAAAGAGAGCATTTCCGTTCGTATCATTTGTTACGGTAGAATTTGTAGGCATTGGTGCACCTGTTGTAATTGCTTCCATAACAAATTCAAACTCGCCGCCTTTAAAGCTGTAGCTGTTGCCCGCAGAAGGAGTAACCTCTTTCTTTACAGGAATTGATATAGGCTCTGATTCTTCAGCCTTATAGCTGTTGTTAATTGTAAAGGTTGTACCTGTAACACCGCCCTTGGTGTACTTAACTTCTGTCGTGTATTCACCCGAAGCGGAATCATAGGTTACCTCAACAGTTACTTCGACTGCCTCAATGTCGTACGTAACACCGGGAATCTTGTTTGTGGGAACAGTTTCGGTAATCTTGTACTTATAAGTACCTGCCGCCGTATAAATAATCTCGCCAAAGCTTACCTTTCCGTCTGCACCGTTCTTAACGGTGGTTGTGTTAGGCATAGGAGCATTGGTCGTAACTGCTTCTATAACAAACTCAAATTCGTCGGCACCGAGAGGACGGTTTCCACTCAATTTCTTTTCACCTTCGATAACAACCTTTGCATCATCGGGATTATATCTGTTTATAAATACATTCGCACCTAAGTACGATGTTGAAGCAACCAACTTACCTTGATCATCATCTGAAACAATAACCGTTACATAATGTCTGTGGTCATCATAAGTTACGTTATTTAAGTTTCCTATTTCTTCAACTATTTCGAATCTGTATGTACCTGCCTCGTAGAAGGTTATATCACCGAAGCTGCCCTTTATACTGTTATTCTCTATAGCATTGGAAGAATATCTGATAACCAACTCGGTATTAGCCAATACGATCTTGCCTGCCGCAATAGCGTCTTCGCCTACCTTTCCGTAGGGCTTCAGAATAAACTTAAACTCATCGGCGCTGTTCCAATCTCTGCCTTCAAGAACCTTGATTATTTCAAGATTTGTTGCACCTTCAAGGGTAACGGGAGCAGCCTTGTAGCTATTGTTGAAGGTAAGGCTGTCGCTGGAAGCATCAATACTCGCCACAAGCGCACCGAGTGTAGCGTTGTTTTCTACCTTAACGGTAATCATACGAGGTGTTTTATCATAGGTTACACCGGGAATATTACCTTCCAACTCGGTTACTTTGAACACGTAAGTATCCTCGGCATTAAATACGATATTGCCAAAGTGAGGATGAGCCTTATTTGCATTTGAAACAGTTAGAGTTGTTTCGTCGGGAAGAACAACTTTTCCTGCAGTAATTGCGTTTGCCGTTGCGGTATCACCCGCTTCAAGCTTAAATTCAAATTCATCGGTATCAAGCCACTCGTCATCAGTTCTTCCGGTAAATACTTTGTTAATTGTCAAATTGTCGTGTCCGGAAAGCTCTGTAGAATCGGGGTTATACTTGTTAGTAAACGTAACTGTATATTCGTCAACCGCATTGCCGTTAATTGTTATATCAATCTTAGCGTTTACGCTGTCGTCGGTAGCAACTATTTCAATATTACGAGGCTCTGAATCATAGTGAACACCGGGGATAGTTCCCGTTATTTCACGAACAATAAACTTGTATGTTCCGGGTCTGTAAATCTTTACCTCTCCATCAATAGTAACACCCTTAGAAGCAATAGTTTTTGTAACGATATTATCGCTTCCCGCATCTAACGGAAATTCAATATAACCCTTTTCAATCGCTTCTTGAGTAGCAGGATCAAGAACTACAACCTCGAAATCAAATCTATCTGTATGAAGCCATTCACGTCCGGTAAAGTTCTTTTCAATCGTAATCGTTGCAGTAGCAGGATCTGCTTTATACTTGTTTACGATAACTTCGCCGCCAACAAACTGTGAAAGAACTGCAGTCAATACACCGTTGCGGTTATCGGTTACAGTATATGTAGCCGTTATGGTCTGTGTACTGTACTCAATGCCCTTTGCCGCTTCACTGCCCGTAGGAACAACTTCGGTTACGGAAACTGTATAAGTACCTGCTTTGGTGAACTTAATTTCGTCAAATACGATACTTCCGTCAGCGCCGTTTGATACAACCGTAGTTGCGGGAAGAACTATTCCGCCCTCGGGAGACTGAGAAACTATCGCAAGCTTGAATTCAAATTCGCCTGCCTTAAGAGCTTCTGCTCTGTCGCCTGTGAGTACCTTCTTTATAAGAGGAAGTAACGTTGTAGCGGGAGTAGGCACGTATTCGTTTACAAATTCAATCGCACCTGCACTTACCCAGTTGTTTCCGTACTTCTTTTCAATATATTTTGAAGTAACGGTAAGCTTACCTATCTTTTCAACATCTTCAACAACAACAGTAAATCTATACTCGGCACTGTCGTACGTTGTTCCGCCAACCTTAGGATTAGGAACCTGTTCGGTTATGTAATAGGTGTATGTACCTGCTTTTGTATACGTCTTATTTTCAATAAACTTGATAGAACCTTCGTATACGCCGTTTGCATCTGCAGTAGTATCTTCTGCGTGTGAAACGAGTCCTTCGGAAACTTTAACGCCATTGTAATATTCAATAACGTCAAAGAAGAATTCACCTTCAAGAAGCGTCTTTCCCGTAAGCTTCTTCGTACCGTCCAAAGAAACGGGAGTTCCGTCAAACTTGGTTGTATAGTTGTTTACAAATTCTGCCGCACTTCCGCCGTTACTGTACGTTGCAGATTTAACTTCAAGTATTCCGTCATTGTTATCATCTGCTACAACAACAGTAACAGTAACAACGCTGTCATCATATTCAACAGAAAGAGCACTGCCTGCAGTTTCCTTTACTGTAAAGGTATATGTTCCAACCTTTTTGAACTGAATATTTTCAAAAGCAAAGGGAGCCTTTACGCCGTCTGTGCCATTTGTTACGTTGGTCTTTGTTCTATGAATAACTACCGTTCCTGCAGTAATTGCAGCCAACGTCTCAGCATCAGCGCCGCTAAGTACAAATTCAAAGCTTTCGCCCGATTTCATATTTCTGCCGTTAAGTGTTTTGTTTCCGTTTATTGATGTAACAGCAGGGTCGGGAGTATATTCGTTTGTAAAGGTTATAATTTCTTTATTGTCAGGGAATTCAGCCTCAACCTTAAGATACTGACTTGAGCCGTCAAGAGAAATTTTAACGTCAATATAGTTTTCGGCTCTATCGTATGTCATTCCGTGCATGGGATTAGCGGGAACAACCTCTGTCATCTTATATCTGAAAGTAATCGAGTTGCTTCCTGCGGGGATATGGCTATGAGTAAATTCTACACCGGGGAAAGTAATATTTTTACCTTCATTTTGTGTAATAACAGCACCGTTAACTGCACCGTCGGGCATAGGAATATTTATACTGTCAACGAGGTCTGTCGTACCTTCAAGAATATAACCCACTGCTTCAAGCTTAAATTCAAACATACCGGAAACGAGAGGCTTTGAGCCCGAGTTATCGGTATAATCCTTTAACGCTACAGGCACTCTTACAACAGAATCTGCTGAATACTTATTTGTAAATACTATCGTATCCTGACCCTCTTGACCCTGATTCATAACTATCTCATTGTTTTGACCGTAAGTGAACAAGGGGGTAGCATCATCTGTATAAAGCTTCTGTAAGTCTGAACCTATAACGTCAAGTGTTCCGTCTTCATTATCATCTGCAACGGTTACAACAAGGCGGTACAAAGCTCTTGAATAAGTTATACCGGGACGAAGCTCTGCTGATGTAGGTTCCTTTTCGTATATGGTGTAACGGTATACACCGGGAGCTGTAAATTCAATCGTACCAAATTCAAATGTTGCCGTTCTTTCTCCTGCTACATCGGGAGCCGTTACCGTTACACCGTTAACTGCATCGTAGCCTGCAGGCAACGGAGCGTTATTGTAAGGTGTAATAAAGAACGCAAACTTGTCGTTTGCCCCCCAGTCACGACCGTCAATAACCTTTGTTCCTCCAAGGTTGCCCGATAAATTATACGAAACAGGAGTTACGCTGTAATTGTTCACAAATGCTGCAGTTGAAGTCTCACCTGCTTTAATTGTTCCTGTTGCAGTTGCTTTGTCTGCTGTAAAGCCGCTAACCGTTTTTTCAGTTACAGTATACGTTGTTCCGGGAGCAAGACTGTAAATAGTCGCTGTCTGTCCCGCTTTAAGTGTTATAGTATTATTGCTTGCCGAAACTGTTCCCACACCTACGGCTTTGCCGTCAGAAGCAACGATAACATAGTTATAAGTTCCATTATCACCGTTAAGATCAATAACAAACTCAAATTCTTTATCAGGAGCTATAAGTCCGGCATCTGCAGTAACCGTCTTTGTTATGGAAAGGTCTCCGCCTCCGGGAAGAGAAATAACACCGTTATTTCCGTGATAAATCACAAACTTACCTTCATAGGGGTCAGGATTTCCCTCTGCATGTACAAAGACAGGAGCATAGAAGTCCTCTGCGGTCTTCGTAGCATTTTCAACCTTGGTTCCCTCAAATTCAAGAATCTTATTCGTACGGGGAGAACCTGCTGCTCTGTAAAGATTGCCGTCGGTTCCTGTAGCTATCGTAGTCTTTTTAAGCTCAGCACCTGTACGGGCTACAGCAACAACCTCTACTGAAGTACCGTGATAGAATTCATCTTTATAGTAATACGTTGTATTATCATTCAACCCCTCTGATGCAGACACAGGAGTGTTAAAGTTTGCATCTTTATATATGGGCATATCTTCAAGAATGTAATAATACGAATTCGTATGGCTGGGCTCGAATTCTACCGTAGCGTCACCTGCACTGTAACCGTGCACGGTATTAGTGTTTGTAAACAAGTTACTGTAGAATTTAATCTCGCCGTTGCTTGTATTTGCGGCAATATATTCGGGGGTAAGCTTGGTTTGGTCAATATAAACCGAGCCATTATTATCAAGCTTAACTACGTCGTCTCTCATTCCCACAGAGTAAATAACACGTGTCGGGAATGCACCGTTGTTCGTGTGTGTCTTTACAGTACCGTCAGCATTAAGAGTAACAGAGTTTACACGGAGGGGAATAACTGCAGCCGGAATTTTTATTGTCAATGTCTCGTCGCCATTAGAATTCTTAGTTACGGTAATTAAAATAGAACTAAGATTCTGAGTTCCGTGAACAGCAGTATCAACGTTTGCATTAAATACGTACTCTGTAACATTTCCGTTTGTATTCTTGCTTGTCAACGGATAACTTACACCGTAATAAATAATTGCCTTTACGTCTTTAACTTCCATATACTTACCGATAGGGTCAGTATATGTAATGTAACCACTGGTAATGGGGTCGCCGCCCTTAATTTCTGTAGGGACCTGAGGAGCTGCAACCGAAATACCTGCAACGATTTCCTTAAATACGTCGGATACCGCAGATGCATTGTCTGCATCGTAGTAGTCATCAACGTAGTCGTAAGTAGTTACGTCATTTTGCGGCGGGTGGTTAACAGTATAGCTCTTATCACTATATCTGTTTCCGTTAACCTTTCCTACGTTTATTGATACAGAACTCGAGTTATTATAAGAATTCCAATAACCCTTGATTGTATCACGCATGGGATTATTACCGGTAGTATTCCAATGTGTACCCGGGTCAAGGGTCATATAAGCAAGGTTCTTTTCGTTTGTAGAAAGACCTGTTATACCCATACCGACTGTATATACAGTAGTATCAAATTTTGTTCCCGTAACACCGTAATTACGGTCGATCGCCGCTTTCATATAAGAACCGACAAGTATAGCCTTCATACCGTTTCCTGCATAGGGGTTGCTTCCGGGCCCGTCATTATTGTTATTTGCGGGAGCCCACCACGAATCCGAGTTTGAGGAATATGTAGGAGAACCGTCAGACAAAAGAATAACAGAAGGAACTCTCTGTACTTCAGCACCGTTAATGTTAGCTTTTGTTGACTGCTCTGTTGCCAGTACGTTCATACCGGTGTAAAGACCCATCTGAATGTTCGTTCCGCCTTGAACGTTTGTAGATCTTTCTATAGTTTCATTTTTCGAATTTATTGCATTGGTATACAACACAGAATAATTATCGCTGGCATACTCGGTACTTACAGAGAATATCGGAACCTCTACCTCTGTCTCTTTCCAATATCCGTCAAACCAGCCTGTCGATATCCATTCTCTCTCTATATCTGTTGTGTTTGTATATCTGTCAAGAGGCAACAATACCTGAGCCGTATTACTGAAAGCAACAACGGCAACTCTGGTATATTCATTAAGCTCCATAATCGACTTTATCGCATCATTGGCTGCAACAACAGTATTGGCTATACGGCTCTTGCCGTTATCCATTTCACTGTCATCGTTACTCATTGAACCCGATACGTCGAGAATCAAAACAACGTCAACAGGAGCCTGAGTCTGTCCTTCAACCGACTCGGCAGTTGCAAGTGCAGAATATGCAACGAGAAAGTCTTCTCCGAGATTTCCGCCGTCGTTGAGCTTATAAGTTAACGTACCACCGCCGAACTTTTCAAACGTTGCATCGTCAGAATATACGGACTTGTCGGTCCAGATACGACCGGCATGCTCTGTAGAAGCATTGTCGCCCAAAGACAAATTATACTTCGTCGAAGTATCTCTGTCGGCTATCCCGTCAGCTCCTCCCAAATAAATATTTTGATTTGACGAAGTGTCGTTGGCAAACACCGTAAAAAGCGACACAGGTATAAGTTCAAATACCATAATCAACGCCAAAGCAAAAGTGATAATAGATTTTCCTATTCTTGTTTTACGCATAGTTTTTCACCCTATCTTTCTTGCATAAACAGTCTATAAAATGTGTTAATCAAACAATATGAATTATTTATAAAAGGGGACACTTCCCCTTATAATTGTATTGTATTTTATTGTAACACAAAAAACAAGACTTTGTCAATAAAATTCACAATAAATACTGTCGTTTTTTTGACAAAAATCAGAAAAAGAACCAACTTTTTTCAAGTAAAAAAAGCGGACCCTTGCAAAAAGAAGAATCCGCTTTATCTCAGTTATATTATTTTACGCTTTCAAGGTCTGCTTTTGTTTCGCAATAGATGCAACGGTATACCTTGTGGTCCTCGTTGCAAAGCTTAAATACGTGCTGTAATTCCTGCTCAACGGTTGTAATACATCTGGGGTTTTTGCACTTCAAAACGCCGTTTATTCTTTCGGGAAGGTCTATCTTCTCGCGTTTTACGACCTTTCCGTCATTGATTATATTAACCGTCACACCGGGGTCTATAAAACCGAGGATATGAAGGTCAATATCAATAAGTCCGCTTATCTTGATTATATCCTTTTTGCCCATTTTTTCGCTATCCGCGTTAACTATAAGAGCAACCGTACAATCAATATCGCCGAGCTTCAACGTATCGTATATCTTCATACCGCGACCGGCTTTAATATGGTCAAGAACTATTCCGTCTTTTATCTGTCCAACTATCATACCTCTACCTCCAAAAGCTTAAGAATAAGTGCCATTCTCATATATTTTGCGTTCAGAACCTGCTTGAAATAACAGGCTCTCTTATCGTCGTCCACAGCAACCGATATTTCATTTACACGGGGCAATGGATGCATAATGCAAAGGTCTTTTTTTGCGTTTTGCAACTTTTCGGGTGTCAAAATATAAGTATCTTTAAGTCTGATATAATCAGCCTCATTGAAGAAACGCTCTTTCTGAACACGCGTCATATAGAGAATATCAAGCTCGGGCATTGCCTCCTCAAGACTTTTTACCTCTTTGTATTCGATACCCTTAGGAATAAGCACGTTCTGCTTAACGTAATCGGGAACATTCAGTTCATCGGGAGATATCATAACGAATTTTACGTTTTCATATCTTGACATTGCATTTATAAGAGAGTGTACCGTTCTGCCAAACTTCAAGTCCCCGCAAAGACCAACAGTAAGACTGTCGAATCTGCCCTTTTCTCTCTTTATCGTAAGCAAGTCAGCCAAAGTCTGCGTGGGGTGATTATGACCGCCGTCACCTGCGTTGATTACGGGAATTGATGCTTTTGTACTCGCAACGTAAGGTGCACCCTCCTTAGGATGACGCATAGCGATAATATCGGCATAACAGCTTATAACTCTTGCGGTATCCGATACGCTTTCCCCTTTAGATGAAGAACTGCTGGAGGCATCTGAAAAGCCGATAACGTTTCCGCCAAGCTCATACATTGCCGCTTCAAAGCTGAGTCTTGTTCTTGTTGACGGTTCAAAAAACAGAGTAGCAAGTTTTTTACCGCGACAAGCTTCCGCATATTTTTTCGGATTTTCTATTATATCCTCTGCAGTATCCAAAAGGCCGTCGATCTCTTCTACGGATAGATCCATTATATCAATAATGCTTCTCATTTTTATTTCTCCTTTTTTATATTTTTTTACACTTTTGCACCGTTTATAGCAAGATAGTTCTTAATTCTGTCAACATTTTCCTTATTAGCGGGGTCTTCTTCAAGGTACTCAATAATATCGTACACATCAACCACCGAGAATACGGGGAAGCCGAATTCCTGTTCAAGCTCAGCCATAGCAGACATATCCGTTTTACCCTTTTCTTTTCTGTCAACCATTACAAAAACTGCGGAAACCTTAGCTCCCTTAACACTCGACAGAATTTCCATACTTTCGCGAATGGCAGTTCCTGCTGTAATAACGTCTTCAACAATAACTATTTCTTCGTTTTCCTTTGGAACGTAACCTACGAATACGCCGCCCTCTCCGTGGTCTTTTACTTCTTTTCTGTTGAAAAAGAAAGGAACGTCAAGCCCCTGCTTTGCAAGAGCTACTGCCGAAGAAACAGCAATGGAAATACCCTTGTATGCAGGTCCGTAAAGAACCGTTCTCTTGTTACCTACTTTTTCAAAATATGCTTTTGCATAGAACTCACCGAGCTTTGAAATCTGGTCGCCCGTCTTAATATCGCCCGCATTTATAAAGTAAGGAATCTTTCTTCCGCTTTTAGCTGTAAAATCACCAAACTTCAAAACACCTGCGGACTGCAAAAACTGTATAAACTCTCTCTTGTAGCTTTCCATATATTAATAATCTCCTTAGAAAATCAGTCAACAAATTCTTTTACACATCTTCTGTATGCGGAAACAGGATCTTCAGCAGCAGTAATAGGTCTACCAACCACGATGTAATCGGAGCCTATCTTCTTTGCCTGCTCGGGAGTCATAACTCTCACCTGATCTCCTACATCTCCGTCAGCAAATCTGACACCGGGAGTTACGGTTACGAACTTGTTACCGCAGGTATCATGAACCTTACCTGCTTCAAGCGGAGAACAAACAACGCCGTCAAGACCTGCAATCTTTGCATTCTTCGCGTAGTGCATAACTGTCTCGTCAATGGGAGCATTTATAAGAAGCTCGTTTTTCATTCTTTCTTCGCTTGTGGAAGTAAGCTGGGTTACAGCGATAAGTATAGGTCTTGTACCGTCTTCTTTTGTCAAGCCCTCAACAGCTGCTTCCATCATAGCAATAGTCCCCGATGCGTGAAGGTTTGTCATATCAACGTCAAGTCTTGACAAAACGGACATAGCCTTTTTAACGGTATTGGGAATATCGTGAAGCTTAAGATCGAGAAATATCTTATGACCTCTCGCTTTGATTTCACGAACTATTTCGGGACCTTCCGCATAGTAAAGCTCCATACCAATTTTTACGAAAGGCTTTTCTTCTTTGAACTTGTCAAGAAAGTCCATAACAGCTTTCTTGGTTGAAAAATCACATGCAATAATAACGTCTCTTCCCATTTTAATGTGCTCCTCCAATAATTTCATTCAAATCTTTAATTCCGTATTTTTCCATAACAACGGGCAATTCATCTATAATATTCTTACAAGCATAAGGCTCAATAAGATTTGCCGCACCGACTTCAACTGCAGTAGCACCTGCCATCATCATTTCGATAACGTCTTCGGCTGTAGATATACCGCCCATACCAACAATCGGTATTTTTACCGCTTCGTACACCTGATATACCATACGGAGTGCAACAGGAAAAATAGCAGGGCCCGAATAACCGCCTGTCTTATTAGCGATTATGGGTTTTCTCGTTTTAAGGTTAATTCTCATCCCCATAAGAGTATTTATCATACTGATACCGTCAGCACCCGCATTTTCACACGCCGCCGCGATACTTGCAATATCGGTAACGTTGGGCGAAAGCTTGATTATAACAGGCTTTTTTGTAACTGCCTTAACAGCCTTCGTAACCTCATAAGCAGATTCAGGGGAAGTTCCGAAGCTCATACCGCCGCCATGTACGTTAGGACAGCTTATGTTAACTTCAAGCCAACCTACCTGCTCTTCTTTGTCGAGTTTTTCGCAGGTGTAAACGTAGTCTTCAACAGCAAAACCGCTTACGTTTGCCATAACCTTTTTATTAAATACTTTTGCAAGCTTCGGGAGCTCCTCGGATATAACCTTTTCAACACCGGGGTTCTGAAGCCCTACCGCATTAAGCATACCCGATGCACACTCTGCTATTCTCGGAGTGGGGTTACCGAATCTTGCGTCTTTCGTTGTTCCCTTAAAACTGAAAGTTCCGAGGGTGTTTATATCGTAGAGTTCAGCGAACTCATATCCGAATCCAAAAGTTCCGCTTGCGGGAATAACGGGATTGTCGATTTCAATTCCGCAAAGGAAGATTTTTGTATTTACCATATTATCTCCTCCTTTTCAAGAACGGGGCCATCTTTGCAAATACGCTTGTTTCCGTACTTCGTCTTGCATGTACAACCCATACAAGCGCCGAAGCCACAGCCCATACGTTCTTCAAAGCTGTACTGACCGCTTGTTTCGCTCGCGTTATATACAGCCTTAAGCATAACCTCGGGACCGCAAGTGTAAATATAGGAATATCCTCCCATGTCCTTTAAAGCGTCTGTAACAAAGCCCTTTACGCCAAAGCTTCCGTCAACAGTTGTTACGCACACAGAAGTGCCGAGCTCCTCAAACTGTTTTTTGTAGAAAATCTCATCCGATACGTTAAAGCCCAATATAACTCTAACCTTTTTACCCTCTTTAATAAGCCGTTTTGCAAGAGCGTACATAGGGGGAACGCCAACACCGCCGCCAATAAGCAAAGGTGTTTCTCCACTTTTTGCCGTATCGTATCCGTTGCCGAGGCCTGTCAACACGTCAAGCTTCTGACCTGCTGTCATTTTCGCCATTTGTTCCGTTCCCTTGCCCACAACTTTATAAACAAGTGTCAAAGTATCTTCCGAATAATCGCAAACAGAAATAGGACGGCGGAGATAAAGACCTTCTATTTTTATATTCACAAACTGACCGGGAGCAATACCCGAAGTATCTCCGACGAGTACCATTTCGTATACGTTAGCTGTAAGAGCCGTGTTTTCTTTTATCGTAAATATCGTTTGTTTCATTATTTTACCTTATCATAGGGGCGGAGAATCCTCCGCCCTATATATCACATTTTATTAAGCGTCAATAGTAGAAATCGTCAAAGTCGTTTCTTCAAGTACGTCGAGAAGAACTCTTACGGTATCAAGCGAAGTAAACATAGTTACGTTGTTTTCGGTAGCGTATTTTCTTATCTCAAAACCGTCGCGTGTTGTACCCGAAGACGAGGGGTCGCTTGTGTTGATAACGTAAGCGATGTGTCCCTGACGAATAGCATCAGCCAACGCTTCGGCATCTTCTGAAAGCTTCTTGATTATGTGAGTGCGAATTCCGTTTTCTTTAAGAAACTTAGCCGTACCCGAAGTAGCTTCGATATTAAATCCGAGGTTGTAGAAACGTCGGATAAGAGGAAGCGCCTCTTCTTTATCACAGTCTGCAATAGTCGCAAGAACCGTACCGTAATTCTGGAGATGCATCCCCGATGCCTGAAGTGCCTTATAAAGTGCACGGTAGAATTTATCGTCATAACCGATAGCTTCACCGGTAGACTTCATTTCGGGAGAAAGGTAAGCGTCAAGTCCGCGAAGCTTGTTAAACGAGAACACAGGAACTTTTACGTACCATCTGTTCTTTTCTTCAGGATAGAGAGAGAAGATTCCCTGCTCTTTAAGCGACTTACCAAGTATAACTTCCGTAGCAATATCAGCTAAGCTGTAACCCGTTGACTTTGAAAGGAACGGAACCGTTCTTGAGGAACGGGGATTTACTTCGATGATGAAAACTTCGTCATTCTTGTCAACGATAAACTGAATATTATAGAGGCCTACTATACCAATTCCAAGACCAAGTTTCTTTGCATATTGGAGAATCGTGCCCTTTACTTTATCTGAAATCGAGAATGCAGGATATACGCTTATGGAGTCGCCCGAATGAACACCGGTTCTTTCAACAAGTTCCATAATACCGGGAACAAATACGTCGTGTCCGTCGCAGATGGCATCAACTTCAACTTCCTTACCGCTTATATATTTGTCAACAAGAACAGGCTTGTCCTCGTCAATTTCAACCGCAGTCTTGAGGTAATGGCGGAGCTGTTCTTCGTTTGCAACTATCTGCATTGCACGTCCGCCGAGTACAAATGAGGGACGAACGAGAACGGGATAACCAATCTTTGCAGCAGCCGCAACTCCGTCTTCAATCTTGGTTACTGCTCTGCCCTCGGGCTGAGGAATGTTAAGCTCTTTAAGAAGCTTTTCAAATGCGTCTCTGTTCTCCGCCTTGTCAATAGCGGCACAGTCCGTACCGATTATCTTAACCCCGAGGTCATGGAGAGGCTGAGCAAGATTTATTGCAGTCTGACCGCCGAGAGAAGCGATAACGCCCTCGGGCTTCTCAAACTCGATTATGTTCATAACGTCTTCGGGAGTAAGAGGCTCAAAGTAGAGCTTGTCAGCCGTTGTATAGTCTGTTGAAACGGTTTCGGGATTGTTGTTAATAATGATAGCTTCGTAACCGGAGTTCTTAATGGTTGTTACAGCGTGAACTGTGGAGTAGTCGAATTCTACACCCTGACCGATTCTGATAGGTCCTGCACCGAGAACAACAATCTTTTTCTTATCGGTAAGAACAGATGCGTTTTCGCCTGTGTATGAAGAATAGAAGTAAGGAATGTATGCGCCGGTGTGGCAAGTATCAACCATTCTGAATACAGGGAAAAGGTTATGTTCTTTTCTGAACTTGAATACTTCATGCTCCGTGCATTCCCACATTCTTGCAACGTATTTGTCGCTAAAGCCCATCTTCTTAGCGGCTTTAAGTGTTTCGAGGTCAAAGGCGTGTGCTTTAAGAGTGCTCTCCATATCAACTATATTTTTAATAGCTTCAAGGAAGAAAGGTGTGATTTTTGTAATATCGTGAATTTCAGCCACAGTTGCACCGCGATAGATAAGCTCAGCGATAGCGAAAATATTGTCATCACGGAACTCGCTGATGTATGCGCGAAGGTCTGCGTCTGTCATATTATCAAATTTGTGGTGATAGATGTGATTTACGCCAACTTCAAGAGAACGAATACCCTTAAGCAAACATTCTTCAAGATTAGAACCGATACCCATAACTTCACCGGTCGCCTTCATTTGTGTACCGAGCTGGTTAGAAGCGGTAGTGAACTTATCAAATGGGAATCTGGGAAGCTTTGCGATAACGTAATCAAGCTGAGGCTCAAACGCCGCGTTTGTGTTGGCAATCTTGATTTCTTCAAGAGTCATACCAACGGCAATCTTTGCGGTAACACGTGCGATAGGATATCCCGAAGCCTTTGATGCAAGCGCGGAAGAACGTGAAACTCGGGGGTTAACCTCGATAAGATAGTAGTTGCTTGAATGGGGGTCAAGCGCGAACTGAACGTTACAGCCGCCCTTGATTTCAAGTGCTCTGATAAGCTTAATAGCCGAATCGTTAAGCATCTTTTGGTCATGCTCGGAAAGAGTCATAATAGGAGCAACAACGAGTGAGTCGCCGGTATGAACACCGACAGGGTCGATGTTTTCCATACCGCAGATAGTGATAGCGGTATCGTTACCGTCTCTCATTACCTCGAATTCAATTTCCTTGTAACCCTTAACGCTCTTTTCTATAAGAACCTGATGAACAGGTGAAAGCTTAAATGCATTAACAGCAACCTCGCAAAGCTCTGCTTCATCGTTGGCAAAACCACCGCCTGTACCTCCTAAGGTAAATGCAGGACGAAGAACGACGGGGTAGCCGATTCTTTTTGCCGCTTCTTTAGCTTCTTCAATATTGTACGAAATTTCGGACGGAATAGTAGGCTCGCCTATTGAACGGCAAAGCTCCTTAAACAATTCTCTGTCCTCTGCTCTTTCAATACTTTCACTGCTCGTACCAAGAAGCTCTGTATGACATTCTTTAAGAACGCCTTTCTTTTCGAGCTGCATAGCAAGGTTAAGACCTGTCTGTCCGCCGATTCCGGGGATAATAGCGTCGGGACGCTCATATCTCAAAATCCTTGCAACATATTCAAGCGTAAGAGGCTCCATATAAACCTTGTCTGCTATAGTTGTATCTGTCATAATCGTCGCAGGGTTGGAGTTAACGAGTACAACCTCGTACCCCTCTTCCTTAAGAGCGAGACAAGCCTGAGTTCCCGCATAGTCAAACTCTGCCGCCTGACCGATAACAATAGGTCCTGAGCCTATAATCATAATCTTCTTTAAATCTGTTCTCTTTGCCATTTTTCTATCCCCCGTTATTTATTCTAAATCCAATCCGCCGTTGTATGCGATGCTGCCGTCAGCAATCGTGAGCTTACATTCACCGTAAACCTCGTGATTCTTAAAAGGAGTAGCAACACCCATTGACTTAAAGTCGGCGGGGTCTATTATATACTTTTTATTTAAATCAAACACCGTAAGGTCTGCTTTTTTGCCTACTTCGATGCCTTTTTCTATACCAAATCTCTTTGACGGATTAACGTACATTACTTCGATAAGCTTTTCAAGTGTCATAACGCCTTTTTTTACAAGATATGTGTACATCGTAGCAAAGCTTGTCTCTATTCCTACAACGCCCATATTGCTTCCCGAAAGCCCCTTCGACTTTTCTTCAGCCGAGTGGGGCGCGTGGTCGGTAGCTATCATATCGACCGTTCCATCAAGTAAGCCCTCGACAAGAGCTTTTCTGTCTTCTTCGCTTCTGATAGGCGGATTCATTTTAAATCTTCCGTCTTCTTCAAGCATCATATCGTTCATTATCAGATAGTGCGGAGCCGTCTCGCACGTAACGTCAAGCCCCTTTTTCTTTGCTTGTCTTATAAGCCCAACACTTTCTTTGGTTGATATATGACATACGTGATACTTGCAACCAATTTTTTCAACAAGTTTTAAATCTCTTTCAATCTGCTTCCATTCAGACTCGGAGCATATCCCCTTATGTCCGTGAAGTTTTGCATATTCTCCGTCGTGAATATATCCACCGAAAAGTAAGCTGTTATCTTCGCAGTGGGCGGAAATAATTTTACCGAGAGCCTTTGCTTTCAGCATAGCCTTTTCCATCATTTCGTCGGACTGCACTCCGCGACCGTCGTCGGAATAACCTATTACGTTTTCCGCCATTCCCTCCATATCGGATAATTCCTCGCCAACCTGCATTTTAGTTATCGTACCGAATGGGTGAACGTTTATAACAGCATCTTTTTTGATTATATCAAGCTGTTTTTGCAAGTTTTCAACAGAATCGGGTGCAGGGTCGAGGTTAGGCATTGTGCATACGTCAGTAAATCCGCCGCGCGCCGCCGCCAGAGACCCTGTAGCTATCGTTTCTTTATAAGAAAAACCCGGTTCACGAAAATGCACATGCACGTCGGTGAAACCGGGAAAAATATAAAACGAAGAACAATCAACGACCAAAGAACCGTTATGCTTGGGGTAATCTTCCAAACATGTAACGGTGCCGTCTGCTATATAAACTGTCTGCTTCTGAAAATTTCCGTCGGAATAAACCATTCCGTCTTTCAAAATCAAATCCATTTGTTAATATCCTTTTCAAAAAATCAACCTTGCAAAGCAAGGTTGACATAGTTTTAGCGTTATGTAAAAGTAATCGAAACCATGTCGATATGCTTTACTTATTCATATCTAATCTATTATAACACATACATTCCCTTTAGTCAATAAGCAATATCTCAAATTTGACATTTTTTTATTACAAAAATAGTGCAATTATAACAACTTACTTTTTTAAAGGAAAGAAAGTATGAAAAAAAGAAAAAAACTTGCTTACGCAAGATTTTTTTAAAGAAGCAACGATCAGTCAGGAGCTTCGCTCCCGAACCCTTGACAAGAGGCGCACTTTTGAAAAAGTGCCCTCTTGACTCCATCAAAACTTTTAATTATAACGTTAGTTTGTGCGAAATTTATTTGAATATTTTATCATCGGCAAAATATGCGCCCGTACGAAGAACTTTTCTGTGTATAGCCTCAAAGCCCATTTCTTTATCCAAAGCCCCTGTAAGATAAAAAGGATTAAGATAATTTTCGCTATCAGCACAAAGTACGCACTTCACAAGCACACAGCCATATTCAAAAGAAACGTCAACACCGTGTATCATCGGCTGAATATCAATATCTCTTTCCCCCTTTTTCGTCTTTTTGGTTACAACAAGGGGATTATTAAATATTCTTTTACCAATCTCTGCCGCCTTTTCCGATTCCTCGCCATAATCAAGATATATCGTATATGCAGCATATTTTATATCCGTAAATTTGGACTCTGCCTCATACACCTCGATAATTTTCATATCGTCGGGCAAATTCTTACCCAAATTCTCCTTAACGTCTTCACACTTAACGTTTCCGTCGGTCTTTATATCCATAAACTCGTACACACTCTCTATACCGATAGAAAGGGGGAGTGCAAAGTTTATTTTCATATGTGGATTAAAGCCCTCCGAATACATCATCTTAACCTTTGCTCTGCGGAGTGCCGTCTGCATAGTGCGAAGCAAGTCAAGGTGAGAAATATACTGCAATTTCCCTGTTTTTTCAAACAACACTCTTAATGTTTTTGGTTGCACCACGTCTTTTCACCCCCTAAGCAATTAGCACCGCAAGCCGAGCATTTTTCACGGCAGTTAGGCGTCGTTTTTGACTCGTGTGCTTTTTGGTTTTCGCGGAGAAGGAATTCCTTGGTTACACCAATATCAATTATATCCCAAGGCAAAATCTCATCTTTACCGAATTCGCGGTTTGCATAGTAAGCAGGGTCAATACCGCATTTTTCAAACACGCTCATCCATTTTTCATAGTCAAAATATTCGTCCCAAGCGTCAAATTTCAAACCCGCCTTATGACCTTCAAGCATAACTTTACAGAGCTTTCTGTCGCCCCTTGCAAACACAGCCTCAAGTCTTGATACCTTCGCGTCGTGGTAGTTAAACTTAACCTTTCTGTCGGTTATGGTACTGAGAATATACTGCTGTTTTTCAAGCAAGGTTTCCATATCCTCTTGCTTTTCCCATTGAAAAGCAGTAAAAGGCTTTGGTATAAAACAAGCCGTGCTTATAGTAACCTTAGGCGACTTGCCCTTAGGTCTGTCAGGGTTAGCGTAGAACGTATCAACAACCCTCTTCGCCAACGCATGTATTCCGTCAAGGTCTTCTTTTTCCTCTGTAGGCAGCCCCATCATAAAATACAGCTTAACTTGCGTCTTACCCGCCTTAAATGCAACGTCGCAAGCTTTTAACAAATCTTCTTCGTAAAGATTTTTATTTATAGCGTCGCGGAGTCTCTGCGTTCCAGCCTCGGGTGCAAAGGTAATTCCGCCCGTTCTGACAGTCGAAATCTTGTCCATAAGCTCTTTCGTAAAGCTATCGGCTCTAAGACTTGGCAACGAAAGGCTGACCATATTTTCGTCTGTCCATTTCAGCAAATCATCTGTAAGCTCATTTATCTTCGAATAGTCGCTTATACTGAGTGAAACGAGGGATATTTCGTCATATCCCGTATTTTCAAACAGACACTTCGCCTGTTTATTCAAAACTTCAGGTGATTTTTCCCTTATGGGTCGGTAAATCATACCCGCCTGACAGAATCGGCAGCCTCTTATACAGCCACGATATACCTCTATCATAGTTCTGTCGTGAACCGTCTCAATATAAGGCATTACGAGCTTATCGGGGAAATACACGTTGTCGAGGTCTTTTATAATTCTCTTGCGAATCTTTGTAGGTATATCATCATATTTCGGAGTATACGCCTTAACTGTACCATCTTCGTTATAGGTTACGTCATAAAGAGACGGAACGTAAAAGCCCTCTATCTTTGCCGCTTCATGCAAAAAGGCTTTTCTCGTATATGTACCCTTTTCTTTCATTTCCTTATGGAGAGCCACGATTTCGCATACAGCTTCTTCGCCCTCGCCTATAAAGAAAAGGTCAAAAAAGTCTGCAATAGGCTCTGCGTTATAAGAGCAAGGACCACCGCCTATAACTATAGGCATACTATCGTCTCTGTCCTTTGACAAAAGGGGAATATTTGCCAAATCAAGCATATTCAAAACGTTTGAATAACAAAGCTCATACTGCAAAGTAAAGCCGACAAAATCGAAATCAAGCAATTTATCTCCGCTTTCGACCGCCCAAAGAGGAATATTGTTTTTGCGCATTTCTGCTTCCATATCCTCCCAAGGAGCATATACCCTTTCACACCAAACGTCTTCAATATTATTCAAAACGCCGTAGAGAATGCGGATACCCAAATTTGACATACCTATCTCGTATGAATCGGGAAAACAAAAGGCAAATCTTGTTTTTACTTTAGCTTTATCCTTAATTGTCTGCCCATACTCACCGCCTATATATCTTCCGGGCTTCATAACTTTAGTCAATATATTTTCTAAATTCATTTTTTCCTCCGAAAAAACACACGTTCACCAAATTAATAAGGCTCCCCCTTTGGGGGGAGCTGTCGCCGGGGGCGGCGACTGAGAGGGCGAGACAAAAAGGTCTTGTTAATTCGCTACCATTCCGCCTCGCATCACTGAAGCTGCCCCTCTGTTTTATACATAAAATTTTGAAATCAAGTATACGGGAACCATCCAGAACAACTGATAAAGTACAACGTATATTGAGGGAATCGACGTTATCTTACCAAACACAAGCAAGAACGCCATAAGCAATACACTGAATGCAACCGAAAGAATCTTTACAGCAACGTTAGTTCTGTTCGCATAGAGAACCTTGGAGCAAAGTACAAACGCATTGAGCAATGACCTTGGACCACTCTTTGAAACTATACCACTGTTAGCTTCATCCTGAGGTGCAGAAGCCTCTTCAAGAGTCTTGCAACGCAATATTCTTACGGGATATTTGGTTATCTTAACCTTGCTTCCGAGAAGCTTGTCGTCAACGTTGGGGTCAAACGTTTTAATTCCAATACAAATTCCCGCTTTATAAAGTCTTCTTAAAGCAAATTCAAAGTCGGGGTCAATTGTATACTGTACGTACATTTTTGCCGAAACAACGTCGTCGCATACCATATACATTATACTTGCTTCACCGCTTGTTTCAAGCATATCGTCATCTGGCTCGGTCATAGGAACGTAACCCTTTTCAACAAGATAAGATGTCTTTCCGATAAAAACGTGCTGACCGTCAATAAGCGACTCTATTCCGTCCTTTGCAATTTCGATAATTTCAACGTTCTCGGAATTGCCAAGCTCGTGTGTTGCCGTATCAAAAACGTCTGCCAAAGGACCGCTGATTAGCTTAAACACACTTGCAGAATTATAAAGAATCTTATCAATTCTGCTGTCGCCGTAAACCTTAATACTCTTAACTTTTACACCGTAAGAGGGGAATACGTCTTTATCGTCAAATGAAAGTGTATTTGCACGTGAATATTCGTCCAAAGATACGTTGCCAATAATAGCACTGTCGTCGTCAAACGCCTTTTTTGATGCTCTGTAGAAAGGCAAACTAAATGCAAGAATAGCACAACAAGGCATTGAAATTGCAAACGCAAGGTAACCGAACGAAAATGCAGACTTAACGTCATGAACAACGGTAGATAGTATAAAGAATATCAGCCCTAAAGCTACCGAAACCGAAAGAAGAATGGTTATAATCGAGTTGTTTTTTGAATAGGAGTTCATTCTTTCGTAGAAGCCTTTTACAAACGAAGTCTTGCCTATTCTGAACATAGATATGTCGTCTTCTTCGGACAAGTATTCGCCAAAAGCTTCGTTTTCGAGGCCTGCGCTCTCGTTTTCTACGGTAGTTATGGTATATTTAATACGCTTTGAAGCAACTATGTTAAAGCTGTATATTTCTCTTCTGAGATTAAAGAAATCACAAACAAGAGTTACAAAGATACAAAGTATTGCGGGGAATACGTAAAGAGCAACAGAGGGGTCAGTTTCGGATATAAAACAATGAGCAATGTGATATACCGCAGACATAACCGCAACAACTGCAGTTATACTTTCGGGCAACGGCTGCATTGCCAACAGAGCCTTAATACCCTTGTAAATTTCGTCCCAAGCAATAGCACTCGCAAGTACTAACAACTGAAGACTTGCAAGGATATATACTACAGGATAATTCTGCTGATTTAAAGCACCGGGAAGAGTTCCGCCGAAACCTGTAATGTTTTCAAAAATCAAAGCAACAAGCAAAACAATAAAGCAACCAATAATCTTCATAAGACCAAACTTATGCTCACGTCTGTATGAAGCGAATATTTCTTTTTTCTGAGAGGGGTCAACGTATTCTTCTTCTATTTTAACGTTCTTTACGTCTTTCTTTTCAGCTTTAAGATATTCCTGAACGTCAATATCGAGCTGAGTTTCTATCTTCTGAGCTTCTTCTTCGCCAAACTTTTCTTTGAGTTCATCTTCGTCTCCGAAAGCAGAAGCAATCCAGAGGTCAGTCTGGTCATATTCTTCATTTTTGGTCTCAGGAGCAGAAAGAATATTCTCTTCGGGTACGTTTGATAAATCGTTTATTACCTCTTCGGGATTATCAATATGCTCTCTGTCAAAAATAAAAGCTTCAGCTTCTTCAATACTCTTCTGAAGGTCTTCTTCAGTCATACTGAAAGTCAACTGCTCTGCCTCAGCAACCGCAGGAGATTCGCTTTCTTCAAAGAGCTTTTCATTCTTCTTTGTCTTTTTACCTTTTTTTATGTCGCTTGGATTAAAGACGTTTGTTTTGTCCGAGGAATTTTCAATAATTACAGAATACTCTTTTTCAGCAATCGGCTCTGCAATTTCCGTCTCAGGAACAATTTCAATAGTTTCTTCCGCATCAACCGCTTCTTCACCATTTACCTCAACAGCGTCTTCAGAGTTAACTTCATTCTTTTCCTCTGCACGCATAGCAGCTATAATGCTCTTTATAGACTCTGTAACGGAAGCTCTCTTTTCCTTTTTTTCGGGTTGTACAAGCTCTGCCGCTTCTTCAAGCGAAAGAATCTTTTTTATATCTTCCACTTCGGGTTCTGCCAAACCAGCAGTCTCTTCGGATACTTCTTCAGCATCTTCTGTCAAAAGCTCGTCAACCTGCTCACCTATAACTTCTTCTGCATCATTTTCAAATATATCTTCCCCTTGAAGATTAGGATTCTGCTTCAAATTGGATTTAAGTCTTTTAATAAGATCGTCTGCCGTTATGGGTGTAGTATCCCCTAAATCTTCCTCTTTTGGAGTATTCAATTCAGCACCTTTAATCTTTTCGTTATCCATTTTCCCTTACCCCTATATCTGATTTCTCATTTCAGTCCTAACTTTATTTGTTACGCTGTCTTGCAGCTTCGCAGAGTATTACCGCCCCCGCTGCCGCAACGTTAAAGGAATTAACCCTACCGTACATAGGTATTGAAAGAATAAAATCGCACTTATCAAGCAGCAGCTTTGCTACGCCCTTGCCTTCGCTCCCCAATATTATTGCCGCGCCGCACGTCAAATCTTGTTCGTAAAACTTTTCTCCGCCCGCTTCCGCAGCAAATATCCAAAGTCCTTTTTCTTTGAGATCGTCAACAGTCATAGCGAGGTTTGTAACCTTTGCTATTCTCATATGTTCCATAGCCCCTGCCGATGCTTTTGAAACAATCTGAGTCAGCATTGCCCCTTTTCTCTTTGGTATTATTAACCCATGAGCTCCCGCGCATTCAGCCGCCCTGATAAGTGCTCCCAAATTATGCGGGTCCTCAATTCTATCTGCAATTACGATAAGCGGTTTTTCGCCCTTGCTTTCGGCAAATTTTATTATATCATCTATTGTACAATACTCTTTTTCAGCCGCAAATGCCGCAATGCCTTGATGGTTAACTCCGCCGGAAATTCGATCGAGCTTAGCCTTTTCACATTCGACTACCGGAATAGAGCGGCTTCTTGCTTCTGCAATCAAGCTGGTGATAGAGCCTGTTCTTTCACCCTTTTGAACAAATATTTTGTCTATATCTCTTTCCGAAGCAAGCAATTCTCTTACCGAGTTTCTGCCGGCTGTAATGTTCGCGCTGTCTTCATACTGCTCCGCCTCTTTTTCACGGCGAAACTTTCTTTCATTTTTCATTTATTAACGCCTCATATGCATAATTATATAATACACCTAATTATATATAGACATTATAACACACAAAACTTCATTTGTACATATTTTTTTTGCATTTTACACATTTTTTTTAAAAAACTTTTATTTTAAGTAGTTTATAATAAAAAAGCAATAGACAACGAAAAAAAGCCACACAAAAAAGTGTAGCTTTTAAGCTGACATATAAATCTTTTTATGTAACAAAAATCGACTTACTGCTGATCCTTCATAGCCGCAAAGCATTCGCTGCAGTACACGGGTCTGTCATTGCTGGGCTGGAAAGGAACCTTAGCTTCTTTTCCGCAGTTTGCACAAGTTGTTGTGAACATCTCTCTGTTAGCCTTTGTAGCCTGCTTTCTTGCATCACGGCAAGCCTTACATCTCTGAGGCTCATTCTGGAATCCTCTTTCAGCGTAGAACTCCTGTTCACCTGCTGTAAATATGAACTCCTGTCCACATTCTTTGCAAACTAATTTCTTGTCTTCGTACATTGTTTTTCCCTCGCTTTAATTTTGGATAGATTATATGTATACCCTATTTTAAGGGTTAATACCATTTCTTACAGATCACGAATACCTTTAAGCTTAGTCTTTATTCTGTATAACGCATTGTCAACCGTTTTCACCGTTCTGCCAAGTGTTTCGGAAATTTCTTTATACGACTTATTTTGAATATATAGACGGAAAACCGAGTATTCAAAATCACTCAGAAGCTCTTTAATTCTCTTTTCCATATGCAGAGCAACTTCCTCGTCAAAAAAAGAATAAACCGGGTCTGTATACCCCTTGCGTCTATCTCCGCTTTTATCGGCAATTTTCGTCTTTTTCGACGCTGTCCGAAGTAGCGAGACAAGCTTGTTTCTCACACATATTTTCGCATATAATCCAAATGTTACTTTTTCCGACGTCTTATAAGTCTGAACCGCAGAATAAAATCCCAAAGTCGCTTCCTGTACAAAATCATCTTCCGTAAACATAACATTATCACACTTGGCGGCGTATGACTTACCCATACTTTCTATCAACGGCTTGTACATCACGGTCAAATCAGCAAACGAATTTTCATCTCCCGACCGTGCAAGTTCTATAAGTGATAGTAAATTATTATCCACTAACTACCTCTAATCCTACAGATACATATTGACATTATATCACTAAATCCAAATTTGTCAATAGTTTTTTAACAAATATACTTCAATTAAGATTTAATATTAGTGAAAATTGTACAAAGTTTCGTAATATTTTACAAAATGTTACTCAATCCAACAAATAATCCACTTCTCCCGAAAGGAGCGCAAGTATTCCCCTGTATATATGCTCGGGACGCGAGTCAAAGTTATACACCATTCTGTCTATCTGCTTTTGGTTGTCCAAAACAAATTTCAGCTCCATCAACTCAAAGCCCTCATCTATTATGGTACACTTCAGCTCGTATTTTCCCCGTGGCAACGCTCTCACGTCGGTAGAAATTTTCGTACCCTTTTTTTTAAACGCAATTAACCTCAAAGCACTCTTCATGGCACGTTCTTTTACACTTTCAAGAAGTCGTCCGTTGAGAGTTTCGGCAATATGCTTACCCTTTTCGGTTATTTCCAACCTTTGTTCCTCACTGATTTCCTTTCGTATATTACCGTTTGCTAAAAGCTCACCATAAGCCTCAATAAAATCAAAGCTTGTTATATATCCGTCTTGAACTGACATATCATGCAAATCGTTATACGACAACGGATACCCTATGCTATTTAAAATATATAATATAAAAATTTGTATATCGTCTCTGTCTGACAACATATTATTA
>JAZNCH010000061.1:0-43515 GCA_045587445.1 Eubacteriales bacterium | reverse complement strand
GGGCGGGACAACAACCCCCGCCGCTTTTCAGGTCCCGGACAGTACCTTTTGAGACAAAACCCGCACGGCGACGACGTTTTGGCGTTGCTGCTAATAGAGACAAAGATTCGCAAAAAACAAGTGTCATTGATGGCAAAATGAGCGGATGGCAAAATATAATTTTTTGATGGCAAAAAGGAGATTCAAAATGAACGAAAAAGAAAACGCAAAAAACAAATTTTATTTCAAGGACGACGTCCAGGGAAGCGAACCCGGAGCCGTCCTCTCCCTCACTATTGACAAGGGTTTTGTCGATAAATATTCAAAACTTAAACACGACGGGGCAACCGTCCCCCGGTATAATTTAAAAAATGACGATTATCGAGAATCCGGTCAAAGTTTTGGACGGACCCCGAACGGAGATTTTGTTTGTCCTATATGCAAGAAAATTATTGACAGAAAGATTCTTGAGGGCGAGCGTCTTATTGATTACTCTCGAGACCCGTCCTCTATATATTACGACACATTGATTCCTTACGGACATTGTCCGAGCTGCTACACCCGAAGCAAGATAAAAACTTAAAACGTTTAAATCAATCTTGATTTTTTTGTGTAAATAAAACAAAGTAAACTTTTGTAAATCTTTTAATATTTATCTTGATTTTTTTGTTGAAAAAAATCAAATATGCGTTATAATAAAAGTATAAATCGAACCAAATCAAAGGAGACACAATATGGCAAACGAAATTAAATTTTTATTCAACGGAATCAAAATCGAAGGAAAACTTGTAAAAGGTTATTATTCAAAAGGCAGCTACACAAACGGGGCGATAGGTTGTTTTTATGTTCACAATTATTTTAGCGGTCAAAGCCAATTGTTGAGAAAATATTTTGAAGTAAAGAACGACTCCGACATAATGACAGACTATTTTGAAAATGACAGTATATATTTTTATCCGGGCGACAAATATCTTGAGGAGTTTGAAAAGATGGTAAAACAAAACGAGATTCGCCACGCAAAACAAGCGGTCAAGAGATATGAAAAACTAAAAGAAAAGAATCCTCAATACTTTGAAAGATATTATCAAGATTATTACAACGAAGCTCTCAAAAAATTACAAGCGGCATAACGGAGGGGAAACCCTCCCGCCCTGGGAGATAAAAACAAAGATAAAAAAAACAAGCAAGAAAGGCGGCAAAAATGAAAACATTTACAGTAACAATCGACGTAACAATGAGCGGAGATGTTGACATCGAAGCAAACACAAAAGAGGAAGCAATCGAAAAGGCAAAGAAAATGCATTTTTCTCATAGAGATTTGACAGACTTCCACCAAATCGACGCCGAGATTGTTGATGTTTTGGAGTAGAGGGGGAGAGGATGTCAAGCTATATTCCAAAAGTAATCGGCGAACTAATAACATTTATCAAAGACAATGGGCTTGAAGTTCCCGGAGAGATTCAAGAACAACTCGACCGACAATTTGATGATTATATCGGGGATGAACCGGACAAATATTCTCTTGAGGGCGTTGATGGTAACGCCTTTATGATTGGAGGTTATGTTCGAATAGCGATGAAAAAGGAAAATTTTTCACGAGACGAGATTGAGGAATACACTCGAAAATCAACTTCCGGAGATTATGACAATTTGCTTCGAGTTTCTTTTGAGCAAATCGAAAAATGCAACGAGCGAGCAAAAACAAGAGAGGAATCCGCATGCTAATAAACGAAAAAACAATCGAAACCGACAACGGCAAAAAATACTTGAGAATCAATTTTGACGTTCATCGAGCAACAATCTATCACGAGGACATCGAGATTGAGCATGCTCGATGTGCTGCTTTGAAAATGGCAAGAGCAAAGGAAAAAGTAATCGAAAACTTTTTGAACACGATTCAAGGTAAACATTATACAAAAAAAGAAGTCCTCAAGGCTTATTCAAAAGTTGACCCATATTTTAAAGATGTTTACAAAGAGCAATTTCCACACGGCGGCTCTCGTTCCGGCGTTGGACGCAAAAAAGGCTCTAAAACAAGCAATCGAACCGAACGATTCACACAAGCCATCACTCCGGAGGAAAAAGCGTTTTTGACTCAAAAATTGGAGGAATTCCGCCGAGATGAGGGGCGTGTATGGGATGAACTCGCTCCGTATTTAAGAGCAATCGAGGAGAAGTTCGGCAAAAACACCGAGTCTCGTGATAGATGGCGTCGAGATATGGAGAGAATGAATCCGGCTTTGTTGTATTATTGCCTTCAAGAGTTCAAAACTTTTGGAATCGACCACGTTGTCCCAAAATACCTCAAAGGAGCAAAAAGACCCGGAGGGTTATTCGATAATAAATAAACAACAAAAAAGCCGGACTCAAAAAAAATGAATCCGGCTTTTAATTTGCTCTAAAATCGATTTTAATATGTGTAACTACAAAAAATATATTTTACCCGTCTTAATCGTCAAGGAAACCGTCTCAAAATTGATTTTTTAATTTGTTACAAAACGGAATAAATTGACGGAATATTTTTAATCAAAAAATTAAATTATTGGACACCTTTTGGACAAATCCCCTCAAATTTAGTCAAAAAACAATAAGCAAACCGCCTCAAACCTTTTAAAATCAATATTATAAAACGAGTAATAAAAACCGGTTGAAAATTAAATCATCCCGGGACACTTTGGACGGCTGCAATTTTAACATAAAAAAAGACGCTCCAGGATAAAACCAAAAAGCGTCTAATCGAACCGAGGAGCGAGACACCGCCCCTCACAAATCTCCCCAAATTATCCTCTCAATACTTCAAAAAAATGGAACGCCCGCCCGCTACCATTGGCGAACGTCCCTTTTTAACTAAGAAGAGAGAGCTTTTATTTTCTTAATTGTTTTGAGATTGCGGGATTGATTTTGTTGATTCCCTTCTCAACAATGGTCTCCGAGATGACATTTATCTTGTCATCAGATAGCGGACAAGAGCCGCAAAAATAAGTCAAGCCGGCTTTTATTCCGGTTGTGATGAGTTTTTGCTCGGCTTTGTCAATCTTTTCGCTCTTTTGTATAAGGTCGAGAGCGTCGGCGATTCTATCCTCCACAAATTCCCTCGCTCCGTTCAATGTCCTAAACAATAGGACGATTGGAGTTGTAAGAGTCTTGAAAAATTCTTTCATTTTGAATCTCCTTTTAATCCGAAGGGAGTTGTAAAACTCCCTTCAAGTCTCCGAACGGCAAGCCGTCGGCGTGTTAATTGCGACGAGGAGAAAATTCTCCCCGATGTCCTAAAAGGACGATGAAATTATGCGGGGGAGCTGCAAACTCCCTCCAACGCCTTCGAGAACGTGTCTCTCCGGGGGTCTATATCAAGCCCATTTGATTATATATTTTGATGGCTTCCCAAATACAATCGGCGAGCTTTTTCTTGTTGCTCAAGAGATATTGCTCTTCAATAGGATTTGAGATAAAAGGAAGCTCAATCAATATCGCCGGAGCGGTTGTTTTTCTTAACACATACAAGCCGGCGGATGATTTTATTCCTCTGTCGGTCAATCCGGTCCCGTTGACGAGCTGCTCTTGCATTATTCTTGCAAGCTGCATGCCTTTGTGAGAGCCTTCATAATACCAAACTTCAAGCCCGCGAGCTTCCGGCTTTTTGTGAGAATTACAATGAATCGAGATAAAGATTGTCGCTTTTGAAGCGTTTTCTTTTCTTACAACCTCCGCCAAAGATTTTTCTTGTTGATAAATCTCAACCGGATAATAGTTAAGAACGAGCCTTTTTCTTAATATCTCGGCTATTTCTGCCACGATTTGAGCTTCTTTTGTCCCGTTTTTTCCAACCGCTCCGGGGTCTTTGCCTCCGTGTCCGGGATTTAAAAAGATTTTCATTTTTTCTCCTTCATTAAAAACGACTTAATCTCATTGACTCCGTGGAAAAGCTCTTTCATTTGTTGCGTCCCCTCGTCAAAACGAGAAAAAACCGTTTTAAATTGATTATCCATATTGCGGCGGAACTCTTTGAAAACCTCCACCGTCAAAAAACGTCTGTCAACATCGCTTTTCACGGAGTTGACCGCACTTGTTAATTGTTCCGGAGTAACAAAAGTATTATCTTTTTTGAGCTTTTCAATGATTGCCGCCTCGCATTGAGATTTGTTGTCTTTCAAATCTCGAGGAGTTGCGAAAATATGATTTTTGAAAATTGCATAAACTACCCATCCGACGAGAATGACTCCGATTGGATGTTCTCGGACAAAACTCTCGATATAAATCAACATTTTTTGTCCTCCTCTTCCCATTTTTCCCAATGGCGAGTCTTTTGGAAATTATCCATCGGATGTTTCATCAACCATCTTTTAAACGGATGAACCTTCGCAACTTTTAAGCAATTGTCAAAGACGATTGTTGCAAAATATCTGTCTCCCTGGACGTAACCTTTATTTATACACAAAACATCGTGAATCATTGACGCAATAGTGAATCGAGGGTCAGTTTTTGCACCGACAAACATCCAACAAAAGCTCGGGATTGTTGCCCCGTCCCAAGTATAACCTTTTTTGATTGTAAATCTGTAATGTTTGCGTTTTTGATGGTCCCAAAGATGGACTTCAATCGTCTTTTTGTTTAAAAAGGGTTTTTCGGCGATTTTTTCCGCTTCTTTGTCGCTCATCTCCGGAGTTATTTCTCGAAAATCAGCGTCCGGAGTTTCGGAGAACATAATCGCCATTTTTTCGTCAGCGTACCATTTTTTCATTTTATGATTCATCCTCCAACTTGAGCGGCTCGCCTCCAAGTTCCAAGAGCTTTTCTTCAGCTTCGAGAATTGCCGCATTGTAATCTGCTAAAACATTATTGAGGGCAACGTCCATTTTTTCAAAAAACACAAGTCCCAATTTGCAACACTTCAAGCGTTTTTTGAGTTTTTCGATGTCGTCAGTTTCAAGCAATTTGTCAAGAGCCTCCTCGAAACTGTTTAACGCTTTTGTGAATCTTGTATATAATCGCTCATACAACGATTTTCCAATGTTTGAAATAAAAGATTTTGCAATCTTTTTAATACCTGGAAGGATATATTCTTGACACACCTTCAAACCTAAACCCTTTAAACTCATACGAATTCTCCTTTTAATTTTTTATTGAAATATTCAATCTTGTTTTTGTTGTACTCAATTTCTTTTTTTGCGTTTTCAATTCCTCGACGGCATGCGTTGATAGTGTCCTCGAATAGTACAAAGTCGCAACCGCAATCAATACAATGCATTTGAAAGAAAACTCTTTCGGAATCCCCTTCGGATGTTTCCAAGATTTGAAGCGTCTCCCCTTGACATAAAGGACAAAAGACGCCGACATCGAGCCGAGGCTCGTCTCTTTCTTCTCCGGAGAGAATCAAATCAATCAAATCCTCATCGTTTCTCTCAACAAATTGACGAACCTCGTCCGCTTGACTTTGCTCTTTGTAAGTCATAAATCCTCCCTCTTTTGTTTTCCCTCTCCAATATAGACAACGGCAAAAGCCGTCCCGCCTCCCTTTTGAATCGCTGCCGGCGGTCCCGACAAGTCAACTCCCCTCTATATTAGGAGGATAGATTTTATTCGTTTGCGGCTTGCTGCTCAAATACGTCCAATTGTTTTTCGCACATTTCGCCTTGTAAATATTTGACCGCTTCTCGCTTTAGATTTTCGAGTTTTTCTCGACCATCCGGTCCCAAGCAATAACTTCCTTTGTCATTTTCCTCGATTAAAACGTGAGGAGTGTTGACGCATAATGGTTGAGGACAACCGTTTGTCAACTCAACTTGTCCGGAGATAATAACTCCGCCCTTTGCTGAAAAATTGACCGTTGTGATTGTTGTGTCGTCCTCTTTGCCGTCGAATTCACAAATCTCACAAAAAACATCGCTCAATGCTTGCATAGCTTGCAAGAATGAATCCAAAGCTCGTCCGGTCCCTTTTTCTGTGATGTCTCGATTTTTCTTGTCTGTGTTTAGAGAATAAATAATCTCCGGAACGTCTGTCTTTTTGTCGATTCTGATTTTTGAGAATGTTCCGTCAAAATCGATTTTTTGTTTTGTTTTAATATTGGTAACTTTCGCCATTTGCCCTCCTTTTTTCTTGTAAATATTAAAATCTTTTGCGATTACCGCCTCCTATGCCCTAAAGACACCGGCTCCTCATCCACACCAAATCACGGAGATTCAAAAGAACCGCCGTCGGAAGCTCAAACTTCGCCTCGCCCTCACCGCAAAAAGATTTATTTGTCTAAACTTGCTTTGTAAATATTGAAAAATTCCTCTTGCTTTTTAAGCAAAAAGAGCCAAAGCTCAATTATTTCCTTGACGCTCATCATCTCGGCATTTGCCACTTTTGCCGTTGAGTCAAATATTGAGATTTTTAAATCCAAAATGACGGATGTGTCGCCGCCTACTTTTTCATATAAGCAAACCATCGGGAAAATCTCCTTAACTTTGCCGGAATAAATCTCCGCCCAGGTTGGTTTGTAATATTTGCCATTGATATATTGTTGAGGCGTGTTGAGATTCTTTTTGTAAGCCTCGTATTCTGCCGAATTGTCCTCGCCGTTAATTTCTCCGACAAGCAATCCGACCGCATAAGATTCGTATTCGGACAATGTCAAAAACGCTTCTTGATATTGATATTTTTTTGACTTTTCTCCGGTTTCTTCATTTACTGTCTCAATCTCCTCAATGTTGCGGCGGATATAAACGCCGGAAGCTGATGAGTCAATGTCTCTTTCAAGCGGTTTTTCGTTGCTCTGAACTGTTTTGTAAATTATTTCCATTTTTCCTCCTGTCGTGATTGCTCATTATTCTTTTACACTTTTGAACGCTTACAAAAGGCTTGATGTGTCTTTGATAAGCTCCGAACGTATCGGTCGGATAAAACCAACCCAAATAACTTAATAATTGGCATGCGTCGTGCCAAGAGATTTTCATTTTCTTATTGAGACGCCTCGCAAGACGGCAAGCTCTCAAGAAAATCGATTTTCGAATCGTTGTTTTGTCTCGGTAAAATTTAAAACCCATAAAATCAATCGGGCGTCCTCGACGTTTTCCGTCTTTGTCGATATAATCAAACAAAAAGACTTGCCAATTGTCTTTTATTTCAAGATGTAACCCGGACAAATATTTTTTGATTGCTTTAAATTTGCGATGTAGGTCTCTTTTGTTTTTGCCAAGAATAACAATGTCGTCCATATATCGCATATAAAAGTCGGCTCTCAAAACCTCTTTGACATAATGGTCGAATGGCTGCAAAAACCAATTAGCGAACCATTGGGAGGTATAAAAACCGATTGGGAGTCCTCTCTGAATAACTGTCCCATCCGGCAAGATTCCAACATTTGAATCGAGAACAAAGAAAATCAATTTCAACATCAAATCGTCTTTGATGTATTTTTTGAATCTCTCTTTTAAAAGGTTAATATCAACGCTCTCGTAAAAATGCCGGATGTCTAATTTTAGGACATATTTTACATCCGGATTGTTTCGGATGTATTTCTCGAGATGTCTTTTACCATAATGAACGCCACGTCCAGGAACCGAGCCACACGAAAATTCATACATCCCCCTCATAAAAAAGGGCTTGAGAGTATTGACGACAATGTGTTGAATCCATTGTTCCGGAGCCTTCGGCGTGAAAAATGGTTGGATAATTATTCGAATCTTTTGTTTGAACCCGTCATTTATGACGTGAGCTTTATGGACTAAAGGTTTTAGTAAACCGTTTAATATTTTATCCCGGAGGATTGTTTTTAATTGTTCTTTGTGTTTGATTACCGCTTGCACTTCCGGGCGGTTTGTTTTTCTCTCCGACGCCGTTTTGAGTGATTCCTCCATACACTCATCGCTTACGGCGATTTGAATGAGGTTTTTCCAAGTTATCATTTTTTAGACTCTTTTATATAGAATCTCTTACTAATAGCCTCACGGTCTGTCGTTTATACTACCGGACCGTGCCTCTTGTTCGGCTGATTTTCGCCAAGGGGCGAGGATAATGACCTGCATTGTAAGAATCTTTTATTTGTAAACATTAGTAATTGAGCGACACGCCGTAGTTCCAATTCGAGTTCGAGACGACGTTGTTCACTATGAAAGCGAAAGCCCCCACCAACAAGCCGTCATTCGGATTGCTACCGAAACGGGCGAAACCACAAGTCAAGACCCTTTTTAAAAACATTAGCAATTGAGCGACACGCCGTAGTTCCAATTCGAGTTCGAGACGGCGTTGTTCACATTGAAAGCGAAAGCCCCCACCAACAAGCCGTTATTCGGATTGCAACCGAAACGGGCGAAACCGCAAGCCAAGACCCTTATTTTTTATTTATTAGTAATTGAGCGACACGCCGTAGTTCCAATTCGAGTTCGAGACGACGTTGTTCACGGTGAAAGCGAAAGCCCCCGCCATCAAGCCGTTATTCGTAGAGCTACCGAAACGGGCGAAACCGCAAGTCATAACCCAATTTTAGAAAGCGACATAATGGCGGGCGAACCCTTCAAAATATAGCGGGGGAGAACCCCCGCAATCCCCCCTTAAGAGGCTTTTTTGTAAGAGAGCGACACGCCGAAGGCCCAAGTCGAGTACGAGACGGCGTAGTCCACATTGAAAGCGAAAGCCCCCACCAACAAGCCGTGAAGCGGATTGCAACCGAAACGGGCGAAACCGACAACCGTCGAATTAGACCACCAACCGTCGCAAAAATAAGTCGATGATGAGCCGCCGGAGTCATTATTCGGAACGAGTCCCAATTTAGGGACAAGCGACATCCTTTTGATGTATTGCTCCGATATTGTTCCGCTTGCTACAATGCCGGACTCAATATATCCGCTCCCGTTTGTGTTGTACTCCTCAACGGTTGACCCGTCAAGAGTTCCCTCACACATTTTATAGAGCAATTTCCCGCCGTTTTGAATAACGCCGTTTGTAATTTTCCAAATATTCCCCCACCAATTCTCGATGTGAAATACTTTGACCGCTCCGTTGTTGTTGTCGCCATAGAACATCCCTTTTGTATCGAGAGTCCCCGTGTTTAATTGATTGTTGTTATTTGCCGAACCGCCACTATAACGACCCGTGCCGAATGTTGTTTGAGTATCTGTTGAACGTCCAATCAAAAGAAGTAAATAATTGATTAAGCGTCTGAAGTTGTACTCGTCAACATTCCATCCGTCGCCGTTTGCTTTTGCATAGCTGATTTGTGTGTCGCCGGCTACCGTCTTACAAATAGCTTGTCCGGATATTGAGCGGATTGTATTTGAAATATTGCAGCCGTCATATATAGAGCGATAAATTACGTCTCGATAAGTTCCATCTTTATTGATATGAGTGAAACAATCATAATTTTCATTTATTTGTTCGGAAGCTATACGGATATGAAATTTGCCGTCGGAGTCAATTTCTTCATTTATCCAAATTTGACCGACTTCGACCATCGCATTGGCGTTGCAAGATGTGTCCGCAACGTGAGAAGCGTCTCCGTCAATTGTTAATCCGTAATTGTCCGGGTCAAGATACTCCATCACTTGACCGTTCAAAGAAGCTCCTTCGGAATCTGTCGCTCTGTTGTTGTATAACATACAAGGACGGAATAACGCCATAAAGAAAGCGTCAGCCCAAGAACCGTAATCAAATTGTCCGGTCGTATAGTTCATTTTTGCCGGAGTGTAGTTTTCATTCTCTCCGGCGTATTTTATGCAAGTTGCCGGATTTGAATCGTTAGGATTCAAGATGAACTCATAAACTTTATTTCCGAACTTGTTTTTGTTGTCATAGTTTACAACACCGTTCACGGAAACCGGAAAAGCTCGATAAAAATATTCGTTTTCCATATCCGGCAAAGTGTCAACAAAAGCGGTCAGATTGTAAGCGTTGCGAACCACATTGTCAACAACAACCATTCCGTCGGATTCGTGTTCCGGATACCCGCCTTGCTTTCTCACGATGATTGTATTTTTCCAAGAACAAAGAACTTGTCCGTCAATAATTGTGTCGTCCGGGTCCTTCCATCTTAATTCAACCGTTCCGTCGTCTCTTTTTGCTATACGCAAAAACAAACAAACCGAAGTCGGAAGCCCTGAAGCTCCACCCGAAACGGAGCTTGCGACGCTTCCCGCCAAACTTAATCGTCCCATTTTTCCTCCTATAATTGTTTAATTCTCAAAGTCAAATCAACACCGGTCGGAGATGTAGCAAAAAGAGTGATTTTGCCTTCTCCGCTTTTCCCGTCATATATTTTCGAATATTCGTTTCTCTCGATTTGTGATGTTTCATAATCATCCGAATAAACCAAAACCGCATGCGGGTTTATTTCCTCTCTCATCCCTTCGACTTCAATCTCTTGAGTGTAAGGAGCTTCGCTTCCGACCCAATTGAGAGGAGAGACAACGACGTCAACGGCTGCAAAACGAGCGTCAATTTTTTTGAAATTGTCGTTCAAATCTCGGTCAAAATCAAAATACTCGTCGCCATCCGTTTCCATATCGGTCATAAAAAGTTTTAAAATGTTTGATAAAATTCCCATAGCTTCTCCTTAAAATTTCCCCGGAGTTCTTACGTCGCAATATTGACTCTTTTTGTATTTTTGCATTTGCGATTTTGTCATTTTTTGATGAATCTCTTTTTTCCTCAAAAATCGAGGGATAAAACGAATCCCGTTTTGAGCGGGTTTATTTTTAACAACTGTCTCAATCATTGTCTCGATTTCTGTCTCTGAAAGAAAATCGACCCCTTGTATAATGAAAGAGTGTTTTCCGTTTGTAAGAACAATCGGGTCAACAATTCCCTCCGGAGTTTGAATAAAACCGTTCCCAATTGTTCTCGCCCCATACAAATTATAATTTTGAGGGATGTGTTCAATTACTCGAACCGGTAAGCCTTTTTTTTGCAAAATAAGCTCGATTTGTTTGTAATTTTGCCCGCCGGCAAAAATACTCCATTGACCCTCGACGTTTGCGGCTCTCTCCTCAAGATTCATATTTGAATCAACCTCGAGAGCGAAAAGCTCCTCCCCGTTTTGGATGTTGTTCAAATCAACAAACATTGTCGGAAAGTGAGTGAGCTTCAAGTTTATAATTCGATTTTTAATTTCCGCAAAAGGCGAAGCGATAACGTCCAAAAAATCCGAAGTGAATCCTTTTGGAGTCAACCACGCTCGCCCTTTGCCAAGGAGCTTTTTTAATGTGATTTCAATTGTTTTACTCATTGATTGTCTCCTCGTCTGATGAGTTGAAAACTATTTCGCCGTTAATTTGCAGCTTGTCAAGATAAGCAAGACAACCAATCCCGAGAATGTCCTCGTTCAAAGTGTTTCCGTTATTGTCTTTTAACAAGAACGAAGTCAAACTCGCTTCTCCGATTACCTCCATACAAGCGGATGAAAGAGACACCCTGTTGATTTTAGCGTTAGAAACCGGATAATTCAAAACAACGATGTGCGGACGTTTTTTGTCTAATTCATTGATTAAAACGTCTTTGATTGCGTCGTTGTAACTTGTATCGGTCAAACCTTCAATCTCGATTGTGTATGGCGTATAAACCGGACCCAATCTCAAATCAACTGTCGCCATTGTTGGACGCCTGTCGTGAACGCCCGGCTCGCTGCCTTCAATTGAGTTTGCAATTGCTAACATCTGTCCGGAGCCGGTCAATTCTGTAAATTGTCCGTCCACCCATAAAGGAAACGGATTCGGAGAAACCTCTCCGGATGGAGTCCTCTCTTTGCCGGAACCTTCAGCAACCGGAAAGATTGTAACAACACCCTCCTCTAAAACATAAACAAGAGCGTCAATCATTCCGGAGACTTCCATTACCCAAGAATGATAGTCGAGCGGGCTTCCCGGTTGAGATTTGTTGCGATATTTTTGGAGAACTCTTTTTCGATAAGTCTCAACGTCCTCATCGTTTGTCCCTTCAATAGCAACTCCGGTAACTGTCGCCATCGACGGAATCCCGTCAAGAGGGTTTGCAATATTCAAAATTGTTCCGACCGGCAAATTGCCAACCGGTCCACTTGATGAACAAGCAACCGTCGCCGTGATTTTTCCTTCAATTGCTGCCGTTTGTGAGATTGTTTTGTAAATCAAACCGGAATTCAAATCTTTATAAACTGTCCCGGACGCCAAATATTCGGCTCCTACATTTGAAAGCTCGATTGTCAAATTTGCGGTTTGTCCGATTTTATAATCCACGCCAACCAAAGCTCCCCAAAGTTTCAATGCCGGCAAGCCGCAAGTTTGAGGGAAACATTGTTTATAAATCCACACGGACAACTGCCAAATCTCGCCGCAAACCCCGGCGATTGAATAACCGAGACTTTTGATTGCTGCTTTTTCTAAAATTGGACTTTTGTCGCCCTGTTTAGTTCTTAATATTGTATATTTAGCAATAAAACCATCAAAAATCTCTTTGATAGTTTTTGTCGTAAAATTTGCCATCGCTCCTCCTTACAAGGCTTTTAAAATATATTTTTCATTCTCCCAAACAACCGCAAAAGCTGAAGAAACCTCTCCCGGCTCTGTGATTGTTATTTTGACATTGATTTTGGCTTGAATGTCGCCTGTTGCTTCAAAAACAACATCCTCCGCCAATCCCTCATCAATCATCCAAGACGTGAGCTTTTTCCCCGCCTTTTCGATTTCTTTTAAATTGTTGAGAGAGATTGTTTGATTGAGAGCTTTTTCAAAAGAATCATCCGTTTTGTATGTCTCATAAATATTGTAAAAAGCGTCTCCGTTGAATAGTGAGATATAGAGAGCGGTCAAAAGCGTCCCATCGGTCTTGATGTCTCCACCTTCAAGAACAAACTCTCCGCCGTCCCCGTTTTCTTGCAAAAATAAATCCATTTTCCCTCCGTATTACATAACAATCCCTTTTGACGCCGTTGTTACATCAAACGAACCGGAAGCTCCGTCGCCGGCTTCAATATGAGCCGCCGTAAAGTTCCCATCGTGAATCCAATCGCCGGAGGACGCAATCGAAGTGGCTTCGATGTCTAATGCTCCGGTAACGCTCAAAGAGGCATTCCCAAGAACTGTAATATTCAAATCTTTTCCGCCCGCAATCTCAATTGTTCCGTCGTTTTTGAGATGAATCTCTCCGGCAACGAGAATCTCTTGAGTTTCCTCGTCTTTTTTGATTGCATAGATTCTCTTCTCTCCTGGGAGAGATTTTCTTGTTATGTCATCCCGCCAAGCAAAGACAACTCCGTTCGCCGGATTGTTCCCGATAGAAGCTCCCAATCCCTCACATTCCACGAGCGGAGAATAATCATCTCCGCCCGAATGGAATTGAATGAGGTTGGATGTCTGTCTTGAGAGAAGATTTGACTTAAAATATCTATGTTTTAGATTTGTAAATATTTCAAGGATTTTGACTTTTAAGAGCATTGAGGTAGTTCTCCCGGTATTTCGTAAGTATAAGCACAAGGAAGCGTCATAACGAGGAGAGTCGTGTCCGGATGTTTCCTCTCGACTCTTTCAATTACAAAATCCGTCTCCTTGAATATTTTTATTTTTTCATTCTTAACAACCGCAAAAGAACCGCTCCGGAGTTGTTTGTTCTCGCTCAATCTCACAAGCAATTTAAAATGCTTGCCGATTTCGGAACAAGCAATTCTCGCTCCGACGCTTTCAAGGTCTTTTGCGTTGTAGTCGTTAGAATTGAATCTTTTTATAATAGGGACCGGAAAAGGGATTGAAACCGTCGCACTTGCCGTCTCGGGATATTGTGAATTGATTTCATAATATCGGGCGAGACCATCCCCACGAGCAACAAGTCTCATCTCTTGAACGCCCAAACACTCTCCATCAATGAGATTGAGCTTTTCTTCTGTGTTTGCTTTGTATCGTCCGACAAAAAGTCCGTTCCCGGTATCGGTCAAAAGCAACCCTCGAGAGCTGCAAATTCGAGCCATAAACTCCCAAACTTTTTCAGCGTTCAAAGACGCAAAACTTGTCCCGATTTCGTTTTGGAAAACCTCATCAAGTTCAAGCTCGTTTGAAAATTCAATACTTTGGTTATAAGCTGCCGCAAGTTCCGAGAGAATACTTTTAACGGATAGAGATGTAAATTCTTGAGGATATGGCATATCAGAATCGACCATCACGCCGGCAAGAGATTTAATCTCAACTTGAGACCAATTCGCCGAGCGATTTAGGGCGTTTGTAACATTTGCGACATATCCTTTGATGAAAAGTCCGTCCTCATCAAAAACAAAAGCGTCGTCTCCGATTTTGAAATTGTATTCGACATCGGTTTTGTTATAAACAAAAACCGCTCCTCGAACTTGAGCCAATCCATCAATCAAAGAGTATTCCGGAAAATCTGTGTATGATTCATCCCCTACAACAAGACAAACCTCTTTTTTTTCCGGCTGCTTTGCGTCGCCCTTGTCGATATAAGCGACAACTTGTCCGGATTTGATGTTGTTGTTTATCTTTGCAATATCGCCCGCCCTCTCCGGCGTTCCGTATGCTTGACGAGCGATTGCGTCATAAGCGTCGCCTTCACTTTTATTGAAAACTTTATACATAGATTTTGACTTCCGCTCCTCGTTTTATCAAGAAAAACTCATCGTCTCCGAATCCGTTTGTCGTGATTAAATATTTGACCGTCTCGTCCGGATTTTCCTCAAAATCCTCCGGATAATATTCATAAGCTAACTCGATAACCGTTGAATCCTCGCTCAAGACGATTGTTTTTTCTACTTTTAATTTGTAAGATTGTTCGAGAATTTCGTTTGCTGCCGTGTCAACAATATCGCTCAAACTTGTGTCTCGGATGATTACATCCTCGAGACTTGTGATTTTTTGAATTTCATTCTCAACAAACTCGGTCCATTCTTGCTCGAGTTCTTTTAAAACTTTTGCAGCCTCAACCGCTTCCGCCCTGGTCTCAAATTCTTTTTCAATTAAAGACTCCCCGAGAGAGACAATCGCCATTGAGGCGGTCGAATCGTTAATCAAAAGATTGTCGATTTCCTCTCGGGAGAGAGAAGTTTTTGAGGTTGATGAGCTTGAACTTTCAACCAAGCCGTCAATCAACGAAGTCCATTGTCCGAAAGCTGATTCAACACCGGACGTCAATTCAAAATCCGAAACGCTTTTGACTTGATTTGCCAAAGACGCCGCTTTTGACATTACGATTCCGAGTTGAGAGGCAATAGTAAACATATTGCCCGCCACCGATTGTCCCAAAATATCCGTCATAATCGAATTAAGAGATACATTGTTTGCGACCGATAATCCGTCGGACACCTTGTTGAGCATTGACGAAAAATTTGTCGTAAAATTTGACAATCTTGTCGGACTTGTGATTCCTTTTACTGTATCGTCAAGCGTTTGAGCGATGTTTGTTTTCGCTGCTTCTGCTTGATTTTTGATTTGTGTGATTTTGCTTTTTGTGCTTTTAGGATAAGTCGTTTTTGATGTCTCGTGGAAGTTTACCGTTACAATCGAAGCGTTTTTGTTTGTAACAAGTCCACGCTTAACGCTAAAATTAAGCACGTTGACGGTTATCTCGTCGCCATCCATAAGACGGAGACGAGATTTTCCGGTCAAACAAAGAGCTTTTTCAAACTCTTTTGATTTTGTGTAATGATTTTCCCCGATAAAATAACAAACAAGAGGAATGTCTTTTCCTCCTATCCCCAAATCTGTGAAAGTGTCATTTGAGTCTTGAACTCTTTTTTTGCCACTTGAGCCTTTAGTTGAGGCTTTCGGATTCTCTTTCACTTCTCCGATATGTTTTACCGAGTATTCATTTTCGAGCGTCTTGAGATTAAACTCTTGACCGTTCGGAGACGTCCAAATTACGCCTTGATTATCTTTCAATAAGTCCATTTTTTGTCCTCTTTTGTACTTATGCCGGACTTAACGTCAATCCGTTCGGGCTTTCAAGTCCGAGCGAGCTTGATGTCTCAAATCCGGTTTTGTTGTCAACCGTAACTCCGACGTCAATTCGTCCCTTTTTCGGGTCGTCTTTTATGTAAGTTTGTTCCGTTGTTGAGCCTCCTCCGGATTTTGTTTCGATTTTAACTCCGGCGGAATCGCCTTTGATTGCTTTGATTTTTTGGCTTATTTTAATTATTCCATTCAAAATCATTCCGACCGGACCCAAAGCCCCGAGAAGTATGTTCACAAAGTTGGCTCTAATAAAACCGCCAACCGCCGAGAAAACTTCTTTACATTTATTCCAAAAAGATGAAAGAGCGGTTTGAGCCGTGTTCCACCAATTTGAAAGCGTCGCCGTTACTTTGTCCCAATTTTTCCAAAGCAAAATCACGACACCAACAAGAGCCGCAACCCCAATTGTAATCAAGCCAATCGGACTCACGGCAAAAGCTGCCGCTTGAGCGAGTAAAGCTGTAACGCTTTTCCACACTCCCGCCGTGAATGTTGTCAATCCGGTCATTAGTTTTGTATTCATAATAAGAGCCATCGCTCCGCCTTCCATCCTCAAAAGAGCCATTTTGAGACGGAGAGTGTCGATTGCAAATTGAACTCCCACGATTGCAGCCGGTAAAGCGAGCAACATTGGGAGCCAATTGTCTTTTATAAATCCACAAAGTCCCTTGAGTATGTTGTAACCTGTATCGATTACAACAAAAAGAGCTTTGACACCTTTTAAGACAAGAGAGACCGCCGGAACAATCGCCGTCTCAAGAAGTGTTTTAATTACCGGGATATAGTTTGCAAGTTCCGGCAAAAGATGAGTTCTCAAATAATTGAATAAATCATTGAATTGAGCAAATAAAGGAGAGACAATTTTCAAACCCTCCTCAAAAGATTTGAACATCGCTCCGAATCCTTTTTCAATTGCCGGAGTGTATTTTGCAAGCATTTTATTCATTGTTATCATTACGGCGTTATATTTTGGGAGCAAAATATTTCCGAGTCTTGTTTGAATCTCTTTTTGTTGCTCCGCAAAGACTCGGCTTTGGTTTGCGTAATTGCCGCCCGTTCTCAAAAAGTCGCCTTGTGAGTTTTTTGTCGCCGACATAACATAGCTATATCGAAGCTCGATTTTTTCCGCTTGTGTCATATCTTTGAATTTTTTTCTCATTCCGATTGTTTGAGCGTAACCTTCGAGGACCTCTTGTGTCATTACAACCCCGAGATTCTTCAAAGCCTCTGTCTCCCCTGTGAATATCCCTTTGAGGGCGTTTTTTGTCATTTCTTGAGACATATTTTTGTAAGAACTCAAATCGGCTGATAATTGGGTCAAGCTCATTGACATTTCGGAAGCTCTTTGAACCGCCATCCCCATTCCTGTCGCCATATCGCCATATAATGCCGCCGTATCGAGAGCGGATTGTTTCGCCAAGCCCATCGATGTAATACTTGTATTCGCCCAGGACAAAACGGAAGCGGAGCTTGTTTTGAATGTTTGTTCGGTTTTTCCGACGGTTTCTTGTAAATCTGAAGCCAAATCAACCCAAGAATCGAGCTTTTGTTTGATGGTATTTGCTGCCATAATAGCAACAATGCCGCCGATTGCCGTGCTGATTTTGTCGAAAGAGTTTTTCATTCCAACGCCAACGGCTTTCGATGAATTGGCAAGTTTATTCAATTGACCGCCGAGACTTGCTGCCCCGCCCTTCATATTTTTAAATACTTGAGAGACTCCGTCTTTTGCTTGAAACTTTGTAAAGACGCTAAAATTAGTCGCTCCCATTGGACCTCCTATGTTTTTACACTATTTAACTTTTTACATCTGCTCCCCCAAAAGATAAGCTCCGGAATCGTCAAAGTTTTCGCTCCGGATATTGTCTCCCATTGGCATTGAACAAGAATGTCGGTATAATAGACGCCGACCGTCGTGATTACCTGTCGAAAAAACTTACACAACCTGTCGCAATAGTCATATCTTGACCTTTTAATTGCTCGATTAGTTGCATTGGTCGTCCTGTGATTAAAGAAAGAGATTCCTTCAACAAAGACGCTTGATTTTTCGCACTAAAGCTGCCGGCGTCGCCAAGTGTAACATTGTTTTTATATAGCAATATTTCGGCTTTTGTTTCTCCGGACTTCAACGGATGAATCAGTTTTTGAGCCATACACTCGTTTTCATCATCCCAATAAATAAGACCGCACATCGTAGCTTGAACAAGTTTTTTGTAAATCTCATCCTTTTTCTCTCCGACAATTTCGGTCTTTTCTCCGCAAAGTTCATCAAGGTCAACATCACAAATTTTGTTTTTGATTTCGTCAAGAACCGCCAAAGCCGATTCTTGCTCCATAATCTTTTTAATTGCTGCCATTTTTTATCCTCCTATTTCTTCCCATTCCTCATCCTCGACGTTCCATTGGACTTTTTTGACCGCATGCCCTACTAAAAGAGGTTGAGAGACGGTTTTTTGTTCTCCTTTTTCATCAAGTTGACCTTCCATCCCTTTTGGAACAAAAACATTCTCAACTAATCTTCCGATGATTTGAATGTTTGTACCTTCTCGGATATATTCGCCAACCTCTTCGGCGATTTTGTTATAAAATTTCACAAAGAAATTATGCCACTTTTCGCCTCTTTTATGACCGACGTTGATTGTGCAAACACAACCGCCCGATTCCTCAAAATATTTCATTTCTTTGTAGCTTCCAACCTTACCGATTAGAATTACTTGATTTGATTTCAAACCCATAAAATCTCCCTTCTTTTCAAAACGTGTAAATCAAACTTGATTTTTTTGTGTGTAACATTCAAAAAACCAAAATCCCCTCCCGAGATTCGAGAGGGTTTTTGGTTTGTTTTTATAGAATAGTGAAACGAGGTTTTCTATGTTTCTCTGATTCCTGCTCCATCGGTACAATGAACCTCAAATTCGCTTGTTATTTGCTTTGTTGTTGAGATTTCAATTTCGCCGATAATACTTCCGGTTAATTCGTAAGATTTAGCAATACAATTAAGAACAATCGGGATGTCCGGTTTTCTTCTTGCGGTTTCAAAAGCGTCTTTGTTAGCTTCTGAAATTTTTACTCTTAATCCTGTTATCCTCGGAAGTACATTTGAAACATAACTATCCGCCGTGCCGTCGCCAAAGGCTTGAGTCTCTGTGATTGTTTCTCCGCCCTTAATAACATTCGGCTCGGTATCTTTCGGAATAGCAAATCTTGTGCCGTTGATTGTAAGTGAAACGGCGTCGCCTACTTTTGCCATATATTTTCTCCTTTTGCTTAAAATTTTATTCCGTACGAGGTCCAACAAGGGGCTTAAAACCTCTCGCCCCTTATGTTTACCCCTCTTTTTTATTTGAGGCGGCTTAAAAAGCCTCCTACAAATCGGCTAAAATTAGCCAATAGCTTGATTTTTAGCCTTTGAAGTTGAAGCCGATGAAATTTGTCATATCAAAAATACGACCAACGCCGGACAAGTCAAATTTCGGATTCATATTGACCCTGTTCGGATTGCTTGAATCAAGCTCAACTTCTGTCTCTTTTTGAGCTTCGGCATAATTTGCAATCCAACCGGCTTGACCTTGCAAGCTGATTCTTGTGTTGATTGCTGCCTTCACGTCGTCAAGAGTACGGGCTGCCGGATTTGTTGTAATGTCATTCACTCCAACAAAGATAACGGATTTCCATTCTTCAGAATCTCTGAATGTTGTCATAAAGTCATAAGCACTATTTCCGACAACTGTGATGTCTCTATCAAATCTGAATATAGGATTTGTCTTGCCGATTGGATGATAAAAAGTGATTAAATCCATCAACTTATAAGAGCCATCTTGCTTTTTAACAAGATTTGAGAATCCCGCTTTTGCAAGGCGATTTCTTTCGGCATATTTTAATTTTCTTAATTTGCCAAAATCGCCAACGATTTGAACATTGATTGAGTCCTCACGTCTATCGTTGCCGGCTTCGATTAGAGATTGAACGTCCCAAGTACCCGGAACAATATTTGACTCCGGAGCTTCAATTGCTGAATAACAAATCACATATTGAGCGATTAGTCCATCGTGGAACGCTTCGAAGTATTCTTGCATAGCGTCTAACACGCCGGAAGTTGCGTATTGTGAAACAACACGAGTAACACCAAATTCCTCGTCCATTTGCTCAAGAGCTTCTTCCGGAATATCTCCAACGCCAGCCGCCTCGGTTGTTCTTGTAGTCGTGAAAGTAACGCCATAAATTGAGGCGTCAATTGCTTCATATTTTTCATTTAAAATCTCAAATTCAAAATATGAATCAGAACCCGCCCATTTTGCGGTCAAGACCAAAGTCCCGTCAGCTTCGCCAATTGCAATCGTAAACGGAAGCTCCAAATTTTCCTCAAGAGCTTCTTTGATTGCGTTTGCTGCTTCAACGGCTGTCATTCCTTTGATTAAAGTGAACGGATAAGCGGTTTTCTCGAATGAGTTGAGATTTGTTCCTCTCGGAGCTTTAGCCGGATTATTGTGAGCGTTTGTTGCAACTTTGCCCGCTACATCTGCCGCAGCCTCAAAAACAAGGTCATTCAATACAAAATAAGCGTTCAAGGATTTTTTGATTTTGTCCTCTGCTTCGATTGTGATTGTTTGAACTTCTGCTGATGATGTTCCCGGAGCTTCAACTGCCATAAAATAAGTATCTACTTTTGAGCCGTTGCCGGATTTTGGAAATAATTTTCTCGCCATACGATGAAGCGGAGAGCCGAAGCCATAAGCAACACCGATGTCGTCAGCATTTCCGGAAGCAAGAACAAGCTCATTTTCGACAACTGTTTTTCCGGTTTGAGCTTGCCCGATACAAACAAGAACCTCCGGACGGTATGTTGCCGCCGTTTGTTGATTTTTTTGTTGAACGGAGACGCTTGTCGCCGAAGCGATAGCACCCACGTCAAGCGATTTTGTAATTGTCATATATTTTCTCCTTTTTAAAATTCCAATATCTGTCTTGTTAATGGGTCGATGAACTCGTCCTCGATATTGAGTTTCGTGTAAAATTCTTTGATTTGATTTGTATTTTCGTAATATGTCGGCTCTGTTATACCTACATCAAAAGTAAATTTCGCCGCCAATACACTTTCAGCCGCCGAAGGAACATCTCGAGGGGTCAATAACCTCTCCCACTTTCGGACCGTCATTGTTTTAACAAGCCCGTCCGTCGCTTTATAGATGTTTGTTGGCTCCGAACAAAGGATTTTGTAAAGTTGAGCGGTCAAATAGTTGAGACGGTCCTCCGCATTTGAATCCGCTTCTTTTAATCCTATATAACTCGAGTCCTCATCATCCTCGGAAAACATCTCATTTATCCCGCAAGTGTAATATTCGACTTGAAGTTGCCCGACAAGCTCATTTTCGAAAATATCTTGCTCGTCGGTCGGAAAAATCCCTTCATTGAAATAAACATACACACAAGGCATATCCGAGGCGTCCGGGAATCTGAAACGCTTTGGAAAAATCGTGAAGTCAATTGTTTGATTTATCCACTCCTCCGACGCTCCGCCCTGTTTTGCGAGTTTTATCTGATTGTTCCTCTCATTAGCGAGAAGTTGACAAATAGAATCTCTCACAAGAGAAAAGTTCATCGGAGTAATAATTGACGGAATAGACATCACATACCTCCCGAGCGATTTCGGTCAACTCTTTTTCCTTTGCCTTCGGTTGTAATTGCGGAACATTTGAACAAATACATCCCGAGAGTTCGGTCAATCGCCACATCCTCAATTTTGAACGGGACTTTTTTCTCGTTGAATTGGGGGAGGTCAATTTCCAAGCTCCATAATCTCGTCGGAACGAGGTCGGTATATTTTTTCACGTCCTCAACGTCAACCGTGAACTCGAATGAATCGCCGCAAAAACCCTCTCCGCTTTCGTCATAAGTAACCCCGATAAAAGACGATAAGCCTTTCATCAAAAATCCCTCGTGTCCTGGAGAAGTTTTCAACAAGCAATCCACCGAAAACCCGTTCCCCCCGAGGAGAACGGTTTTCTTATGGATTTTTAACAAATCATTTAACATCTACACTAAGCCTTTTAATGTTGCGAATGAGTCGATGTCAACCGGTACACAAAGAGGACGAGATTTAACGCCCGCTTTTGTAACTGCTGAACCGTCATTCAATTCGTCGTAAGCGTAAGCCATTTGTTCGGTTTCAACCAATTCAAGTTTAGCTCCACCCAAAGCACCTGAAGGAGCGTTTACATTGTTGATTGCTGCATAATATCTTTTGAAGTTAGTTTCAACCGGAACGATTAAAGCTCTACCGGTTGGAATATAGCCGACTTTTGCTCCTTCGTTCTCGAAGTTGTAACCTTTTGGAATTGTGTATTTTTCATTGTAAGTCCAAATATTTACAATGTTTGAGCCAACTGTAACTCTTCCGTGGAATAAACCGCCCGGAGTTGCTTCAAGAGGAATGTTGATGTCTGTTCTCTTGATTCCTTTGTTGATGTCAGCGTTAGCTCTGAATTCTTCATTTGCTAATAAAGCGGTAAGACCTGAATCCTCAAGCCATAAGTTGAATTCAGTTGCGGCAAGTAAAGCGTCATCGACACAAACTTTGCATGCTGCTTCGATGTCTTTTAATGGAGTTGCACCGGAAGCGTTCCATCTTGTAGCAACTTGAATGTCGTGAGTTGCTTTCTTTTTGAAGTTGATTTTTCCGCCGCCTGCAAGAGTAATTGAGCCAAAGAATAAAGCGTCTGAAGCTTGTTTTTCTTCTGCTCTTCTTTGCATATCTGAAAGAACGATTTGACGGTCGTTAATCATATTTGCAACATTAGCCGCTTTTTGTTCATAAACTGTCTCGCCGAATTGAGCTTTGAACATATCATCTTCAGAAATAACAACCAAATCGTTATATTCCGGAATTGTGAACTCTTGAGTCTCGTGTTCTGAAAGAGTTTGACGTCTGCCGCCTGTGCCAAGTTTAACGTCAACTGAATAGATAGAGTCAACGACACGACCTTGAATTTCAACTTTGTTTGTTTTTAATTTTTTAACTTTGAAAAGGTTTGCAAGTAGCATTGACGGTTTTCTTCTTTTATCAAAACCAACTTCCATCGCTTTTTTAATCATATCTGTCATTTTGTTTCTCCTTTAAATTTTTACTAATACACTTCAATCGGGTTTTAATACCTGGAACAAATTGAGAGTCTAAAATCCTCTAAACTGTTAGGCTTCCAACATTTCTCAATTTGTAGCCGTTCACTTTTAGAGCGTCCAAAACTTCCTCATTTGTTGCGTCTGTTTCTTCTGCAAATATCAATTTTGCAGCGTCAACAACGCCCTCCTCAAAAGCTCTTACAAGAGTAAATTCTTCTGCGGAGTCTGATTCGTTTACAACTGTTTGAGCCAAGATGTAAATCGGAGTGCTATCTGCAACGCTTGAATCAAAAGCGGTCAAGTCGCCGTTAGCGTTTCTTCCTAAAACTAATCCCGGTTTGTAAGTTGTAGCTGCCGGAACTGTCAAAGTAACGTCGGCATAGCTTCCTTCGTGAAAGATTTTTGAGTTGTCGATTTTTGTCATTTCATTTCTCCTTTTTTATGTCTGATGTAATGTTTTGCAAAAATAAGACGGGGCGGACCCCGTCTTTGTTGGAATTAAGGTATAGAGATAGATTCTATCTATTTTGACCCATTAGAGCGATAATCGTGTCTAATTTTTTAGCGTCTGCGTCCGCTTTTTCTTTTGCGATTTCCTCTTCTGTTTTTTGTTCATCCTCGCCGCCTTCTGGAGCGTGAGTTTCTTCTTGAGGGTCAACTTCGTCCGGATTTTCAGCTTTGATTTGAGTCAAAGTTTGTCCGTTAATTCTTGCTTGTAGAATTGAAGCCTGGAAGTTTTGGTCTGTTACACTTTTTCCGTTTACAATAGCGTCAACGACCGCCTCTTTGTCTGTGTCGATAAATTTCATCAAAGCGTCAATTCTTTCTTTTTCCTCTTTTCTACCTTCAGCGATTGCTGCTTCATAGATAGCGGGATGTTGAGCTTTTAATTCTTCCAATGTTTTCATTTGCTTTTCTCCTTTTTCTTCATTTGTAACACTTTTATCTGCTGAACCTTGCTCGTCTTTTGGTTGAGATTCTTGTTGTCCTCTTGCTTGAATCCCGTTTTGAGGGATAAGAGCCGCAATTTGCAAAGAGCAATCTTCCGGGAGATTCATCTCTCGGATTTTTGCTTGAGCTTCTTTCATTCTTTGGCGGCAAGCCTCAATCGCAATTGTTGAGTCCTCATCCTCCTCGTTTTCAGAATCTCCGGCGATTGTCCCAAGTTTTTTCAATTGTTCCGCTCCGATGAACCAAGTTTCCTCGTCCATTATTTGTCGGATTTCTTTTTCAGAAAACAACCCTTTTTCAACGAATGGCTTTGCATAAAGAGCCGCCAATCGCTCCAGGATGTCAGCTTCTTTTTGGAAAGCCTTATAATCGCCCATCGCAATCGTCCAAGGGTTATGAAGGACGCTCACGGCGTTCGGCTCAAATATTGGCAAACCGTCTCCGGCTAACATAATATAAGCCGCCATCGATGAAGCGTCTCCGACAACTCTCATTGTCTTTTTGCCCCTGTTATAATTTTTGATTGCATTATAAATTGAGATTCCGTGGAACACCGAACCGCCCGGAGAATCGATTTCAAAAACAATATCTCCGTCCAATCTTGATAATCTGTCGGCGAATTCAGCTCCTCGGACATCATACCCGATAACACCTTTAATCTTTATAGTCATTATCGAACCACCTTGAATCCGCAACCTTGACATTCCCCGTCTATTACTTTACTGCGGCAAATATGACAAATTGTCGCTTTTTTAGAGGTTTGTTTTGTTGCTTTTTTAACTGCTCCCGGAGGAGTTTCGTCTTGTTCTTGTTCTTCTTCTGTCTCCTCGTCTTGTTTTTCATCTTGAGGAGCTTCTTGAGTTTCGCTCTCGTTTTCTGCCGGAGCGTCTTGAGCTTCGTTTTCCGGTGGGATTTGATGAACACCACCATCGCCCGCAACGATTACCTCTTTGTCGTCTTGTTCACGTTCTCCGGTTTCTTGTTCATTTTCTCCGTCGTTTTGTTCACGTTCTCCGGTTTCTTGTTCATTTTCTCCGCCGTTTTGTTCATCTTTTGAGCCATCTTGAGCGTCGTTTTCATTCTCCCCTGGAGGAGTTTGTTCGCCGCCTTGAGCTGCCTTTGCTTTTTTAGCTTCGGCAATTTTAGCCTCTAAAGTTTCAACCGCCCAAGATGAGCAAGTCGCAACGCCTCGAACGTCTAATTCTTTAGCCTCGGCGATTAGCTTTTCCATTTCTTCCTTCGGTAACTCCGAAACTTTCATTTTTGCCATTTGATTTCTCCTTTTACCTTGTTTTACTTGTTTTGACATCTGCCTCCGTGTCCTCGTCTTGCGATGGTCCTCCGTCCGGAGCAAACATCGTCTCAAAAGTCAACCCGGCTTCTCTGATTTTTTCCTCTTCGAGTTTTCGTCTCTCTATCAACGAATCAAAATCGGTCGAGATACCCAATGTCTCGAGAGCTTGTTCGAATGTTGACAAGCCTCCTTTTATTTTTGATAAAACGGCATTGACCTCTTTGACCTCGTCGATATGAGGAATCTTATTTCCGACAAATTTCGCTTTTGTGTAAGCGTTGTCGAGATACCCTTTGTCGTTTTTAAGCTCCAAATATTTTGGGGCTTGAATATTGTTTTTCAAACACTCAAGCTCGAAAAATTGTTCATAAACTATTTGATAGAAGTTATCAACGACCGAATCTTTGCGTCTTACTTCCAAAATAAACTCAAACATTTTCAACGAAGCTCGAGAAGCGGAGAAGTTGTTTGAGAATTGCATCAAAGCAACCTCAAAAGGGACCCCGCTTGAAGCGTAGTTGTATTTCATCGCCCCATCAACAAAAGCGGCGTGATTTATGTTCGGACGTTTTGTATCGAACGAGTTGAGCTTTTGTCCTTTTGGCATGTGTATAAACAAGCCGGAAGCGATTTTCTTGAGAGCTTTTTTGAAGCTGCTCGCTTCTGCTGCCGATTCCGCCGTTGTTGAATCTGCTCCCGATTCTCCGATTAGAGATTGGATTTGACGACCAACACCCGGAATCGCTTTGATTGGATTTACTCCGGATGAGTCGTTTGTTTGCTCGACCCAAGCGGCGAATTTTGCGTTTGTCTCTGCTGCGATAACTTCGGAATTTGAATATTGTCCTATTTTGTAGAGCTTCTGCATAATCGCTCCAAGCTCCGAATAGGCTCTTGTTGAGTTTAATCTCTTGACACCTACCGGAACAAGCCAAGCGAGAAGCTTTCCTTTTGAATCTCGAGCCGGAATCCTTACTTCTTTTTGACTTTTATCTATTACATAATAAGCAACCGGACATCCGTTCGAATCAACCTCAACCCCGTCAATAATCTTATTTTGACTATTGTCCGCAATAGATTTTCCGCTTTTAACGGACAAGCCGTTGACGATTTGATATTGCAAATTGTTATCAACAACCCTTTTGATTACCAAGCAATCGCCGGCAATAAAACCGTTGTAAAAGATTGTTTTTGCGAGTCGATGAATATTGGCGTCTTTTGTGATTGAGATGTTTTTGTCGTCCTCGAGAACGCTCCAAAGTTCTTTTATATTCTTTGAAAAATCCTCCTCGACGTTAATCTTAAAAACTCTTTTCAAAAGATTTCTCATCGGTTGAGGATGTAATCTCAAGCCGGTCCCAATTACAAACTCGGTCAATCTTTCCGCTAAAATTCGAGCGTATTCGTTAGTCGTTACGAGAGTATAAGCTCGCTCGGCTAATGTGTAATAGTCAACATCATACACATAATTTCCGCTCATAACTCCCGGCTCTTGTTCTCCGTCGAATGTCAAACCGAACAAAGAACCCGCCGGATATATCGCCCCGCTAATCTCTTTTTTTTGCTGCCCTCGTTGTTTAAACGGGTTTAATAAACTTCTTAACATTTTATAACACCCCCGAACCTCTCAAATAAACACAATGTGAGCCGCTTTCATACTCAAGACGCTCATTCAATAAGCCCGTAAAATATGAGATTTCGTTTCTAATTGATGAGAGCGACGCTTGTTGAACCGTTGTTGAACCTTGTCCGGAGTTGATTGTATATGAAGTAACCCCGCCGGAAGCAACGGCTCTTGAATAAGCCTCTTTTAGAGCTTTGAGATTTTCCTTCAATTCTTTTATTGTGAAGTCTTGCATTGAGCCTCCTTATTGTCTTTTTTTGATTTCCCGTAGCGTTTTATAATACTCAAACACTTTTTGAGAACTTACTCCTTCGAGTCCAAGGACATAGAGAGAGGTCTGTTGAATCAAAACATCCAACATCGCCAAATTATATCCGCACAAGTCGAACGCTTCGTTTCGACCGTGTTGTTCCCAAACCGTTTTTATAATTCCGGAAGCGAGCTTTTTTTTGACTCGTCGCTCTGTTGTTAATTGGCGGAAAAACTCGTCCGAATAACCTCGAGCGAACGTGTGCCATCCGTCCGGGTATTCGTCGTCAACTCTTTCCTCTTGTGCCAAATAGCGAGCGATTGTGTTTTTGTATAAATCAACATAAATCTCAACGAGAGAGAGCGTCTCTCGATTTTTTATGTCTGCAATTTTGAATTTTTCTCTTGAGCGAGTTGTTGAAACAAACCCCTTCAACGGCATAAACACGCCGTCTCCGTATAGCTCACAAAAATCATAGACGACATCCGTTGATTCCCCGTCGCCGGAGTCAATCCCGCCCAAATCAATTAAGCGTCCATCCGTGAACTCCTCGTCTTTGATTGCTTTTAGCTTTTGCCAACATTCGTCATTGAGGTCCGTTGTATCGCCTTTAAAAACACGATGGTCGATACTCCAACAACGAAAACGGTCTCCCCAAGCCTCAATCTCAACTTCGAGACGGTCTCTTTGTACGTCAACCGCAACCGTAAGAATAAGAGCTTCCGGAGGGACTTGATTGTTCGGCGTCTCGGTATCTCTCAACCTTTGGACTTGTTGATATTCGACGCCGCCCGTTTTCTCCTCAAACGGCAACCCTAAATCAAGGTTATAAAATACTTGAAGTTTTCTCGGGTCCGTTCCGGCTTCGATAAAATCTCGGACGATATTCTCCCAAGGCTTCGTCAAAGAATATAGAGCGGATATGTGATAACTCCTATAATGAGGAACTTTTGGTCTTTGGGTTGGTCTCCATTCGCCTTGCTGCTCGATTGTGAGTTTTGTGTAATCTTTGAACTCCTCGCCACAATGAGGACATCTGTATCGAACGGATGAATAATCGCCTTCTCTGCATGCTGCAACATCAAACATCAATCCGAATGGTTTTGTTTTGCGATTTTCTTTTAAAACCGCTTTTTCGTCCGAATAAAAACCTCCATCCGATTTGAAAAAGACAAGCTCTTGCATTTCTTTACAAATCGGACAAGGGACGTAAAATTTGCGACAATCTCCTTTCAAATACATCTCGTTAATTTTCGAGTTATGAGCCAATAGAGGCGTTGAGTTGTAACAAATTTTTCTTCCAAAAGTCGTGTAGGATTCCGTTCTCGCAACGGCTATCTTTATTGGATTTCCTTCTCCTTTTAGCTCGTCCGGGTATCCGTCAAGCTCATCGAGGAAAAGGTATTTGACCGGGAATGAGCGGAGTTGCTTTGCGTTGTTTGCTGAAGCAAATTTCAAAGAGCCTCCCGGAAATTCCAAAAGTGTCGCCGTGTCTCCGGTCCTTCTTGTGTTTCGATTGTCCGTCTCCGCAAAGATTTTATCTCTTAATCCGGAATTATCAATCAAATTGTCGATTTTAACTTTTTTATAGGCTTTCGCCTCATCCTCATTCGGAAAAACAAACATCATCGGAGCGGGATTCACATCCAAAACATATCCGATAGCGTTCTCGATGACGGATGTTGTCAAACCCAATTGAACGCCCTTCATAATAGCGACCTCTTGAGTTGAACAATTTTTCGAAAAACAATCCGCAATCTCTCGGCAATAAGGAGCGTTCACATAAGAGAATTTTCCACTTCTCCCGGAGACTTTGGAATTCATATAGCGGTTATCCTCCGCCCAATCCGGACAACTTATGAGCGAATCTGTTGGAACAAGAGCCGAGATTGCTTCAAAAATATTGTCGATTTGTTTCTCTCTTGCTTCAGCTAATGACATAAACCCTCCGGATTGAATCTTTTAATTTTCATAATATTTTTTTGCTGCCGTTTTTGCGTTATCAAGTCCGGTTTTAATACACGAAGTAATCTTTTGAGTCAGATATTCAACAAGAACCTCTCTCGAGTTGTAATCGTCAGCTTTTACAATCCCGATGATTTCATTTGCGTAAATATTCGGAATCTCAACTAAACTCTTAATCATCGAGTCAAAAGTCAACTTCACACATTGACTCAAAACATCTGTCTCAACAAGCTCGCCTTTTTCTTTTTGAGCCTTAATATTCAAAAGCTCCGCTCGTCGTTGACTCTCCTCGAGTTTTGAATTCATCAATTTGATGTCGAGCGATAATTGGTCGAGCGTTTTGGCGTTTTTAGGAGCTTTTTCTTTTTTTTGGCTTTTCTTTTTTGCTTTTTGGAGCTTTTCGTCCCGTCTCAAACAAAATTCTTTGTTTTTCTCTGTCCCGTTCGTGTCAATTGTTCCGTCCTCTCGGACGTCAATTTTTCCCGACCTAATAAGGCGATGAACGGACGGGAGGTCAGTATAAGCGAACCTCTCTTTGAATTCTTCTTTAGTCAAAATCATTTTCAATCCCCAAAGAGCGAGAAAACGCCGGGGATTGTCGGCGTTTTTGCTCTTATGCTTTTAACCCTTTTTTCATTTCCGTCGATAACCTTCTTTCAGCCTCTTTGACAAAAATCTCTCTCGCAGTTGAAGTGATTTTGTCCGTCGCCGGCTTTAACATAGGACGCTCGTGAAGTTTTTGAGTTTTATCCTCAAAAGTATAGAGTTGTTTTCCCGAATGTCCTTTGATAACCTTTTTCCCGTCTTTTTTGGTATATGTCCCCGTGTCTTTGAGTTGAAATATGCCAAATTTCCCTCTTTTTGTTGGACCGTCCGGGATAAAATTTATCATTTTATGAGTATTGTGAACAACCGCCACCGCTTGTCGGAATTGTTTTGCCGTGTCTCCTTTGACCGGGTTTTTGGCGATGTCCTCAATTTTGTGAGCTTTTAATCTCGCAATCAATTTATCTTTTGGAACAAATTTTTTGTAGTTTCCGCCACGAGTAAACTTTGTCGCTTTGGTTATATGACTTCGTTTTGCGACAATAGTCTCTCCGAATTCTTGTTTTCGAAGCTGCTCGGTTTTTTTGCCATAAGTCTCGGCTTGCTGCCCTACAAAAGACGCCATCTTGTTGACATCTTTTTCGGAATATTGAGCTTTTTCATAGTGAACGGATTTCAAGACAATATTTGACGTCCCTCCTCTGATTGTGAGTTCTTGTCGGATGTTTTTCTTATATTGGACGCTCGTGTCATAAGCCTCCTTTGACAATGTCGCCCGAACTGTATCGGGGAAAGCGTATTTGTGAACTTTCTCAAGATTCTTTTGATATTGCTCAAGGTCTTTATTGTCAATATTAAACATCCTAAATCCCTCTAAAAAGTTTCATTTGAGCTTGTACGTCCTGGAGACGTTTGACACTCGCTTGATAATATTCCAATCGTTTTTCAACGCTAATAAAAGGAATCCCCATATTATAACAAGCAATCGCAACCGAGCCGGAGCCGGAATAAAAATCGGCTACAATGCCCCCGCTTTCCTTGTCATAAAAATCACGGAGAATCATCTCCATCAATCGGACGGGTTTTTGAGTTGGATGAATCCGAATCTCTTTATTTTTCATATCTTGCTGAATCATTCCATTCCAACGCCAACAATATTTTTTGACCGCTCGATTAAAAGAAGTCCACGCAAGCTCGGCGTCGGCATAATTGCCCGTATTGTCTTTATCCCACACAATCCAACACGGAGAATTTTTGCCGATACGAGTTATCATATAATTCCCGCCGAAAATTATTTGATTTTTTGACACTCGAAACATCTCGTCAAAATACTCTTGAGCCGGAATCTCGTCATCCCAATCGCTTTTCCCGTAATCTTTAACGACTCCACGATTCGAACTCCCCAAGATTCCCCGGCGAGACATTTTTTCTCCATAGGGAGGGTCGGTCAAAATTAAATCAATAGAATTATCGGGGAGCTTTTTCATAATTTCCAAGCAATCCCCGAAGTTTATTTTGTTTATAAAGTTGTTAATCACTACATTTGTTCCACTTTGACCGGACAAACTATTTTCAATCCGGCGTCCTCTGATTCGTCGATATATCTCGGGATTTGCGAAAATCCGTCGATTGTTTTTCCATAAACCCAAGGAAGTTTTTTTGAATGTTTCCCTTCAGCTTTAGGGAGAAACGGATTCGGAATGTCGGTCAATGTGTAAAGAGGACAACGTCGAGAGAATATCTCATCCGCTTTTTTGCCCCGGACGATTTTTGATTCGTCCCAATCTTGAAACCTTCCGCCCGTTTTTGCGTACCATAGAAATTTTAGAACCCAATGATGGCAATTCGGACAAACTGAAACGAGGAGAATTTCTCTTTTGGTTGGACGCCCGTCGGCTAATTTCTTTTTAAAAAACTTTTCTCCGGGTTTTAATTTGTAGCAATCAATATATTCATAAGTCCTCGAACAAGTCTTGACTTCATAACTGCAACAATCGAGAATTATCTCCGCTCTCATTCCGTCTCCTATCCAAAAGAGGGAACTTTGAAAATAAAGACAAAGCTCCCGCTTTTTATAAACTCGGTATCTCTTCCCGATTGAAGTAACCTGTTTACAAATCAAACTTTACTGCGGATTTTTTTTCAAAGTAATGGCAAAATTACTAAAATTTTTTTGACAACAAAAAACGCACTTGAGAGCATATCTCTTGTGCGTCTTGCATGCCTGGAAAAAAATTTTTTAATTTTTTTTCTTTTTGTCATTTTTTGGATTCTTTCGCATGCCTCGTCTGCGTTTTTGGGAAGTCGCATTTTGACGACCATCAATCAAATTCAAAATATTTTTAAAATGGTTATTAAACTTCAACAATTCCTCTTGCAAATAAGCCATCGCAATTCCTGTCTTTGAGCTTACTCCGTACTCCTCACGAAGCTCCTCAAACACCTTCCGGACCGTTCCGACGGAATATCCCATAATATTGGCGATTTCCTCCGTCGGCGTTTCCTGTAACATCAATCTAACAATCTCGTCCTTTGCTTCTTTTCTAACGCCCATCACTTCTCCTCTATAATGACAATCTCAAAAGTATCTCCAATCGAATCGGCGTATTTTTTGAGATTCTCTTTGTTTTCTTTTCGGAGAGTCGGAAACATAATCCATTTATCCCCGATGAATAGCAATAACAAATATTTTGAACCTTTATCAAGAGCGAATCGACGCCCATCATCTCGAGTCGTGTCGAACTCTATCAATCCAGGGAATTTCATCTCCAAAAGCTCCGGGTCAACCGAGGTCAAAACACCGCAAAGACGAGCGGTTTTTTGTCCGTGGAGTTTTGGATAATTGTTATTAAAAAAGATTTGTTTATGCTCGTTTGTTCGCTGCCATTCGCTCTCGGAGATGTAATATTCGCAATTTGAGCAAATATGACCATACATCCACCAGGGAGAAGTATGTTTCACTTCTCCAACTTGTAAAGAGCCGCAATTCGGGCAAATAATTTCCTCGTTATGTTTTGAACATTCTTCTAATTTTGACATTGTAACGCCTCCGGGTTGAATATATCCATAAATTGAGAGCCGAATTCTTTAGCGATAGCGGTTGGAATATAGCCGTTAATCCATTTGATAACCGGAATCCCTTTTGAAATATACATTCTCAAAATATCATCCTCATCATCAATCGCAAACGCTATTTTCTTTCCGGCGTCGAGCATAGCTTGAACCCTTACGCCCTTACTTTCTGCCGGAGTTGACACGTCGGTCGATGGTCGAGAGGAGATTGTAAACTCCTTCCCGTATATCAAACCGGTTTTCTTTTGGAGAAAATTGATTGTCTCAACCTCAATCAACTCGCTTCGAGCGGTCATAAAATGCAGCTTCAAACCTCCGGAAGCCTTAAAACAAAGATATTTGAACAATGTCTCGTCGATTTTGTTTCTTTCAGCGTTTGCAAGTTTATTAAAAACATCAAACCCTTCGTCTTTAGTCATTTTATAAGCATTTACAACTTCCCAAATCCAAGCCGTATTCACAAGACATCCATCCAAATCGCAAAGGATTATTTGATTTTCAATTTGTGCCATTTTTTAACACCTCCATTTTTTTATAAATATTTACATAAGATGATTTTATAAGGTCCGATTCAAGTCTTTTTTGTTTGCGACCTTCCGGAGTTTTGGGGGATTTTGCATTTATCCTTTGATAAATACAAGAAAGCCTCCAAAGTATATGATTAAGCTCTTTTTCTGTCTGTTTCCGTAACACACGCCGCCTCCTTTGCTTTGAAATTTTTGATTGCTTCTCTTACTGTATTTGTGCAAACTTTCAAACCAACAAACAAAAGGAATGAACCATAAAATCCATTTAACAATAGCAACACAATGCAAGAAAAATCCGTAATCTTGTTATAAAATTTCAAAAAACCTTTGTCGCTCTCCGGTACTTCGAGGATTTTTCTTTTTGCCTCGGATGGTAACTCAAAAAGATTTCGGTCGGCTGCTGCCATAGTCGCAAGGGATAACATCCCGCCGATAAGCAAAACAAAAAACAAAAAAGGAATCGCTCCGCATAAGTTTTTAACCGGGGTCTCGTCAATGTTAAGGAGATTCAAAATCAAAACCCCTTGAACAAATACATCTATAATAAAATTTTGCAAAAAATATTTAACTTTTATCATTGTTTTCCTCCAAAAATTGTAATTAAACAACACAAACCGCAAACCGCCCAAGCTGCCGCAAAGAAAAACCCATACCAAAACGCTTTCGTCATTGACCTATTAAACTCGTCAAGATAGAGTTTTTTAATCATAAAAGAATAGCTCACGTCGGAGTCTTTTAGCTTTTTTATTTCGTCAGCCGATGGCAAATTTACCCATTCGCCCCAAGGCTCATCTTTTTCAAAAGACGCTTTTCTCAATGGAATTGATTTTCTTTTTTTATTTTTCATCTTTGTTCTCCTTTGCGTATTTGCCATAATGTCTCATAAATATTCCGCTTTGATTGAGTCTTTCTCTCAAAACATCTTTCCGGATTCCGAGTTTTTGAGATAACGAGAGAAAAGTTGCTCCAGCTTTGAGTTGCTCAAATATCCATTCGGCGGTTATTTCCTCCGGTTTTTTAGGTTTCCCGAACTTCCGGACAAGAGCGATGACAGTTGCTTTCATCAAACATCTCGTCTCGAGAATCCGAGTCATCAAGCAACCTTTACAAATACACCCTCGCTCATAGCAATCAATCGCCGACTCCGTCCATCTTGTGAGCTGCTGCTCCGACCGCCATCCGTCCGAACCAAAAGTCATTCAACCTCCTTCTCCTCCTCAAAGAATCCATCCTCTTCGAGTTGGTCGAGTTTTTGTTTAAATCCTCGGAGCGTTGACATAAAGAAAAAATCAAAGCCAAAATCGCTCGCCACCTCTTGAATTTTCTCAACAAATCTCTCATTTTGAGAAGCCTCCAAAGCTGCTTCTCCTTTTGAGTCAAGCCAGATTGCAAAGTCTCTGTCAACGCAAGTCTCAACAATATCCTCGCAATCAACCGGGAGAAAATCCTCCGGAGTAACTTTTTGAATATCCTCGATGTAAACTCCATCGGAATTCCAAAAACCGACATCAATATTTTGAGTCGCTGCTTTGCGGCGGTTTATTTCCGCAATTACTGAATGGAAAATCCCGTCCAGGGTTTCCGAATCCGCTCGTTTTATATAGCTTGATAATGTTTGTCTTGTCATTTTGTTTCCCTTCTCGGAATCTCCGTTATACCGCATGCGGCGTGTTTTTCTATTACTACTGTTTTATATACAAATTTGTCGCAACACCGACATTTTGATTGAAAATCCGGATTGAATACCGTCGGATTACAAATCTTGCAATTATAGCTCATCAATTTCATTCAAAACCTCCAAAAGCTCCGCAAAAAGTCGCCCCAAAAAGAGCGGTCCAAATTACAAAAGACGCCAATGCTAAAAGAGTAAAAAATCCCATTTTGTTATAACAAGCATTTATTAAAAGATGGAGAGAACCAAGAGCCATAACTAAACAAACTCCGGACGCAATAAGCATTTCAAAAATCATTTTGCCGCTCTCCTTGTTTCTTTTCGATGTTCTTTGTCGTAATTGTTATGACATTTTTGACATAAAGCTCTCAAATTGCTCGGGTCGTTGTTTGTCGGGTCGTGGTCGAGATGAGCAATTGTCAAAACTATTTTGAATGTTTTATGACAAAAAGACTCCGCAAATCGTTTATTTTTAACATCGTTGTCCGTTCTCACAAAACGCCCATCGGCTAATCTAAAACCCTCGATGTGATTTTCAATACCGCAAAACTCGCATCGATTGTTTGCTCTTTTTAAGATATTTTCTCGAATTTCTTTCCAATTTTTTGGATAAAGTTTTTTATTTTCCGGTTTAATTGGCATTACTCAAAATCCTCCACAAAATATCCTTTGATTCTTTCATACATTTCCGCTCTTTTTGCGTTGTCTCCGATATATTCGCATGCCGTGCAAGCCGCCTTGTATAAAAGGTCAAAATTTTCGAGCTTTTCTTTGTTTGCGTCAGATAAACCGACAAGATTAAGCCATTGGAGAAAACGAGTTCGCTCCCAAATAAGGCGATTCCAATAGTGGAACATTCTCTCAAATAATAGAACCGCAATATTTAAACCGCCAATGATAGTCAATAGACACATCATAAAAATCAAAATTTTAGAACTCATTATTTTTCCTCCTTGTTTTTGCTGCAAATTGGGGATTTTTCTCTTGTCATAAAGTTTCGAGATATTTCTCGGAGATGAATCGAGTTGTAAATTTCTTTTGAAAGCAAATCAAGAATGTGTAAATATAATCTCCCTATTTTGTAGCCTCCAAAAGTTTCGCCGAGGACTTCATAATTCTCAACTCGCAAGCTCGCAAAATAAGCCGAAGCCACCTCATCAATTGAACACTTGAACGGCTGATTCGCTAACTCGTTAATCCTTTTTAATCTTTCATCGAGAGAGATTTCCTCTTGTTTGATTTCTGTTTGTTTTTCCTCGATTTGCTCGATGTTTTCTTGTTCTTTTTCCATTTGTTTTCTCCTTTATTTTCAAAATAGTTTCAATTGTGCTTGTGCGTCCTGTAAGCGTTGAACGCTTTTTTCGTAATACTCGGGGTCTTTTTCAACGGCGATAAAATCGAGCCGCATATTATGACACGCAATCGCCGTTGTTCCGGACCCGGAGAAAAAGTCAGCAATTAGCCCCCCCCCCCGCAAGGTCAGGCGTGAAGTCTCGAAGCAACATTTCAACGAGGCGGAGGGGTTTTTGTGTTGGATGGAAGCGGAATTTGTTTTCCTCTTTGTCGTCGTTGATGAATCCTTGTTGGATGAATGTGATTTTCTTTGTAACTGTTTTCAAGCTCGTCCAAATCAACTCACATTCCGAAAAATTATTTTGTAATTTCAATCCGCCGATTTTGTCCCATACAATCCAACTTTTTGTCGCCGGGAGATATTCGGTAAAATAATTCCCGCCGAAAATTATTTGATTTTTTGACACTCGAAACATCTCGTCAAAATATTCTTTTTCCGGAATCCCTTTATCCCAAGATTTTTTCGTTGTTGTTTTTGGTTTTACGCCTAAACCGTAAGAGCCACCGTCGCAACTTATACCATAAGGAGGGTCGGTCAAAACCAAATCAATGCATTTGTCCGGAAGCTGCTTCATTACTTCCAAGCTATCTCCCAAAGTGATTTTATTTTTCAATTTTTCAATTATATCCATTTTCAAAACAACCTCATTTGTAAACGCCCCGGGCTAATCTCAATCGATGGAGGCTCTTTTTCCGCCTCTCTTTTTTCCCATTCTCTCCGGGCAATTTCTATCATCCCGTAATATCCACCCGTCCATTCTTCCGGCGGCGGGAGTAGCGGCTCGTTCTGTAAAGACCCGCAACCCCACGCACAAAACCTCGGGACTCCGCTCATCGTAACAATACGACCGCAAACCGGACACCATTTAGACGCCATCACTCGGGTCCTTTATTTTTTGACCGTACATCGCAACCGAGAGGACATCTTCTTTAAAACTTTCCCCTCTTGTCTTGCCGGCTCCGAGATACATTTTGCGGATTCCGGAATCCTTCCATTCGACCTCAACGATTCCGAGTTGGTCTTGTAAGTTCGGAATCGTAAACCAAGCATGCGAAACCAAATAAAAAGCTCCAAAATCCATCATCCCTCCGGAATTTAACAAATAAGGAAAGAATGGTTTGTCTTTTAGTTCGTTGAGAGATTTTGTTGTTGCGTTCAATTGGGTTTGCAATTCTTTATTTTGTTGAACAACATTGTTGTAATTAGAGAGCGAAAGTTGCAAAGATTTGAAACGAGCCTCGAGAATTTCGTCTGATAATTCTTCCCAGGACATCCCGTCATCACTCTCCAAAAGTGCCATCATAAAAGATTTAATCGTTTTTTTTGCTGCTTCTGTTGCCATACTATCTCCTTTTTGACCTTTTAATTTGTTTTTTAGCTTCTTTTGTTAATTCTTTTTCAATACATTTGAACTCTTCTTTCGGGATAAAGAATTGCGTTCCATAACCCGAAAAATGGAGAAAACGCCCTTTTTTGGCTGCTTTTAATTTTGTTATTGAATAAATATATTTTTTTTGATGGCGGATTTTTCTTTCGACCGTGTGAATTTGAATAATGTCGCCATCTCTCAAATATTTAAAAATCTCATATTGAACCCCGAAACAATCATTCATTTTTCGTTTTTCGTCGGCGTGGAACTCGTGGATTTCTGTGTTGACGTTAGTTTTTCGGAGCGTCATTTTGTTTGCTTCGATGTCATAGATTAGAACCCCGATACATTGTTTCGGAGCGTATTTTGTCCCGGTAAAATACCCGCCTTGTTGAACGACTCTCTCAAGATAAATCGTTGCGTTCATAAACCCTTTTTCGTTTGTAAGTCTGAATTCGTCATAATTTTTCTTACAAATAAAATCCGCTAATTGATGAGCTAAACTCTGAAAACAAGAATATCCATCGACAACGACATTTGTCTCATAGAACAAACCGTCTTTTTCTGCTTCCGTCATTTGCTCTCTCATCTCCTCCGTCATTAAGCGACCCTCCAATTTTTATGAGTAAAGCGAACAAGTTTTGATTTGCCTTTTGCAGCAAGTCGAGAGATTGTCGCTTCTCCAAAATACATCTCATCCAAGTCCTCGAGACTATGATTCGCCGAGATGATAATTGGAAGCTCGTTTTCAATGCGATAATTTACGATTGAATACATAAGTTCCCGGACGTACTCACTCGGCTTCAACTTGTCTATATCGTCAATAAATAAAAACTCGACATTTCGATAATATTCCGCCATTTGCAAAGCGGAGACGGTTGATGTGTCGTGATATGTTGATTTGATTTTGTTTACCAAATCAACGCCGTTGACAAACTTTGCGTCGAACAAATAATCCTCGACAATCTTATTACACAAGATAGACATCAACATTGTTTTTCCGGTCCCGTAATTGCCGAGAAGAATCAAATTTGTTCCATTCAAAAAATATTGAACAATGTTTTTGTTATAATCAAGAATGGAGTTCAATGCCTGTTTTTGGGATTCGTTTTCAACCTCATAAAAATCAAAGTCATATCCCTCGAAAATTGCCGGAGTTTTATATTTGCCTCTCATTAAGAGACGAGCGTTTTCAAGGTCTCCCAAAGACATAAAATCATAATATGATGAGACTTTTTTTGCTGCCTTTTTGTAAAATCTTTGACGGAGCTTCGCTTCTTTGCAATTGCAATATTCGCCACTTTTTAATTCACACCCGCAAAAATTACATTTTCCATCGCTTACTCTTTTTCCGTACAATTCGACGGTTTTATTTTTGAATCTCTCAATCAACTTCTCCATTCTTCCGCCCTCATCCGTTAGCCGTAACATCTTGAATATTTGCTTTTTTTCATCGTTAGTTTTTGGGAATGTTGAAACGCTGCTTTTTTGTCGTCATAGTTACCCTCAAAAACTTTCAAGGAATTTTGACTATTTTCGAGAATCCAATCAAAACAAAAAAAGGAATTTTCTCGACAAAACTTTGAATTTTGAGCTTTGCGACATACTGTCTCCCAATATTCCCTCTCCGGATATTCTTTGAGTCTTGATTTTGCTTTTTCTTTTCTTTTATCGTTCAAGAGTCTCGGAACCGGAAAATCAATACAAATTGATTTGTATAATTCAAATAAATCCTCGCAAGTAAATACTTTAGTATTTACGAGAGATTTTTGTTCGTTAGTATTTTGTTCTTCAGTATTTATTATTTTAATATTTAGTTGTTGCGGGTTTTCCGAACCCGGTTGTTCCGCAGTTGGAAAAACCGTTTCGGGATTTTCCGGATATGCATTATCCGTGTGCGGATTATCCGTACACGGTAAATCCGAAGGCAAATATTCTTCTTTGCCTCTCTCGTATATGTGATAAACAAAAGAGAAGCGACCTTTTTCGGCGTTTTTTCTTTCGATGTCTATATAGCCATATTTTTTCAATTCTGCAATAGTAGCGTTGAGAGCGTCTCGTCCTTCTTTTAGAATCTTACACAATCCGGCGATTGAATAATTCCAATCATCGGGCAACGCCAAAAAGACACTCATTAAACCTTTACCCTTTAGGCTCAAATCTTTTTGAAAAAGATGTTTGTTGCTCATTACTGTATAATTGCGGTCTTTGTGTACCCGGATGACCGCCGCATTGGTAGCTTGTTTTCCTTCTCTCATCTTTGCTCCTTGATTTATTTACTAATTTGTTTCAAGATTCTTCTTCTTTTTGCTGCTCTTAATCTCAAAACTCTCTCCAACTTTAGTCGATAGCATTTCTCGATGTGTTTTTTGCCCTTTTTCTCGGCTTCTGCAATTGCCCAATCTGTCAACCTTTGAGCTTCTGTGTGAATAGCCGTTCCTGTAATATAAACAAAGGGCGGGAAGTCCAAAGTTTCGGGATTTTGCTTTTTGAGAAGTTCTCTCAAATAATGGTTGTAAGTGTGATGTCTCAAAAATTCAACTTTTCTTTGATAATCAATTTCCCTTTTTGTTTTGATTTCCTCAACAAAATTTTTGAAAAAATCAAGCGGGGATTTTTGTTGTTTTGCAATTGGTAGTCTTAACACGTTCATCATCTCTATTCTCCTTTTGTTTTTTGGCTTCGGCGGCTTCAACTAACAACAAAGCGAATCGCCCCCAAAGCAAGTCTCGTTCCTCGTCGGAATAGTCAACATCATCAAATTTGATAATTACTCCAACCTCCTTAACCAACTTGACACCCCCTAAAATCCTCAAAACTTAAATTCAAAAGAAAACATATTGCCAAGAATTCTTCCGTTTTGAGATTGCGTTTTCCATTAAAACATTGGGACAATTTAACTTGAGAGATACCTGTCTTTTCGCAAATATGTTTTTGTTGAATTCCTCTCTCTTGTATGATGTCCTTAACTCGATTTGTAACATTTTCTTCGATTGACATTGTTTTTCCTCTTTTCTATTCTGAATCAAATTAAGTTTTTCTGAATCAAACTCAATCAACGAAATCAAATTTACAATGCAATTTAATTTTTGTCAAGCGTTTTTCTTAAATTAAATTAAGAAAAACTTGATTTAATTTTTAAAAAGCATTATTATATGAGCGTAGGAGGTCCAATGATGAACAAAACTGAAAACGCATATACATCGGATTCAATCAGCCAAACAATCACGGAAATCATCAAGAAAAAACTCCCCGAAAAACTAAAAACTTTTAGGAGTATATCCGGATTGACGACGAGCGAAGTTGGCGGATTAGTAAATCGAGACCCCTCGACCGTTACACTTTGGGAAAAAGGGAAAGCTCTCCCGGACATCGGGACTCTTTTCGCCCTCGGGAGTATCTATCAAATATCGGATTTGAATGAGTTTTTTGATGCAGCTCCACCGGTCGAGATTAAATCTTTGACAAAGTCAGAAAAAGAACTAATCACTCTATGGCGAAGCTCCCCCGGAGAGGTCCGAGCGGCAATCAAAACATTGATGAAAAATTGTAACAAATAAACATAAGAAAAATTTTTTAACTAAGGAGATAAAATGAAAAATAAATTTTTAACACTTGCGGCGGTTTTAGTCGTAGCAATTACGGCATGCGGTTGTACTAATACAACACAAACAACAATTCAAGAACCGCAAAAAGAATCTCAAATAAAACAAGAAAATCCAATCATCACGGCGACTCCTCAATTTGCGAATAGCTTGTCCGGGATTTTAAATAGCGGATATTCAATAGTAAACAAGGAAAAAGTTTACTATACACAATCCGGAGATTGGGAAAAAGTTTATTTTGTCGGAACTGTAACAGAAAAGGGCGGTCAATATTATAATTCGATATGGGCGACAAACGATGTGAGCTTTATCGGAGCCGGTCTTGTTTTTTCAATGAATGATTATGCAATCCAAGCCTCCGGAATGGGCGACGGTAGAACAAACGCCGAGCCAATCAACGAAACGGACGACGGATATTCAAGAATAAATCAAAAACTTTTGAGCGATATGTCTCAAATATTACAATAAAAGGAAACCAATGAACGAAGCCGTCTTATATACAAGAGTCTCATCTGATGAACAAAGAAAAAGCGGATATTCTTTAGACTACCAAGAAAAACAAGGTCGAGAGTATGCCGCAAAAACCGGCTTGAAAATCGTCAAGGTTTACACGGAGTCATACACCGCCAAAAAGCCCGGACGACCTTTATTCAATGAGATGTTAAGTTTTGTCAAAAAACAAAAAATCCGCCATATTATTTTCTTGAAGTGTGATAGAGCTTCAAGAAACGGAATCGACTCGGCGACTCTCGTCTATATGGCGGAACGTGATATTTTTAACATTCATTTGATTCAAGATAATTTGTGTCTCAATAGGTATTCAAAGCCGACGGATTATCTTGTTTTTGAGATGAACAATGTTTTCGCAAACTTTTATCCAAGGAATCTCTCGGTTGATGTTTCGACAAAATTGAGAGAGAAAGCGGAGCAAGGTCATTATCCCGTAACGGCTCCGGTCGGATATATAAACAAGCGACAAAAAAGTCGTTCATATATACAAATAAATCCGGAAAAAGCTCATTTTGTCAAAAAGGTTTTTGAGCTTTACGCTTCCGGACAATATTCTTATAGGTCATTAGCGAAAAAAATGAGAGAGGAGGGATTCTATATCTCTCCGGCGGTTAAGTGCGGCAAAAGTAACATCGAGGACATCTTAAACAATCCAATCTATATGGGAGACTTTGTTTACAAGGGAAAAAGATATTATGAGGGAAAACACGAGCCAATTATAAGCCGGGAGCTTTACGCTTTATGCCAACAAATAATCAAAGAGAGGACGACGCCAAAATTCACACGCCACGACTTCGCTTTTTCTAATCTTTTAAAATGTGAGCATTGCGGATGTTATATGGTCGGCGAACTCAAAAAAGGAAAATATATTTATTACCATTGTACGGGCAACAAAGGCGGGAATTGTAAAAGCAAGAGCTATGTCCGGGAGGAAAAAATCGAGGAGGCTATTTTGGAAGCCTTGAAAAAAATCCATCTTTCGGACGATACAATTGAACTTGCGAAAAAATGTTTTCGCTCTGAACTCGAGAGCCAAAATCTTTATTCCGAGCAACAAATAAAAACTCTCGAGGCGGAGATTCAAAAACAAAAAAACAAAGCATCAAAATTATTTGATTTGTTTTTGGAGGGAGAAGTTTCGGAAGATATTTACAAGAAAAAGAAAAACGAGATTGAGGAATCTTTGGATGGCATGCTTATAAAATACTCGAATCTCACAAAACACGGCGTCAAGTTTATGGAATACTTTGAAAACTTGTTCGAACTTTTCAAAATGACGTCGGAGCTTTACTTTGAGCTTGACAACGCAAAAAAACGAACAATGCTCAAATTGTTATGTTCGAACTTATCTTATAACGGCGAGAATGTAACAATAACAATAAAAAAAGCGTTTCAACCTATCGTCAAAATCGCTTTTTTAGAAAAATTGGACTTGAAGCGGCAAAGTTCGAACTTTTTGCAGCAAATAAAATTGTTAATCCTGGAATTCAAAAACGAGGAAAATGTCCTTTTATGGGAGGAATTGTTGAGGTTGAAAAAATGTGCTTAATTTTTGAAAATAAAATAATTCTAAAATCTAATAAAATTCAAGGATTGAGAGATTTTCTTAATATAGATTTTTTAGTGTCAATTTTTCCCTTTGCCACTTCTTTGAAGTCTTTTGTTTTCAATGGTTTTGATGGAACAGAAACAAAAACAAAATCGCAAAATGGAAAAAATGGGGGACTAAAAATGAAAGGGCAAACAAAACAACAACCAAGTCGGAGGCCAAGC
>JAZNCH010000060.1:0-40540 GCA_045587445.1 Eubacteriales bacterium | reverse complement strand
AGGTAAGTCCACCGTTGCCGCAAACCTTGCTCTCTCGTGGGCAATGGCAGGAAAAAAGACCTTGCTTGTCGATTGCGATTTCCGTATGAGAAGCCTTGACGTATTGCTCGGTCTTGAAAATGAAATTGTACACGATTCGGGTGACGTTCTTTCGGGAAAAGTTTCTCTCGAAAAAGCTGTTATCTCTTATAGAGGTAATGAGAAATTGTTCTTTTTGCCCGCGCCTTTCAACTGCAAAAACGGAATTGACAAAAAGGCTTTTTCCGATATGCTTGAAGAAGCAAAGGAGAAGTATCAGCTTGACTATATTGTTCTCGATACTCCGGGCAGTTCAGGGGAGGAGTTCTCGGCGGCAGCTTCTAACAGTGATATGGCATATATCGTCGCTACACATTCGTTTCCGTCAATCAGGGCGGCGGAATGTACCGGCCGTGAGCTTGAAGAAATGGGCGTTGCTGACAGAAAGCTTATAATAAATATGTTTGATACGTCGGGTAAGGACAGTGATAAAAAGCCGTCGGTTGTGGACATAATAGATAAAACAGCACTGGGGCTTGGCGGTATAATACCTTACGATTCCGGTATAGTTCTTATGCAGGATAAGGGTGAGCTTATCGACAAAGCCGAGGGACACAATATTTCAAAGGCCTTTACTAATATCCGCCAAAGAACAGAGGGAAGAAACGTTCCTTTGTTTACCGGATTTCGTGGCATAAACAGGAAAAAACTTTTAAATTATTAATATTAAACAAACGGATTTAAACCCCTATATATAGAAGAGGAGGAAAAAATGCAGATTGCGATTATAGCAGGAGAAAAGAAAAAGGAATTGATGGCTCAGTTTTGTATTGCTTATTGCGGAATACTGAGTAAGCACGAGCTTTTTGCTACGGGGACTACGGGTAAGTATATTTCCGATGCTACCGGACTTAACATTGAATGCCTTCTTTCAGGACAGCAGGGCGGTGCAGAACAAGTTGCATCACGTATATCCTATGACGAAATTGATATGCTCCTGTTTTTCAGAGATTCTGATTACAGCTTTGAAACAGACAATAACCTCGTAAGACTTTGTGATATTCACAACGTTCCATTGGCTACAAATATCGCTACGGCAGAGGTTCTCGTACGCGCTCTTGACAGAGGCGACCTTGACTGGAGACAGATAGTTAATCCCAAGTACGCTAAGAAGTAATACTTTTATACTATAGATATAAATAAAAAGCGTTTGATGAAAAAAATACAGTCATATGTACCGCACAGAGAAACGGTGGTTGGTGAGAACCGTAGGGTTTTTTGAGTGTTTTCCGTTTTCAGAGCTTTGCTTCGGCGACGAGCTGAAGAGGGGGTGCCCTTTATAGCACGCAGGGTAGATGTTTATTATAAAACAGTTACCTTATACAAGAGGCACATATTTTTGTGTGCAATGTGGGTGGCACCGCGGAGCATTTCCGTCCCATTTGTTTTGAGTCTTTTTGACTTGTTTGTCGATTTCGGCTTAAAACGAAAGTGGAAAACGGAAAGGCTTTTTTTGTTTTTAATTTTGTAAATAATATATTTAGGAGATTATATAAAAATGTTAGACATCAAATTTTTACGTGAAAATCCCGATGTGGTAAAAGAAAATATCAAGAAAAAGTTTCAGGACGACAAGATTTCTCTTGTTGATGAGGTAATTGAGTTTGACGTTCAGAACAGAGAAGCAAAAGCGAAGAGAGACTCTATCCGCGCTATGAGAAATACCGTAAGTAAAGAAATCGGTAAGCTTATGGCTCAGGGTAAGAGAGAAGAGGCTGAAGCTGCAAAGAAACAGGTTAGCGATGCGGCAGGCGAGCTTGCGGCTCTCGAAGAAAAAATAGAACAGCTTGAAAATGAAGTTAAGGCCAGAATGATGGTTATTCCCAATATTATCGATGAATCCGTTCCTGTCGGTAAAGACGACAGCGAAAACGTTGAAGTTGAACGCTTTGGTGATCCTGTCGTTCCCGAATATGAAATTCCCTACCACGTAGATATTATGGAAAAGCTCAACGGTATCGACCTTGACAGTGCAAGAAGAACAAGCGGTAACGGCTTCTACTATCTTTGCGGCGATATTGCAAGACTTCATTCAGCTATCATTTCCTATGCGCGTGACTTTATGATAGACAAGGGCTTTACCTATTATATTCCTCCTTTTATGATCAGAGGCGACGTTGTTACGGGCGTTATGAGCTTCTCCGAAATGGAAAATATGATGTATAAGATCGAGGGAGAAGACCTCTATCTTATCGGTACGAGTGAACACTCTATGGTTGGTAAGTTTATCAACACCATTACCGATGAGGCTGAATTGCCCAAGGCTATGACGAGCTATTCTCCTTGCTTCAGAAAAGAAGTTGGCGCTCACGGTATTGAAGAAAGAGGCGTATACAGAATACATCAGTTCGAAAAACAGGAAATGGTCGTTATATGTAAGCCCGAAGAGAGTATGGATTGGTTCCACAAGATGTATTCATATACTGTTGAATTCTTCAGAAGCCTTGATATTCCCGTAAGAACTCTTGAATGTTGCTCCGGCGACCTCGCTGACCTTAAGGTTAAGAGTATTGACGTTGAGGCATGGTCTCCCCGTCAGCAGAAATACTTTGAAGTTGGAAGCTGTTCCAACCTCGGTGATGCTCAGGCAAGACGTCTTGGTATTCGTGTAAGAAGAAAAGAAAAGGACAATTACTTCCCCCACACACTTAACAATACGGTTGTTGCTCCCCCCAGAATGCTTATCGCATTCCTCGAAAACAACCTTCAAGAAGACGGCAGTATCCGTATTCCCGAACCCCTCCGTATGTATATGGGCGGTAAAGAAATTATCAAATAATAACAATATGGCATACAGGCTTTTCCTGTATGCCATATTATCTTTTTGAGTGCAACTGAGGGGATATGGGCTTCGCCCATATCCCCTACGGTTAAAGAATAAACTGTTTTATAGGTTTAATAGCTCTGCCGTCCGGATAATCTCTTGCTTCTCCAAGTGCAAAAAATCCATTTTCACCGCACAGTCGAACGCGTGTTCCAACCGAAAATTTTTCGGGAGAAATGTCAATCTTTTTAACGTATATCTCAAGTCCGCTTTTCGCCAATTTTTCAAAAAAGGGGGAAAGTTTAACCGCTTCAATATCTGAAAAAAGGTCGTCTATGGGGCAGAGGAGAGAGGCACGTTCTTCCTCATTCATCTGTTCAAGCTGGTCTATGGTATAACTGTTATTTATATCAAAGTTTCCGCTTTTCGTTCTGCATAGACTGCTCATAACTGCGCCGCAACCGAGTTTTTCGCCTATATCCGTGCAAAGTGTGCGTATATAAGTTCCTTTTGAACACTCCACATTGAGTCTGTATTTACCGTTGATTTCGTCTATAAGCTCCAAATCTATTGATTTAATATGTATTTCTCTTGGTTTTCGCTCCACTTCTATTCCTTTTCTTGCAAGGTCAACGAGCTTTTGACCGTTAACTTTCAATGCACTGTACATAGGCGGAGTCTGATTTATTGTTCCTACAAACGATTTTACGGTTTCTTTAACCGTTTCATAGCTTGGAATAACGTTATTTTGCGATATTACGTTTCCCGTAATATCTCCCGAATCTGTAACGAGCCCGAGCTTCATTTCGGCGATATAACCTTTGTCATCGGCAGTTAAAAATTCAGATGCTTTAACTGCGCGTCCTACCATAACGGGTAAAACACCTGTCGCCATAGGATCAAGAGTGCCTGTATGCCCCACTTGTTTGGTGTTATAAAGTCTTCTTATCATATTAACAATTGTGTGAGAGGTTACGCCTTGGTGCTTATTTATACAAATTACGCCCATAAGGGTATTATCTGCCATTTTTATGTATATTCCTTTTATTTTATTTCGGTAAGAGCTGCTTCGTACACGGTTTTTATTGCTTCTTCTTTTGTATTTGCAACTACAAGGCCTCCTGCTGCGCAGGTATGTCCTCCTCCGCTTAGTATTCTGCAAACGTTTGCAGCGTTAATACCGGGGCGGCTTCGCATAGATATTTTGTAGTTTCCGGGCTTCTCTCCCTTTTCTTTCAAGGTTGCACCAATCAGCACGTTTTCAATTTCTATCGGAATTTGAGCCAAATCTGCAATATCGTCTTCGGACAAACCCATTTCTTCACGCATTGCATTTGTTATACATGTTATTGCAATTTTGCCGTCTGCAAAAAACTGCAAATTATTATAAGCCATTTTTAAGGCTTCTATTTCTTTTTTTGTTTTGTTTCCAAAGAGCTTTTGGTTTATTAAAGCCGAATCAACGTTTCTTGAAATAAGATAGGCGGCTTTTTCGTGCGTACCTCTTGTAACGTTGGAATGCTTGAAACAACCTGTGTCAAAGCTTATTCCCGCATATAGCAATTCGCATACTTTATCGCTCATTTTATCGGTTAGCATGTTTATCAAATCATAAATTATTTCCGAGCAAGAAGCACTTCCCGCATCGGTGTAATTATGGTCAGCAAACTGTTCAAATGATTCGTGGTGGTCGATTTTTATTGACTCTGCAAGGGAGATAAGCTCTTTGCAATTTCCGAGCATAGTGTTACTTGCTACGTCTACCGATATTACGAGGTCGGGTGTAAAATCCTTAGGAAGTTCATTCGGTAAATATACTTCACTGTCGCATATAAAGGATAATCTGTCTGCAACTTTGTCGCTTGACGTGCAAATGATTGTCTTTCCCATTTCTTCAAGTACTGATTTTAATGCGAATGCACATGCCAAGGTGTCTCCGTCGGGACGAACGTGGCAAATAAGCAATATCTTGTTTTTTTGTTTGATTATTTCCGCTATTTCCGGGAGAGTAATATTATTAGTCATGCAAGTCGTCCTCAACCTGTTTCAGCAGTCTGTTTATATTTGCACCGTATTCGATTGAGTCGTCAGATATAAATTTAAGCTCGGGGGTTTGACGAAGGTTAAGTCTTACAGCTATCTGCTTTCTCATAAAACCCGATGCACTTTCAAGCCCTTTTTTTACTTCCGCTTTGTCGGCGTTTCCTATGCACGAGAAGTATATTTTCGCATATTTCATATCTGCTGTTACGTCTGCGGCAGTTATGCTTACTATTGCTTTTTGGACACGTGGGTCCTTTACCTCGCGTACTATAGAGGCAAGTTCTCTTACAACCTCTTCGTTTATACGTCCTCTTCTGTATCCTGCCATTTTATTTTCCTCTTTTCGTTAGTCTTAATTGTATTATAACATAATATACACAAATAATTCAATAATAAAGTTGAAAAAATATGAAGATGGGTGTATAATATATGTACGGAGGTAGGGAAATATGGTAAAAATATTACATTGTGCCGATCTTCATCTTGACGCGCCCTTTGTTTGCGGCGACGTTTTGAAGTCGGAACTTAGAAGAAATGAATTGTTGGCTACATTTTCATCTATGATGAATTATGTCAAGATGAATGGTATTGATATAGTTGTTATAAGCGGCGACCTTTTTGAAAGCGTAAATGTTACGCGTGATACCGTTGCTATGGTAAAGAGAGAATTTGCGGATAATCCTTTGTGTAAATTTGTTATTGCCCCCGGTAACCATGACCCCTATACGCCTGACAGCGTATACTGCAAATCGGATTTTCCGTCTAACGTTTATATTTATAACAGCTCTAACGTTACTTGTTTTTCATTTGATGAATTGAACGTTGATATATACGGTTATGCATTTACGGACACGACGTTGGACTACAATCCTTTTAAGGATATAAGGCCTAAAAATTCTGCAAAAGTTAATATTCTTCTTGCTCACGGCGAAATAACTTCTTCGGGTAAGGGTGTTTGCCCTATATCTGCCGATGATATAAGAAAGAGTGAGTTTGACTACATAGCACTCGGACATATCCATTTGGGTTCCGACGTTGAAAGACTGGGCGAGACTTTTTATGCGTATTCGGGTTGTCTTGAAGGCAGAGATTTCGGTGAGTGCGGTTATAAGGGAGCTATACTTTGCGAGCTTGAAAAAGACGGATGCGAACTGAAATACGACTTCAAAAAACTGCGTTTTTGCAAACGTCATTACGAAACGGAAACCATTAACGTTACCGGAGCACAGAATATATCGGATATTTTGCCAAAAGTAAAAAATGTTATTACAGAAAAAAACTATTCGAGAGATGCATTGGTAAGAATAGTGCTTGAGGGCGACGTATCATCTGAACTTGTTATTTCAAAGAGTGCGTTTACGTCGGTTGAAGATAATCTCTTTTATCTTGAAGTTATAAATAAAACGAGACCTTTTTATGACGTTGAAAAACTGAAAAATGACCCTACGGTAAGGGGGGCATTTTACGAGGAGCTTTTACCGATGCTTGAATGCGATGACGAGAAAACACGCGAAATAGCTTATTCTGCCCTTAAATACGGCCTTTCGGCATTGGGCGGTAATAACGTCGTTGATTTTTGAGGTTTGTTATGTATATAGAAAATATTAAGATTGGAAATTTCGGTAAGTTATCAAACCGCGAATTTAACCTTTCTCACGGAGTTAACATACTTGAAGGCAGAAATGAGTCGGGTAAAAGTACCCTTTGCGAATTTATTAAATTCGTTTTTTACGGACTGTCAAACAAGTCGCTCGGCGGCGAAATGAGCGAAAGAAAAAGACATATAAGCTGGAAAACTAATGATGCTTCGGGAAGTATAGTTTTGAATTGCGGCGCAAACCGTTACCGTATTGAGCGTTCCATGATTGCTCACGGAGCAGGATATAAAGACGAAATAACCGTTGTTGAACTTGAGACAGGAGCTGTTTTGGCGGGTATAAAGAATCCGGGAGAGCACTTTTTCGGCGTACCCGAAGAAGTATTTACCAGAACCCTTTACATACGTCAGAATGAGGGGGCGTATTTTGACGGCGGCGATATCGGTCAGGCGGTTGAAAATATTTTTTATTCCGCAGATGAAAGCATTAATACAGACAAAGCTTTGAAAAAACTTGACGAAGCCCGAGTTATGATAAGACATAAAAAAAATACGGGCAGAGGTATGCTTGACGTTCTTGAAAGAGAACGAGATGAGTTGACCGAAAAACTTGCAGATGCAAGAAGCATTAATGAAAGTATTATTCAAAACGAGGCTTCGCTCGGATTTGCCGTATCTGCTGTGGAAAAGAATAAAAAAGACTGTGAAAAAATGGCAGCTCAAATGAGAAAAACAGAGCTTTACTATCTTCTTTCTAAATTTGCTGAAAAGAAAAAAATAGAAAAGCAAATAGAAGAATACAAGCAGGGCGAGAAGCAAATAGTTAACGCTATGACGTTCAAGGGTTTTTTCCCGACAAGAGAATACGGAGAAGAGATAGAGAAAGCTAAAAGCGAATTATTGTTTTTAAAAAACGAGCTTGATTCCGCAAGCGACGTCTCCGACTGCGGAGATAAAGCTGATTACTCAAAAGAACAAGCCGAATATATTGAAGAGCAGGGCGGTAAGGCCGGTGTTTCCGAGCTTCTTGCTTCTCTTAAAAATCAAAAGAAAAAGTTTTTATTGGTTGGATTTGGCCTGATAGCGTTAGGTGTTATTCTTGCCTCTGTTGCAATTGCTTTTGCAAGCACTTTGGGCAATATCGGTAAGTTCTTGTATATAGGCGGTACTGTAGTAGCATTAAGTGCTGTCGTAAGCTTTATTTTGTCATACAGAGCCAAAGATAAAATATACAATTTGTTTGACTTTTTTGAGGTGGAAGACGAAGACGCGCTTTTGGTTGCCGTCAGCTATACCGAAGAGGCGGAAAGCTATGAGAGAAGCAGAACAGAATTGCTTAAATACAGAGAGATTCAAAGAAATGAAGTGAAAAAGAAACTTTCCTTGAAGATAAACCAAGTTTGCGGGCTTCTCGAAAAATGGGGAATTGTTCCCGACAACACATCGGTTGATGGTGCTATAGGGTGTATGGATGATGCTATTTCCGATATAGGTGAAATCTCCTCCAATATAGATATTTATCGCATAGAAATAGAAAAGAACGAGGCGGTTTTGGCGGTTGTGGAGCAACAGCTTCAAGGATATGACGAAGATTCGCTCAAAGAAGAATATAATTCAATTGAATTTAATTTTGATCCCGAATCTTTGGCTGAACTGAAAAAACGCTTTGATTTTGTTTCAAAAGCAAAAGAAAGCCTTTCCGAAAAGGTAACCGATTTAGAAAAAAAGCTTGTTGAACTAAAGGCTAAATCTGCGGATCCTGCAGATATTGAAAGCCGACTTCAAAGTGTTAACGGAAAAATTGAAGAGCTTGAGTTTAAACACGAGGCTTATGTTCTTGCCTATGAGAAGCTTCAAAAGGCGGGAGCTAATTTGAGAAATAAACTTGCTCCCGGACTTTCAAGTACGGCGGGGAAACTTATGGGAGGTCTGACTGATGGAAAATATACTCAAATCGGGGTTTCGGACAACCTTGAAATGACCTATACTTTTGAAGAAGATGGAGCCGTTTTCACCAGAACCATCGACAGCGTAAGCTCGGGTACGCAAGATATTGCATATATTTCTTTGCGTTTGGCTTTGGCTGAAATGTTTTGCAAATCGGGCGAAAAACTTCCCGTAGTTTTCGATGAAAGCTTTTCAAGACTTGACGATATAAGGCTGAAAAATATGTTGGTTATTGCCGACAGATATGCAGATGATGATTCTCAAGTTCTTATAATGACCAGCCACAACAGAGAGGCTAAAATTATAAACGACATTCCCGAATTTAAACAGGTTAATCTTTTGTCTCTCTAAACGGTTAATTTTGGGCAATGACTTGAAAAATATGTGGTTTCGGTGTATAATATTCCCAAATAAACATTAAAGGATAAACGATATGAACGAAAACAAGAAAATTGCACGGCTGTACGTATTTCTTACTGCGATAATCGCCGTTGTTGCGGTTATGTTTCAGTATATTTTATACGAGAACTATTTTGAACCTGACATCGGTGTTTATATTCACGGTGCTAAGACTCCGGGCGCATTTTATATTTTCATATTTATTGCAGTAATTTTAATGGCGACACCTGCATTGATATTCAGAAAAGACCTTTTGTCAAATGAATTGAAAAGAGGTACGTTTCTTACTGCTGTAACCTCGCTCTTGTCTGCGGGGGCTATTGCATTCGTTTCCGTTTCATTCTTTATGGATAAAAACAAATTTTCGGTAATAATTGACACTACTTTGAATACGGTAGATAAGCTTAAGACAGCTTGTGCTATTGTTGGGGTTTTGGTTGCCTTTTACTATTTTGCCGTTGCTTTTTCGGGGAAAAGTAAATCGAATTTTATTACCTTCTTGTCATTCTTCCCTGTAATATGGACTTTGCTTTTCCTTATGTGTCTTTACTTTGACCGTTCTGGCGTTATAAATAGTCCTGTTAAGGTTTTAAGACAAGTTTCGCTTATTGTATTTATGCTGTATTCACTTTTTGAGTCAAGGGCATCTTTGGGAAAATCAAAGCCTATTATCTATTTTATTCTTTCAAACTTAACGGTTATTTTTCTTTCGTCCGCGTTTGTACCCGAAATTATATATATATTACAAGGAACTCTTGAATTGACTGTGGAGGCTGTATTTAGTATCTATTGCGGAGTGTCGGTTTTGTACGTTTTTGCTCGTTCTATAGCTTTTGCAGAAAGCAGTAACGGCAACATAATATACGCGAAGAAAAAGAACTCTCATAAACCCAAAGACAGCCTTTTTGAGCCTGAAGAAGAAGCAGAATAATTTATTGGCGGAGATTATTCTCCGCCTTATTTTAAAAAAAGGAAGGAAAGTGATATATGGATTTTTCAACACCTATAGGTGCATTATCCGGAATTGGAAAAAAGAGAAGCGAATCCTTTTTTGCTCTTGGTATTACTAACGTAGAAGAGCTTTTATATCATTTTCCGCGAGCTTACCAAAACCGAGGTAACGTTTTGTCTCTTGCTATGACTCCAGACGGTACGGTGGGAGCGTTCGTTCTTACAGTAGCTTCAAAACCTCAGACGTTTATTCTCAAAAACAGAAAGCAGATTACAAAATTTATTGCTTTTGACGATACGGGAAAATGTACGATTACTTTTTTTAATCAGCCTTTTGTTAAAGACATTTTCCATATAGGCGATGAATTTAGATTTTACGGAAAGCTGAACGTTAAGTATGGAAGCAGAGAAATGTCTTCGCCTATATATGAACCCATTATTCCGGGGAAAAAACTCCCTTCGCTGGTTCCTGTTTATCCTCTCACAGATGGCTTAACGCAGAAGTTTCTTAAAGCAACTACGGAATACGCACTGAATACACTTATATATGAAAATTACGATTTTCCCGAAATATTCAGAAAATATACCCTCAAAAAAATGGGACTTATGAGTCTCGAGGAGGCTTTGAGAGAAATACATTTTCCGACCGATTTCGAGCGAGTAAAAAAAGCGAGAGAGCGTTTTGTTTTTGAAGAGCTTTACGCTTTTGCTCTCGGTCTTTCAATTTCCAAAAAGAACATAAAAAAGAACGGTAATGGTATTGTTATGAGCGATACCGAAATCGGAGACTTTTTAAAGCTTTTGCCTTATTCTCTGACAGGTGCACAGTCAAGGTCTATAAGAGAAATAATTGCCGATATGTCAAATGTTCAAGGAACACCGATGAGCAGACTGCTGTCGGGAGACGTGGGAAGCGGTAAAACAGTCTGTGCGGCGGCGGCTTTATACGTTGCTGTTAAAAACGGAACGCAAGGGGCGTTTATGGCACCTACCGAAATATTGGCGACACAGCATTATAACGAGCTATCTGTTCTTTTTGAAAATTTGAATATAAAAACAGCTCTCCTCACAGGCTCGACACCTGCTTCCGAAAAGCGAAGAATATGCGATTTGGTTGCAATCGGCGGTATTGATATAGTTATCGGTACTCATGCTTTGCTCAATGAAAAATTGGTGTTTAAAAAATTAGGACTTGTTATTACTGACGAACAGCATAGATTCGGTGTTCGTCAAAGGTCAACGCTTGCCGAAAAAACAAAAGAAATGGGATACAATCCTCATGTGCTTGTTATGTCGGCAACACCTATTCCTCGAACGCTTGCGTTGATACTCTACGGAGACCTTGATATTTCCGTATTAGACGAGCTTCCGCCCGGAAGAAAAAAGGTTGATACCTTTTTGGTTGACGAAAGCTACAGAGAGAGACTTAACGGCTTTATTCGCAAAAATGCATTGTCAAATCAGGTATATATCGTATGTCCCTTGGTGGAAGATACCGACGGAGAGGAAGAGGCACTTTTGCCCTTTGATTTTACTTCCGACGACATAGAGCCGAAAGAAAAAAAGAATATGCAATCTGCGGTATCTCTTGCAGAAAAATTGCAGAATGAAGTATTTCCCGATATTCCTGTAGGACTTATTCACGGCAAAATGAAGGCTTCGGAAAAAAATAAAGTTATGCGTGAATTTGAGCAGAATAAGATAAAAATTCTTGTTTCAACTACGGTTATAGAGGTTGGAGTTAACGTGCCAAACGCCGTATTAATGGTTATTGAAAATGCGGAAAGATTTGGGCTTTCTCAGTTGCATCAGTTGAGGGGAAGAGTAGGAAGAGGGGCGGATAAATCGTACTGTATTCTTGTTTCTTCTACTGAGAATGAAAAATCAAAGGCAAGACTTAATGTTATGTGTTCAACAAATAACGGATATAAGATTGCCGAAGCCGACCTTGAACAGCGGGGGCCGGGTGATTTTTTCCCGAGTGCCGCGGGAGACGTAAGACAGAGCGGCGGTTTGAAATTCAGATTTGCCTCCCTTTGCGATATGGAGCTTTTAAAGAAGGCTTTTGAGGAGGCGGAAAACGTACTGTCCGAGGATAGCAGACTTTCGAATTCCGAGAACAAAGGTGCATTTAATTATATGCAAAAACTTTTTTCGAGGCTTCAAAACTCATAATATTTATGCTTTCTTACAAAAATTTACATTTATTACTTGCAAGATGGGCTTTTTGGGTATATAATGTGTACATCAAAAAATATTGACATAAATTCAGGAGGAAAAAGAAATGTTTATCAGATTGTTGGCGGAGACTACGGGAGACGCTACTCCTACGGGCGGACTTGGTTCTTGGGGCGGTATCTTGATGATAGTTTTGATGCTTGCCGTTATGTATTTCTTTATGATTAGACCCCAGAAAAAGCAGGAAAAAGAAATACAGACTATGAGAAATAACCTTCAGGTTGGTGATGAAATTACCACTATAGGCGGTATTATCGGCAAAATTATCAGCATTAAAGAGGAAACTTGTCTTATCGAAACAAGCGGAGACAAGACCAAAATAAGAATTCTCAAGAGTGCAGTTAAGGTTGTTGACGTAAAAGCGGAAGACGCTGAATAATTTTTTCTCGAATAAAAGTACAACCCCTTTCATAAACATTTAACAAAAAAATGTTTTTATGAAAGGGTGTATTTTTTTGCAAACTGAATTTTGGAAAAACAGTGTTAAAGGACTTCTTGTATCGATTTTTTCGAGCGTTGTTCTGATTCTTCTTTTTGGGTGGATTTGTTATACCAGAGAGGACCCTGCGGCTTTATCGGGGATACTCGGCAGAACTGCTCTATATCTGAGTGCGTTTTTGGGCGGTTTTTTTGCATCAAGATTTAACAGAGAGAAGGGGCTGTTGTCGGGACTTGCGACAGGCGGCACATTTATGTTATTTGTTGTAATGCTGTCGCTCTTTTTGAGAAGCGGAAACGAGCCTATCAAGTTTATGACTTGGGTAATGTTCCTACTTATACTGCTCGTCGGAACGGCAGGCGGCTATCTCGGTGTCCCCTCGGGTAAAAGAAGAAAGAAAAAGAACAGAAAGAAAAGATGAAAATAGGGGCTGAGTTCAATGACTCAGCCCCTTGATTTTATGTTTGTTTTTATTCTTCTTCGGGAGCGTCCCAGTTGTGATAGATTTCTTGAACGTCGTCGTGTTCTTCAAGATATTCAATGAGTAGTCTCATCTTCTTGAGGTCGTCTTCGTTATCAAGTGTAACGTAGTTTGAAGGAATTTTATCTTTTTCTGCAGATTCAATCTTGTAGCCCTTATCTGTAAGTGTCTGATTTACAAAGTCGAGGTCTTCGGGAGTCGTATAAATTTCAAAAATCTCGCCCTCGTCTACAAAGTCCTCAGCACCTGCTTCAAGTGCATCTTCCATAAGCTTATCTTCATCAAGTCCGTCTGCCTTAGCGACTATAATAACGCCCTTGTCAGCAAATAAGTAGCTAACGCAGCCTGTCTGTCCGAGGGAGGCACCGTATTTATCAAAGTAGTGTCTTACGTCGCCGCCCGTACGGTTACGGTTATCTGTCAATGCTTCAACGATTACCGCAACGCCCGAAGGACCGTAGCCTTCGTATACTATCTCTTCGTAGTTTGCACTGTCTGCTGCTGTAGCTTTTTTAATAATACGGTCAATATTGTCGTTAGGAACGTTGAGTGATTTTGCTTTTGCTATAAGGTCACGCAACTTGCTGTTGGAAACGGGGTCGGGACCGCCTTCCTTAACACATACGGTAATCTCCTTACCTACTTTCGAAAAAACTTTCGCTTTCTGCGCGTCAGTCTTTTCTTTCTTGTGCATAATATTTTTCCATTTTGAATGTCCTGACATTTTTCTATCTCCTTAAATATCTTATATCTTTTCTGTTTTTCTCATGCAAATGAGAGAGAATGCGTTTCCAAGCACATAATTAACTGCTTCTGTAAGCTTAATACGGAATACTTTTGTGCTTTCGTCGTCTGCACCGAGTATCTGGCAGTCGTGATAAAATCCGTTGAAGTCCGTACATACGTCAAGAATATATCTTGTTATAACAGAGGGCTCATAGTCATTTATCGCCTGAAGTACTTTTTCGGGGAAGAGTGATAACGTACGGAGGAGTGCTTTTTCTTTATCGTTCATACTGTACGTAATCTCAATATCTTTCGCAATATCCTTTGCTTTTTCGAGAACGCTGCAGGTTCTTGCATAGGTATACTGTGCATAAGGACCTGTATTTCCGTCAAAGTTCAACGCATCTTCAAGCATAAAGTTTATGTCTTTTATTCTGTTATTTGAAAGATAGTAGAACACAATTGCGCCAACACCGACAGCCTCTGCTTTTGCATCTCTGTTTTCGAGGTTGGGGTTCTTTTCGTTCATTATATCTTTTACTTTTTCAATTGCTGATGCAAAAAGGTCTTTAAGAAGAATAACGTTACCTGTTCTTGTAGCAAGTTTTTCGCCGTTAAGGCTTACCTTACCGTAGGGAACGTGAACGAGGCTTTTTGCCCATCCATAACCCATAAGCTCAACAACCTTAAACCACTGTGCAAAGTGAAGTGATTGTCCGGCGTCAGTAACATATATAACCTTTTCAAAATCGTATGTGTTTTTTCGGTAGAGTGCTGCTGAAATATCTCTTGCGGGGTAGAGTGAGGAGCCGTCCCTCTTAAGAATAAGGCAAGGGGGCATCTTGTATTCTTCAAGGTCTACAACCGATGCGCCATCGTCTATTTTGAGCAAGTTCTTCTGCTTCATTTCATCAATTACAGCAGGCATCTTGTCGCTGTAAAAGCTTTCGCCGCAATAGCTGTCAAATTCAATATCGAGCTGTTTGTACGTCTTCTTGTATTCTTCAATGCTTATGTCAATAAACCATTTCCAAAGCTTGATGTTCTCTTCATCAAAGTGTTCAAGTTTGGTGAATTCTGCTCTCGCCTTATCGTTCAAGGTCGGGTCTTCTTCAGCTTCTTTGTGGAATCTTACGTAGAGCGCAACAAGCTCGTCAATGCCTTTTTCTTCTATTGTTGCTTTGTCGCCCCAAAGATGATAGGCAACTATAAGCTTACCGAACTGCGTTCCCCAGTCGCCGAGGTGGTTTACGCCGACGCATTTATAACCCGCAAATTCGTGGAGCTTTTTCAAGGAATGGCCGATAACGGTAGTTCCGAGGTGGCCTATATGGAAGGGCTTTGCTACGTTGGGGGAAGAGTAGTCGAGTACTACGGTCTTTCCGTTACCGAAATCGAACGAGCCGTAGAAATCGCCCTTTTCCAATATATCGCTCAAAACCTTTTCGGAAAAATAATTCTTCTTAATATATATATTCAGGTATCCGTTTACCGTTTCAATTTTTTCTATATTGTCGTTGCTTAATCCCGAAGCAATTTTTTCCGATATCATAACGGGAGACATACGAAGAGATTTTGAAAGTTTAAAGCAGGGAAGAGCAATATCACCCATCTTTTCGTCGGGGGGATATTCCAGCATCTGAGCTATCTTTTCTTCGTCAAGCCCATGAGAAGAATTCATCAAGTCGAGAACGGTCTTAAGTTCGTTTGACAGACTTTTCTTGAACTGTAACATAATAACATCCTTTCTGTCGTATTGCTTATTTTTTTGCACACAAAAACCCATTTTAACTTATGTATTATAACACAGTATAATTGGCATTTCAAGTGTTATATTAAAAAATATTTACTTATTCGATTTTTCTTTGACGTAAAACTGTTGCAAAATATAAAAAAATAGTTTATAATTAAACGGAATAGACTAAACGTATCGGAAAAGGGGGGCCTTGTATGGCAAGATATATCGGAATTGACCTCGGAACGTCATCTGTCCTTATATATGTCAAGGGAAAGGGTATAGTACTTGACGAGCCTTCCGTCGTTGCGGTAAACGATGAAACGGGCGAGCTTGTAGAAATAGGCAAGGATGCTCTTTTGATGCTGGGCAAAACACCTGAGGGGATTTCTGTTATCAGACCTATGAGTGAGGGGGTTATAAGCAAATATGAGGTTACTCTCACAATGCTTCAGCATTTTATAAAAAAAGCTACGGCTATGTCTCAGATTTTTAAGCCTATAATTGCGGTATGTGTTCCAAGCGGAATAACCGATGTTGAAGAAAGAGCCGTAAGAGATGCGGCGACACAGATAGGTGCAAGATATACTTATCTTATTGAAGAGCCTCTCGCGGCGGCTATCGGTGCGGGAATAGATATAATGAGTCCCGATGCTCAAATGGTTATTGATATTGGCGGTGGTACAACGGATATCGCTGTTATTTCATACGGTCAAATAGCTCTCTCCGAGTCCGTAAGGGTGGGTGGAGATAAGTTTGATGATGCTATAATTCGCTATATCAGAAGAAGACACAATCTGCTTATCGGTGAAAGAACGGCAGAAAAGGTAAAAAAAGAAATTGGTACTGTTTGGCAGAGAGGCGAATCTATTACTCTTGAGGTTAGCGGAAGAGGGTTACTTGAGGGTTTACCTAAGTCCGTTAAGTTGAATTCGTCGGAAATGGTAGGTGCTCTTGAAGAGCCTATAACTGCAATAGTTGAAGCTATTTGCACGGTGATTGAAAAAGTGCCGCCGGAAATGCTCAAGGATATAATGAAAAAGGGAATTGTTATGACGGGCGGAGGCAGCATGCTTTACGGTATTGACCGCCTTATAGCAAATGTTACAGGAATAAAAACCAAGGTGGCAGAAAATGCAATTTCTTGTGTAGCTATCGGTACGGGTAAGGCACTTGAAAGATATTTGAAAGACCCCGGTAAAGCCATTAGCTTTACGAAAGAAAAGAAACATTACGAATTTGAATAACGAGCTTTTGAGAAGATTCGTTATGCTTTTATGCGGTTTTGTGGCTATGGAGGCAGGTCAACGTGCTACAATATAGAGAAGAAAAAATCGTCGTTTTTATTTGAACGGCGATTTTGTTTTTGAATTGATTTAAACAAAAAGTAAACTTTTTATTATTCGATTGACAAAAGGAGTATATAGTGTTATACTTAGATTGCTAAAAAATTAATCTAAGGAGATTATGTATGAAAAAAACAACAATAGCAAGACTTTTGGCACTTCTTCTTGTTGCTGTTATGGCTGTATCTGTTCTCGTTGCTTGCGGCGGAGACGGTGGAGAAAATAATGGCGATGATGAAGTGATCGAGTTTACAGGCAATGAACTTGACCCCAAGATTAAAGCTCAAGACTACGATGGATATGAGTTTACATTTATTTGCCAGCCTTACTTGGATAGCAACGCATATTCCGTAAACTACATGGTATCCGACGGCGAAACACAGAATGTTCTGCTTGACGCTGTATATCGTCGTAACGAGCTTCTTAAGCAGAAGTATAACATTGACTTTGCGCAGATGCAGGTAACAGACCTTCTTACAACTGTTCGTACACAGGTAATGGGTGGTGAAACGGAATTCGATTTGATTATCGGTAACTGTGAACGTCTTGCAATACTCGCAAAAGAAAACCTTCTTCTTGACCTCTCATCAGTTGAGCGTTTTGATATGACCAAATCTTATTGGGATACAAACGCAGCAGCTCAGTTGAAAATCGGCGAAAAGCTTTACTTCACAAACTGCGACCTTAACGTACAGGAAGTTGCATTCGTTGTATACTTTAACAAGCAGATGATCGAAGATGATGAGAACCTCACAAGTCCTTATGAATATATGGACAAAAATGAATGGACTCTTGACAATTGGGCAAACCTTGTTATGGCTGTAAGTGCTGACGTAACCGGTGAAGGCGAAATGACCGAGCTCGATAAGTACGGTACATTGTATGAAAACCACAATGGAAGAATGTTCCTCTTTGGTGCAGGCGTAAGACCTACAACAAACGATGAATCCGGTTATCCTAAAGTAACGTTGTTTGAAGGCGACAAGGCAGTAACTGTTTACGAAAAATGTAAGCAGGTATTCAAGTCGGTTAGCTCTTGGAGTATTGACGACATGCCTTCTTCCGAAACACACGGATACGGTGATAAGTGGGACTATGCACGTTCACTTTTCTGTCAGGACCTCTACCTCTTCCATTATGAAGGTACAAATATTATTCACCAGTTTGCAGAGATGGAAAGCGAATTCGGTGTAGTTCCTTTCCCCAAGTATGATTCGAATCAGGAAAGCTACTACTCGATGTATCCCTTATACTGTGCAATGGTTGCTATTCCTAACGTTAACGAAAACCCTGAGAGAACAGCAAATATTGTTGAAGACCTCAACTACTACTCAAACGTTCTTCTTAAGCCCGCTTGGTATGATCAGCTTCTCCAGAGAAGATACGTTCGTGATGACGAATCCGAAAGATCTCTTGACCTCATACTCGCAGGAAGAGTATACGACGTTGGTATGTACTACGACTTTGGTAAAATTAGATCTCAGCTTCTTGACCAGGACTGCAGAATATCTAACATCAGCACAATGTATGCAAAATACAAGAAAGCTATTGATGCTGATATTAAGACTACATACAGAGACTTCGGTTTGGTATAATCAAATAACGACAGTTAAATAAAAAATGGCTGCTTCGCTTAGAAGTAGCCATTTTATTATATATGCACAAAAATATATCCCCCGCGTTTTGCGGGGGATAATTGAATATTAAACTAAAATATATATTAGTTACATTCAGCAGTAAGAGGACCGGCAAGGTCTTCGAGGAAGAACAATCTTCCGGGCATTGTAGGCATATAGCTGGAAGGAATCCATCTTGTAGGACCATGACGGAGAGTCATCCAAAAGCTCATACCCTGCCACTGCATACCACGGTTAAATACGCCGTCGCATCCGCCGATGATGTAGTCTGCCTGCAAGAAGAGACCGGGGCCTATTGTGTTTGCACGGCAAGGAACGAGGGGGGTGCGAGACTTAAAGCTTGTGATAGCATTTTGTTCGATTGTAAGAGGATGGAGCTTAGCACCTATACGGTAGCACTGCTTCTTCCATTCTTCATCTGTAGCAAATTCTGCTGCAAACTGGGGTTCCCAGAATGCAATGTGGCACATTCTTCCTATACCAAATACGAGAATAAGCTTTGCACCTTCGGCTTTAAGAGCGGCAATTTTTTCAGGATATGTAGGAAGATTATCTTTTGTTGCAAAGTTTCTCTGATCCTTAGGAATTGTGTATTCGCCAAGGGGATTAAAGAATGCATCTTCCATAGCGCACTGGAATGCTGCCTTGTTTGTAGAAGGAAGTGTGTTTCCTTCGCTGTCCGCCCATTCGTCCATATTGAATGTATAAACGTGGTCGCATTTAATTTTCCATTCTCTGAGAAAGTAAACTGCCCATTTGTACATACCCATAGGACCTACGGGAAGAATGAAAGCGATTTTTTCGCCAGCTTCTTTTGCTTCTTTAATTTTAAGAGCGATTTCATGACCCATAAGTGTGTCAAATGCATAAATATTGTCGCATTTTACGGGGGTGAAATCCTTGTGCCAGAAAGGCTGCGGCTCTGTAGCTGCTTCGGGAGCAAAATCCATACATTTGTTAATTTTGTCGAAATCCCAACCTGCAGGATAGAAGCCTTCGAGTAATGAACCTTTAACGGTTGACATGAAATCCATATTGAATGAACCTCCTAAATTTAATATTAAAAAATAATTTGATTACTTAGGGGAGAAGTGTGCCCGGAACAACCTTGGGCCAGAAATTTGATTTTGTAAATGCTTCAGCATATTGAACGCCGCACTGAAGACCACGGAAACGAGCGCAGGTCTTTACAAACTCAGAAAAATCAATTTTATCGTGTTCGAGCATCCACTTTAGCTGACTTTCGTGGCAGTTGAGCATTTCCATTTTTAAGTCAATGAATTCGGAAATATCAACGTACTCCGTGGGAATTGTGCCAACGCCTGCGAGTGTGTCCATATAATAAATAGGAACAACTTTTGCAGCTTTTCCGCCGGTTGCAGGGTAATGGGGAACACTTGCCGCAAAAGATGCGTCAAAAACCAACTGGCTTACTGCGTTGTGGTCAGGCATATAGTCGTTGGGGCAGTGTGTAATGATAACGTCGGGCTGTTCAGCACATATAAGAGCTGTAACCTTATCTCTCTGTTCCTTGTTGTCGCCATAAGCGAGAACATCGCCGATGTCAAGAGAAATTACGGGAATACCCGCGAGAGAACCTGCTTTTCTTGCTTCTTCACGACGAATGTTTCTGAGTTCGTCGGGTTCAATGATTACGTGGCCGAGGTTACCGTTACAAACGTGGGCGACGGTTACTTCGTGGCCGAGTTTCTTATACTTTGCTAGTGTACCTGCACATCCGATTTCAATGTCATCGGGATGGCAACCAATTGCTAATACTTTCATCTTCCTAAATCTCCGCATTGAATTTTTTAAAAAATGCACGAATTACGCACAATAATAAATCCTCTTATTATGATACACCACCTTTGAGGCTCTGTCAAGAATATTTTAGTAAAATAATGCATTTTTACAATATATTTATATGTGGTTGTAATTTAAATAGTAAGCTAATAAATAAAGTGTTTTTTTGCGGAAGAATAAAGAGAAAAGTATTGATTTTTTTAAAAAAATGTGATATACTAAATTGATTGAATTGATAGTGTTTTGTTTGAAAGGCGATTGTTATGGAATATATTGATTTGAAGGCTTACTTAGAAAAGTTACTAAAGAACTGGCTGATTGTCGTGTTGTGCTGTGTTATAGGCGCGAGTGCATCTTTTATTTATTCTGAGTTTTTTGTTACACGCATGTATCAATCGAGCGTTAAAATGAGCGTAAGGGAATCGGACTGGTCTCAGGGAATTACCTCCAGCGGGGTTCAGATTTCGGAGGATATGATAGAGAACTGCTTCGTCGTCCTTGAAGAGGACGTGATGTTTGAAAAGGTTGCCAAAATTGTTAATCAGGAATTGGAGACTGATTATTCTGCAGGACAGATTAAGAGTTGGGTGTCATATTCTCGTGTGGGTGAATCCGTATTCTTTAAAGTTAACGTAAGAACTCCCGATCCCGAGCTTTCGGCGGTTATTTGTAATGCGGTTATTGCTATTGCCCCGGATATGATAGTTCAATATGTAGCTAATATCCCTGTTGTTCCTGTGGACGATGCAAAAATTAATTACAATCCTGTTTCTCCTAATACTTCTAAAAATGTAGTTTTGGGATTCTTGGTGGCACTCGTTTTAATTTGCGGTGTGATTTTCCTTATTGTCTACTTTGATAAAACCGTTACCGATGAAGAAAAACTTAAAGAAAGATACGATATATCAATTCTCGGAGTTATTCCCAATGTTGACACGGTTACCAAAAAATACAGTTATCTGAAATAAGAAGTTATTGAAAAAAACATTCTTGCCGTTCGGTAAGAATGTTTTTCTTGTTTTTTTGGGGGAAGTAAAAATGCCGCCTTCAATCGAAGACGGCATATTCTTTTACGCATTCAATGAATTGAGCTTACGAGTGAACTGGCTCTTTTTGCGAGCTGCGGTGTTCTTGTGGAGAAGACCTTGAGCAACTGCCTTGTCGAGCTTCTTAACAGTAGCCTTGTAAGTTTCTGCTGCTGCTTCTTTTTCACCTGCTTCAAGTGCTGCTTCATATTTCTTTATGGAAGTCTTGAGTGCAGTTTTAAGCATCTTATTCTGTAAGGTTTTAGCCTCGATGGTTTTAACGCGCTTCTTTGCGGACTTAATGTTAGGCATCTATTTCACCTCCTGAAAAAAACTAATACATCTATCATTTCCCTATATTAGCATACTTTGCATAAAAAATCAACCCCCCTTTTAAAATTTTTCTTGTTTTTTTAAAATATTAAATTTTTGTTAACTTTTTTGACGTTAAGTGAATGGGGTTGACAAATTATGTAAAAAATGATACCATAATATACTGCAGTACCAGCGTTGTGATGAGCAATCAATAAAACGCAAGTGGTGCAAAAACAAGGAAGAATGCTGCTTTTTTAGGAAAAGCGGTTCCGAAATAATGAATGTTTAGGACATACCACTGAATTTCCGTGGTCTATATTCTTTGATTTTTTCACAGCTTATAATTCGGCTGTAACCAGCATGCCGTAGGGGTAGTGAAAGAAAAAAAGAGTGTAGAACAGGGGGACTTTTTGGTATGCCTATTAATTTGAATGGAGTGATTGTTGCATGGTCAAGCCCCATAAGCTTGGTACAAATGTCAGAATGAGTTTTTCGAAGATCGATGAAACACTCGATATGCCGAACCTCATTGAGGTGCAGAAAAAGTCCTATCAATGGTTTTTGGAAGAAGGTCTCAAGGAAGTATTGCGTGACGTGTCTCCTATAGTTGACTATTCAGGCAATATTTACATTGAATTTGTAGACTACACTGTTGATCCCAATCCTAAATACCCTGTTGAAGAGTGCAAGGAAAGGGACGTTAACTACGCTGTTCCGTTGAGAGTTACAGTACGTATGTATAATAAGGAAACAGGCGAAGTTATTGACAAGAACGTATTCATGGGTGATTTCCCCCTTATGACAGATAACGGAACTTTCGTTATCAATGGTGCTGAGAGAGTTATCGTTTCTCAGATTGTACGTTCTCCGGGTATGTACTATGATAGTTCTATCGATAAAACAGGTAAGAAGCTCTATACCTCGACGGTAATTCCTTATCGAGGTGCATGGCTTGAATACGAAACTGATGCGAACGATATTTTTTACGTTCGTATTGATAAGAACCGTAAGATTCCCGTAACTATTCTTATTCGTGCATTGGGTATCGAGAGTGATGCTGAAATTAAGGCTCATTTCGGTGAAGATCCCAAGATTGTACAGACTCTTGAAAAAGACGGTATGAATCAGGAAGCTCAGAAGAACGGTACTACCGTTGGCGATGAAGCTTTGAAAGAAATTTACAAGAAGCTCCGTCCCGGTGAACCTCCGTTGGTTGAAAGTGCTCAGATTCTTATTAATAACCTATTCTTTGATCCCAAACGTTATGACCTTGCAAGCGTAGGTAGATATAAATTTGACAAGAAGATGGGGATTGCGAAGAGAATTGTCGGCAAGACTCTTGCTCAGGCTGTAGTTAGCCCCATTACAGGCGAACTTCTTTATGAAGCGGGCGTTTACGTAACTCGTGAAATTGCCGACCTTATTGAAAAGGCGGGCGTAAATGAGGTTACAATTTTTGTTGAAGAAGAGCGTACTCTCAAAGTCTTCTCTAACGGTATGGTATATCCCGAAACGGTATTTGGATTTGACCTCAAAGAAGCAGGTATAAACGAGAAGGCAAGACTTTCCGTATTGCTTGAGATTGCTGAAAACTGCGAAGGTGAGAAGGATAAGATTGTTGAACAAGCTAAGGCGAGAATTTCTGAGCTTTGTCCTAAACATATAACTAAGGATGATATTTTTGCTTCCATTAACTATCTTATTGGTCTGTCTTATGATATTGGCAGTGTTGATGATATAGACCACTTGGGTAACCGTAGACTTCGTTGTGTAGGTGAGCTTCTCCAGAACCAGCTCAGAATCGGTTTCTCCCGTATGGACAAGATTGTTAAGGAAAGAATGACTATTCAGGACAATGATACACTCAGTCCCGAAAACCTCATTAATATAAGACCGATTGTGACCGCTATTCGTGAGTTTTTCGGTTCTTCACCTTTGTCTCAATTCATGGACCAGAATAACCCTTTGGCTGAACTTACTCATAAGCGTCGTTTGTCGGCTCTCGGTCCCGGCGGTCTTTCCAGAGACCGTGCATCTTTTGAAGTGCGTGACGTTCATTATACTCACTACGGCAGAGTATGTCCTATCGAGACTCCCGAAGGTCCTAACATCGGTTTGATTTCTTATCTTTCAACTTATGCGAGAATTAATGATTACGGATTTATCGAAGCCCCCTACAGACGTATTGATAAAGAGACGGGCAGAGTTCTTGATGAAGTTGAATATATGACTGCTGACGTTGAAGATAATTACACGGTGGTTCAGGCTAACGAGCCCTTGACCGAGGATAACAGATTTGTAAACGAAAGAGTTACAGCAAGACATCAGGCAGACATTATTGAAATAGATGCATCTCAGGGGGATTACATGGACGTATCTCCTAAGATGGTTGTGTCTGTTGCGACTGCTATGATCCCATTCCTTGAAAACGATGACAACTCCCGTGCTCTGATGGGTTCAAACATGCAGAAGCAGGCTGTTCCGTTGTTTGTTACCGACTCTCCTATTGTTGGTACGGGTATGGAATACAAGGCTGCTGTTGACTCAGGGGTTGTTGTAGTAGCAAAAGAAGGCGGTCTTGTTGAAAGCGTATGTGCAGACGAAATTGTTATCCGTACTTCAAGCGGCAGAAAAGACGCTTATCAGCTTATTAAATTCAAGCGCTCTAACCAAGGCACTTGTATAAACCAGATCCCGATAGTAAAATGCGGTGAGTATGTTGAAGACGGACAGGTTATCGCAGACGGTCCTGCAACCGATAAGGGTGAAATAGCTCTCGGTAAGAACGCTCTCATTGGCTTTATGACTTGGGAAGGTTACAACTATGAGGACGCTGTTCTTCTTAACGAACGCCTCGTACGCGATGACGTTTATACCTCAATTCATATAGAAGAATATTCTCACGAATCCCGTGATACCAAGCTCGGTCCGGAAGAAATTACTTGCGAAATACCTAACGTTGGTGCTGACGGTCTTAAAGACCTTACTCCCGAAGGTATCGTAAGAAAGGGTACCGAAGTTAAGGCGGGCGATATTCTCGTAGGTAAGGTTACACCTAAGGGTGAAACAGATCTTACTGCGGAAGAAAGACTTCTCAGAGCTATTTTCGGTGAAAAGGCAAGAGAAGTCAGAGACACGTCTCTTAGATTGCCTCACGGCGAATCGGGCGTTGTTGTTGACGTAAAAGTATTTTCAAGAGACAATTCAGACGATCTTCCTCCCGGAGTAAACAAGGTTGTTAAGGTTTACGTTGCTCAGAAGAGAAAGATCTCCGTTGGTGACAAAATGGCGGGACGTCACGGTAATAAGGGTGTCGTTTCAAGAATTCTTCCTCCCGAAGATATGCCTTTCCTTCCCGACGGTACTCCCCTTGATATAGTTCTTAACCCTCTGGGCGTTCCTTCCCGAATGAATATCGGTCAGGTGCTTGAAGTACATCTTGGTATGGCTGCAAGAAAACTCGGCTGGAAGGTTATGACTCCCGTGTTTGACGGTGCTACCGAAAAAGACATTACAGAATGTCTTATTATGGCAGGTCTTTACCGTGACGTTTTGGATAACGAAAACGTTAAGGGTAAACCTTTGTTTGAAGAAGTAGTTACTGAAAGCGGTGCAAAAGATATAAGAAGACTTGCTGACGAAGAGGTTGCCGATGAAGCATATTTGAAGGAACTTCACGCGGCAGGCAAACTTAAAGTGGTTGACGGTAAGTCCATACTTTACGATGGCAGAACAGGCGAAGCGTTTGATAACCCCGTTACTGTCGGTGTAATGTATTATCTCAAGCTCCACCACCTTGTTGATGATAAGATTCACGCACGTTCCACAGGTCCTTACGCTCTCGTTACACAGCAGCCTTTGGGCGGTAAAGCTCAGTTTGGCGGTCAGCGTTTCGGTGAAATGGAAGTTTGGGCATTGGAGGCATATGGCGCGGCTTATACACTTCAGGAAATTCTTACTGTTAAGTCTGACGACGTTACGGGACGTGTTAAGACTTACGAAGCTATCGTAAAAGGTCAGAATATTCCTCGTCCGGGTATTCCGGAATCCTTTAAGGTTCTTGTTAAAGAACTTCAGGCTCTTGCTCTCGACGTTTGCGTTCTTGATAAAGACGGAAATGAAATTGAACTTGCTAAGATAGGCGAGGAAGAGGAAGAGGGCGGATACGTAACCGCCGAAGAAGTCGGCGAAAGTGTTGTAACAGATGATGTTATGGATTCTTTCACAGAAGAAGATATCGATGACGATGATGAAGAATACATTGACGGCGACGACGATTACGATGATGATTTGGGTGATGACTGATGGAAGGAGAAAAGAAAATGGAACAGAGCATGGAACATAATATATTCGATTCTATACGCATTAGTCTGGCAGATCCGGAAAAGATAAGAAAATGGTCTTCCGGTGAAGTTAAGCGTCCCGAAACTATAAACTACAGAACTCTTAAGGCTGAAAGAGACGGTCTTTACTGTGAACGTATCTTTGGTCCGACTAAGGACTGGGAATGTATGTGCGGTAAGTACAAGAGAGTGCGTTATAAGGGGAAAGTTTGTGAAAAGTGCGGCGTTGAGGTTACAACCAAGAAAGTACGTCGTGAACGTATGGGACACATAGAGCTTGCTGCTCCCGTATCTCATATTTGGTATTTCAGAGCTATACCTTCAAGAATGGGACTTCTTCTGGATATTTCTCCCCGTTTGCTTGAAAAGGTGCTTTATTTTGCGCAGTATATAGTTATAGATCCCGGAACGACTCCCCTTGAAAAGAAACAGCTTCTTACAGAACGTGAATACAGAGATAATCTCGAACGTTATGAAAATGACTTTAAGGTGGGTATGGGTGCTGAGGCTATTAAAGAGCTTCTTAAAGAACTCGATGTTGAGGCTCTTGCTAAGGAACTCAAAGAAGAACTTGCTACCGCTACCGGACAAAAGAAGCTTCGTATAATCAAGAGACTTGAAGTTGTTGAAGCATTTAGAAAGTCGGGTAACAAGCCCGAATGGATGATTCTTGATGTTATTCCTGTTATTCCGCCGGAAATTCGTCCTATGGTTCAGCTCGATGGCGGTAGATATGCAACGAGCGACCTTAACGACCTTTACCGTCGTGTTATTAACAGAAATAACCGTCTTAAGAGACTTATTGAGCTTAATGCCCCCGATATTATTATCAGAAACGAAAAGCGTATGCTTCAGGAAGCTGTTGACGCATTGTTCGACAACGGCAGAAGGGGTAAGCCCGTAACCGGTCCTAACAACAGACCTTTGAAGTCCTTGTCGGAAATGCTTCGCGGTAAGCAGGGACGTTTCCGTCAAAACCTTCTTGGTAAGCGTGTTGACTATTCGGGACGTTCGGTTATCGTTGTAGGTCCCGAACTTAAGATATATCAGTGCGGTCTTCCTAAGGAAATGGCACTGGAACTCTTTAAACCCTTTGTTATGAAGCGTCTCGTTGAGACGCAGAAGGCTTCCAATATTAAAGAAGCTAAGAAGAAAGTTGAAAAAGTAAATGCAGATGTTTGGGATGCACTTGAAAACGTTATTAAAGAACATCCTGTTCTTCTTAACCGTGCGCCTACACTTCACAGACTTTCGATTCAAGCGTTTGAACCCGTACTTGTAGAGGGTAGAGCAATTAAACTTCACCCCCTTGTATGTACCGCATTCAACGCCGACTTCGACGGCGACCAGATGCCTGTACACGTTCCGCTTTCTGCGGAAGCTCAGGCGGAAGCAAGATTCCTTATGCTTTCTGCAAACAACCTTCTTAAACCTGCTGACGGTAGAGCAGTTACCGTTCCTTCTCAGGATATGGTTCTTGGTGCTTTCTACCTTACAATAGATAAAGCGGGCGAAAAGGGTGAGGGAAGAATATTCCGTGATTTTGATGAAGCTATGATGGCTTACGAGAACAAACAGCTCGGTCTTCATGCTCCTATCAAGGTTCGCGTTAGCCGTGAAATTAACGGTAAAACAGTTACCGGTGTAATTGATGCGACACTTGGTAGACTTATATTTAACAGCATTATTCCTCAGGACTTGGGCTTCGTTGATAGAAGCGATCCTTCCAAGGTACTTGACCTTGAAATTATGTTTACTGCAGGTAAGAAACAACTGGGACAGATTGTTGACCGTTGTATAAAGTATCACGGTGCTTCTGTAACTGCTACCGTTCTTGACAACATTAAGTCTTTGGGCTACAAATATTCGACAAGAGCTTCTATTTCTATCTCTTACGCCGACGTTACAATTCCTCCGGAAAAGTACACTTTGATAAGCGAAGCTGAAAAGAAAGTTGCTGAGATTCAGGAACACTTTATGTTTGGTGAACTTACCGATGAAGAGCGTTACAGAAACGTTATAGAGGTTTGGGAAAAGACGACGAAAGACGTTGTTGCGGCATTGCAGACAAACTTTGACCGTTATAACTCTATTAAGATGATGTCTGACTCGGGTGCCCGTGGTAACATTACACAGATGCGTCAGCTCGCAGGTATGCGTGGACTTATGTTTGCGACAAACGGACGTACAATGGAAATCCCGATTAAATCAAACTTCCGTGAAGGTCTTAATATCCTCGAATACTTCGTTGCTGCGCGTGGTGCTCGTAAATCCCTTTCGGATACGGCGCTTCGTACTGCTGACTCCGGTTACTTGACAAGACGTCTTGTTGACGTGTCTCAGGAAGTTATCGTTCGTGAGGACGACTGTGGCTCTACAGAAGGATATTGGGTAAGCACAATCAAGGACGGCGGAGATGTTATCGAGCCGTTCAAGGACAGACTTGTCGGAAGATATACTATAGGCGACGTTGTTGATGCAAACGGAAACGTTATCGTTCCCGGCGATACAATGATGACCGAAGAAGATGCAGACAATATTATTGCCGCAGGCATAGAAAAGGTATATATCCGTACAGTTCTTAAGTGTAAATCAAGATACGGCGTTTGTGCTAAATGTTATGGTGCAGACATGGCTTCCGGTAAGCTCGTAAACGTTGGTGAATCCGTTGGTATTATCGCCGCTCAGTCTATCGGTGAACCCGGTACACAGCTTACGATGAGAACGTTCCATACCGGTGGTGTTGCAGGTTCGGATATTACGCAGGGTCTTCCCAGAGTTGAAGAACTCTTTGAGGCTCGTCGTCCCAAGAAAACAGCTATTATTACCGAAGTTGCAGGTAACGTAACTATTCAGGACGTTAAGAGAACGAGAAACGTTACCGTTACGTCTGCCGAAACAGGAGAAAGTGCAACGTATGCAGTTCCTTACGGTATGAGTATTGTTGTTGCCGAGGGCGATTACGTTGGTAAGGGTCAGGCGTTGACCGAGGGTTATATGAGTCCTGCCGATATTGCAAGAGTTAACGGTCTTGATGCGGTATATGACTATATTATCCGTGAAGTTCAGCGTGTGTATCGTCTCCAGTCGGTTGAAATCAACGATAAGCATATTGAAGTTATTACACGTCAGATGACGCGTAAGGTTCGTGTTGAAGATTCCGGTGATACAAGCTTGTTGCTTGGTTCTATGATAGATATCAACGAGTACAACGACGAAAATGCCGCAATTCAGGCAAGGATTGATGCGGGAGAAAGAGACCTTTGTCTTGCGACCGTATCCCCCGTATTGCTTGGTATTACAAAGGCTGCATTGCTTACGGAATCCTTCCTTTCCGCAGCTTCCTTCCAGGAAACTACAAAGGTTCTTACGGATGCGGCTATCAGAGGCAAGGTTGACCGTTTGCTCGGTCTTAAAGAAAACGTTATTATCGGTAAGCTGATTCCTGCAGGTACAGGTCTTCAGAGATACCGCAGCGTTGAAATAGACAAAAACGAGCCCGAACAGGAACAGCCTGTAACCGCTACAGAGGAATAATAAAAAAGAATTATATCGGATATATGGATTTATTCATATATCCGATATTTGTTATTTTGTGTAGTTTGTAACATTTTTTGTTGGTCATTTGTATAAAAAAGAGAAAAATAGAAAACGTGGTAATAATCTTGCTTTTTGCTTTTTCTTAGTGTACAATATAATTGAGATAGTAAAAAAAAGGAGTTGAGATTAAATGAAAATTATATTAAGCTTATTTTTTGACAGCGGTCCTTCTGTGTTTTTATTTGAGTCTCATTTTCTTACTGTAGAACATAAAATGAAAATCGCAAATTAAGGTGCATAAACCGCTGTGTAGAGGTTCGGTTTATGCACCTATTTTTAACCTCCAAAGACAGACGAAGTAAACTGTAGTATTCAAACAAAAGCGGAGGTTTGAAATGAAATATAAAAATCGTATTAAATTTTTAAAATGTATATCAATAACTATAACTTTAATAATACTTGCGAGTTGTATTCCGGTGAGTGTATTTGCAACTGAAAATGATACGTCTGTTTCAGAAATGTCATTACAATCTGAGCAATCGGTGAGTATTGTTGCTGAGTCGCATTTGCCAGAAACAATTGATTTACAAACTGCAAGGGAGCAAGGACACATAACCCGTTTGTATTCCGAAGAAACAGATATGAATACCGTAAAGTTTAAAAATATGGACGGAACAAAGACGGTATATATGTTTAGTGAAGATATAAAATACGTTGATGAGTCTGGAAATGTAAAGGATAAAAGTAATAAGCTAACAAAATTGCTAGGTGGATACACAAATGAAAGTAACGATATTAGCACATTATACCCAGATGTTTTATCAAACGGAATTACAACTACATATTCCAACTATTCTATAAATGTATTATTCGGTTCTGTAAATTCAAATCGCGTTGATACTCAACTTAATTTATCTGTTTCTGCAAATCGTATAACGAGTACAAACAGATTGACCCCTGATGGTATTAGATATGATGGAATTTATGGAGCAAATACATATGTAACTTATACACAAAACTTTAATGGATATAAAGAAAACATAATATTAGAAGAAGATATAGGAAAAACACAGTTCCCATTTATTGTTAGAACAAATGGATTAAAAATCGTAAATAATATTCAAACTTTGTCGATTATAGACCCTATTACCCAGAAGATAATAGGCGGTTTTGGAACACTTATTATGTGGGATAGCAATAATAATCAAGTACAGGGACAGTATGAGGTTGTTACAATAAAAGAGAATGAGATTTATGGAGTAATAATAGTTGCTGATGAATTATTTGAAATTCCTAATCTAACATATCCTGTTACTATTGACCCACCACTTTATATAGATAATCCTGCCTCAAATGAAATTATTGATACAACACTTTTTACTAACTATTCATCAAGTTCAGGTAGCTTACAGTCTGTTCTTGTTGGAAATGATAGTACAAGAGGTACTGCTCGAGCTCTTGTTAATTTTCCTGAATTACTATCTAGTAGTGGTTTAATTAATGCATATAACTATCATGTAATTAATTCAGCAAAATACCATTTTACATGTATGGGAAATACCGGAAATGCAATCACGATAAATGCCCATGCTTTCAATAGTGCTTGGAATGAAAATTCAACTTATAATTCGAGTTTATGGTCAGCATTTGGAACACAGATAGGAAGTGTAACAATACCTGCTTCATCATCTGTTGCGGTTTATTCGATTTCTATAGTTGATTTAATAAACGGTTGGCTGAGTGGTGCAAGTGCACAAAATGGTATAATGCTAAAAGCAGCCAATGAATCTCAAAGTGCTGTTGCTATTGGTTCTGTAGAAGCAGGATATAATGGTAATCCCGGAATTGCAAGCTATAGACCTTACGTATCGTTTGGTTATTTAGAAGTAAATAATAATATATTCTATTTGAGAAACGTTGGTTCTAATCAATATTTAACCGTTACAGGCGGAAAAGATATAACTAACACTTTGATAATTCAAGGTGCTCGCACTACAACGTTTAGAGAGCAAGAATTTAGGATTGTTGATACTGGAGTAAGCGGGAATGAATTTGAAATGCGCCCGATATGCAGTAAGAGCGGTAGAGGGAGAGTTTTGGGTAAGGCAGGAAACAATGATGCAATTCTAACGGTTGAAACCAATAGTAAAGCCGTGAAATTCTCTATTATACATGATGGGAATGGCTATTATAGGTTTGTAACAAGTGGTGGGTTAGCATTGGAAGCAAGTACTAATTCTGGAGGGACTACGACCTTTGCGGTAAACAATAATTCTGATAGTTATCAGAGATGGGGGCTTGGTTATTCTTACTATAATGGGTTGGAGGATTATTACGCTTCGTTGAATGTTAATTACCCCCTTGTTCTTGAGGAACCGGGTGAATATGAAAGTCTTCAGAGTAAAAATAATAGGACTATAACATCTGGTTTTGGTGTAAGGTCAATGGGGCATCATAGTGGAACAGATATAAAAAGTTCGCGGGGAACATATGTTTATAGTGCGTGCTCTGGTACTGTAATAGAGATTGGGAACGAGCCTTATGGGTCGAATAGTGCGCCTAGGGGGAAATATATTTATGTTCAGGCATCAACTCTTACTGCGTATGGAACTACCGAAAAGCTAACTTTTGCTTATTTACACTTGGATACTATTAATGTAAACGAAGGGGATATTGTAACAGAGAATACCGTATTGGGTACAGTAGGATTTACGGGAATGGAGGGTGAAGGCTATACGCATCTTCATTTTGAAGTTATGATACGACAGGGAGTATCTAGTGGGGCATTGGTGAATGCGGTGGATGCAGCAGTGTTCTATCCGAATACAGTCTTTGAATTTCCTCATAATGAAACAGAAAAATTTTATTAAAATCCTATATGTGTTATTTAAAGCAAGTGTACTTGAAAATTTGAGTGAGGGGAGTATATGAATAAAAAGATAAAGAATATTATTCTCTGGCTATTGCTTTTTGTCTATGCAACGGTGCTTTTTGGCTGTGGCCACGATGAAGATCCCAAGGTTGATGAGGGTGTAGTCCCCTCCGACACCTCGGATGCCGTATCGGAAACAACCGGCGATGATAGCCAAAAGTACTGGAAGGAGCTTTATGAGGAGTTTGTTGTTCCGCTGTGGGCAGATGATCTTCAAAATGAAACTGATGGGGCATCGAACAGATTGTTTATCGACGAAGTCTACAGTGTTGATATACTCCTGAATGTTTTGGGCGAAAAAGAAATACTGAAATATACATTTAATGATTTTATTTATAATTATGACAGAGAGCTGCCTGTAATATATCAGTATATCAAGGGCTTGAATGTCAGTAAAGAGGATTTTGTCAAGGCAAACGAAATGTCGAAGGAATATAACATGGCAAGCAGTATACTAAACCGTGAAGACAGTAAGATAGTATATACAGATAAACAAATAAAGGCATTGTATTCCGACGATAAAGAAAGCTTGTTCAACTGTTTTGGCAACAGGATATACTACTACTTTGACGGAAAGATATATTCTTATTACGAGCTTATTTCGTTAAATGACAAGCAAATGGAGAAGCTATTGTATACCGTAGATATTTATCGCTCCCGGACCATATTGGATTACTTTTATCCGTATCGCGGAGAAGTGAAAGAGGTTTTAGGCATCACATATAATGAGCTTAATCTTATTTACAGGGGACTTGAGCTTAAAATGGTCTATTCAATAGACGACTACTACCAAGCCGGAGCGTCTGATTTTAATCTGGGTTGTTTTGTGGTGGTAAAGGGAGCAGAGGATAAATACCCCGGTGTCGAGGGCGGTGAAGAGATGTCGGAATACTATACAAACAGCTTAATGGATAAAACCCCTGCAGAACTGGACTATTTGCCTGAAATGTACCACCTTGTCGAAAAATTTTTACTGAGAGACAGAAAAGATGAGTTTTACGCTTATAATGAGCATTTGAAGACGGTTTATGTTGAAGGCGTTTATCATAAGCATCTGTCGGATGAATTTTTTGATCTGTGGTTTGAAGAGCACAGTAAGGACGACATTATAAAGAATTGTAAATCTCCTGCTGCCTTTTATTTTGAAGGTGCTCTGTATGTGCTTAAGGATCTGAAGTCGGCAGAGGAGTCTCTTATCGACATGATGGGAGAGACTGTCGAATTCAAGGAGTATTTGTTGGGGCTGGAGGAATTGTTTGTATACCAAAGAGCGAAAGATGAGTACGGCTCTCTTGTAGACGGCTGGCTTGAAAAATATTATGGAATAAAATAATATAGTTGTTTTTGTAAAACTTGAACAAGTGTTTTAACATTATTTAGTGTGTTGCCGAGTGCAAATGCACTCGGCAATATGAAAGGAGCGATGTCAGATGAAAAAAGGAATGAAGCGGACAATTATTTTATTGTTGTTTTTAGTTTATGCAACATTGCTCTTTGACTGTACAAATACCGAAGAGCCATACGTTAATAAGGGCGAAAACACTTCTGATAGTTTAGAAACAGTATTAGAACCAACCACTCAAAAACCGCAACAAAATACTCCACCGAGGGAAATATGTGAATATAGCTATGAGTTATATGTGTCGGGGGCAGATGAAGAGGTAGCTCAAGTAATTACCTCGACGAAGGAGCTTAAAGAGTTTTTGGATAATAAAAATATTAAAAAGAATATTGCATTACCTGCTGTGCCGAATTATTTAGGGAAATTAAGAAACAACTACGGCGACAGATTTTTTAAAAATAACAACTTGATTATATGTATATCAAAAAGAAAAGACTTGGTTTTGTATGGAGATATAAGCCAAGTTTACGGTAACAATGAGCAGATTGAAATACTGTTTGAAGAAGTGAAAAATAAAGATTTATATAAAGATTTATCTAAAAGCTCGACTTTGTCATCTTCTGTGGTATTTGAAGTATCAAAAGATATTTGTAACAAAGATACTGCGGTCAGCTTTATGTTGCGGGAGAAAAAGGAGGATCCATTAACATTTCCGAGTGAATGGATCAGTCAGAATTTGAATTCTGAATACAATACTTCTGCACCCAAATACTACCCGGATAGGTTTTATAATATTTCGATATTGGGGTTTTTGTGTGATACAGATAAAATAGACGAATACTTAGACAATATTTTTTGGAAAGAATATAACGGTCTTACTCCTCCGATTTATATGTTAATTCGTTATTTGAATGTGGATTGTAATGCGTTTTTAGAAATAAATAATAAATTGAGGGAATATAACCTTAAATACGGAGATTTTTATCCTGTATACGATCATAGTGATTTAACTGTATTGTTTTCAGATAATGAATTTGATGTAAGAAAAAAACTTTGCAAAAATAATTATGTATATTGTTCCGGAGCTTTTTACGATTTTATGGATTCTGATTTGATAATATACAAAGATCAAGCACATACCTTCAAAGAGTGGTGTTGGATATTCTTTGAGGATATGGAATTGTATGACGAGTTTTTGTGTTATGCCGATTCAAAAGCGTATGCAAGATTTAAATATGAGATGTCAAAAGAAACAAGCTTGTTAGAGTTTTTGGGTAAAGATGAGGATGGAAACTACATACGTAATGATGAAGCTCAAAAGAAATTTACTGTTTTATCACATAGAATAGAATATGGAAATACCTTGATTAATTCTTATGCTAAAAAAGGAGAAATATCGCGTTACTACAATTCAAAAATTGTAAATAGCGGTTTTTCGGGGGTTTTCTTCAGAATAAAAGAAGTAGGAGAATATTTTTTTAATAACTATTTATATAAAACAAATGCCGATGAACTGGATTATTTGCCAACTGCGTATTATCTTATTCGGGATATGAATCTTAAAAGCAGAACGGAAGAATTTCGGAAAGAAAATGAGTACAGAATAACCACAACTGAAGAAATGACTCGTTACTTCCTTAATTGGAAAGACTTTGAATTGCTTTTTGGTGATTATGATGAAGACACTTTAAGAAGAGAACTAAAGAACCCGACTGTTCTATATTTTTGTGGGAAGCTGTATGACTTGGAGGATTTACAAAACGCAGATTCCGTCTTGCTTGATAAATTGGGGGCAAGTACCGAATTCAAGGATTATTTAACAGATTTAAAGAATATGCGTGTTTTTAGGGAGTCCGAGGAAGTGTACGGCTCTCTTGTAGACGGATGGCTTGAAAAATACTATGGAATAAAAGTTTGATATAACAAAAACCTCTTGATGAATTTAAGAGGGGTTTGTTGGTAAATGGATGATTTGTGTATAATTGTAGATAAAATAAAAAGAAAATTGTGCAAAACATAGAAAATTTTGCATAAAATAGAAGCTTGTTGACAATTATATAAAGCGGTGGTATAATCTATTGTATCTATGTATGCATAGGCATAGTTATGCCTATTTATAAGTAGAAAAATTGAAGAAGGAGGAAGAATATGCCAACCTTTAACCAGTTAGTAAAGCAGGGCAGATCAGAGAAGACATACAAGTCTAAGGCTCCCGTTCTCCAGAAGGGTTTCAATACCATTAAGAACGTTCCTACAGACCTCAGTGCTCCTCAGAAGCGTGGTGTTTGCACCAAAGTTTCTACAACAAGCCCTAAGAAGCCTAACTCAGCTCTCCGTAAAATTGCGAGAGTACGTTTAACAAACGGTCTTGAAGCTACGACTTATATCCCCGGTATAGGACATAACCTTCAGGAACACTCGGTTGTACTCATCAGAGGCGGAAGGGTTAGAGACCTCCCCGGTGTGCGTTATCACATCATCAGAGGTAGCTTGGATGCTCAGGGCGTTGCAAACCGCAAACAGAGCCGTTCCAAGTACGGTGCAAAGAGACCTAAGTAAGTTTCTGTACCACATTTTATTTTAAGGTAACACATGAATATCGTCATTGCGATTATCCGAATGACCGGTACTTATTTATATATAAATATTTAACCGCCTCGGAAAAAGCATGTACGAAGTTATTCTTCGAGTACCTATGAATTCATTATTATTTATGAAGGAGGGAAGATCCGTGCCAAGAAGAGGTAAAATTGCTAAGAGAGATGTATTGCCCGATCCTTTGTACAACTCAAAGTTGGTTACAAAGCTTATCAACAACATTATGTTGGATGGTAAGAAGGGTGTTGCTCAGAAAATCGTTTACGAGGCTTTCGCAGCTGTAGAAGCTAAGACAGGTAAGCCCGCACTCGAACAGTTCAACGCTGCCATGGAAAACGTTATGCCTGTACTTGAAGTAAAGGCTCGCCGTGTAGGTGGTTCAACATATCAGGTTCCTATGGAAGTAAGAGCAGAAAGAAGACAGACACTCGGTCTTCGTTGGTTGACAGCATTCTCAAGAACTCGTGGCGAGAAGACAATGGCTGAAAGACTCGCAAACGAAATTATGGATGCAATCAACAGCACAGGCGGTGCTTTCAAGAAGAAAGAAGAAACACACAGAATGGCTGAAGCTAATAAGGCTTTTGCACATTACAGATATTAATGCCGCATAAAATATAAGGAGATATTATAATGCCAAGAGAATATACACTCGAAAAAACACGTAATATAGGCATTATGGCACACATTGACGCCGGTAAGACCACCACTACAGAGCGTATCCTGTTCTATACAGGTAAGACTCATAAGATGGGTGAGACACACGACGGCGGCGCAACGATGGACTGGATGGTTCAGGAGCAGGAAAGAGGTATTACAATTACTTCTGCTGCTACAACATGTTTCTGGAAGAACCACCGTATCAACATTATTGATACTCCCGGACACGTTGACTTTACTGTTGAAGTTGAGCGTTCGCTCAGAGTTCTCGACGGTTCAGTAACAGTATTGTGTGCTAAAGGCGGTGTTGAGCCTCAGTCTGAAACCGTTTGGCGTCAGGCTGATAAATACGGCGTACCGCGTATGGCTTATGTTAACAAGATGGATATTATGGGTGCAAACTTCTACCGAGTTGTTGACATGATGCATGAAAGACTTAAGGCGAACGCTGTGCCGATTCAGCTCCCCATCGGTGCCGAAGATACTTTCAGAGGAATCATCGACCTTCTCAATATGGAAGCTGACGTATATTACGATGAATTAGGAAAAGATATGCGTGTCGAACCCATTCCGGAAGACATGCTTGAAAAGGCTCAGGAATACCGTGCAAAGCTTATTGAAGCTGTTGCTGAAACAGACGATGCATTGCTTGATAAGTTCTTCAATGATGAAGAAATCACTGTAGAAGAGCTTAAAGTTGCTATTCGTAAAGCTACTATTGCTAACCAGATAGTTCCCGTTGTTTGCGGAACTTCTTATAAGAACAAGGGCGTTCAGAAGCTCCTCGATGCTATCATCGACTATATGCCTGCGCCTATTGACGTTCCCGATATCGGTGGTATCAACCCCGATACTCAGCAGGAAGAAACTCGTCCTTCTTCTGATGACGAACCTTTTGCTGCTCTCGCATTTAAGATTATGACTGACCCTTTTGTTGGAAAGCTTTGCTTCTTCCGTGTTTACTCCGGTGTTATTGAAACAGGTTCTACTGCTTACAATACCACTAAGGGTGCAAAGGAAAGATTCGGTCGTATTCTTCAGATGCACTCCAATGACCGTCAGGATATAGACAAGTGCTATGCAGGTGATATTGCAGCTGTTGTAGGCGTTAAGAATACAACAACAGGTGATACACTTTGTGATGAAAAGCACCCCATTATCCTCGAATCAATGGAATTCCCGGATCCCGTTATCCGTGTTGCTATTGAGCCTAAGACCAAGGCGGGTCAGGAAAAATTGGGTATTGCTTTGGCAAAGCTTGCTGAAGAAGACCCCACATTCAGAACTTATACAGATGATGACACCGGACAAACAATTATTGCTGGTATGGGTGAATTGCACCTCGAAATCATCGTTGACCGTTTGCTTCGCGAATTTAAGGTTGAAGCTAACGTAGGTAAGCCTCAGGTTTCCTACAAAGAAACCATCAGAAAGTCTGCATACTCCGATACGAAGTATGCACGTCAGTCCGGTGGTAAAGGTCAGTACGGTCACGTTAAAATTACTATTGAACCTAACGAAGCCGGCAAGGGCTATGAATTTATTAACAAGGTTGTTGGTGGTGCTATTCCTAAGGAATATATCCCCGCTGTTGATGCAGGTATTCAGGGTGCAATGCTCACAGGTACAGTTGCAGGCTACAACGTTGTTGACGTAAAGATTACCCTTGAAGACGGTTCTTACCATGAAGTTGACTCTTCTGAAATGGCGTTTAAGATTGCCGGTTCTATGGCATTCAAGGATGCAATGAAGAAGGCAGATCCTGTTCTTACAGAGCCTGTAATGAAGGTTGTTGTTATAACTCCCGAAGATTACATGGGCGATGTAATCGGTGACCTCAACTCCAGACGCGGTCAGATCCAGTCTATGGAAGCTGTATCGGGTGCTCAAGAAATTAAGGCATTCGTACCTCTGTCCGAAATGTTTGGTTATGCAACAGACCTCCGTTCCAAGACACAGGGACGTGGTCAGTATTCTATGGAGCCCAGCCACTTCGCTGAAGTTCCTAAGTCAATCATGGAAACATTGGTTTCCGCAAGAATGAAAGAACAAAATAAATAAGTAATATTTTAGGAGGAAAACTAAAATGGCAAAGGAAAAATTTGAACGTACGAAACCCCACGTTAACATTGGTACTATCGGCCACGTTGACCATGGTAAGACAACTCTTACAGCAGCTATCACAAAGACACTTTCTCTCAACAACGATAAGATCGAATTCCAGGCATACGATCAGATCGACAATGCTCCCGAAGAAAGAGCAAGAGGTATCACAATCAACACAAGACACGTTGAATATGAAACAGAAAATCGTCACTATGCACACGTTGACTGCCCCGGACACGCTGACTATGTTAAAAACATGATCACCGGTGCTGCTCAGATGGACGGCGCTATCCTCGTTGTTGCTGCATCTGACGGTCCCCTTCAGCAGACTCGTGAGCACGTTCTCCTCGCTCGTCAGGTTAACGTTCCTCAGATCGTTGTATTCATGAACAAGACTGACCTTGTTGATGACGAAGAACTTCTCGAACTCGTTGAAATGGAAATCCGTGATCTCCTTTCTCAGTACGAATTCGACGGTGACAACACACCTATCATTCGTGGTTCTGCAAGAACTGCTCTTGAATCTACAAACACAGATATCAACGCTCCTGAATATGCTCCTATCGTTGAGCTCATGGCAGCTGTTGACGAATACATTCCTACTCCTGACAGACAGGCTGACCTTCCCTTCCTTATGCCTGTAGAAGACGTATTCTCTATCTCCGGTCGTGGTACTGTTGCTACAGGTAGAGTTGAACGTGGTACAGTTAAGGTTTCTGACACTGTTGAAATCGTTGGTCTCGCATCAGAAAACAAGAATACTGTTGTTACAGGTGTTGAAATGTTCCACAAGCTTCTCGATCAGGCTGAAGCAGGCGACAACGTAGGTCTTCTCCTTCGTGGTATCGCAAAGAACGAAATTGAAAGAGGACAGGTTCTCTGTAAGCCCGGTTCTATCCAGCCTCACACCAAGTTTGTTGGTCAGGTTTACATTCTTACAGAAAAAGAAGGCGGACGTCAGAAGCCTTTCTTCTCCGGTTACAGACCTCAGTTCTACCTTAGAACAACAGACGTTACCGGTATCATCAACCTTCCTGAAGGCGTTGAGATGTGCAAACCCGGTGATAACGTTGACATGACTGTTGAACTTATCACTCCTGTTGCTATCGAAAAGGGTCTCCGTTTTGCTATCCGTGAAGGTGGTAGAACAGTTGGTTCCGGCGTTGTTTCCGAAATCATTGAATAATTTTTAAAGATAATATTTAAAAAATATTCCTATAAAAGCAGGCAGAGTTTTTACTCTGTCTGTTTTTTGTTTGATAGTACTTGACAATTGCATATAATACGAATATAATAGTAGCAACAGCTTCGGGGCGGGGTGAAAGTCCCCACCGGCGGTACAGCCCGCGAGCCGTTTTGTATAGTATAAAAACGGCTGATTTGGTGAAATTCCAGAGCCGACGGTTACAGTCCGGATGAAAGAAGAACGGTTATAATATTGTTATCTGTGTTATAATTATGCTCCCCGTATTTTTTGCGGAGAGCATTTTCTTTT
>JAZNCH010000059.1:0-7741 GCA_045587445.1 Eubacteriales bacterium | reverse complement strand
GACTTTGGAACTGTTAAGTTAGGGATTAAAATGTTACCTTCATTTCTGTAAGTAATGTTCATTTGTTTCGACTCCTTTCGCTAATATTTTATCTTGGGTGTCACAAACTTTCAAAAATTTATCAGCGTTCGTTTTCTTTTTCCCGATTTTTGTGCCACTTCTGAATGAGTTTCATAACTGTATCCTCGATTTGCTCTTTTGTGTAGTTCTTTGGAAAGTATCTACGAAGCTTGTCCTCGTAGATAACGAGTTTTACTTTTTCTTCCTTTTCCGACGAAAGAATATTCTCAATCATTTTATCATCAAGATTACCTTCTTCAGCACACTTACGAAGTTTTACAGCTTGAGCAATTGAAGGTGGAGATTCACTCTCAATAACTTTATAAATTTCAGCTTGATGCTTTGTGCCAAGATATGAGAGTTCAACACCTGCACTCATTGCCATTTCGTTTTTATCAACTAAATCAAGAAGTGGATCAATGAGGTTTGTCAGGCGAATGTATCGCTGAACTTGTCTGCCACTATCTCCGGTTTGAGTTCCAAGCTCATCTCTTGACTTGTGGCCAATTTGTCCACAAGTTAAATCTAATGCTTTTCCCTGGTGTTTCAAGGCCTCCAATTTCAATTTATACGCAAACGCTTTTTCACTTGGCAGTATGTTTTCTCTTTGAAGATTACTGTCAACGAGTAAAATTGCAGCAGTATCATCATCAAGATTTTTAACCACAACCGGAACTTCGGTGAGTCTTAAAAGTTCACAAGCTTTTATTCGTCTGTGTCCTGAAAGAATCTCATAGCCACCTTCGGGATGTGGTCTTGCTATAATTGGTGACAACACTCCGTTTTGAGCTATACTTTCGCAAAGCTCGTCCATACTGCTATCAAGCAGCACTTTAAATGGTTGCTCTGCATATGGCTTTAGTTCCCTGATATCCATAGGAACAATTTCTTCGGTCTTTCTACCTTTATCATCCTTGAATAAATCTTCATAGCTTTTTAATCCGATGTTATTTACACTCATTATATCGCACCTCTTTTCATATCTTCTTTAACCCACTCTTCATAAAACGAATCTATCATTATGGGAGCATTGTATATCGCTGAAATATAGAAATTTCTGAAATTATGTATCTCATAATCATTTTTTCGAACAAAATCATCAAGATACCTTATATGCATATCGTTTATTTGCAGATACCTCTTACGCACTTGTTCTATCGGGATATTTGCTTGGTTAACCCTTACAGTCTTACTGTCAGAACAAAGAACATCAAGCATAAGTTCTGTTATGTTATCCAACCATTCACCTTTAAAATCAAGTTTCAGAATATCGTACTCAATATTTTCCTTGATGATTTCTTCATAATCTTCTCGACTTTTAGGTGGAGGGTTGGTGTAGATATCATTAAAGTAATTATTATTTATATTAGTATTATTAGGGTTAAAATCTTTAACCTCCTGAGGTTCAGTTTTTTGACCATCAGAAGTAAAATCTTTTAACTCCTTGCGGTCAACATTCTTTACCACTTTTTCATTATCCACAACCTTTTTAACATAGATATAATCTGTAAGACCTCGACCACGCTTTTTGCGTTCTATAAGACCTACATCTTCAAGCTCGGACATAAACTTAATAGCAGTTGGCTTACTGCAATACATTGATTCTATGACATCATGAATGGAGAAAATGATGTATGCACGATTTTCTTCGTCAAACCAACTGTTCTTTATAGATAACCCAACCCGGTCAAATAAAAGTCCATAAAGCATCTTGGCTCCGTATGACACATCCTTAAAGTGTGGTGATGTAATAATCTTCTTTGGTATGCGATAGAATGTAAAATCATCTGCTTCGCTGCCGTAAAAATATTCAAATTGTAATAACATACTTTGTACCTCCTAGTGTTTGAGTTTTTGCATAGAAAAAAGGCAGTTGTTTTCACATAACAACTACCTTTTATGGCTTGCAAGTATTAAGTTTTTTTAAGAATAAATAGCCGCCATTTTTACTATACTCAAACATTTGGTGTACGGTGGACCCCACGGTGAAGCTGGAGCTGCAATGAGATACCTTTCTCAGCGATTTTCAATGCCCAACGGCATTACAAAGGCTACACTTACGGACATCGGCACCGAAGAACTTGCGCACCTTGAGATGGTGGGCACTCTTATTCATCAGCTTGCAAAAAACGCTACAACTACAGAGATAGAAAACAGTCCGATGGCACCTTATTTCATCGACCACGGCAAAGGTGTATACGCAATTTCTTCAGGCGGAAACCCATTTAAAGCCGAAACCTTCTCTGTCACAGGCGACCCCATTGCCGACCTTGTAGAAGACCTTGCAGCAGAGCAAAAGGCTCGCGCCACTTATGACAACATTCTACGTGTTTCAGACGACCCTGATGTCAACGATGTTATCAAGTTTCTGCGTGAGCGTGAGGTTGTACACTTCCAGCGTTTCGGTGATGCGATGCTACCTGATTTAAACGGATTTTTGACATATTAAACCCCGCTGCAACTATGGTGATTGCAGCGGGGTTATTAGCATACAACATACAGAATTACTTTTCAAGATACTTATACATATCTTTTCGTTCTTTGATTTTGCCAAGCCTTACCAATCTTGAAGAAACTCCTCTTTCTGTTCGCCCTAAAAATTCACATATTTCACTAATGCTACACTTCTTTCTGAACATTCTGAGAAGGTTTTCATCTTCATATTTTGACCAAATGTCATATTTGTGTTTTACGGAAAATTTCCCTTTGTGTTGTTGCATTTCACATTTGGCAATTTTTAAGGCTTCTATTGTGTCGCTGTTTTCCTCCGGAATGCTATCTAAAACATCCCCTAAAATCTTTGCAACCTCGGCTTTTGAAAGCATTTGTTTTGACTTTTTCATAAGTAAATTCCTCCTAAATATTCCATAGTATTTCTGCGTTACCCGCTTCATCTATGATTATAGATTTAATTAATACATTGCAGATGGCTTTTCGCTCTTTAAAATCAGCCTTTCTCCATTTCTTTGAGAAATTCAAGCTCTCCTTAACATTACTTGAAGATATGAGCAAATCATCTATATCGTTAAGATATTTTCGCTTTTCCTCCGTGAGTTTCTTTGCTCTCTCATTCAGAACCGCAATCATTTCTTCATTCAATGAGCCGCTTATAATGGCATCACTAAGGGAAGATAGTTTTTGCTCGACCTCCTTAACCTTTAACTTAATTATATTAATCTGTGCGGTATTTTCATCTGAATGATGGACTTTAGATAAGTTGAGTGATTCAAGCTTATTTGAAATATACTCATCAATCATATCTTCCATATCTTCGACATATATTGTCTGCTTAACTCCTGTACAAGTTTTTTTGTGGGTTTTTCCCGTACACAGGAAGTACTTTCTTGTTTCACCCTTAACTGTTGTCATTATATGTCCGCATTTAGCACATACAAGCTTTCCTGAGAGCCAAGAAGTATTGTTGCTTAAAGCGTTGCCAATTTGCTTGTTCTGTTCGAGCTTCCTTTGGCATTTGAGCCAAGTAGCTGAATCCACTATTCCGCTGCTTGTCAGCAGCACGATTTTCATATCACTCCAATCCGTTAAATTTTTATCGTGGGTTGTCTTTCCATAAAGCTGAATATTATGGTTGCCATTAAAATCCTCAATATTTCCGACAATATGAGTGTTATTCCGCTCATAATAATCATAAATATCTGCATCAGCCTTGACATATATAGGGTTTCTGAGAAGTGTACCAAGCTTTCCGGTAGTCCAATCAACCCCATACAAAGGCTTAATGCCATTTTCCAAAAGGTTGTCTTGCAACAACCTGAGCGTTACAGATGGTTGAGAATAAACCTCAAATATGTACTTGATATGCTTTGCTTCTTCTTCATTGATTACGAATTTTTTGGTCTTAATACCATTTATGACAGTATCTTCGAGATTATATCCATAAACTCTGCGACCTCCTGAATATAAACCCATATCACTTCGTTTGTCGTATGCATCTCTTATACGATTGATAATAGATGTTCTTTCAAACTCAGCAAAAATTATCAAGAGCTTGCAAAGCATCTGTCCATAGGGAGAGCTTGTATCAAAGGACTCCTGAGAGCTTATAAACTCAACATTATATTTCTTGAACTCTGCGAGCATATCAACAAAATCAATCAAGGAACGGCTTACTCTATCGAGCTTATACACTATAACCTTTTTGACTTTACCTCTACGAATATCTTTCATTAATCTTTGGAAGTCAGGTCGGTTCGTGTCTTTGCCTGAATACCCCTTATCAGAAAAGCTTTTGACATTATATAGCTTTTCATCAGGTCTAATCATTCCCTTACAATATTCAAGCTGGGTTTCAATACTTATGGAATTTTCTCTCTCAATGCTCTGTCTGGCGTACAACGCTATATAATTCATAAAATCAACCCCCTTTCGCTCCGCAAATTATATGCGGAGCGATTTATAGGTCATACGCTTAACTTTTTACCATTGGTAAAAATTCGGTATAAATCCTCTGCGATTCTATCTTCAAGCTCACGCTTCTCAGAATCAGTAAGTATTATACTATGTTTTACGATATGTGAGCGGTTTTTCGAGTCAACAAACTCAGAAACACCGACTTCATTAGTATTTAGATAATCTAAATTTAGCATTTTATGTACCTCCTTATGTCTTAATACATAATATGCTTGAAACAAGCTATATTATATCTGTATTTTGATTCACCTCCTTCACCATAAGATGAATATGTATGTTAGTTAAATATTGCCACAAAGGGCAAAAGTATTGCTTTCAACCTCAATACTGTTATCCGCTATGATTATGTCTGTAAAATCACAATCAAGCTCACGATTAATCGTGTCGATAATAGTTTTACGATTATACTCTACAAAAACTGTTGTCAGCATTTGCGGAATAACCTTTGTCCTTGCCTTATAGGGTCTGTCATAATAATGACAATCCTCAATTACACCAAGACCATCCTTGTAATACTTAATTTTAAGATATATCTTTCGGTGTATTCGATTAGCAAGTCTTGTTGTAAGCGTTGATGGTAATCCGTTGATAATTTCACCACCTCCTACAAAAACCAAAAATTTATAACATCTTTTAAACTCATTCAACTTGTGCTTGATAAAATCATCTGTTGATAGGTCATACAAATCACAAGTATATTCTATACCGTAATATTGCCTGTCAAGCTCCGTAGCAATGACATTTATAATTTCAGATTGCTTAAATTCTCTTGTAACAAGTTTCTGTGGAGCGGCGTAGTATTTGCCGCTCCTTATCCGGTCTAAATAATAGCACTCCCTTACAATAAATTTATCAGCATTTTTGCCGAGTTCTAAATACATCACCCTTCCGTGTTTTGTCTTAATAACAGTGCGGAATATGTCTGTATCAGTTGTGTATAGGATTAATGCCTGTCTTTTAATAATAATTCCTCCTTCGCATTGACGAAATCCCGCACTAATAAAATTATAGTATTCTTATGCCTTTAAATGCTGATTGGGTATTATCGCCTCCGTCTCTCATCTTAAAATGTTTTAATCCTGTTATATTTTCAAGATATTGCTTAAAAACATTATACGAAGCAATAGTGTAGTTGTTATTATCACAATAATCTTCGTAATGGCTATATAATTTTTTTACCAATTCTCCCTTATAGTCTTTAGAAATAGCACATCTTTCATCTAAAAAGTATTCAATAGAATCTGATGTTCTGCCTCTCCAAGACTGAACTTCTTTTTCGAGCTCATAGTCCGTAGGAAATTGAAATTTATTATCAATAAGCTTCTTAGCATATCTAAGAGCCTTGCTGACAATGGCATCCTTTTCTCTTTGAAATTTTTCAAGCAATCTGCTATCACGTTCCTCACAAGGAACAGTGTAATTGAATGGCAGATAAACTAAACGAGACCAAAATGCATCATCATCTTCATTTAAAATAATTGGATGGTTGGATGCAAAAAGAAATTTAGCCGAATTACGATATTTAAACTCCGGAACGTGTTTCTGATTTACATTAAACCCATCACCGCCAGTAAATTTTTTAAGTTTAGAAACAGCTCTGGGATTTAATCTTATAGCCGGCATATCAAGAGCTGTATTTAATGCTGCACCAACAATAGGAGCAATAGCAAAGTTTCTGTTAAAATCATTTAACTCTATATTGCTGACATATCTCTCTGGATATAAGCTTTCTATGAATCTGCCAACAAGACTTTTTCCACTATCTCTCGCTCTTCCCATAAAGAAAAACACTTTAGCTTCTAAAGTCTCAAGAAATATATATCCAAGAGACATCCAAAATCGTTTGATATATATTTTATTGCCTCCAAAAGTTTCAAAAACAAACTTATCAAAATCTGGGCATTCACTGTTTTCAACATAATTTGCATCTATGTAATAACACACTATGTTTTCAGGTGAATGTGGCAATAACGTCATAGATTCAACATCCAAAACTCCGTTTTTCAAAACGGCAATGCGAAGGTTTCTCTTTCGTGTAACCTCTGGAATTGTTTTATCAGATAACAAGCAGTCATAAAGTTGTTTAATTGTAGTCATACTTTTGTCTGAATCTAATGAAAAATCAACATTACTTCTGTAAAGTTCTACAACTTTTTCTGGAGTTAAATCATCGTAGCACATTTTGTTAAATGCTGATAAAACACCTTCAATTCTGAGAATTGGCACTTTTTCCATTAATTTTATTGCTCGCTCTGCTATGGGTGGAGTTTTGTCTCCTGTGCCGGATTGTGGAGATTTAGGCAGCGGTTTAGTTTGATGAACTTTTTGAGTTGTTTCAAAACTTTTTGTTGCAAACTGGGAGCAGGAGAGCAGAGGACTTTGAGATGTTTTATTCAATAAATCAACCTTGCCATCTATATAGTCAAACTCTTTCTCTCGTATCCTTTTTATTTCTTCTTTTCTTTGTCCTATAGCTTTTAATCTCGAGGCTTCAAAATCATCTTTGAAGCCTCGTTTTTGAGAAAATGCCGCATTTAGAACTCGCTTATCAATTAGAGAACTCATTTGTATCACCGTCCTTTACGGTTGGCTGAGTTCCCAACATTTTTTCGATACAGTAACAGATAGAATCTTTTTCCTCTTCAGAACCTACATCTATCCAATCCACCGTGTTCTTTTCCTTGTTTGCCGCTATAATGGTAAGAAGTAAATCAGTCTTGAAAATCACCAAGAAATTTTCAACATCATCATTGGATTTCTTAAATCCATATGAATAAATTTTACCATTATCATCCCTTATAGCAATTTTTTCAAGGTCTTTGATTAAAATATGCACATCAGGTAATGTCGCAGTTGGGTCATTGACTGTCCAGTGATGTTTACATTTCATACCTGAGCCGTCATCACTTCCCATAAGAAAATACTTAATCTCCTTTCCTAAAAGCTTTCCTTCTTTGTTTCTGTACACATATCCCATCATTCCATCTTTGGGAACAATGGCGGATACGTATGCATCGCTTTTTCCGTTCTCTAAAGCATTTCTTTGAGATTCAAATTTTTCTTCAGAGTAAGTCAACTCTTTTTTTGTGCTTTCTGTCATTTTAATTACCTCCAAATTAATATAAATAAGATTATATTGCTTCTGTCCTCCTTTCAGTTTGGGATATTTATAGTATAATACCTAAATTCTTATGTGTAAAAAGGACAAAGTTCATTTTATTTTTGCATTTTTTTACCTGTTGTTATCTCA
>JAZNCH010000058.1:0-14078 GCA_045587445.1 Eubacteriales bacterium | reverse complement strand
CCCCACTGTCGATGTTCAAAGTTTTCATGTAAACCTGATTCAAAAAGAAAGGCGTGAATGATTTCGTGCCTTGTTATCTTTTTCAGATATTCGTCGTAATTGTCAAGGTTGCTGTCGTCAGCCTTTGCCACAACTACTATTCTTTTTGATGTTTTATCACAATATCCGTCACAGTCTTTCAGGCATTCATCATCTTCCCTTTTCTTGACTGAAACAGTGTACTTTGTGCCTAAAATATTTACTATTTTCATATTGTACCTCAATAAAAAACAGCATTGTCAGCTCCTTTTCTGACTTCCGATTGAAGCCTTACGGGGAGAATGCTGAATGAAAGAAACAGCACAGGAGCTGTACAAGCTGTTCGTCAGTTGTCATATTAACCAAGTGCCTTTCGGCTTTGGGTTCTCATATACACCGGTTATTGAATCCGGTGCGTCGTCGTGTGGGTTTTTACCCTCTTTTTGATATTTCAATAAATCCCTTGCAAATTCGGGAAATTTATCTTGCCAATTGACCGGGAAATAAACGTTATTCATAACGCTGGCACTATTTGAAAGTATTCGGGCTTTTTTGTTCATGGATTGATGAAACCACTTAATAACCGTGTGTTTATTACCTAATTTCTTCAATTCCTTTTCAACATTTCTTGCAAATCCTCGACCGCCGTTATTACTTTCAATCAATGCACTTCCGACGTTGTTCTTTGTCAACATTTCCGCCGTTTTCGGTTCGGTTTCTTCCATAGGTGCCTTTGTATAGTAAATATCCAAAATATAATACGAATCTTCATACATTCCATAGCAAATTGAACTAAGGAAGTCGCTTCCTTCGTCCGCTGTATCGGTATAGTTGAGAATGTACTTGAATAGGGGATTGCCCTTTTCATCCTTTGGAATTTCCGTATATGTTTTGATTGAAGAATATAACCTTCCCTTGATGTCAACAGGCTCTTGCTGATAGTTTGCAAGAATAATGTCCTTATTCATATTCTTTGTCTTGAAGTCGTAATCCTCACGGGATAACAGATCAGGACAAAGCATTGAACCGTCGTCTTGAACCGCTTTGTAGTTGATGTGAACAACATCCTTGTAATTAGCTAATATATAGCCTGCAAGGTCATTTGTTGCCCAGCGTGTCATAATAATAATTAGCTTAAAGCCCGTTTCAGTACGGGAAAGCATCGTATTATTAAACCAGTCAATATGCTTCTGCAAAGTGTTTTCGTTATAGGCTTCCTCAACGTTTTTAATCAAGTCGTCTATAACCATTATGTTACAGCCGAAGCCCGTCGCTGTACCTGTCGGAGAAGTTGCAAGGTAATTAGCCTGTTGGCTTCCTTCTAACGCCCACTTTGCCGCCGAAGCTTCACCCTTTTTAATCCTTGTATTCGGGAATATGTCAGAATAGCAAAGTATACCTTCTGTTTTTTCTTCCCAGATAGTATCACGGACAGCTTTTGCAAAGGTAGTTGACAGCGTTTCATTATAGGAACCTGTCATAATCTTATGGTGTGGATTTCTTCCGAATATCCACTTGACAAACTGTGTAGCAGTTCTTGACTTCCCGAAACGTGGCGGCATATTGATAACCATAATCTTTTTATCGCTGGATTCATAAAAGTTCTGCATTGTATAACACAAATCTTTCAAGAAGTCCCGTTCTTCCCTGTAAAAGTCCGCAGCTGTCAGCTTGCAATACTCCCAGAAGTCACGCCGTGCAAGTTCAAGCCTTGCCTGGTACACGATATAATCAAGACTTACCATTGCTATCAATCAGCTTCCTTAATTCCTCTGTGGTAAGCTCTGACATAGGATTGACGTTTTCAACCTGTACTTTTTCCGCCGGCTTTTCGCCTGTCAGGGCTAACATCATTTCAATAGCTCTTAAATCACCTTTCAAGGCTTTTTGTACCACCTGTAAAAACATTGCTTCCTCTACTGTGATATTTTTGCCTTTAAGTTCAAGAAAGTTTTTGATGTTCTCAACGTCTGCTACCTTGCCGCCCTTCAAAGGCATAGAAAGGAAGGTTTCTATGATTTCTTTTGCGGCTTTTTTTCTTCTTCGGCTTTCCGTTGCTTTTTTCTGACCTTTCCGCCCAGCTTCCGCCGCCGTTTCGCCGTTGAATTGTGTCTTTTCTCCTAATCGCCGCATTTTTTCGCTTATATCCATTCCTTCACCTTCTTTTCTCCATAAAAAATGGTAGGGACATAAATGTCTCTACCACAATTTCATATTTACTTTTTCTTAACTGTCTTTTTCTTTTTTGTCGTTGTTTTCTTTGCAGTTGCCGGCTTTTTCTTTGCCGTTGCTTTCTTTTTCTTCGGGATAGGTGGATGTGTGCCGTTCATAGCTTCCGCCGCTTCTCTACTCATTCCCTCGAAAAGCTTGTCGATATAGTCAATATCAAGACTGCCCGTGTTCTTTTTCATTTTTTCTCACTCCCTTTATTTTGCTTCTATTGTCTTACTCATTGTCACCGCCTGGCGATTGAGTATGTTAAAATAGCCGGTTCCGTTGTTTGCGTCAATAACGTTATAGCCTTTTGCCATTGCGTATATACTTTTCTGTGAAGCACGGTCACATTTTGCTAAGGCTTTACCCAACTTTGAACCGCTGCTAATTTCCGCCGCCGCACCACTTCTTGCCGCACTATCTGTAATGATTTTTGCGTTGTCATTCAGCTTCGCCCTTACAACTGCGGTCTTTTTGACATTTCCTCTTGTATTTCCATAATATGTGCTTTCCGTTCTTGAATCTGCAAAGTAAAGCCCTCTGCCGTATACCGAACCGCCGCTATCGGAAGTTCTTGTAATTCGTCCGGCTTGAAGCTGTCTTGCTATCTGATCCGCACTATACGAAATATCATTATTGCTATCAAAAACATTGTTTACTGTTCTGAATATTTCTTTTCCCTTCATTGAATTGAGTGTAGCATCATCAACTAACTGCGGCTTGTCATTCAATCCTATGTTATATATGAATTTTTGGAAATCACTATTTGATAAGTGAGCCGGTACATCTTGACTAACCATTGAATCAATAACATCCGCTTTGTCGTCGTCAGTCATATTAACAAAGGCGTTATAGCTTGAACTCATAGTCTGAGTGGGCTGTGCCTGCTGTACCTGTGAATTATCGACCTGAGTTGCACCGCCGGAAGCGGCTGTTGCTCCGACTGTTGCCCCTTTTCCACCGCTATGACATGCACCCATATTACTTACCCTTTTTAACCTTTTTCTTTGATGTTTTCGGTGCTTTGGGCTTGCTTATGACCTGTACATTTGTTTTATCCCAGCGACCATAGTCCTTTGGGCTTGTTTTTTTGTCATTTTTTGCCATACTCTATTATACTCCTTTTATATCGTAACGTCAATAACAACACGTGGTTTTGTACTGCCTAATCGTGGATGTGCATAACTTCCGTCAAAATGTATGCCGGTAATTGTCATATCTGTTCCTTTATTCAGTACAAATTCAGCCTGTTTCTTCGCCCCGAATACAACTTTTGTATTCTTGCCGGCTTTTATGTTCATAATAACCTCACGTCCGCCGCCAGCCGGTGCAGAAGGATTGAAAGGGTTTTTCTTTCCGTCATACGATGTTGACATATAGGATGTTGTTCTTAATTTCGTTCCGACTAACGCCTTTTGAAGCTGTGCATCTGTCATTTTTGAATAGTCACTTATGCCACATTTTTTCAGAATATCATCGTGACAATATCTTATAAGGTTTGAATCCTTGCCGATTGCGTGCATACCTGCCTGAATATTATCGTCAATGAACTTTTCTGTAGCATTAAGGGCTATTCCGTTATCAAGCTTGTAATTAAGGTTTTGTGCGTGCGAGAAGCCGTCACCGTTAGGGTTACTATCGGAGATATAAAGCTTAATTGCGTCCGTTACGTCTGGATCGTATATATCATCCATATCATCACGGAGCTGTTGAGCGTCGGAATCCGTGAACGCTGAGTAGGAAACCGGGCTTGCTGGTGTATTGCTCTGTGCTATGCTTGCACCGCCGGAACCTTTTCCGCCACTATGACAAGCTCCCATTATATCACCCTTTAAACCTTTCTTTTTGTTCTTTCAACCATTCAATTCTGTCCGCCCCAACTTCATACATAAGCTGTTCAAAGGATTTTCCAACGCATTTCAAAGCCCAAGCCTGATTTTGTCCTATCCCTTTAAATGGTTGATATGTGTTGTTTTGTTTCATTGCTTCTGTTGCTTCCGGTTTTACCTCGTCATAAGCCAAATGAGAAACATTGAACTTATTCGGCTGAAAGTCGTCTAAGCCATTACAGCCGCAACAGTTCAGATTATCTCCTAAATGGTCTAAGCCGCTTTCTGAACATAAAAACTCAATGCCGTTCTTGTGGCACTCATCTTTTATTTCCAGATACCTCGGATATAGAAATTCATTACTAAATGTATAACTACTGCCATACCGCACCATTCCCCTTTGTTTTTTCACGGTGTAAAAGGCGGAAATGCTTATAGAGTGTACCCCGGCTTCTTTGTAGCGTTTTATCTCTTTCAGAATGTCTTTATGACAATCCGGGAAATACGGTCTTAACCTTACTACAAGCCTTTTTACTTTGCCGCTTAATGCTCTTGCGGCTTGCAAGCGTTCCTCATAAGGCGGCGTACCTCTTTCAAGTTTGTCATATTTTGCACAAGCCATAGATATTTGTAAAACGCAATTGCAACGTTCCAAAAGGGATATATAAGGTTCTTGAACAAGTAATCCGGGATTTTTTGTTGATACGATAAAAGGAAAACCAGTTTCAGCGAATAACTCTAAAACTTCAAGAGATTTCTTATGAATTTTCTCACACGGCTGAAACGGATCGGAGTTTGCTCCCCAGTGTAGCGGCATATTCCAATCACACCACCGTGTTTCTTTATTCCTTTTTCCTTCTATGTAATTTTTAAGTGACTTTATCGTGTTTATCGGTTTTATCTTTTCAATCGAATATTTATGTTTTACAAAGCAATAACTGCAAGCGTGAGAACATCCGTAATAAGTATCAAAATGTATAGGATAGTCACACGTCAAGCATTGCGAACCGCATCTAATCACTTCTCTCGCTCTCCTTGATTATCTGTTCAACAATATCATTTTGATGTTTTTTCAGATAACAAATTATTTGTTTTTTCTTTTCGATAGGGAATGTAAATGTTTTGGTGAAATGCTCTCTGTCGTCCTTTTCAGAGCTATATCCTTCAACTTCTTCCATTTCATCAATAGAGAACATCCCTTCTTCATCAAATCCGAAATCAGCCATATCAATATTTGTGATTTCAAATAATTCATCATTAAGCACATCAAAGTCCCATTCTGCCTGTTCTGATACCTTGTTATCAGCAAGCCGGAAGGCTTTTATTTGTTCATCGTTCAGATCGTCCGCTATAATGCAGGGGACTTCCTTCAATTTCAGCTTTTTTGCCGCCTTTAAGCGTGTGTGACCGCAAACAACAATGTTGTCACGGTCAATAACAATAGGAACCTTGAAGCCGAACTGTCGGATTGATTCAGCAACATACTGCACCGCTTCGTCATTCTTTCGGGGATTTTTCTCATAAGGTATTAAGTCCTTAATCGGAATATTTAAGATTTCCATTTTATCCCCCTTATAGCGTTATTTCTTCAAAGTTTGGTATATACCGGTCAAGTTCCGCATACAGCACATATACCGCCGGAGCTGTGAACGCTTCGCTTATTTCTCCCGATACCTGTTGTATCTCTCTTTTTCTAAGCTTCCAGCCTTCTGAAAGATACTTGTTTACTTCTGCATCATATTCATACAGCTGTTCATATGGCTTTATAATCGTTTTAATTTGCTTCATAGGGTACTTGTACCCCCTATGTACTTAAAGCCTTGTACAGCCCTGAAATGACCGCCAAAACCGGAAGGAATAATCTTGCTTTCGTTTTTCTTTTCTGCCGATTTCCGATAAGACTTGTAAGAAGCTGTTTTATTATCGCCGTAAAGCCGGGCTGAAACCTGCACCCATTTTTCCGACCTTCTCAACGCCGCACATAGCTGAGGATGTGAAGTGTGAAAATATGTCGAAAGCTGTTTGTTTCTTCTGCCGTGTCCGTCAAGGTGATACTGTGCAATTGCATCAAGAAACCTTGTTCCAACTCCGGCACCCTGCCACTCTGGCATTGTAACAAGCCGTGTAGCTCTATAGCCTTTGAGATGAAACCACGGTGTAACAGCTAAATGACAGGCAAGCTCACCGTTGACTGTTCCCACAAAATATTCCGCCGCTATCGGATGTGGTAAGTCTAAATAGTAATGCGGTTTAAAATGTTTCCAGTAAGTGCCGTCGACCTTCCTAATTTCCAATTCGATTTTTGGTCTTTGCCGGGGACAACCTCTTTCAAAGCTTTTGCGGTTCGTGTCAATAATCCAGTCAGGCTGTACCCAGTCAATAACATCATAATGTGGCGTAAGCAATACGACTTTCCCCGAAGGATTTTCACGCCGCCAAGCTTTTTGAAACGCCGCCGCCCCTATTTTCGCTATTTGTCTGTCAATTACGGAAGTAAATTCATCAATCACTATTTCCGCCGGCTTTTCGCATATCGTCCTTGCAAGCCCGGCTCTGAATTGCTCCCCGTTAGACAATACGTGAAACGGTCTAAGCCACGCCGGAACATCACCCAGCCCCACAGAAGCAAGAAGCCCTGTAACCGTGTTAAAGCTGCCGTCAGGTGCTATATCATCAATGATAGGCTTGTCATAACTCCAGCCGTCGGAAAGGTTCACTATTTTATCTTCCCCGAATATCGTCTTGCCGATTGAAGTCTTACCCGATCCGGAAGCTCCAACAACAACGCCGATATTCCAGTTCCCCGATAAATCAACATTTTCAATTGTCAAGTCAAAATTACAGCCGCTTTCTGCATTGAATAAGCTTTTCACCCTTGCCGCCCGGTATGAGTCAAAGTCGCTGGTTCTGTTATGAATTTCTATCTTCATACAGCAACCACCTTCAACTTGAAGCCTTCTTCTTTCAGGCGGTCATATATAGCTTTTTGTTCTTCCTCGTTCTTGCAGATAACAACAACTGCATATTGTTCCTTGTAGGTGAAACCCATTCTTTTCAGTCCTTTGTGTATGGATTTCCCCTTTGTTCGATGAAAAGGAAAAAGCACCCTGCTTATTAGCAAAGTGCTTTCCCGAAAGGAGTGTTACTTTATGTCCTTTTCAGCTATCCTCACTTTATATTATACTCATATTATGTATAAAAGTCTTTGCAATCTTTTGCAATTTTCTGCAAATTTACACATTATTTTTCGTTTTCGTTATCGTCTGACATACTGAACACAGCCGCCATTGCTAACGCTACCATTCCACAGAGAAAGCCTACTATGAAACTACCTATCATCTTCCTTCACCTGCCTTTCCGGGAACGGCTTATACTCCGGGCATACAACCACATTGTAAGACTTGCCGCCGTTTTTATACTTAATACTTGACTCGTTAGCCAACCAACCTTCAACCGGGATTAAATCTTGCATCCAGGAGCAGTCAAGCCTTTTGCAAGAAAAGCAAAGCGTTTGTTTCATTGCTGAACACTTTTCACGGCAATTGTCACACATTTTACACCCCGTGCTTTCAACTTTTCCGCCGCACCTGATACAATTCAAAAAATCACCCCGTCATTCACCACGTACATCACTTCTTCGTCCTCACTCATTGCCGGCAGTTCAAACACTTCCGGCTTTGGTGAAGCGGTATTTACCACCGTTTCAACCTCTCCAGCGTAAGCCTTAAAAGCCGTGATTTCGTCCAATCCGTAAAGCCATTCTTTGAGGAATATGTACGCTATCCCGATTAAAACACATCCCACAACTACCACTGGGAAAAAACTTTCATCAAACATTGCCGCATTCATCTTTCTTTTCTCCTTCCAGAAACGCCTGTATTTCATCCTGTAACTTATGCTTAAAGCATTCGGTTCTTAACTCCCCTTGTCTTTTGGAGCATTCTTTGTCTGAATTTTCAAACTCGCACGAATCGCAATCACTCACGAAAGGCATAACCTTTAACAGTTCGCTCAAATAACCTTTTGCCTTTGCTAATTCAGTTCGGCACTCGCAAAGTCTGTTCTGTTCTTCAATAAGCTGACTAAGCAGTTTTTCTTCACTCTCGCTTGCTGTTGTGTAGCTGGTTTTGTCTCTCTTAACCAATCCAAGCGTCGTTTTGAACGCTTCATAGTCGTCGGTTGTAACACTCAATATTTCATTCGCTTTGTCAATCTCTATGTTATAATTACTCATTTTCATTCTCCTTTAACGCTATTTCAGCTTCTTCACGGCTGAGAAATACGGTTTCACCGAAAATAAAATTTTCGCTTACTTCAAATAAAAGAACGCCTAACATATGCTTCGTTACTGTTCTTTCAAAGACAAGTAGTCTTTTATCCAACGGACAATCTTCACAGCTTAAATCCGGATTTTCAGCTGTCCATTCTTCGCATTTTCGGCTGTCTTTATCAGCAAGGCACTCTGTTCCCACGATATAGAGCTTATCCCCCACCTTGCAAGGCGGAACTATAACACCATTCTGAATGAGATGTTCTGCAAGTTCTTCTGTACTGCAAGCATCTCTGCCGTTTGCAGGGACACTTTGCATAAGCTTAATCAGTTTTTCTTTCATCGTTTTCTCTCCTGTTCCAATATTCGGCTGCTTGAATTTCGTCATAAGCCATAGGAAATCCAACCCTTGTATTGCAACTGTTGCAGTGAACCGCTCTGCCGATTGTGTCTTTATTTACTGGAGCAAATACATCAACGTTCTTACTGCCGCAGAAAGGACACGGTTTGAGTTTTTCAGCCATTGTTATTCTCCTTTCAAATACTTGTTACCGCCGTAATAATCACTCATTTTCATTCTCCTTAAAAATTATTTCATATATGACATCATCGTGATATTTCCCGGCTTTGTCTTTTACTGCATCGTGTAACAGTAATTTTCTTCCGTTATATCTCTGACAGAACTTATCATAATGTTTTTCAACAGGATTTCCGCCCACCATTCGCCATTCAAGCCGGCGGATATGATAATCATTAATCAGCTTTTTCAGTTCTCTGTGAACGTCAAGCCCGATTATCTTATTATTTTTTTCAAATCCGAAAAGCCCGAAGCAGTAAGCGGAAGAACTATACCAATCTATGCGATACGTGAAATAGCCTATCAGTTTTTCGCCGTCAACAATAGCAAACTGATAATTGCCGCCGTCGGTGTGGCTCTTAATATCAGGTATAGAGCTTTCAAGACCGCCCGTATAGTAAAGCATTTCGTCGTTATACAGTGCTTTCATAAAGGCTGTGCAGATTTCGTTTTTATACAAAATTGCCGGTACTAACATTCTTAATCACTCCAATCTAATTTTTGACCGCATCCCAAGCAGAAGGGCAATCCTTCAATTTCTTTTGGTGTAAGCACGTCGGGATAATGCTCCCATTTGTAAAGTACACAATTTCCGCACTTGCAAGCGTAAAATTTATCTTCGTACTCTTTAGGCTTGTATGGTATCTGCTTTTCAAGGGCTTCTGTTATCTGCTTCATAACTTCATCGTGTGCAGGTGCTTCAACATTCAATCCGCACTCTGTAACGATTTTTAATGCTTCATTTAGTGTCATTCAATCACCTCATTCGGAAATTTTCCACTTTTCAGGTCTGTCGTATGCAAAACAATCATCACAAAGGTCGTGATAAGGGCAGTCCGCACAAGTTGGGTATTTTCCGCATATCTCTTTGATAACTTTCAAGGCGTGTATAGCTCTTTTTTCTTCGTCTGTACAGCGGAGCTTATACTCACATTCAGAACACTTCTTGAACTCAACGCCAATTTCAAGCTTGCCTATCAGTTCCCGTTCATCATTCACCGTGTAAGTCCCCGGCTTTGAAGCGGCGTTTAAATCGCCGCCGCTTCGGAGCTTCTCAACCTCGCATATTGAACACACTTGTCTACCTTCGGGGACTTCATCCCCACAGCATACGCAATAATTATTAGCCATTCAAATTCATTCCTTCCATAAACATTTCAAGGTTCTTTTCAAGGTTCAGCATAGCGGCTTTTGATAATACCGCTTCTGCTGATATAGGCGTTTTGTCGTCGTGTCTTAAACTGTCAAGCTTCCCGATTATCTGATTAGCCTTGAAAATTAACGCCGCCCTTTCCTCTGTTGTGCATCTGATCGTGATTACATCCATTGTTTATATCCCCCTTTCGTCAAGTATTTTCTGCACGTTTTTCAACGCTTTTCCGTGTACTGTTGTCACCCAGCTATATGACTTGTTGTATTTGTCCGCCACTTCCTGTAAATCCTTGTACTGCACATACATTTTGTGCAGTACGTCATATTCCGTCGGGTTCAACTGTTCAATAATGCTGATTATGTCCTTTTTCTTCTGAATCTGCTCCGAAAGGAAGCGGTCAATCTCTTTTTCAAGGTCAAGATATGTAGCTATCGCATCGGTTATCTTGTGAGGATTTCCGGAACTCTGCACCCTTTCGCCGCCTACCTGTGCAGTAACGCTTGTTGCTACTGACCGCCATTGTACTTTCTCAACTGTCTTGTTTTCTATCAGCTTATCAAGCTTGCTAAGTTGAAGAAGGAAGTCTTTTGCTTTCAATTTGTCGCCCCCTTAAAGGTTTATCATATGTTTTATTCGGTGGTTTTTCGCCCTGTCCGGCTTTATGTTGATACAGAAGCCTTTATCATACGACATTTCTGAAATACGCCCGGCTAACGATTCATCAATCTCCAGCAAGTCTGTCAAACTTCTTTCGCTGGAGATTATCGTTATCAGCTCCTTGTTGTTGTAACGATAATTCAGGATTTCTATAGCTGTCTGTACATCGGAACCTGTCGGCGGCATAACCTTTCCGTCAGTTCCCTTGCCGTTCTTGAATAAGTCGTCTATGTATAATACTGTCGCCGTTTTAAATTTCTGCATTAAGTCGTCATAGGCTGTCGCATCGGTGATATTCGCCTTGATTTTCATTATTTCGTCACGCCACACCATATACTGCACCTGCTTACCGGATAACAGAAATTCTCTTGCTATTGCCGTGCAAAGGTGCGTTTTGCCGCATCCACTCTGACCGCCTAAGAAGAACCACGCCTTTTCAGGATTTTTCGCATACTCAACCGCCTTCTGCTTCAAAGTCGCTTGCCACGGTTCCGGCGTTTCAAATTTGTCAAAGGTATAGTCTGTAACTATGTTTTTCAGCCCGGATTTCATAAGCCTAAGAATTGCATTTCTTACCGGGCGACAACTGCAAGGGCTTAATACCTCGATCCATTGACTGCCGTTAAATACGGGCTTTGAAAAGTCCGCCCTGTTCTTGCATTTCTTACACTCATAGCCGTCAAGCTCGTTTCTGCTTCCCGGAAGGTCATTGTAAGAATTACACTTGAATTTTACGTATTCTTCTTCGGTCATTTTGTTTTCAGGGATTTCAACGCCTGTCGTTTCCCTCAGATGTGCCAATAGACTTGTTAATGCGTCCATTTTCATTTCTCCTTATATGAATAAATCATCCTTGAATTTAATATCTGTTGCCTGTTGCTTCTGTCCGCTGTCTTTGTCTTTTCTCGCCCAATTACGAATTGTCGCTAAATGATTCTTATAAGATTTCCCGGAGCTTGCCATATAGCTTGACAACCTTTCGATTCTTTCCTCATAGTCGGAAGGAAATTCGGCTTTCAGTTTGTTCATATCTTCGTCAGATAAAAGAACGTTTTTGTATTCGCCGTATTTATGACGGACGGGCTTTTTTGTGGGCTTTTCTGATATAATATCTATATCTTTATCTTCTTCTATTTCTTTATCTTTATCTTCTTCTATATCTGCCGAGCTAACATTAGCTTTACTGTTAGTTTTATCGTTAGTTTTACAAGTTAATTGCTTCTGTTTTTTACGGTATTCTTTCATATAGTTTTTCATATACTCTTTTTTGCTTTCCAGCTGGTCAAGGTTTTGGTGCTTTCCCCAGTTTGGAATTGTAATAACGCCGTCAACAATTTCTACCATTCCGAATTGTTCAAATGTTTGCAATGCCATTGTTACTGTCGATTCTTTCATTCGGAAGATTGTTGCAAGCATTTTGTCGGTGTAGGCTATCTTGTTATTCATCATAAATACACCGCTGTTGTTCTGTTTACCGGCAAGGCATAGCAGCTTGAACCATACCGTTATGATTGCATAAGCGTCCGGCAAACTTTCGATTAACAGAATTTTTTCATCGTCAAAAATATCTGTCGTTATTTTGATCCATTTAACCTCAGCCATTTTCGCACCTCGCAAATGCCCGGTATTCATCTTCAAGCTCTTTCCGGGCTTCTGTACAGCTTTCAGTTGCCGCAAGCTCTGGGTATTCAGCCTGTATCTTCTGCCTTGCACGTCTTACCGTTTCAAAGCACGATACTCCCCACATTTGGCGGTTCTCAAAGAAAGCAAACAAGGTCATTCCGATAATGCCGGGGTTCTGAATATTTATCACCTGCATATATAACAAATCATCGTTGTTTCTTGTTTCCGGCATTTCTGTCAAGACCAATTTGACAATCTCCGATACTGCCTTTAATTCTCTGATTTTACCCATTGTTTTCACGCTCCCTTAAAGCCATACTCTCTTCATACTCTTTGTATATCTGCATAAAGTCGTCAAATTCCATAGTTACAAGGATTTCAGCATTGTTTTTCTTGTGGAACACCGCCGGGAGATTTCCTTTTCCCCCGGCTTCTGCGTCCCTTTTCGCCTGTGAAATCCATTCATACAACTGCATTCGTTCCTGGTGTTTTGCTTCAACGTGCAATCCCGGAAGCCCTACCACGTCGGAAGCGTCGCCGGTATTGCCGCAATATTGAGCTGTACGCCTTGCTTTATAGCCATAGTCACGGAGCCTTGAAGCTAACAGTCTTTCAAATCTTGCCCCTTTTGCTTTTGAATTAATAGGCATCGTCAACACTCCTTAAAACGGAACATCACCGTCTGATAAGATTTCCTCAAAATCTGAATCGGTGCTATAGCTCATTGAAGGCTGCTGTGTCGCCGGTGTAGGCTTGTTTTCTTTATCTCCGCAGAACTCTGCTCCGTCCACGTAAACATCTGTAGTATAGTGAGTTACGTCGGAATACTTCTTATCCTTGTAACTTCCGGTTCTTAATGCTCCTTCAATCGCTATCATTTTACCCTTACTGAAATAGCGTGAAATGAATTCAGCTGTCTGTCGCCACGCCATACAGGTGATAAAATCCGCCTGACGTTCTCCGTTCTTGTCCTTGAACCCTCTGTCAACCGCTATCGTGAAGCGGCAAGCCGCAATTCCTGACTGTGTGTGTCTTAATTCCGGATCAGCTGTTAATCTGCCCATCATCATTACTTTATTCATTCTTTTCTTTCCTTTCGCTTTCAATTGCTTTTATGCACATTGCTGATACCTGCACAGCTTCAATTGCTAGCCTTTCAGCCGCATATTTCAGCCTTGTTATATGCTCTAAAGCTGTTTCGTTTCTGTCCTGTTTTATCATTTGCCAAGCCATATCAAAAAAACGCTCACAGTCCGCAAACTCTACAAGTGCTTCGTCAAGTTCTTCCCTGATTACGCCGTAAGCTTCGTGAAGGTTCACGAAAAGAGGATGTTTCTCCATAGCCGCCGAAAGCTCCTTGACAGCCGCCGCCCTGATTTCTTCTGTAATTACATTCATCCTATAAGCTCCATTTTCTTCTTAAGCTTCACCTTTTCCGGCAAAGCCTTGTAATTTCCGTATGACATACCCAGCTTTTTCGCCGCCCTTGCATCTTCTACAAGTTGACTGTTTCCGATTTTCTTTTTCAGCTTTTCGATACGCATCTTTTCATTGTGTCGCTCTTTTTGTTCTACTGCCTTGAATTTCCTGCACTCGTCGCATAACTTCCGCCTGACGCTTTTTGTTGCGAATTCCTTTCCGCACTCGCCACAATTGATTATGATTTCTTTCATTTTCTCCCCCCCCTTTTTTATTCACCGTAACCGGAACCGTCACCGGAACCGTAACCGGAACCGT
>JAZNCH010000057.1:0-2707 GCA_045587445.1 Eubacteriales bacterium | reverse complement strand
AACAACAATGTCGGTAAAACTTTCTCCACAATTCCAGTGGTCTACTCTGAAAAGTTTGTTATCATTAGCCATTTTTTACCTCCTTAATGACTTTTCCTACTTATCCACAACCATATCCACACCGCCTTCTGGGAGGGCTTGCGAATTTGGTTATTTTAATATGATTTATTCGGCGATAATGCGATACCGTCCACTATCTACAATGTTGTTCCATACGCGTTCTATAATCCATTCGTCAGAAATACCACATCCCCAATAGTCAGTTTTGTTTAGTTCGATATTAGCAGGGTTATACCATTCAAGCGGAGAGCCTTCTTTAAATACCTTGTTGTATCTGCCGTCGCGCCACGGTTCGGGAGCAAGGCAAGAATTATAAAACTCTACCAACTTATTATAATTTCCACTAATAGCAACGATTCTTGATTCTTCGCATTTATCACGCACATGATTAAGAACGAGTTTATAAACTCTTACTTCGTTTATTATTCTTGCTTCCATAACTTCCTCCTACAGTTTACCTTCCATCTTTGCTTTAAGCATTGCCTGTAATCTTGCTTGCGGGTCGTCCTGTGCTTTTTTGAGTGCTACTGCTTTAGCTTCAAGGTCAGCTTTGGAAGCACGATAACCAGGAGTGCTTCTTGCATTTCGCATAGCTGCGTCAACTGCATAGCTATCATATTTAAGAGATACCAAAGAGGACAATGCCTCAACGTCAGCTCTAAGCTCCAAGATTTCAGTACACAGTGCCAAGAATTTAACGGACGTTTTGAGGTCTGCAATATCCATAAATAAATCATGAAATGGTTTTTGGTCTTTCATATTATTCCTCCTTGCCATCGTAGATGTTACCAACTACTTGGTATTGATAGTTAATAGTAATAGCACCATCATCAAGATTTTTATAGCTTGGCAAGTTATACCCGAAGTCAATCCATTCTACTTCTCTGGCAACGCCCCGAATACCAATCCTTTCAAAATTAAGTATCTTGACTAAATCGCCCTCAAAAATCTTTTTACCGGTTACGTCGTCTTTATTAGTGTACTGCCCAACGGTTTCGCTCTTTACAAGTACCTTGCCGTGTTCGTTTACGATGGTGGAGCAAACTTTGCCAGTAATCAAGCTGCCATACACCCATTCGTCAGTTTTTACGGTTTTGCCTCTGAATAAAATCTCACGCATAATAACCTCCTACTTTAACAATTTCATTTCCGCTAATTCCAGTTTTGCATCTTCTTTTTTGTCTTCAGCAGTATAGTTATCCAAACACTTATCGTATTTGAGCTTTTGGGCAATAATTTGTCTATACTTACTATAAGGATTAGGGAGTTGATGCTTTTTTAAGCAATCGGAGCAAATTACAAAACCATTAGTTGCCCCTTTCGCACCATAAGGGTCCGTTGATACTCGGCTTCTCGCAAAGTTTTGAAACGGTGTCAATGTCAGTAGCGTTGCGGTCATATCGCAATCTTTACCGCAAAAATCACAGAAAGCATGAATCATATAATAACCTCCTAACGTATGTCTACAAATTGAACTGTGAAGTGTTCGCCATACTCTACGAACTTAACTTTAAAATCTTCGCCGTATTGTACTTTCTGCCATTCCCCAGGACTATTAGGGAAACGGCTTACCAATGTTACTTTTAAATCGGGGAAGCGGGTAACGAGCTTTACCCTGTAATCTTCGCCATAGCTAACGAATTTTACCTTTCCACATAAATAAGCCGCTTGAGTAGTCAGCGGCATTGTGAAGATGGTTATTAGTAGAGCTATTAAAACTTTATACATATTAAACCTCCTTTTTAGTCCAGTAACCATACAGGCTTTTGTCCCCGCTGTCCCAAAGGTCGAGAACATAGCCGTCTTTTACTGTCACGCAATGATTAGCAACATCACAGTAGATAGCTCCTTCTGTTTTGCTACGCCTTGCCATATCATTAACAGTCGGGCGTTTGCTACCCTTTTTATTACTGATAGGCGTTCTCTCATAGCCGTGACGTTTCAAATATTCCTCGTAGGTTGGCTTGTCATTCGGCATTGCCTTTAGTTCAAAACCAATGTCGCACAGTTCCTTGTAAACATCGTCCCAAGCTCTATCCTCTAAAGCACATAACGCTCTGACAACACAATCGCCAATTTCCTTTTTTAAGGGATTGGGATTGAAGTATTTATTTTTTGATTTCAATTTATACCCTCCTTATTACTGGCTATCGGTGGTTGTGACCGTCTGCCTGCCAGCATTAACAGGAGCTTGCGCTCCTGCCACTCTGCTTTCTATGATAGTTTACATCTTGTCATTACGGTTTGACATTCGCTTTTGTATTCGGAATGTTCCTTAACGGTGCCTGTCAGTGTCATTTCCGCTCCATACTCAGCGTCGATGTAGAGTGTGGTCTTCCATACGAGGATGTTGCCGTCTGCGTCCACAAATTTATGAAGCAGTTGGGTGTCGTTAGACCAATAACCTCTTTTAAAGCCTGTTTCCCAAGATGCGGTGTGAACGTATTTGACCTTGAGTGTCAGCTTTTTACCAACCTCGCCAACGTGCTCAGATAACTTTTCAGTGCCTAACGCTTTCCAAGCAAGTCGTTTCTTCTCGTCCCATTCGCTTCTACTGGTGTCAATCTCGTAGCCCCAAGGAGTTTCTTTTGCTATCTCGGAGATTTTGACAGTGATGAAGTGGAAGCCTTCAAGCTCGTGGTCGATA